>NZ_JBVIVK010000016.1:0-83823 GCF_055595715.1 Streptomyces sp. NPDC040410
GGCCCGATCCAGATCAGTCCGGCATCCAGCACGGCCTGGGCGAAGTCGGCGTTCTCCGACAAGAACCCGTAGCCGGGATGGATCGCGTCCGCGCCCGACTCCCGGGCCGCGCCCAGGACCTTTGCGATGTCCAGGTAGCTGGTGGCCGGGGTGTCACCGCCCAGCGCGAACGCCTCATCCGCCACCCGGACATGCAGAGCGTCCCGGTCCGGGTCGGCGTAGACGGCCACGCTCGCGATCCCGGCGTCCCGGCACGCCCGGGCCACGCGGACAGCGATTTCGCCACGGTTGGCGATGAGCACCTTGCGCACGATGAGGCTCCCTCCTTGAAACAAGCCGAGTTTAGGGACTGCCGACACGTCACTTCGACCCGTCCCCTGTGGTGAGCTTGCCCACACGGAGCGTGATACGAGGCTCGCTCGACCCGGGAAATCCCTTGTCGCACCTCGGCACGCAGGACTCCTCCGGAAAACCCTAGCCCTCCAATGTGGTCAAGGTCTCTGTGAGGGCGTGCTGCGGCCCACTCTGTTTCTTTGTGGAGTCCCTACGAATGGCCCAATGATTCTTTGCCTTCCGCAGAACCCTTGTCCCGCGGTTTACCCGTTAGTAGCGTTCGCGATGCCGAAGAAGGCCCAACGGCCCGAGGGGCCTCCCTGAGGGGTGGTGGTCGGGCGGCGGGTGGGCGTACTTGGGGTAACCGCAGCCTTGCTCGGACGGCAGTCGAAAGTGGGTGGGGACCGGTGATACAGAGGCCGGTGGCGTGGGTCGTGGCGGTCGTGCTTTTCGTAGAGGCGCTGGGCATCGCGGCGCTCAACTGGTTCCTGGGGATCGTCGTCGACCGGCAGGACATGTCCCTGGCCGGCCTCGACCCCGACATGATGTCGATGTCGTCGAAGATCGGCGGCGTCGTCTTCGGCCTCTACTTCGCGCTGTGCGGCCTGGTCGCGCTGCTCGTCGCCCTCCGCAACCGCCCGCCGGCCGGCTTCGGCCGCATCCTGCTGATCAGCGCCGCTGTCGTGCACGGCCTGCTGGGCGCGTTCGCGTGGGGGCTGATGGGCGTGACCGAGTTCGTGTTCATGCTCGTGGTGCTCGGCCTCATCGTGCTGCTGCTGATGACGTACGACTACGAGGTGGCGCCCGCCGCCGAGGAGCCCGAGAACGGCAGGGGGGACGACGGGGGCGCCCCGGTCACGCCCCCGCCGGCGCCCACAACTCCGTGATCCCGACGCCCAGATCGGCCAGCAGCCGGCGGACGAGGGGCAGGCTGATGCCGATCACGTTGCCGTGGTCGCCGTCGATGCCCTCGATGAACGGAGCCGAGCGGCCGTCGAGGGTGAACGCCCCGGCGACGTGGAGGGGTTCTCCCGAGGCGACGTAAGCGGCGATCTCCTCGTCGGTCGGGTCGCCGAAGCGGACGACCGTCGAGGCGGTGCCGGACGCGTAACGCCCGGTGAGGGTGTCATAGACGCAGTGGCCGGTCTGGAGGGTGCCGGCGCGACCGCGCATCGCCTTCCAGCGGGCGGTGGCCTCCTCGGCGTCCGAGGGCTTGCCGAGGGCGGCGCCGTCCAGGTCGAGCACCGAGTCGCAGCCGATCACCAGCGCGCCCTTGACCTCCGGCTGCGCCGCCACGACGGACGCCTTCGCCTCGGCGAGGGCGAGTGCCAGCTCGGCGGGCGTGGGCGCGCTGACGGCGTCCTCGTCGACACCGCTCACGATCACCTCGGGGTCCAGTCCGGCCTGACGCAGCAGGCCCAGCCGGGCGGGGGACTGGGAGGCGAGGACGAGTCGGCGGCGCGGCTGATCAGTCATGCGGTCAGCGTATCGGCGCGGGTCACCTCGTGCCGAGCACGATCATCGCGAGCACCATGGCCAGCGCCATGAGAACCCCCAGCCGCCGCAACATGTTCTGCATGTCGCGCAGTTCCTCGGGCGGCTCGTTGTCGGGATCGGACCACAGCATGAGTCCAGCGTGCGGGTGGCTGCCGCCGGGGCGCCTGAGTACGGGTACTCAAGTTTGTGGCCCGCAGCCGGTTTCGCCGTCGGCTGCGGGCCGGTGGGGGCTGGTCGCGCGGTTCCCCGCGCCCCCGAGGCCGGACAGCTCTAGTGCCGCGTCAGCCAAGGTTCGCCCCGTCGCGCCGCTCCTTGACGGGCAAACCCTGGCTGACCCGGCACTAGCCCGGCCAGTACGTGCGGGCCCATGTCGCGGGCCCCGGCTGGGGCAGGCGGTGGGCTGCGATACGGGACGGGTCCGACCAGGAGTCCCTCGGCATGGGTGCGCCGGGCGGTACGGAGGCTGCCGCCGCGGCGCGGGCCCTGACCACCGCCAGGGCGGCGGCCAGCTCCTCCGGGGTCGGGTTGCCCCTCAGGACCTTGATGTTCATGACGGCTCCCTGCCGGACTAGAGGGGGATGTTGCCGTGCTTCTTCGGCGGCAGCGACTCCCGCTTGGTGCGCAGCTGACGCAGACCGCGTACGACGTGACCACGGGTGTCGGACGGCATGATCACCGAGTCGACGTAGCCGCGCTCGGCCGCGATGTAGGGGTTGAGGAGCGTGTCCTCGTACTCCTGGATCAGCCGGGCGCGGACCGCCTCCAGATCCTCCCCGTTCGCCTCCGCCTCCGCGATCGTGCGGCGGTGCAGGATGTTGACCGCGCCCTGCGCGCCCATGACGGCGATCTGGGCGGTCGGCCAGGCCAGGTTGAGGTCGGCGCCCAGGTGCTTGGAGCCCATGACGTCGTACGCCCCGCCGAAGGCCTTCCTTGTGATCACCGTGATCAGCGGGACCGTCGCCTCGGCGTAGGCGTAGATCAGCTTGGCGCCGCGGCGGATGATGCCCGTGTGCTCCTGGTCGACGCCCGGGAGGAAGCCGGGCACGTCGACGAAGGTGACGACGGGCACGTTGAAGGCGTCGCAGGTCCGCACGAACCGTGCGGCCTTCTCGCTCGCGTCGATGTCGAGGCAGCCGGCGAACTGCATCGGCTGGTTGGCGACGATGCCGACGGGATGGCCCTCGACCCGCCCGAAGCCGGTGAGGATGTTCGGCGCGAACAGCGGCTGCGTCTCGAAGAACTCGGCGTCGTCCAGGATGTGTTCGATCACCGTGTGCATGTCATACGGCTGGTTGGCGCTGTCCGGGACGATCGTGTCCAGCTCCAGGTCCTCGTCGGTGACCGAGAGGTCCGCCTCCTCCGCGAAGACCGGGGCCTCGCTGAGGTTGTTGGACGGCAGGTACGACAGCAGCTGCTTGACGTACTCGATGGCGTCCTTCTCGTCCCCGGCCATGTGGTGCGCCACGCCCGAGGCCGAGTTGTGGGTGCGGGCGCCGCCCAGCTCCTCGAAGCCGACGTCCTCGCCGGTGACCGTCTTGATGACGTCCGGGCCGGTGATGAACATGTGCGAGGTCTGGTCGACCATGACCGTGAAGTCGGTGATGGCGGGGGAGTAGACCGCGCCGCCCGCGCAGGGCCCGACCACCAGGCTGATCTGCGGGATCACGCCGGACGCGTGGGTGTTGCGGCGGAAGATCTCGCCGTAGGCGCCGAGGGAGGCCACGCCCTCCTGGATGCGGGCGCCGCCGGAGTCGTTGATGCCGATGACCGGGCAGCCGGTCTTCAGCGCGAAGTCCATCACCTTGACGATCTTCTGGCCGTAGACCTCGCCGAGAGCCCCGCCGAAGACGGTGAAGTCCTGCGAGAAAACGGCGACGGGGCGGCCGTCGACGGTCCCGTACCCGGTGACGACGCCGTCGCCGTAAGGGCGGTTCTTCTCCAGCCCGAAGTTGGTGGACCGGTGCCGGGCGAACTCGTCGAGCTCGACGAAGGACCCCTCGTCGAGCAGCAGCTCGATCCGCTCACGGGCCGTCAACTTGCCCTTGGCGTGCTGCTTTTCGACGGCACGTTCCGAGCCGGCGTGCGTCGCTTCCTGGATACGGCGCTGGAGATCCGCGAGCTTGCCCGCGGTGGTGTGGATGTCGATCTCTTGACGCTTTTCCGGCTCGGACATCGGGATGCGGCTCCCTGCCTGCTCAAAAGGGGGGACGGTTACTCATCCGTAGCGTAGTGGTGTGCCTATCAATCGGCAGTGCGGCGTTTGCCACACCTAGGGTGGCTTGCATGACGCCGCAAGATGCAGCAGACGAGAACGACGACCGCTGGTCCGATCTGGACCGCCCGCCCCTCAACGCCGCCTCCCTGCGCCGGGCGCTGGTGCGGGACGGCGGGCACGGGGGGCTGTACCGCGACGTGCAGGTGGTGCGGCGCACCGGCTCCACCAACTCCGACCTGGCGGCGCTCGCCGCCTCGGGCGACGCGGAGGAGGGCGCGGTCCTCGTCGCCGAGGAGCAGACGGCCGGGCGGGGCCGCCTGGAGCGGCAGTGGACGGCACCGGCCCGCTCGGGCCTGTTCTTCTCCGTCCTGCTGAAGCCGGGCGAGGTCCCGGTGGCCCGCTGGGGCTGGCTGCCGCTGCTCACCGGAGTGGCGGTGGCGACGGGGCTGTCCCGGGCGGCGGGGGTGGACACGGCACTCAAGTGGCCCAACGACCTGCTGGTGACCGTCGGCGGCGAGGAACGCAAGGCCGGCGGGATCCTCGCGGAGCGGGCCGGGAACGACGGGGTGGTCGTCGGCGTCGGCATCAACGTCACGCTTCGCGCGGACGAGCTCCCGGTACCGCAGGCGGGGTCGCTCGCGCTGGCCGGGGCGGTGAACACGGACCGGGATCCCCTGCTGCGGGCGGTGCTGCGGTCGCTGGAGGAGTGGTACGGGCGGTGGCGGTCGGCCGGGGGCGACCCGGTGGAGAGCGGGCTGCAGGAGACGTATGCGGCAGGCTGCGCGACGCTCGGCCGGGTGGTGCGGGCCGAGCTGCCCGGTGACTCTTCGGTCACGGGGGAGGCGGTGGCGATCGACGGGGACGGGAGGCTGGTGATCGCCACGGAGGAAGGGGTGCAGGAGCCGGTGGGGGCGGGGGACATCGTTCACCTGAGGCCGGCGTGAGGACGATCGGCCCGTCCGGCGTTCGAGGACGGGGCCGTGCGGGCCGGTGCGGGAGTCCGGGGGCGGCAGCCCCCGTGGCGCCCGCACCGATGTCGGCCACCTCACCAGCGACGGCAGGGCACCGTCGGCCGCACCTGACGGAGTGAGGTGGCGCACACCTGCCGTAGAGTTGAGGCCGGTCGATACCTGACCGTGACAGATCGGAAGGGCAGCACGCGTGACCGTCGACGACACGGGCTCCGGCGCGGACGGGGACGGCCGGGTGGACCCTCCCCCGCTCTCGAGTGCGCTCGAGCCGGGGGAACCCTACGCCGCCGACCCCGGCGACGACCCGCTCGCCCTGCGTCTCGAACAGCTGATCATCGGCGCCGAGCGGCGCTACACCCCCTTCCAGGCGGCCCGCAGCGCGGGCGTCTCCATGGAGCTGGCCTCCCGCTTCTGGCGGGCCATGGGCTTCGCCGACATCGGCCAGGCCAAGGCGCTCACGGAGGCGGACGTGCTCGCGCTGCGCCGCCTGGCCGGCCTCGTCGAGGCGGGGCTGCTCAGTGAGGCGATGGCCGTGCAGGTCGCGCGGTCGACGGGGCAGACCACCGCCCGGCTGGCCGAGTGGCAGATCGATTCCTTTCTGGAGGGGCTGACCGAGCCGCCCGAGCCCGGTATGACCCGCACCGAGGTGACGTATCCGATCATCGAGCTGCTCCTGCCCGAGCTGGAGGAGTTCCTCGTCTACGTCTGGCGGCGTCAGCTCGCCGCCTCGGCCGGCCGGGTCATCCAGGCCGCCGACGACGAGGAGATGGTCGACCGGCGCCTCGCCGTCGGCTTCGCGGACCTGGTCGGGTTCACGCGGCTGACCCGCCGTATGGAGGAGGAGGAGCTCGGCGAGCTCGTCGAGGCCTTCGAGACGACCGCCGCGGACCTCGTGGCGGCGCACGGAGGACGGCTGATCAAGACGCTCGGCGACGAGGTGCTGTACGCCGCGGACGACGCGGGTGTGGCCGCCGAGATCGCCCTGCGCCTCATCGAGACGATGGCGCACGACGAGACGATGCCGGAGCTGCGCGTCGGCATGGCGTTCGGCACGGTCACCACCCGGATGGGCGATGTCTTCGGTACGACGGTGAATCTGGCCTCGCGGCTGACGTCGATAGCTCCGAGGGACGCCGTCCTCGTCGACAGCGCCTTCGCGGAGGAGCTGATCCGCACGGCGGAGGCGCCGGCCTCGGAGGCGGAGGCGGCGGAGGCCGCGGCCGCCGCGGAGAAGGAGGGCGAGGAGCCGCCTACGTACCGTTTCGCGCTCCAGCCGATGTGGCAGCGGCCGGTGCGTGGACTCGGCGTGGTAGAGCCCTGGCTGCTCGCACGGCGGGACGGGGAGTCGTAACCGACGCTCAGCGATGGCGGTGGCCGAGCTCGTCGACGCACAGGCCGATCACCGGCAGGCACAGGCGGGGTCGGTCCGGCTCGGGGGCCGGGGAGGCGGTGCTCTCGCTCGGCGCGGGCGTCGGTGTCCTGGACGGCTGCGGGGCCGGGGCCGCCGTCGACGGCGGGTGAGGTGCCGGGGTGTTCGGCGTGTCCGGGATGGTTGTGGCGTCGGGTATCCGTGGGGACGCGGGCGCCGGCCGCGTGGCCGCGGACGCCTCGGCGGGCAGGGAAGCGGTCGGCGTGGGCCACGCGCTCAGCCCGCCCATCGCGGACGTCGCCGAGGGGCTCGCTTTCGGCGCGGCCCCTTCCCCGGCGGGCGCGTCGGCCGGCCGGTCCGCACCGGTGTCGGTGCCCGGCCCCGGGCGGGGTCCGGCCTCCGCCGTGCCTATGCCGCCGCCCCCCGACTCGGGCGCCAGCCGTACGAGGCTCAGCACGCCGGCGGCCAGCGCCAGGCCCCCGGCGGCCAGCAGCACCTTGTGGGGGCGGGGCCTGCGGTGCCGGCCCCGGGGGCCGAAGACACGGGGGCCGGGACCGGTGGTGTCCACCTGGGGTCCGGGCTGCGCGGCGGCACCCTCGGTGCGCGTCTGCGGCCTCGTCGACGTGTCCGTCATCACGATCCCTCCCCGATGCGCCGGCCCCCGGTGCGCAGTGGTGGAGCGCACGCTATGCGCTCTCCGGAGCGGTCGGGCCGGAGTCGGGTGAGATGTCACTCGAACGGGGTGTCGGACGAGGCGGGGTGCGCCCTTTCCCCGGAAGGGTTCGGCTGCGATGATCGGGGCCGAGGTCCGTTAACCAGCGTTAACCGGAGGGTGTCATGAGCGAGGAACGGTTCGGGGAGTTCGTGCTGGTGCGGCGGCCCGGGCCCGGCCATGTGGCGGAGCTGGCCCTCGACCGGCCGGCGGCCATGAACGCGGTCTCGACCGACATGGCCCGGTCCCTGGCCTCGGCCTGTACCGCGCTGGGCGCGGACCGCGACGTACGAGTGGTCGTGGTGACCTCGACGCACGAGCGGGCCTTCTGCGTCGGTGCCGACCTCAAGGAGCGCAACTCCTTCAGCGACGCCGACCTGATGCGGCAGCGGCCGGTTTCCCGGGGCGCGTACACCGGGGTGCTGGAGCTGCCGGTGCCGACGATCGCCGCCGTCCACGGGTTCGCGCTCGGGGGCGGGTTCGAGCTGGCGCTGGCCTGCGACGTGATCGTGGCCGACCGGACGGCCGTGGTCGGCCTGCCGGAAGTGTCCGTGGGGGTGATTCCGGGCGGTGGGGGCACCCAGCTGCTGCCGCGGCGGGTGGGGGCCGCGCGGGCCGCGGAGCTGATCTTCACGGCACGACGGGTGGCGGCGGCGGAAGCGCGGGAGCTGGGGCTGGTGGACCAACTGGTGGAGGAGGGGCGGGACCGCGAGGAGGCGCTGGCGCTGGCCTCCCGGATGGCGGCGAACTCGCCCGTCGGCCTGCGGGCGGCGAAGAGGGCGTTGCGGCTGGGACACGGGCTGGATCTGCGGGCCGGCCTGGAGGTCGAGGACGCGGCGTGGCGGTCGGTGGCGTTCTCCGGGGACCGGGCGGAGGGGGTGGCGGCGTTCAACGAGAAGCGGAAGCCGGAGTGGCCGGGGGAGTAGACGCCGGGGCAAGGTCGGTTCAGCCTGTCCGGCGTTTGATGACGCGGCCCTACCGGCCGGCAGGCAGGGCCGGGGGCCGGGGAGCCGGGGCCGCCCGCCACGGCGCACCCGCGCGCACAACCTGCCGCACCGCCGGAGGTACTCGTTCGGCACGTCAATGTCCCTCTTCGCCCCAATCCTCCCTAGCCTGGAGTGATGGGTGAGGACAAGCGGCTCGCGGCTGTCGTCGCGTTGGCGCAGGGCATGGCGGCGGCCCACGGCTCACGCGAGGCGTGGCGGGCCGCCGCGGCAGGGGCGTGCCGTGCGCTCGGCGGGAGCTTCGCCGCACTGTCGGTGTGGGAACGGGAGCTCGGCCGGCTGCGGGTCCTCGTGAACGTCGGTGACCGTTCCGCGGGCGAGGAGGAGTTCCCCGACGACGAGGCCTACCCCGTGCACCAGTTCCCGGAGATCACCGAGTTTCTGCACGAGTGCTGGGCCCGGGGCGGCGAACCCAACGCCTGGGTCGAGACCGCCGACGGTCCGGCGGCGGGGCGCCGTCCCGGTTACGTCCATCAGCGGGTCGCCGCTCTGCGCCGCCGGGGGCGCGGCTCCTGTGTCGTGGCACCGATCGTGCTGAACGGTCGCGCCTGGGGCGAGCTCTATGTCGCCCGGCCGGCCGGCGCTGCCGTCTTCGAGCGGGCCGACGCCGACTTCGCCACCGTCCTGGCCGCCGTCGTCGCGGCCGGGATCGCCCAGGCCGAGCGGCTGGAGGAGGTCCGGCGGCTGGCGTACACCGACGCGCTCACCGGCCTGGCCAACCGCCGCGCCGTGGACGGACGGCTGGACGAGGCCGTCGAGCGGCACCGGCGGGACGGTGTCGTCGTCAGCCTCGTCGTGTGCGATCTCAACGGGCTCAAGCGGGTCAACGACACCCGCGGGCATGCCGTCGGCGACCGGCTCCTGGAGCGGTTCGGCTCCGTGCTGTCGCTGTGCGGGGCCATGCTGCCCGGCGCGCTCGCGGCCCGCCTCGGCGGTGACGAGTTCTGTCTGCTCGCGGTCGGCCCGTCCGCCGACGCGGTCGTCAAGGCGGCCGGCGAACTCTGCCGTCGCGCGGCCGAGCTGGAGCTGGGGGAAGGGGTCGCCTGCGGGGTCGCGTCCACCGACGACCCCATCGGGCCGGTGCACTCGGCCCGCCGCCTGTTCCGGCTGGCCGACGCGGCCCAGTACCAGGCCAAGGCGCGACGGGCGACCAGGCCGGTCGTCGCCGGGCGCGAGGGCCCCGACGATCCGGTCGTACGGCTGGCCGACGAGCCCTCCGGCGAGACGGCGACCCCCGAGCGCCGCAGGTTCAGGGGGCGGCCCTGAGGCAGCACTGGGGTGTGACGCAGTTGTAAGGGGCGAAGGCGTCCCCCACTGGTGACATCTTCGAATTCACTGCGTACGCTCCTGAATATGGATATGCACACTGTGGTGGTGGGGACGTCCGGGGTGACCGCGTCCGACGTTCTCGCCGTGGCGCGCGGCGGCGCCCGGGTCGAGCTCTCCGAGGAGGCGGTCGCGGCCCTCACCGCGGCCCGCCGGATCGTGGACCAGCTCGCGGCCAAGCCCGACCCCGTCTACGGCGTGAGCACCGGCTTCGGAGCCCTGGCGACCCGGCACATCAGCCAGGAGCTGCGCGCCCAGCTGCAGCGCAACATCGTCCGCTCGCACGCCGCCGGGATGGGCCCCCGGGTCGAGCGGGAGGTCGTACGGGCCCTGATGTTCCTGCGGCTCAAGACCGTCTGTTCCGGGCACACCGGCGTCCGGCCCGAGGTCGCGCAGACCATGGCCGACCTCCTCAACGCCCGTGTCACCCCGGTCGTCCACGAGTACGGCTCGCTCGGCTGCTCCGGCGACCTGGCCCCGCTGTCCCACTGCGCCCTCACCCTCATGGGCGAAGGCGACGCCGAGGGCCCGGACGGGGAGGTCCGACCCGCCGGCGAGCTCCTCGCCGAGCACGGGATCGCCCCCGTCGAGCTGCGGGAGAAGGAGGGGCTCGCCCTCCTCAACGGCACCGACGGCATGCTCGGCATGCTGGTGATGGCCCTCGCCGACCTGGACACGCTCTACAAGTCGGCCGACGTCACCGCGGCCCTGTCGCTGGAGGCCCTCCTCGGCACCGACAAGGTGCTCGCCCCCGAACTGCACGCCATCCGCCCGCACCCGGGGCAGGGCGCCAGCGCCGCCAACATGCTGGCCGTGCTGAAGGGTTCGGAGCTCACGGGCCACCACCAGGACGACGCGCCCCGCGTCCAGGACGCCTACTCGGTGCGCTGTGCCCCGCAGGTCGCGGGTGCCGGACGGGACACCCTCGCGCACGCCCGCCTCGTCGCCGAGCGCGAGCTGGCGTCGGCCGTGGACAACCCCGTGGTGCTGCCCGACGGGCGGGTCGAGTCCAACGGCAACTTCCACGGCGCCCCGGTGGGCTACGTCCTCGACTTTCTCGCCATCGCCGCGGCCGACCTCGCGTCCATCGCCGAGCGCCGCACCGACCGGCTGCTCGACAAGAACCGCAGCCACGGCCTCCCGCCGTTCCTCGCGGACGACGCCGGAGTCGACTCGGGGCTCATGATCGCCCAGTACACGCAGGCCGCGCTGGTGAGCGAGATGAAGCGGCTCGCCGTACCGGCGTCCGCGGACTCGATCCCGTCCTCGGCGATGCAGGAGGACCACGTCTCCATGGGCTGGTCGGCGGCCCGCAAGCTGCGCACCGCCGTCGGCAACCTCACGCGCGTGCTCGCCATCGAGCTGTACGCCGCCACGCGCGGCGTCGAGCTGCGCGAGGGGCTGACCCCGGCGCCGGCGTCGCAGGCCGTCATCGAGGCCGTACGGGAGGCGGGGGTGCAGGGCCCCGGACCGGACCGGTTCCTCGCGCCCGACCTCGCCGCGGCGGACACCTTCGTGCGCGACGGGCGGCTGGTCGCGGCGGCGGAGACGGTCACCGGCCCGCTCCAGTAGAGCGGTTCGGTGGTTCGGGGGCCTGCCGGGGGGCAGGCCCCCGAAGGCTCACCTCAGCTTCGCCGCCTGGGCGTCGATCACGGCGGCCGGGACGTCGTAGGCCTTGCCGGACACCATCGCGCCGAGGTTCATCGTGTAGTACGTAGCGATGGTGTTCCCGTGGCGCACGACCTCGGCGTGCACCGGAGCGGTGTCGCCGTCCTCCATGTCGCCGGTCGCGGCGAAGGCCACCGACTCCTCACCCGTGCCCGAGGCCTTCTCCTCGGCGACCTCGGTGAACTTCTGGTCCTCACCGCCCGAGGTGCCCGTGAAGCCGCCCGCGCACCCGGCGACCGCGTCGGAGACGGACTTGATCGCCTTCTCGGCGCCGTCGCCCTCGTACGAGGACAGGGCGACCACGGTGACGTCCAGGCTCAGCGAGTCGGTGAGCGCATCCTCGACATCCTCGCCGGAGGACAGGTCTTCCAGCGACTTCGAGGCGGCGTCGGAGGGCTTCGGCTCCTCGGTGGCCGTCCGGTTGGTCTCCGTCGCCGCGTCGCCCGGGGCGAGGCCGCTCATGACGTAGAGGAGCGGCGCGCACTTCTCGTCGTCGGCCTTGATGGCGCTCTTGGACGACGGGGCCGATTCGGCGACCGCCGCGACCTTGTACCCGTCCACATCGCCCCCGGCGATGATCAGCTCTTTCAACTCGGCGGCGCTCAGCGCCTTCGCGGCCGTGGTCGACTTCCCGGAATCCGAGTCCCTGGAGTCGTCCGACCCCGCGTCGGAGCAGCCCGTGACGAGGGCGAGCGACAGCACGCTCACCGCGGCGGTGGCGCACCGCCGCACGCCCGATGATCTCTTCATGAGCGGACTATGCGGTCCGAGTCAAAGAATCGTCAAGTACGTTAAAAACCAAGGCGCTCGCGGCGTACCGAATAGACCACGAAGCCCGCGCCCAGGGTCAGGAAGAGCGTCCCGCCGACGACGTACGGCGTGGTGTCGAAGCTTCCCGTGTCGGCCAGCCGGGTCTCGGCCGCGGCGTCGACCGTGCCCGTGGACGCGACCCGCGCCTGCGTCGTGACCTGCGGCGACGGGGCCGCCGAGGACTCCGTTCTCGCCGGGCTGTCCTGTGTCGCGTTCGCGGACGGAACGAACCACAGGGCACCCAGCAGGGTCCCCGCGGCGGTGGCGGTCAGCAACGGACGGCGAGCGGATGACACGGAATATCGATCCCCTTGTGACGCTGGTGAATTGGCCGTGTGGGGCGATGTTAGTGAAAGGCGCGGGTCACGGGAAAGTCACGGGCGCTTCGGGCCTTACGCTCCGGGCATGAGCACTCCAGAGACATCACGTTTTGTACGCCTTCGGGTGGAACTCGTCCTTGAGGTCGAGGACCGGGACGCGGTGATCAAGACCGCGTTGCGGCGGATCGTCGCCGACGCTGACATGCCGGCCGACGAACGGGCACACGCCGAGAGCGCTGTGACGGAAGACACTGCGGAAGCCCTCGCCTACCTCGTCGATCCGTTCGACCTGGTCAGCGATGTGCCGGGGATCGAGCTCGCGCAGGCCTCCTGGAGCAGCGAGCAGATCGACTACGACCCCGACTCGCCGGACTGGGATCTCGACGAGGATGATGTCGAGGAGAACGACGACGAAGAAGAGGCCGGCGACAGCCGGGCCGGCTGACGCGGCTTGGGGAAATCGTGACCCCGGGCGGCAACCGCCGTCCGGGGTTTCGTCGTCTCAGGGGGCGCACGGACCGATATCCGCACCACCCGCCCCGGCGGACGTGGTGTGCCCCACACATGCGAGAAATGTGGAACGGGACGAAGCGGTCTCAGCGTTGAAGTCTTGTTAACGGGCACTCTCGGGGTTCTGGGGAATCGGCAGCGATGGAGAAGCGTGTGATGACGAACAGTAAGCGGCGCAAGGGCCTGACGGTCGCGTCCGCACTGCTCGGCGGTGTGCTGGTGCTCTCGGCGTGTTCCGGCGAGGACAGCTCCGGGAAAGACGGCGGCAAGGACACATCGCAGGCCAAGGTCGACGAGGCGGCGGCCGACAAGACCTCCGAGGCCCAGATCAAGATCACGCCCAAGGACGGCTCGGACAACGCCTCCATCAACAACTCGGCCGCCGTCACCGTGAGCAAGGGCACGCTCACCGAAGTGACGATGAAGACCGCCGACGGCACGGCCGTCGAGGGCGAGATATCCGCCGACAAGACGAGCTGGAAGCCCAGCGCCCAGCTGGAGCGCTCCACCACCTACAAGGTGACGGCGACCGCGAAGGACTCGGACGGCCGCGCCGCCCACGAGAACGCCTCGTTCACGACGGTGTCCCCCACCAACAGCTTCATCGGGAACTTTGCGCCCGAGGACGGCTCCACCGTCGGCGTGGGCTACCCCGTGTCGATCAACTTCGACAAGGCGATCACCAACAAGGCGGCTGTCCAGAAGGGCGTCACCGTCTCGTCCAGCAGCGGCCAGGAGGTCGTCTGCCACTGGTTCAACGCCAACCGGATGGACTGCCGGCCCGAGGACTACTGGCAGGAGAACTCCACCGTCACGCTGAAGCTCGCGCTCGACGGAGTCGAGGGTGCCTCCGGTGTCTACGGCGTCCAGCAGAAGACGGTCACCTTCAAGATCGGCCGCAACCAGGTCTCCTACGTCGACGCGCAGACCAAGCAGATGAAGGTCACGCACAACGGCAAGACCATCAAGACCATCCCGATCTCGGCCGGTTCGCCCGAGAACAAGACCTACGAGGGTCAGATGGTGATGTCGGAGAAGTTCAAGGAGACGCGCATGAACGGCGCGACCGTGGGCTTCACCGACGACGACGGCAAGGGCGAGTACGACATCAAGGACGTGCCGCACGCCATCCGCCTGACGAACTCCGGCACCTTCGTGCACGGCAACTACTGGGGCGCCAAGTCCATCTTCGGCAGCGTGAACACCAGCCACGGCTGCGTGGGCCTGTCGGACACCAAGGGCGCGAACGACCCGAACACGTCGGCCGCGTGGTTCTACGACAACTCGATCCTCGGTGACGTCGTGGTCGTGAAGAACACCGGCGACAAGACGGTGGCCCCGGACAACGGCCTCAACGGCTGGAACATGGACTGGGCGCAGTGGAAGGCCGGTTCGGCCGTCTGACACCCCGACGATTCACGGCTTTCCGGTGCCGCCCCCAGGGGCGGCACCGGTGTTTTCGGGCTCTGCCACAGCCTTCTGGCGTAGAGGCGGATCACGGCGAGGGAGAACAAGACGAACTCGTAACAGTAAGCGCTGTCGGGCGCCTGTCTATTGAGCCAAGTGATCACTTCCCGGCATACTGCGTCATTCCGGGGGGTGCACGCGCATGCGTGCGAGACCACCCCCGGCCGGGTGAACGGGGAATTCGCCCGGTACTTCCGCAAGGGGGAGTTTTGCGTAGACAAGTGAAAAAGGCATGCGCGGCCACGATCGCCACGGCAGCCGCCGTGGCTCTGGCGGCGGGCATGACCAGCCCGGCGTCGGCGAAGGCCGCACAGGCGACCGGTACCTCCAAGGCCGAGCTCACGTCGAAGCACCGCCTCACCCTGATCACCGGTGACCGTGTCGTGGTCGACGCCAAGGGCCGGGTCGTGGGCCTGGAGCCCGCCAAGGGGCGCGAGCACATACCGGTCCAGCTCCGCAAGGCCGACGGCCACACGTACCTGATACCGGCCGACGTCGCCCGCCTGGTCGCGAACGGCAAGCTCGACCAGCGCCTGTTCGACGTCACCGAGCTCAACAAGGCGACCACCCGCAAGTCCCAGAAGTCCGGCCTGAAGGTCATCGTCGGCTACCGCGGCACCGCCGCGGCCACCAAGGCCGACGTCCGTGACGCGGGCAAGCTCCGTACGAGCCTCAAGTCCCTGAACGCGGACGCGATCCAGACGAAGCGTGAGGACGCGCCCGAGCTGTGGGACGCGGTCACCAACGGCGACAAGACCGCCTCCGGCATCGCGCACGTCTGGCTCGACGGCGTCCGCAAGGCCAGCCTCGACAAGTCCGTGCCGCAGATCGGCGCCCCCACCGCGTGGGCGGCCGGCTACGACGGCAAGGGCGTCAAGATCGCCGTCCTGGACACCGGCGTCGACGCGACGCACCCGGACCTCAAGGACCAGGTGATCGCGTCCAAGAACTTCTCCACCTCCGCCGACGCGACCGACAAGTACGGCCACGGCACGCACGTCGCCTCCATCGCCGCCGGTACGGGCGCGAAGTCGGACGGCAAGTACAAGGGCGTCGCGCCGGGCGCGAAGCTGCTCAACGGCAAGGTGCTGAGCGACGACGGCTACGGCGACGACTCGCAGATCCTCGCGGGCATGGAGTGGGCGGCCGAGCAGGGCGCCGACGTCGTCAACCTGAGCCTGGGCGGCGGCGACACCCCGGAGATCGACCCGCTGGAAGCCGAGGTCAACAAGCTCTCGGAGACGAAGGGCATCCTGTTCGCCATCGCCGCGGGCAACGAGGGCGACTTCGGCGACCAGACCGTCGGCTCTCCGGGCAGCGCGGCCGCCGCCCTCACCGTCGGCGCGGTCGACGACACGGACAAGCTGGCCTCCTTCTCCAGCCGCGGACCCGGCCTCGACGGGCAGATCAAGCCCGACGTGACCGCGCCCGGCGTGGACATCACCGCGGCGGCGGCCCCTGGCAGCGTCATCGACCAGGAGGTCGGCCAGAAGCCCGAGGGGTACCTCACGATCTCCGGCACGTCGATGGCGACCCCGCACGTGGCGGGCGCGGCGGCGATCCTCAAGCAGGAGCACCCGGACTGGACGTACGCCGAGCTCAAGGGCGCGCTGACCGGCTCCACCAAGGGCGGTGAGTACACGCCGTTCGAGCAGGGTTCGGGCCGCATCCAGGTCGACAAGGCCATCAAGCAGTCCGTGATCGCCGACCCGTCGTCGGTGAGCTTCGGCCTCCAGCAGTGGCCGCACACCGACGACAAGCCGGTCAGCAAGCAGCTGACGTACCGCAACCTCGGTACCAAGGACGTCACGCTGAAGCTGACGTCGACCGCGACCGACCCGAAGGGGCAGGCCGCTCCGGCCGGCTTCTTCAAGCTCGGCGCGACCACGCTGACGGTCCCGGCGGGCGGCAAGGCCTCCGTCGACCTGACCGTCAACACCAAGCTGGGCGGCACGGTCGACGGCGCGTACTCCGCGTACGTGACCGCGACCGGCGGCGGCCAGACCGTCCGCACGGCGGCCGCGGTGCAGCGCGAGGTCGAGTCGTACGACGTCACGCTGAAGGTCCTCGACCGTGACGGCAAGCCGGCCAAGTACTACAACGCCGGCCTGGCCGGCGTCTCCGGCCTCGCCAAGGAGAAGTTCTACTCGCCGTACGACGCCGACGGCACCGTCACCGTCCGCGTTCCCCGCGGCGGCTACATCCTCGACACCGGTGTCTTCGTGGACCCGGAGGACTTCGGCAAGGGTGTCGACTGGCTGGCCCGGCCGAAGCTGAGTGTCACCAAGAACACGACCATCACGCTGGACGCTCGGACCGCGAAGCCGGTCGACATCACCGTGCCCGACGCGGCCGCCAAGTCCGAGTTCGCGTCGCCGGGATACTCGATCGATACGGCCGAGTCCAGCTTCGGCTTCGGGTGGTTCCTAAGGACGTACGCCAACTTCCACACCGCTCACGTGGGTCCGCAGATCACCGACGGTTCGCTGACCCAGCAGTGGGACGGCCACTGGAGTAGTGGTGCCGACAAGGAGTACGACACGACGACCGGCGCCGTGGTTAAGCAGCTCGCCAGCGGTTACACCAAGCACTACAAGGCGAGCGAGCTGGCCAAGGTGAAGGTCCGCATGGGCGCTGCGGCAAGCGGCAAGAAGGGCTCGGTACAGGCCGTGGGCTGGCTGCCGATCAGCAGCGGCGCCTCCTCTATCGGCATCTCGCAGACCCTGCCAGGCACCCGCACCCTCTACTTGTCCACGTCGGGCGGCGTGAAGTGGGAGCTGGAGTTCGAGCAGTACGGTGGCGTCGACCCGGACGACTTCCCGATCACCGAGGCGTACTACACGCTCGGTGGCCCGCAGACCTTCAAGGCGGGCCAGTCCTACGCGAAGAGGGTCAACACGGCCGTCTTCGGACCGCACCTCACCAAGGACTTCGGTCTTTATCGTGACGGCAACCAGGTCTACGGCGTCCTGCCGCTGTTCGCCGACGGCAAGGGCAACCCGGGCTCCTCGGTCTTCACCTCGGTCGACACGACCCTCTACCGCAACGGCACCAAGGTCGGCTCGAACGACGACCCGCTGTTCGGCGAGAAGGAGTTCAAGGTCCCGTCCGGCGACGCCGAGTACAAGCTGACGACGTCGGTCAAGCGCAGCGTCAAGGTCGCGGCGGCCTCCACCCGCATCGACGCGAGCTGGACGTTCCGCTCCAAGAAGACCACCGACTTGACGAAGCTGCCCGCGTCCACGGCTCGCTTCGCGGCGACCACGGGCCTGGACAGCAAGGTCACGGCCGGCGAGACGGTCAAGATCCCGGTGATCGTCGAGGGCGCGGCCAAGGGCTCGAACCTGAAGTCGCTGTCGGTGTACGTGTCCTACGACTACGGCCAGACCTGGAAGAAGGCCGACGTCAAGGACGGCAAGATCACCGTGAAGAACCCGGAGAAGGGCAAGGCCATCTCCTTCCACGCCAAGATCGCCGACAAGAAGGGCAACAAGTCGACGGTCTCGATCTACAACGCGTACTACGGCAAGTAGATCTACGACGGCGTACTACGGGAAGTAGTGGACCCGTGGGCTGCCGGCCCGGTCCGCTGACCGGGTTCGCTGAGCGCTGAGCGAAAGGCCCGCCGGAGGTGCAGCTTCCGGCGGGCCCTTCGTGTTTCTGTGGGCGCATGACCGCAGAGACCGTCGAATACATCCGGTACCGCATCCCCGAGCAGCAGTCGGCGGAGTTCCTGGCCGCCTACACTCGCGCCGCGGCCCACCTGGCGGCCGCGCCGCAGTGCGTCGACTACGAACTGACCCGCTGCGAGGAGGACTTCGAGCACTACATCCTGCGCATCACCTGGACGTCGTCCGAGGCCCACCTGGAGGGCTTCCGCAAGTCGGAGCTGTTCCCCGACTTCCTCGCCGAGATCCGCCCCTACATCGGCAACATCGACGAGATGCGCCACTACAAGCCGACGACGGTCCGGGGCACGGGCTCCGCCGTCCCCACCCTCTACTCCTGGGCCGGCGGAGCCGAGGCGTTCTCCCGCCTGACCTCGGTCTTCTACGACAAGGTCCTCAAGGACGACCTCCTCGCCCCGCTGTTCGAGGGACTGGCCCCCGAACACGCCTCGCATGTCGCGCTCTGGCTCGGCGAGGTCTTCGGCGGCCCGCCCGCCTACTCGGAGACCCTGGGCGGCCACGGCCACATGGTCACCAAGCACTTCGGCAAGAACATCACGGAGCCCCAGCGCCGCCGTTGGGTCAACCTCATCCAGGACGCGGCGGACGATGCGGACCTGCCCGCAGACGCCGAGTTCCGCTCGGCGTTCCTGGCCTACGTGGAGTGGGGCACGCGGCTGGCGGTGTACTTCTCCGGCCCGGACGCCAAGCCCCCGGCGGAGCAGCCGGTGCCGAAGTGGACGTGGGGGGCGGCGCCGCCGTACCAGCCGTGACGTAGGGTCCGCCTCATGACCGCCGCCGTGACCGCCATGATCACCGCCGTCGTCGGTGTCCTCGGCACGCTCTTCGCCCCCGTGCTCAGCCAGCGGCTCACCGCACGCCAGCGCACCGAAGAGGCCGAACTGGCCGAGGGCAGACGGCGGTTCGAGGAGCGGCGGGCGGCGTACACGGGGATGAACCGCGCCTCCCGCCAGTTCCACACGCTTCTCAAGGACGCCCTGCACCGCCTCCGCGACGGCGTCTACACGGACCAGGAGCGCGACCAGCTGGAGGAGGCCCGCCGCGATCACCGCGACCGTTACGCCGAGGCGCAGATGATCGTCCCCGAACGGATCCTGGAGGCGTCGCGGGCGGTGAACCGGGTCCTCGCGGAGGCGGACGCCGTGGTCAAGCGGCTCGACCGGGGACTGGCCCGGGAGGGCGAGAACGCGCAGCAGGCACTGCTGGACCTGAAGGAGGCGGAGTCCCGGCTGGGGGCGATGCGAAGGGTGATGCGTGAGGACCTGGGGGTGGCGGACTGAGCGCCGCCCAGTGGTGGCTCCTCCGTGTGCCGCGGTGGCTCTTCGGTGTGTCCGGCGATGGCTTTCCGGTGCCGGTCACGGCAACTTCAGCCCGTCCGGCGTTCGGGGACGAGGCCTCTCAGCCCGTCCGGCGTTCGGGGACGAGGCCGTTCAGGACGATCGGGGGTCAGGGGGCGAAGCCCCCAGTCGCGCGCCCGCACCCGACCGCGTCGCATCCGCACCCCAACTCGCCAGCAAGCGGAGCGCCTCCGCCGACGGGGAGCCCGGTTCCGCGTGGTACGTGATCAGGCTCTGGTCCTGGTCGTCGGCCAGCCGGAACGACTCGAAGGACAGCGTCAGGTCGCCGACGAGCGGGTGGCGCAGGCGCTTGACACCGTGGCCCTTCTCCCTGACGTCATGCGTGGCCCACAGCCGCCTGAACTCCTCGCTCTTCACGGACAGTTCACCCACGAGGGCGGACAGCCGCGGATCGTCCGGGTGGCAGCCGGCGTCCATGCGCAGATAGCTGACGATGTCGGTCGCCTTCTGGTCCCACTCCACGAACAGATCGCGGTACTCGGGCTGCAGGAACACCATCCGCGCCCAGTTCCGCTCCTGCGGCGGCAGCTGTGACCAGTCGCCGAAGACAGCCGCGGCCATCCGGTTCCACACGAGGATGTCCGAGCGCCGGCCCGCGATGTAGGCCGGGACACCGTCCATCGTGTCCAGCAGCTGCCGCAGCGCCCCCCGCACGTGCTGGGTACGCCCCGCCGGCTTCTTCTTGTGCCGCTTCGGCTTCGCCAGATGTGTGAGGTGCGCGTGCTCGGCGTCGGTCAGCCGGAGCGCGCGGGCGATCGAGTCGAGGACCGCCGAGGACACGTTCCGCCCGTTGCCCTGTTCCAGGCGCGTGTAGTACGCCACCGACACCCCGGCGAGCTGCGCCAGCTCCTCGCGGCGCAGTCCCGGCACCCGGCGGTGCCGCCCGTACTCCGGCAGCCCCACGTCCTCGGGCTTCAGCCGGGCGCGCCGGGTGCGCAGGAACTCGCTCAGCTCGGCGCGCCGGTCCAGGGGCGCGCCGGCGGCGGCCTGCGCGGCCTCCTGTACGGGATCGGGCTGTGCGTCCATGCCTCAAGTATTCACGGTCGTACGCACACGAACCTGACCCCGCCAGTGGTAGGCACAGCGAACGTAGGCAGAGCCGTGGCCTGGGTGAACCCCGGCCGGTCCGGCAGGCTGGACGCCGTGCCCGGACGGAAAGCAGAAGGCAGCCGGGCGCGGAACCCTGCTAGGAGAACCCCGGCATGACCACTGTTGCTGCGTACGCCGCACCCGCTGCGAAGGCTCCGCTGGAGCGCACCACCATCGAGCGTCGGCCGGTCGGTGAGTTCGACGTCCTGATCGACATCAAGTTCGCCGGCATCTGCCACTCCGACATCCACCAGGCGCGGGAGGGCTGGGGCAAGGCGATGTTCCCGATGGTCCCCGGTCACGAGATCGCGGGCATCGTCTCCGAGGTCGGCCCGGGTGTCACCAGGTTCGCCGTGGGCGACCGGGTGGGCGTCGGCTGCCTGGTCGACTCCTGCCGGGAGTGCGAGAACTGCAAGGCGGGCCTGGAGCAGTACTGCACCGGGGGCAACGTCGGCACGTACAACGCCCTCGACAAGAACGGCGAGCCCACCTACGGCGGCTACTCCGAGAAGATCGTCGTCGACGAGAACTTCGT
This sequence comes from Streptomyces sp. NPDC040410, assembly GCF_055595715.1. Taxonomy (NCBI): domain Bacteria; kingdom Bacillati; phylum Actinomycetota; class Actinomycetes; order Kitasatosporales; family Streptomycetaceae; genus Streptomyces; species Streptomyces sp. NPDC040410. The sequence continues at coordinate 20,874 of NZ_JBVIVK010000016.1, forward strand.
CGTCCGCATACCTGAGGGGCTGAGGCTGGAAGAGGCCGCTCCGCTGCTGTGCGCCGGCATCACCACGTACTCCCCGCTGAAACACTGGAACGCGGGCCCGGGCAAGAAGGTCGCGATCCTCGGCATGGGCGGCCTCGGCCACATGGGTGTGAAGATCGCGCACGCGCTGGGCGCGGAGGTCACGGTCCTCTCGCAGTCCCTGCGCAAGAAGGAGGACGGCCTGAAGCTGGGCGCGGAGCACTACTACGCGACCAGCGACCCGAAGACCTTCAAGGAGCTGCGCGGCACCTTCGATCTGATCCTGTCGACGGTCTCGGCCCCGCTGGATCTGGACGTCTGCCTGTCCCTGCTGAAGACGGACGGCGCCTTCGTGAACGTCGGCGCCCCCGAGGAGCCCGTCTCCCTCAACCTCTTCTCGGTGATCGGCGGCCGCAAGACCCTCGCCGGCTCCGGCATCGGCGGCATCCAGGAGACCCAGGAGATGCTGGACTTCTGCGCCGAGCACGGCTTCGGCGCCGAGATCGAGCTGATCGGGGCGTCCGAGATCAATGAGGCGTACGAGCGGGTGCTGGCGAGTGACGTGCGGTACCGGTTCGTGATCGACACGGCGACGATCTGACGGCCGCCGGACCACTCGGGGCCCCGGCGAGTGCTACCGCCGGGGCCCCGATCGCTGTCGGTCTTCTTGGCTCAGACGCTGACCCGTACCTCGTTCAAGCGCACCGCGACGCCTTCGTCCGCGGTGGAAGGGCGTGGCGACGCCTGGTCCATGCGACCACGCGTCGAGTCCGGCATCCCCGTGTCCCGGATACAGCGTGGAACAACCGGCATCCATTGTCAGCGGTCACTGTCAGCGGTCACTGTCAGCGGTCACTGTCAGCGGTCATTGTTATCTTGGGCCCACTTTGATCAGAGCCAATTGACGGGAGCGGGCATGTCGAATCACCTCACCGCATGGAAAACCATCGTGGACAGTGCGGATCAGCGGGCCGAGGTGGCCCGGCATCTGCGGGTCCTCACCACTTCCGACAAGGATCAGGAGCTGCTGGACCGTGTGATGGAGCGGTTCCGGCGAGCTGAGGTCAGCGACAGCGACGACCAGTTGCACCTGGTTTTCGAGTCCGTCGAGTCCGACGAGTGCGTCGTCGAGTGTTCCGCGCCGTACAGCGGCCCGGACGGCGATGTGCCGCCCTCGATGCTCGCCGTTGCCCGCGTCCACAACGGGATGGGGTGGGAATACGGCGGTGGTGGGAGCATCGGGTTCAACGGCGTCTCCGACGGTGGGGTGTGCTGTGGTGGCTGGGAGTCAGACGCTCTGACCGACGCGGAAGACGAGAACGCGGAGTTCCTCGGTCGGCTGGCGGCTGCCGGCCTGGATGCCGAAGACGTGCCGTCCCCTGGCGACTACGGGCAGAACTGGCTCATCTGGGATCCGACCGACCGCAATGCCTTGGGGGAACCGGTGTTGTATTTCGTCTCCCACGGTGACTGCATCGCACAGCCGGTCACCGAAGCGCGGGACCTGCCGTACGGGTCGCAACTACTCCGCCTCATGGTCCAGGACATCCTCGACGAGACGATGTTCTCAGCCGTGTACAGCTGACAGGAGTGATGCGTTCTCAGGCCGTGAGGTCGAGTGCGGGCGGTTGCGTGCCGGGGCGTGACCGGCCGTCACCGCCCAGTGTTTCTGGATGAGTTCGGCGACTTGTCGCGGGGCGGCCTGCTCAGGGCCTCTTAGGTCAGCCTTGCCTTACCTGCTCCCGGAGTATGTTGAGTACGGGAGGTCCATGCCATGACCGTTCAGCTGAACCACACCATCGTCGCCGCGCACGACAAGAAGGCGTCGGCCCGCTTCCTCGCCGACATCCTGGGGCTGGACGTGAGCCCCCAGTACGGCCCGTTCATCCCCGTCGAGGTCCCCAACGGCGTGACCCTGGACTTCATTGACACGTCCGGGACCATCACCCCGCAGCACTACGCGTTCCTCGTGTCGGAGGAGGAATTCGACACGATCTTCGCCCGTATCCAGGAGGCGGGCCTGACCTACTGGGCCGACCCGTTCCACAGCCGCCCCGGCGCGATCAACCGCAACGACGGCGGCCGGGGCGCGTACTTCGACGACCCGAACGGACACAACCTGGAGATCCTGACCAGGCCGTACGGCAGCGGCGGCTGATCCCAGGGCGGGCGGGCAAGGACAAGCCGGGAACTCCTCCCTCGTCCGCTCGGCCCCGGGGTCCGGCCGTCGTCGCTACTGCGGAGGCGCCGAACCGCCCGGCGAGGTCTTCGTCAGCGGGGAGGCGGCCTGCCCGCCCATGTCGAGACGGAACGGCGGGTACTGGTCGGTCATCAGCGCGGCATACGCAGCCACCCGGGCGGCCCAGCGGGCCAGGCCCAGCAGGAAGTCGAAGAGAGGCACCGGGTATCGGGCGGTCGCCGCCAGGATGATCACGGCGACCAGGGAGAGGAAGGCGATCAGCCCGCCGCCACCACGCCAGCCTTCCTCGTCTCCCCAGCCCCAGCCACCGACGAACATCCCGACGACGATGTACTGCGGGATCGCCAGCAGCCACCACTTCACCAGGACCAGGCCGCGGGAGAGGCGTTCGGGATAGGCGACGTCGAAGCGCGCCGGATAGTCGGGCACGTCCGCGAGGGTGAACGGCGGGTACCGGTCGGTGCCGAGCGCGGTGTGCGCGTAGTAGCTGACACGCCAGTTCCAGCGCATCACGCCGACATTGAAGTCGAAGAGGGACCGCGGGTACCGGCCGGTGAACAGGATGGCGAAGAACGCGACGACGGTCACGAAGGCGAACGCGATCCACAGGAAGAACAGCACGATGTAATGCGGGATGGCCAGAAGCCACTTCACGAGCCACAGCCATCTGGACAGGCGAGGGTCGAGAGACGCCTCGATACGCACAGCTGACACGGTGGCAGGAATCATGTGGCACAACTCCCAGGTGGTTTCCTGATCATGAGTTCAGGCTTGCACGGGAGGACGAAGCCTGCGACCTGGGCTGGTCCACAAGCGGGGCGCGCCGCCGCCGACCGGCAGTCGGGGCCATGAGAGCCACGACGAGGACGAGCAGACCGCAGCCGGCGACGACGAACCAGCCGGGACGCGACGCCTCGGCGAGCTGTGCGGGCGCGGCGTCGACGACGAGGCTGCCCGCGACGGCGATGCCGAGGGCCGAGCCGAGCTGACGGGCGGTGGACGTGATCCCGCCCGCGACACCGGCCCGGGCGGCCGGCAGGCCGCTGACCGCGGTGTTGGTGATCGGCGCGTTCGCGAATCCGAACCCCATGCCGACGAGCAGACAGGCCGGCATCAGCCATCGGACGTCGGTGCGGTTGCCGATGCCGGCGAGGCAGAGGCCGCCCGCCATGGTGAAAGCCCCGGCGAGGACCAGCGGCAGGCGTGGGCCGAACCGCCCGACGAGCACGCCGGAAAGCGGGGCGCACACGGTCGCCGCGACGGCCATCGGCAGCGTGACGATCCCTGCGGCGAACGGGGTCATGCCCTTCGCCTGCTGGAGGTAGAGCGTGGTGAGCAGCAGGGTCGCGCTGAGGGCGATGAACACCGCGACCGCGCCCACGACGGCGGCGACGAAGGGCCGCCCACGGAACAGCCGGGGGTCCATGAGCGGCTCGGCCCGCCGTGACTCGACCCACCCGAAGGCGGCCGCGGCGACGATGACGACGACGTAGCCGGCCATCGCCGCGGGCGAGCCCCACCCGATGTGCGGTCCCTCGATCAGGACCGCGACCGAACAGCCGGCCACCAGGGCCAGCAGCAGCTGCCCCGGGCCGTCGAGCCGACGCGGTCGCTCCGCACGGGACTCCGGGACGAAAGCGGCGGTCAGGGCCAGTGCCACGGCGACGACCGGAAGGTTGATCCAGAAAACCGAGCGCCAGCCCGCACTCGAGACGAGAGCGCCGCCGACGAGGGGGCCGACGGCCATGCTGACGCCGAAGACGGCCGCCCACACGCCGATGGCGCGCGCCCGCTCCTTCGGCTCGGTCATCACGTTCACGACGATCGCGAGCGCCACCGGGCTGAGCATCGACGCGCCGACGCCCTGCACCGCGCGGGCCGCGACCAGGACGCCGAAGGCCGGCGCGAGCGCGCATGCCACGGACGCGACGCCGAACACGACGAGCCCCATCCGGAAGACACGCCGCCTGCCGATGCGGTCGGCCAGCGCGCCGGACGAGATCAGCAGGCCGGCCAGCGCGAGCGTGTACGCGTCGACCGTCCACTCCAGACCGCGGGTGCCGACGTGCAGGCCGGCGCCTATCGAGGGCAGGCCGACGTTGACGATCGTGGTGTCCAGCCCGACCAGGAACAGGCTCAGGCAGCAGACGGCCAGCACCGTCCAGCGCTTGGGCGCGACAGGGTCCGTGACCGTGGGGTCCATGGGCTTCTTGGAATTCATCGGCTTCATCGGCCTCATGGGCTTCATGGGATTCATGGGTTGCTCCTTACGGGCGCATCGCGGGGGCTCGCGGAATCGAACCCGCACGGGCCCGGGCAACAAGGTCGGTCCGCAGAGACCTGTTCGGACAGGAATTTTGCAAGAACTGCAAAAGGCGTGGGCGGCCGTCCACACTGGAGGGCGTGGACGCCGAACTGGAGCAGCTGCTCACCGCCATCGGATCAGCCGGCAGCGGCAAGGCGAGGGGTCACATGGAGCGGTTGTACAAGCGCGGCAGCAGATCCTGCGAACCGGAAGTGATCGAGCCGGGCACCCGTGACGCCATTGCCGCCCATGCCGAGACCCACTCCCTCGGCGACATACTGGCGAACTGCGTCGCCTGCTGCGCCACCGTCAGCACGCGCCTGTACAAACCGGGTCTGCGCTCCCGCCTGAAGGGCATGGCGGACCCGGACCCCGAGCACCGCACGATCGCCTTGTTCACACCCCGCCATCTCGTGGTGGCCGTGATCCGGGAGTCCACCGGTACCGCCGTGCTGTCCGCACGGCTGGACGACATGTCCCTGGCCGGGCACAGCGCACTGGCCGACCGTCTTCCCGGTCGCCTTCCAGTTCCCGAGGACAGCGGGATCAGCGTCACCGCCCTGTGGTCCGGCCACCCGGAGCGCAGCTCCTACCACGTCGCGCTGGGCGACGACGCGGACGGCAGGTCCTTCCTCGAAGCGCTGCGTACGGCGGTCGCGGCGGCCAAACAGAGCTGAGCCGCGCCGAGGGCCACGCGGACGTGCGATACGGCGACCCGCCCGGACCGGCTGAGGGGACGGCCTCACCGGCCGGCCGGGGCGGGCCTGGGCTGTAGCTGCGGGCTGCCCTGGACTGGTCAAGGTCGTCCGGCTCCCGGTGCTCCAGGATGAGGCGGCGCCAACGGGGTACCCGTAGGTGTCACTGGAGGACCTTGGGCTGTGGAACCCACCGACTGGCTGCTGACCACGGGCGAACGCGGCAACGGCGCGACACGTCTGGACAGCCGCCGATCGCATCGGGCGGCTTGGTCGTACGGAAACCTGGTGCGGCCTCTCATCCACGGCTCGACGTACTTCCCGGAACTGCTCAGCGCGATCCGCGCGCAGCGCGCCGGAGACCTGCTCCTGTTCACCGACTGGCGGGGCGACCCCGACGAGCGCCTCGCCGGACCGGGGAGCGAAATAGGCACCGTCCTCAGCGAGGCCGCAGAGCGCGGTGTGATCGTCAAAGGGTTGGTCTGGCGCTCCCACCTGGACCGTTTCCAGTTCAGTGAGGCCGAGAACCGCCACCTCGGCGAGGAAATCGAAGCGGCGGGCGGCGAGTGCCTGCTCGACATGAGGGTGCGCCCCGGCGGCTCGCACCACCAGAAGTTCGTCGTACTCCGGCATGCCGGACGCCCCGAGCTCGACATCGCGTTCGCCGGCGGCATCGACCTGTGCCACAACCGCCACGACGACGCGACGCACCGGGGCGACCCGCAGTCACTGCCCATCGCCGCCGCGTACGGACGGCACCCACCGTGGCACGACGTCCAGCTCGCGATACGCGGACCGGCCGTCGGCGACATCGAGGCCGGCTTCCGCGAACGCTGGGACGACCCCGCGCCGCTCAGCCGCAGCCCGCTCGTCCGCCTGCGGGAGCTCGCTCACCGCGAGGACACACGTGCGGACCCGCTGCCACCCCAGGCACCCGACCCCTCGCCCTGCGGAGCCCACACCGTCCAGGTCCTGCGCACCTACCCCAACCGGCTGCTGCGCGGCTACGACTTCGCCCCCGACGGCGAGCGCAGTATCGCGCGCGGCTACCGCAAGGCGCTGCGGCGGGCCCGCGCCCTGATCTACCTGGAGGACCAGTACCTCTGGTCTCCGCACGTGGTGGAATGCTTCGCCGAGGCGCTGACCGCCCACTCCGGTCTGCGCCTGATCGCGGTCATCCCCTCCCTTCCCGAACAGGACGGCCGGTTCACCCTGCCGATGAACCTGATCGGCCGGATCACGGCCCTGGAGAGGCTGCGCCGCGCCGGTGGCGGGCGCGTCGCGGTGTACGGGCTGGAGAACCACGCCGGGACACCGGTGTATGTGCACGCCAAGGTGTGCGTGATCGACGACGTGTGGGCCTCGGTCGGATCCGACAACATCAACCTCCGCTCCTGGACCCACGACTCCGAACTCACCTGTGCCGTCCTGGACGAGAGCACGGACCCACGTGAGCCGCGCGACCCCGGCGGTCTCGGGGACGGCGCGCGCGGCTACGCCAGGAATCTGCGCCTGGATCTCGCGCGCGAACACCTGGACAGGGAAGCACCCCGGGCCCAGCACGCTCCCGACACGCTCTGCGATCCCGTGAGCGCCTTCGACGCCTTCGCGGCGAGCGCCGCCGCACTGGACTCCTGGCACGACAACGGTCGTTGCGGCCCCAGGCCGCCCGGCCGCCTGCGCACCTATCGCCCGCCGAGTCTCGCCCGTACGGCCAAGACGCTCTGCACGCCTCTGCATCGCCTTCTCGTCGACCCGGACGGCCGCCCCTTCAGGCTGCGGCGCCGCAACGACTACTGACTTTCGTGGCCGCCGCCGGCCTGGAACGCCGAGCCGGCAGAGTTCTGGGGGCGGCGAAGGCGGGCAGTCCGCCGGTCCGGTGCCTCAGCGGCATGCCGATCCCGGGCGGCCATGACCTCATCGCCGTACTCGAAGGCAGCGGGTGCGGCGGCAGCCAGTGTGCATGCGGCCCGGTGTTGTGCCAGCAGGCGGAAACCTCGTTGCTCGGCCCGATCGACACGCTCGGGGCGTGGCGGATGCAGCGTCGGCGAGAAAGAGCGACGATGGACGGGTAGCCGCGGCGCGAGCACCACCCCGGGGGTCTGGAGATGCGACATGCCGGTTCACAAGGTCCGCCCGGACATCAGCGTCCTGAATGACAGCCTGGAGGTGCCGGGAATCGGGCACCTCCCGGTGAACGCCTTCGTGTTGCTCGCCTCCCAGCCCGTCGTCATCGACACCGGCCTCGGGCTGCCCGACCGGAACTTCCTGGAGGCGGTCGCTTCCGTGCTGGACCCCGCTGATGTGCGATGGATCTGGCTCACACACCCGGACCGGGATCACACGGGCGGGATCTTCGATCTGCTGGCCGCGGCGCCCGAGGCCCGCGTTGTGGCCACGTTCCTCTCCGTGGGGCTCATGTCCTGTGAGCGGCCGCTGCCGCTCGACCGCCTCTACCTGATCAACCCGGGGCAGAGCATGGATGTCGGCGACCGCACCCTGACGGCGTTCAGACCTCCGCTGTACGACAACCCGGGCACGGTCGGCTTCTTCGACGACCTGACGGGGGTCTGCTTCAGCTCCGACTGCTTCGGCGGGCCGATGGCCAGCGCCGAACTGGCCCGAGCCGATGACGTCGGTGCCGTCGGCGAGGAGGATCTGCGGGCCGCGCAGCTGCTGTGGGCCACGGTCGACAGTCCCTGGGTGCAGAACGTCGATGTCCGGAAGTTCCTGGGCAGCTTCGAGCCTCTGCGTCAGAGGGAGCCGGAACTCATCCTCTCCACGCATCTGCCGCCGGCCACGGGGATCACCGGCGCGATGATCGACAGGCTGGGTTCGGCGGCCGGCGCTCCGGCGTTCGTCGGGCCGGACCAGGCGGCGCTGGAGCAGATGCTGGCGGGGTTCGAGCCCGGTGGCGGCGAGCACCAGGACATGCCCGGAACTCCGGGATGATCCTACGGTCAGGCGCGGGTCCCCTTCAGGGTCCCACTGGAGGCGTGCGGGCGCGCACGCCCAACTGCCGCTGCTGGCTCGCGCGGTCCGGGGGAACCCCACGGGCGTAGCGTCAAGCGGGGCTCGCGGCCCTTTGAGTGAAGGGTGCGCGTTGCCCTCCGTCCGCCCCACGACCGTCCGTTAGGCTCGCGCCGCCACACAGGTTCCGATCTTCACGGAGGGCAGGACGGCGAGGATCAATCGCGAGCGCCTCGTCAGAACGCTGACGTTCTGGCTGCGTCCTGCCTTCGCATTGCGGGTCATCAACCGGTTTCAGAAAATCGTGGGTTTCGACCGCTCGATGGCCCTGGCCTCCAGCGCTTTGACCACGCTGGTCCCGCTCGCCATCCTCAGCGGCGCCGTTCTCAGCAACCTCGTGCACTACGACGCCGCGGATCGGATCATCAAGCGCTACGGCCTCACCGGAGAAGGGGCCGAGGCAGTCAACTCCCTCTTCTCCCCGGCCGAGAACACGAGTGCGAGCGCGGGCGCCTTCGGGTTCGTGTTTTTGACGATCTCCGTGCTGAGCTTCGCGCGAGCCTCGCAGAGGCTCTTCGAACAGACATGGGAACTCAAGCCCCTCAGCGTCCGCAACACCCGGAACGGCCTGTGGTGGATCCTCACCCTGGTCGGCTACGCAGTGCTCACCGGCTGGCTCGCCGCGGCTCTTGGAGGGGGCACCCTGGGTCTGGCGGCCTCGTTGTGCGCGGTACCGGTGACCGCCGTGTTCCTCGTCTGGAGCGGCTGGATCCTGTCCGCGAAGCGGATCGTCCGGGCTGACCTGATCCCTTTCGGCGTCACCGCGGCCGTTCTGACAGCGGCCTGCTCCGTGGGCGCGACCGTCTACCTGCCACGCCTCTTCAACTCCTCCGTCTCACGGTACGGGGTCTTCGGTGCCGTCTTCGCAATGATCTCGGCCCTCTTCGCAGTGATGCTCGCCATCGTCGCATCGGCGGCACTGGGACGAGAAGTACGAGACGAGCTCAGCCGCATCCGTCATGGCCAACGCCCTTCCGACAACGAGGTCCGTCGCCAGTGGGACAGCGTGGTCGAGCAGACTCGGTCACGTTGGCGCACCGCACGGGAGCAGGTCTCTCGTCGTCGGCCCAAGGACTCGGACCACTGACAGGTTCCCCGCCGAGGCCGCCGTAGAGACTTTCGAGTTTCCGCGGGATCCGCGTCGCGTCACGAGCCCGCCCGAGCCGCGGGGACCGACCTGTGCAGGGACAGAGCGAAAGCACAGCTGGTGATGGTGAGGACGACGATCGGCGGAAGGGGCAGCAGGAGCACGGATATCACCAGGACGGCCAGCGAGACCGCGAGGGCGATCCATCCGAAGGCGGTGCGGCGCTGGACGAGGGTGGGGGAATGGCGGACGGCGGCGAGGATCAGGAGGCCGCAGGTCGTGACGAAGAAGGCCATGGCGATGCTCATGCCGTTGAAGACATCGAGGACCGTCCGTTCCAGACCCAGCAGGGTGAAGGTGGACTCCCGCATGGCGGCGTCGGCTTCACGCCGTTGCGGGGTCTGGGCGGCCAGCGCCGCAGCGCCGGAGAGGGCGAGGTGACCGATGCCCAGGAAGACGAAGCCGTAGGCGCCGACCGCGAAGGGCCGGACGGAGTCCGCCCGGCGGAGGGCGCTGGATGTGACCGGGGTGTTCACTGTTACTCCTTGACGTTGGCGGGGGCGGGGGCGGAAGGCGGTTGCCAGCCGAGGACCGTGTCGAGGGCTCTCAGTGACAGCGTCTGTGGCGTGCCTGATCCGGCGCAGAGGCGCGGCCAGTTCGTGGCATGGCACCTCACCTCCGCCGCCTCTACAGCTGTAGAGGTCGATGACCCGCACTCTACATCTGTAGAGTGCGGGTATGTCCATCCCCGACCGCCGAGACCTGATCGCCGACGCCGCCATCAGCACCGTGGCCGCCGCCGGGCTGCGCGGCCTGACCCATCGCGCGGTCGACGCCGCCGCGGGCCTGCCGGCCGGCAGCACGTCGTACTACTTCCGCACCCGCAGCGCTCTGATCAGCGCCTGCTACCTCCGCCTGGCCGAACTCTCGGTCGCCGACATGGATCGCTGGGAAGCGGACCACGGGCCCCCGGACCTGGACTCCGCCGCAGGCCTGATGGCCGCACTGCTGCACCACTGGCTTACGGCGGCGCGCGACCGCCAGCTCGCCCGCTTCGAACTCAGCCTGGAGGCAACCCGTCGGCCGGAGCTGCGTGCCGACCTGCAGACCGCCGGCCTCGCCGCACGGTCCAGGGCCACCACCCTGCTGGCAGCGCTCGGGGCTCCCCGTCCGGCGCAGGCAGCGGATCTGCTCGTCGCCTGGACCGACGGCCTGCTGTACGACTGGCTCGTCGGCGCGCTGGCCGCGACCCGCCCGCTGCCCGATGTGACCGAGCTGACCGCGGTGGTCCGTCGGATGCTCGATGCCGCGCTTTCCACCTGACCGAAGCCGACGACCTCGTCGGCGTACGGACGTCCGGAATGGCGATCGCGCTCAGGCCGCTGCATCCTGGGCGGCCCCAGCCCGTGGCACCACTGTCCCAGCGGTGGAACCTCCATTCTGGAAGCCACACATCGCCTCGACTGCCCCCAGCACACGCGGATACGGCGCAATCCGGGCGGGCACCACGTCAGTCGCCGCCCCGAGGGGCCATCACCCGATTCGGCGAACGCGCCCGGTCACAGACGCAGTTGGGCCAGCGCGGCGTCCCCGGCGGCGTAGGGACGCTCCTGGGGCAGCAGTCGGGCCGCGGAGTCCAGGTCGCCGCTGCTCACCAACCCGTGGATCTCGCGAGCGAGCGGAGTGACGTCACTGATCGCCACGATCCACTCATCCGCGTAGCGCCGTACGGCCTCACCGGAGAGCCCGAGTTGCAGCGAGCGGTACGGCTGCGGCCTCAGGCGCAGATCACGCTCGGGATCCCACTGCACCCGAGCGGGCGCGCGCCGCAACTGCCGCTTCCAGTCGGCCTGGTCGGCGTGCAGCCCGGGCACGTAGTGCGACAAGCACGCGTTGAGCAGGGCCCACTCGAAGCCGTCGCGGCTGATCTCGACGGCCAGGACGGTCTCCTGCCCCTCCTTCGTGCCCCAGCCGCAGCGGTACATCATCCACAGGAACGACGGCTTGATCCATGTCATGCGGTCCCGCTTCCACGCGGCGGGGAAACGGCCCTGGCGAACCGCGGCCATGCCGATCTCGGGGGAGTAGGCCTGATAGACGGTGATCGTGGACGCCGTGTGGAGCGCGCGGATCCTGCGTTGCGGTTCTTCCATGCAGCACAGGGTGAGGCCGCCGGATTCCAGTCGGCCACCGATTTTCGAGTGTGCTTCCGCGAGACGACTGGGCGGCGGCACCGCGCGCACGATGCGACACCACCACCGCCGCCGGTCGGACGGGCTCAGGCGATGGGCGGGACCGACGGCTGCCGTTCCCGCCACAGCGAGGCGAGTTGCGTCGGTGCGACGCCTGCGATCACCCGAGCGCAGATTCAAATCAGCAACTGGACCCAGTATGGGCTCGAAGTCACCGCGCTGCTGAGACTGATCAACCAAAACAGCAGGGCAAGCGACATAGACACCTGCAGATGCCGGCCGACGTGCACGTGCAGCCCGTCACGGGTCAGTCTCAGGCCCCACTGACTGCCCTTCCCCTTGGCCATGCTCTTCCCTTCCATTCTCTACAGGCATGCCGAGAAGTCCTCCGATGGGATGGAGGCTGGGCATGCGGTGGTGGATCCATGAAAAGCCCATGAGGGAAGGGTGATCCAGCTTTCAGAACAGACTCGTCTCACTTCGTACGCTGCTGGCCAGAGGCCGTACGGCAGCCGTGTTTGACCGAACGAGGCGGTTGTTCGGCAGTGTTCGGAGAACGTCGTGAACGTTCGGCCATGAGCCTCTACGCTGACCCTACAAGCGGCCAGAACGGGGGCGAGATGACTGGCAACGCGCAGACGGCGGCAGACCATCAGTTGATCAAGACGGCAGGTGTCGCACTGCGAGAGTTCGCCGACGCCTTGAACCATCTGCACATCTACTGTGGCGCCCCATCTTTTCGGCAGATCGCAAAGGCAACGGTCACCAGACGGACCACGCTCTCCGCTTCCGCAATTTCCGAGGCGTTGACCGGCAAGCGGCTTCCCTCCCTGGCCTTCGCACTGGAGCTGGTGCATCAGTTGACGAACGGAGATCCAGAGAAGGCAAAGGAATGGCATTTGAAGTGGAGCGACACCAAGCACTTGCAGAAGCAAGCAGCATCAGCCAGAAGACGTCTGAAGGAGCAGGGTGCCTCAACAGCATCATCGAGGCCTCGACGGAGGGCGGCTGTTCGGCCGCAGTTGGGTGGTTTCCCGGATGCCCAGCAGTGGTCGTCTTCGGAGTCTGCGCCTGAGCGAGCGCCTGCCGATGTGACGGAGCGGGCTGTCGCTGATGGTGAGGAAGGCGAACCCAGGCCGAGGCGTCGACGGAGGGCGGCTGTTCGGCCGCAGTTGGGTGGTTCCCCGGATGCCCAGCAGTGGTCGTCTTCGGAGTCTGCGCCTGAGCGAGCGCCTGCCGATGTGACGGAGCGGGCTGTCGCTGATGGTGAGGAAGGTGAAGTCAGGCCGAGGCGTCGACGCACGAGGACGAGAACACCTGCGCTCCCGCAGCTTGAGCAGCAGTTCAGCGCCCTTGCCACAGCGTCACCACGACCCTCGGAGGCGACGGCAACGTCGGCGCCGTCCCAAGTGCAGCAGCGTGCGGCAAAGATAATCGCGGACGCGGAATACAACGCCAACGCCATCATTGTTGAGGCACACGAAGCCGCCAGGAAGATCCTCGCAACAGCACAGGAGGAGGTTCGTCAGCTTCTGGGTCCGGCACGGTCCCAACCATCGGACGACCATCCATTGGATAAACGCACGTCCTCTGGCTCACGGCGGCGACGTAGGACCGTGAACGATTTCCCTGCTCCAGCGGAGTCGGACCCAGTGCGTTGCCATGTCTGCAATCACACCTTCGCGCGTTCCCAAGCGCCTTCAATCGCCGGCCGTCTGCAATGCCCGAGGTGCGACACATTCATTGAAGCTCCGCCATCTTGACGTGGCTGGTCAGGGTGCTGGTGTGATGTCGTTTCGGGGCGCTCGTGCTGGTCATGGGCGCCAGTCGGGGGTGTAGATCGTCTGGCAGGAGTGGGTTTTTGGATTCCCGTCCCTCATCCCCACCCAGCGCCGTACCGGAGAGGCGAACCGCCCGAATTACTCCGGCAAGCATCGTCGCCACGGCCTGCACGTCCTCGCGCTGACCGACGAGCGGGGCCGTCTGGTGTGGATATCGGCCGCCCGGCCCGGCCGCACCCACGACATCACCGCCGCCCGCCGCGACCGCATCCCTGGCCCACCTGCGTGCTGCCGGCCTCGGTGCCCTGGCCGGCCTGGGCTTCCCGGAACAGCGTCACCGGGCCGGGATCGGCTGGGTGAGGTTCACCGGGTTGCCGTCGGGGTCCTGGATGTGGGCGACGCGCTGTCCCCACGGCATGTCGTTGGGGCCGCTGCGGACCGAGCCGCCCAGCGCCTCCACCCGGCCGAGCGTCTCGTCGACGTCGTCGACACCGATGCTGAGCAGGATCCGGGGTGCCGCCCCAGTCCCCGGGTTCGTCGCCTTGGCCACCAGCCCGAGGTCGGTGTCGCCGATGCGCAAACCGAGGTAGAAGGCCGGGCCTTCCGCCGGTACCCGGAAGATCTCCTCAGCGCCGAACAATTTCGTATAGAAGCCGAGCAGGACGTCCTGGTCGGCAGTAATGATCACTGGCTGGATGGTGGACATGGCACTCCTGGCGAGAACGGTCGTGTCGGGTAGACCGTTCGAGGACGGTGAACTCATCGGCAAAACCAACCCCGCCGGACGATCTGCGAGACAGACTGCCGCCCACGACCAGTACGAGCATCCCGAAACGAGGTCACGCCACCCCGCTGACCAGCCGCTTCAAGATGGCGGAGTTCATTGACGCCATGGGCCGCCCCACCACTGACCGACTCACAAGCCTGCCGACAACCGGCGACGGGGCAAGACATCCCGGTCTTGGCGAGCCCGTACTGCCGTGTGACCCGTCGGATCAGGCCCGCAGACCCTTGAGCCCGTCGTAGGCGGCCGTCACAAGCTCCAGTCCCCGGTTGTCGTCCGCGGGTTCACGCATCTGGTTGGTCACGTACGCCACCGCCATACGGCCCTCGGGATCGATCACGACGAGCGAGCCGCCCCAACCTCCCCACCCGAAGGTGTCGCCGAACAGCCCGTAGCCCAGCCCGTAACGGACTGGCATGCCAAGGATGCGGTCCTCGCCGCTGAACTGCTCCTCCCTTGCACGGTCACAGCCCGCCTGCGACAGCAGTCGCACCCCGTGCACTGCTCCTCCGCAGGCCATCACCGACTGCACGAGGGCGACCGAGTGGGCGTTGCCGAAGCCGCTCGCCGCGGGGATCTGCGCGCGACGCCAGGCCACGCTGTTACCGTCACGGACCCGTACGGCGGTGCCGGCGGCGGGGGACACGCTGCTGGCGGGCGCGCTCGCGGCGTAGTCCTCGTCCCGGGACGGCGGCGGGACGGTGAGCGCCACCCGGTGGTCGTGCTCGGCAGGCAGTCCGATGTGGAAGGCGGCACCCAGCGGTCTGGCCACCTCCTCTTCGAAGAACTCGCCCAGGCTTCGGCCGGTGATCCGGCGTACGACCTCGCCCACGAGAAACCCCTGGGTGAGCGAGTGGTATCCGGCCGTGCTTCCCGGTTCCCATTGCGGAGCCTGCGCGGCCAGACGTGCCGTGGCGGACGGCCAGTCGTAGAGATCCTCGATCGGCCCGTCCCAGTCGGGCAGGCCCGCGGTGTGCGCGAGCAGGTGTCGCACCAGCACGCTTTCCTTGCCTGCCGTGGCGAACTCGGGCCAGTACCGGCCGACCGGTGCAGCAAGATCGAGGTCGCCACGGTCGGCCAGGACCAGCGCGCACAGTGCCGTCATCGTCTTGGTGACGGACCAGACATTGGTGATCGTGTCCCGCTGCCACGGGATGGTGCGGTCCGCGTCGGCGAACCCACCCCAGACGTCCACCACCGGCTCGCCGTCCACGAAAACCGCAACCGAGGCACCCGCGTCCCCGTCGTCCAGCAATCCGGCCAGCGCACTCGGCACTGCGGTGAACAGGTCGTCATAGGTGCCCTGAATATCGGCCATGCGCCGTATTAGCGCGCATCGGCCCGTCAAGGGCAATCGAATTTCCCGGCCCGGCACGTGTGTTGGGCGCTCCAGTCGATCACCTCGGCCGGCGGAGGGACCGGCACGAGAGCGCGTGCGGACGCCGATCGGGCGACTGCGGCACACCCGTCTGGCGGAAGAAGGCGGTCTCCTCCCTCTCGGCCTCTGGAGCCGGAGCGATGCCGGCCTTTCCACGAGCGTGCCCGGTCGCGGGCGTACGGGGGTGGTCAGTTCGTCCTCCACCCCGGCGAGCCGTCGGGCCGCGGAGTCCAGGTCGCCGCTGCTGACGAGTGCGTGGATCTCGTTGGCGGGCGGAGTCACGTCGCGGAGACTGTCCACTCGTCCGCGTAACGTGCGTGGTACGGCCCCACCGAGGGTCCAAGCGCAGAAATGCCTCAGGATCGGCGCCGACCCGGCCGTGGCACCGCGCGAACGATGATCGACACCACGGCCGGTTGGGCGGGACTCAAGCTGGTTCGGCTACTTCTCCGGCGCCGGAGCGATGCCCGTCGGGCAGGAAGCTCCCCAGTTCGTCTCGAACGGGGTACTCAGCTTGACCCCCGTCCCGCCCAGCCCGCAGTACCCGCCCGGGTTTTTGGCGTCCGAAAGATACTGCTGGTGATATCCCTCGGCCGGATAGAAGATCCGGCCTTCGGCAGGCAGGATCTCCGTCGTGATCGTGCCGTGGCCCGAGGCCGTCAGGACCTGTTGGTAGGCCGCTCGGGAGGACTCCGCCAGCGCTGCCTGTTCGGGGGTGTGGGTGTAGATCGCGGAGCGGTACTGGGTTCCCACGTCGTTGCCCTGGCGGAAGCCCTGCGTGGGGTCGTGGGACTCCCAGAACGTCTTCAGGAGCTTCTCGTACGAGATCAGCCGGGGGTCGTAGGCCACGCGGACGGCCTCCGTGTGGCCGGTGAGGCCCGAGCAGACCTCCTCGTACGTGGGGTTCTCGGTGTGGCCGCCCTGGTAGCCGACCAAGGTCGTCCACACGCCTGCGGGGAGCTGCCAGAACTTGCGCTCGGCGCCCCAGAAGCAGCCCAGGCCGAAGTCGGCGACCTCGTAGCCCTCGGGGTAGGGGCCGAGCAGCGGGGTGCCGAGGACCGTGTGGCGGTCGGGGACCGTGAAGGCCGGCTCAGGGCGCCCCTTCAGCGCCTGCTCGGGGGTGGGCAGGACGGGCGTGCGGCCGAACAGCATGCGAGGGCTCCTTCGTCTCCTTGCCGATGGTCCCGGCCTTCGGTCCTGATCGACGGTCCTCGGCCGGGGCGGCATCCTTCACAACGTCTCGGTGCCGCCCCGAATTCCGTCAGGGGGACGGGGACGCGTTCGCCAGGCTCAGATCCCGCTATCAGCGGAGAAGCGGCGGAGCGGCGGAGAAGACGGCCGGCCGGCGCCCGAAGGGCACCTGGCCGGCCCCACCCACACACCCGCGCGGATCCGCGCGGACCCCGCCCGCGGCGTCAGTGCGGCAGGGTCGCCGGGCTGCCGCCGTTCGCCTCGTAGCCCGCGACCGCGAGCGCCCGGTAGACCGCGAACTCCGCCGCCGGGTCGGCCTGCAGGGTCCAGGGGAGGGCGCCCACGTGGCCGTCGACGTGTATCAGCTGGTTCATGGCCTCCGCCCAGCGCTCGGAGCGGACCAGGAAGAAGACCAGGAGGTGGCGGACGTGCGCCAGCATCGGGTCGTCTGGGCGGGCCGTGTGCACGGCGTGGAGCGCGCCGTGGATCGCCTTGGTGACGACCTCGCTCTGGTAGAAACTGCTGACCAGGTTCACCTCGGGCAGGTGCTCGAAGACCGAGAACAGCGGCATCGCGGCCAGCAGTGAGCCCTGGGGTGCGCGGGCAGCGGCGGCCTCCGCGAACGACGTGGCCAGTTCGCGCGAGCCGTGCCACTTCTCGCACCAGTAGTGCAGGGCTGCCAGATGCGCTCCCATGTGGGCCGGGGCGCGGTCCAGGATCTGCAGCCAGAGCTGCTCGAACTCCGGTCGAGGGTAGGCGAGTCCGCGGGCCACCGACAGCTCGACGATGTACGGGATGGGGTCACCGGGAGCCAGCAGCGCGGCGTCGGCGCACGCCGACTTCGCCTCCTCCATGATGATCCGGAACTCGTCCGTGCCGGGTGTCGACGTCCGCCACGCCTGCTGCACGAGGAACTCGGCGTGTACGGCCGCGCTGCCCGCGTCCTTGGGTGCCTCGGTCCGCCACACCCGCAGCCACTGCCCGCCGGGCGTCTCGCTGACCCCGCCGGGCCGCTGCCGCAGCTCCAGCGACGCGGCACCGGCGAAGGCCTGCACGCGCTGCCAGCGCAGCTCGCCCTCGCTCTCGGTGCCCGCGAGGAGCTGCGCGGCCGCCCGGTAGTCCTGGGTGCGCTGCACCAGGTCCAGGACGTCCAGCAGGTCCTGGTCGGGGCCCGGCATGCGGACGTCCAGCTCCTCCTGCCGGACGAACCCGTAGTTCGCCGGGTCCGCGGCGTCCGGGTGGCCCGGATGAACCTGCTCGATCACGCCGCGCCTGCGCCGCAGGAACGGAAGCAGCACGAAGCCGAGCATGACCAGCGCCATCAGGACCCAGATAATCTCCATGCCTCAAGCGAACCAGACCGCGCCGACAATTGGCCAACCTGGTCGCGGACCCTGTGGAAAACGGCGACGCCGTTCTCGTGGGCGCGGGGAAAACCCTCCCGTCCGGCCTCCCGCGTCCCGCCGTCCGGCACGGTCACCGCAAGCGCACTACCCTCGGTGCCCATGAGCGACAGGCACATCAGTCAGCACTTCGAGACCCTTGCGATCCACGCGGGCAACACCGCCGATCCCCTCACCGGCGCGGTCGTCCCGCCGATCTACCAGGTCTCGACCTACAAGCAGGACGGCGTCGGCGGCCTGCGCGGCGGTTACGAGTACAGCCGCAGCGCCAATCCGACCAGGACCGCGCTCGAAGAGAACCTCGCCGCCCTGGAGGGCGGCCGCCGCGGCCTCGCGTTCGCGTCCGGACTGGCGGCCGAGGACTGCCTGTTGCGTACGCTGCTCAGCCCCGGCGACCACGTGGTCATCCCCAATGACGCGTACGGCGGCACGTTCCGGCTGTTCGCGAAGGTCGTCTCCCGATGGGGGGTGGAGTGGTCGGTCGCCGACACCAGCGACCCCGTGGCCGTACGGGCCGCCATCACGCCGAAGACCAAGGCCGTGTGGGTGGAGACCCCCTCCAACCCGCTGCTCGGCATCACCGACATCGCCACCGTCGCCCAGATCGCCCGGGACGCGGGCGCCCGGCTGGTCGTCGACAACACCTTCGCCACGCCGTACCTGCAGCAGCCGCTGTCCCTCGGCGCGGACGTCGTCGTGCACTCGCTGACCAAGTACATGGGCGGCCACTCGGACGTCGTCGGCGGCGCGCTGATCGTCAGCGACCCGGCGCTGGGCGAGGAACTGGCGTACCACCAGAACGCGATGGGCGCGGTCGCCGGACCCTTCGACTCCTGGCTGGTGCTGCGCGGAACCAAGACGCTCTCGGTGCGCATGGACCGGCACAGCGAGAACGCCACCGAGGTCGCCGACATGCTCACCCGGCATGCGCGCGTGACGCGCGTTCTGTACCCGGGTCTGCCGGAGCACCCCGGTCACGAGGTCGCCGCCAAGCAGATGCGGGCATTCGGCGGCATGGTCTCCTTCCAGGTGGAGGGCGGTGAGGAGGCGGCTGTGGAGGTCTGCAACCGCGCCAAGGTGTTCACGCTCGGTGAGTCGCTCGGCGGCGTGGAGTCCCTGATCGAGCACCCGGGGCGGATGACTCACGCGTCCGCGGCGGGCTCGGCCCTCGAGGTCCCCGCCGACCTGGTCCGCCTTTCCGTGGGCATCGAGAACGTCGACGACCTTCTGGAGGACCTGCAGCAGGCGCTCGGTCAGTAGGGCGGCCGGGTCACCAGCCGGTGAGCGGTGGAGTCGTGTCCGAGGGCGGCTCCACCCAGGGGCGGGCCATCACCGCCCACACGACGAAGGCCACGGACGCGGCGAACAGCAGCAGCCACATGAGCCGGCGTACGGCGATCCTGCGGCGCAGCATGCGGCCGCCGCGCCGCACGACGTCCGCGTACAGGTCGGGCGGGACGGCGGGCTGCGTCCGCTCCATGATCCGCCGCGCGGCGGCCTCCCGCTCCGGCCGGTTCACGACGCCGCCACCTTCGTCCTCACCGCCGGTGCCGGCCCCCGCGGGGGATGCAGCAGCGTGGCCGTCGCCCGGTCACAGATCGCGTGGACGCGTTCCGCGGGCAGGCCGAGCAGGGCCGCAGTCTGCTCCTCGGCGACGCCCTCGAAGAACCTGAGGACCAGGATCAGCCGCTCCTGGGGAGCGAGCACGGCCAGCGGACTGCCGGGGTGCGGGCGGGCCCGGCCGAGGCCGCCGTACTGGTGCCACGCCCCCCGGGCGAAGCGGGTGGCCAGGTACTGGCGGGCACGGTCGTACGGGTCCTCGCCGCGCAGGCCGTCCCAGCACGCGTACGTGTGGGCCAGGGCCAGCGTCAGCAGGCGGCGCGCGCGCGGGTTGTCGTCCGGTGCCTCCGCCGTCAGCAGCGTGGCGGCATGCAGCAGCCGCCCGGCCGCGCCAGCGACGAACGCCTCGAACTCCCGGGCCCTGCGGACGCCTTGGGACGCATGCCGTTGTCGCACCGCGCCTCCCGCCTGAGGGCGACCCTGAGGAAACGGGCCCCGGCCGCGTACGGAACGCGTCAGCCGCGTGCGACAGGGATCCCGATCTCATATGAGGCCAGGGGTGGCCTTTCGGTCAAGAGCCACGCACGCACTGGTGGCCTCCCGCCGGGAACCGCTCCGCACGCGTGCGTGGTGGCCGCTCAGGACGACGACGGCGCGTCTGCTCCCGGCAGCCCCTGGGCGGCCATGCGGGCCGACAGGGCGGTGTTGAAGCGCGTGAGGAGCGTGCAGAACGCCTCGCGTTCCTCCGGCGCCCAGTCGTGTGTCAGCTCGGCCATCAACTGACGCCTGGACGAACGTACTTCCTCGAGCCGGGACTGCCCGCGCGGGGACAGCTGGAGCACCACGGCCCGCCCGTCCTCCGGATGTGAGGTGCGCTTCACAAGCCCGGTGTCGACGAGCGGAGCCACCTGCCGGGTGACCGTCGACGAGTCGATCCCCATGCTCGCGGCGAGCGCCTTGACGCCCATCGGTCCCTCTTTGTCGAGACGGTTCAGCAGCAGGTACGCGGCACGGTCCATGGAGTTGCGCACCTGCCCCACCCCGCCGAGCCGGGTCTGTTCCGCACGGCGGGCGAACACCGCCACCTCGTGCTGCAGGGTGTCGAGGAGACCGATGTCACCGACGGTCGTCATGTCCATCGACATTTCAGGTGTTGTGGGCATGGCCGGAGGCTCGCTTCATGAAAGGGGTGCTGGGTTGGGGGACAGGGTACGCGGCCGGGAGGCGGGCCGTACCGGCGCTGAGGAAACCAGTCTCGGAGGTTGGTCACAGCGGGGGTTCCGGCGTGTGAACTGCGAGACTTGTGTCATGAACCACCGTACGGCCCACTCCTTGCCTCCGGTCACCCTGGACGACGTGCGCGGTGCCCAGAAGATGGTCACGGGCGTCGCGCGGATGACCGCCATGGAGGGCAGCCGCCACCTGTCCCAGCTGGTCGGCGCGCCGGTCCACTTCAAGTGCGAGAACCTGCAGCGGACGGGGTCGTTCAAGCTGCGCGGCGCGTACGTCCGTATCGCCGGCCTCCTGCCCGAGGAACGGGCCGCCGGTGTCGTCGCCGCGAGCGCGGGCAACCACGCGCAGGGCGTGGCGCTGGCCTCCACGCTGCTCGGGGTGCGGTCCACGGTGTTCATGCCGAAGGGCGCCCCGCTGCCGAAGATCAGTGCCACGCAGGAGTACGGGGCCGAGGTGCGCCTGCACGGCCAGGTGGTCGACGAGACACTGGCCGCCGCGCAGGAGTACGCGGCCGAGACGGGCGCGGTGTTCATCCACCCCTTCGACCACCCCGACATCATCGCGGGCCAGGGCACGGTCGGCCTGGAGATCCTGGAGCAGTGCCCGGAGGTGCGCACGATCGTCGTGGGTATCGGCGGGGGCGGGCTCGCGGCCGGTATCGCGGTCGCGGTGAAGGCGCTCCGGCCGGACGTGCGGATCGTGGGCGTGCAGGCGGCCGGCGCGGCCGCGTATCCGCCCTCGCTGGCCGCCGGGCGGCCGGTGTCGGTCGGGAATCCGGCGACGATGGCCGACGGCATCAGGGTGGGGCGGCCCGGCGACGTGCCGTTCGGGATCGTCAACGACCTGGTGGACGAGGTCCGCACGGTGACCGAGGACGAGCTGTCCACCGCGCTGCTGCTGTGCCTGGAACGGGCGAAGCTCGTGGTGGAGCCCGCCGGCGCGAGCCCGGTCGCGGCACTGCTGAGCGACCCCGGGTCCTTCGAGGGGCCGGTCGTGGCGGTGCTGTCCGGCGGCAACGTCGACCCGCTGCTGCTCCAGCGCATCCTGCGGCACGGCATGGCCGCGCAGGGCCGCTACCTGGCCGTGCGCCTGCGCCTGACGGACCGGCCGGGCGCCCTCGCGACGCTTCTCGGGGTGTTGTCAGTGGTGGACGCTAACGTCCTCGATGTGAGCCACGTACGGACCGACCCACGGCTCGGGCTCACGGAGGCGGAGGTCGAGCTGCACCTGGAGACGAAGGGCCCGGCGCACTGCGCCGAGGTCGGCCAGGCCCTCCGCGAGGCGGGCTACACCGTCATCGACTGAGGTCAGGCGCGGATCGTCACCCGTTCGGAAATTTCCATTGAGAGACACGATACATCGCGTTATGGTGTGCCCCGTGAATGATGAACAATCCCCGACGACGTGGAGACTCATATGCCAGGCGCCATCTATGCCGAGGGTCTCGTCAAGACCTTCGGCGACGTAAGGGCCCTGGACGGCGTCGACCTCGATGTCCCCGAGGGCACCGTGCTGGGCCTGCTCGGGCCCAACGGCGCGGGCAAGACGACGACGGTCCGCTGTCTGACGACCCTGCTGCGCCCCGACAGCGGCAAGGCGGTCGTCGCCGGCCTCGACGTGCTCAGGCAGCCCCACGAGGTGCGGCGGTCCATCGGTCTGTCCGGCCAGTTCGCCGCCGTCGACGAGTACCTGACCGGCCGCGAGAACCTCGAGATGGTCGGCCGGCTCTACCAGATGAAGGCCAGGGCGGCCAAGGCCCGGGCCGAGGAACTGCTCGAGCAGTTCAACCTCGCGGACGCCGCCGAGCGCACCGCCAAGACCTACTCCGGAGGCATGCGCCGCAGGCTCGACCTGGCCGCGGCCCTGGTGGTCTCCCCGCCCGTGATGTTCATGGACGAACCGACGACCGGGCTCGACCCCCGTAACCGCCAGCAGCTGTGGGACGTCATCAAACAGCTGGTCTCCGGCGGTACGACCCTGCTGCTGACCACCCAGTACCTGGAAGAGGCCGACAACCTCGCGCACGACATCGCGGTCGTCGACCACGGCCGTGTCATCGCCCGCGGCACCTCCGACCAGCTCAAGGCCCGCACCGGCGGCGAGTGCGTCGAGGTCGTCGTCCACGACCGCGAACACATCGCGACCGCGGCCGAGGTGCTGGCCGGCTTCGGCAAGGGGGACACCTCCGTCGAGGATCACACCCGCAAGATCACCGTCCCCGTCACCGGCGGCGCCAAGCTCCTCGCCGAGGTCATCCGCGAGCTCGACGCACGCGGCATCGAGATGGACGACATCGGGCTGCGCCGCCCGACCCTGGACGACGTCTTCCTGTCCCTGACCGGCCACGTGGCCGAGGTGAGGGACGAGGAGAACGGATCGGCGGCCGGGGCGGCCGCCAAGGACCGCCGGCACAAGAAGGAGGCCACCGAGTGAGCGCCGTCACCGATGCCGTACGGGCCGCGGCCCCCGGCCACCCGTTCGGCCAGTCCGTGCGCGACTCGCTGGTCGTCGCGAAGCGCAACCTGATCCGGATGTCCCGCATCCCGGAAATGGTGATCTTCGGACTGATCCAGCCGATCATGTTCGTGGTGCTGTTCAGCTACGTCTTCGGCGGATCCATGCAGATCGGCGGCAGCACCAGCGCCACCGACTACAAGAACTTCCTGATGGCAGGCATCTTCGCGCAGACCGTCACGTTCGCCACGGCCGGAGCCGGCGCGGGCATCGCCGACGACATGCACAAGGGACTCATCGACCGCTTCCGCTCGCTGCCCATGGCGCGCGGGGCGGTCCTGACCGGGCGTACGCTCGCGGACCTCGTGCAGACGGCGCTGACGCTGCTCGTGCTCGCGGTGGTCGCTCTCCTGGTGGGCTGGCGCGTCGGATCCGACGGCGACACGAACGCCGTCAAGGTCCTCGGTGCCTTCGGCCTGCTGCTCCTGCTCGGCTACGCGTTCACCTGGATCGGCGCCCTGATCGGCCTGTCCGTCCGCACGCCCGAGGCGGCCACGTCCGGCGGCCTGATCTGGCTGTTCCCCGTGACCTTCATCTCCAACGCGTTCGTGGACACCAGCAACATGACCCCGTGGCTGCGCCATGTCGCCGAGTGGAACCCCTTCAGCGCCACTGTCCAGGCATGCCGTGTGCTCTTCGCCAACCCCGGCCGGTCTCCGTCGGACGCCTGGCCGATGGTGCACCCGGTGTGGGCGTCGCTGATCTACTCGGTCCTGATCATCGTCATCTTCAGGACGCTGTCGGTCCGGAAGTACCGGTCGGCGACGGCATGACCAGGGCCCCGGGCGTCGGGGACGCCGGGGGCCCATCACAGGTCGTGCAGGTCGGGAGCGGCCGGGGATCAGCTGCTGTACGGCTCGGCCTTGAGGATCTTCACCGAGGCCTTCTTGCCGTTCGGCAGCTCGTACTCCGCGTCCTCGCCGACCTTGTGGCCGATCACGCCGGAGCCCAGCGGCGACTGCGGCGAGTAGGTCTCGATGTCGGCACTCGCGTACTCGCGCGAGGCGAGCAGGAACGACAGGGTGTCGTCCTCGTCGCCGTCGAAGGCGATCGTCACGACCATGCCGGGCGCGACCGCGCCGTCCGCCGAGGCCGGGGCCTCGCCCACCTGGGCGTTCTCCAGGAGCTGGGTCAGCTGGCGCACACGGAGCTCCTGCTTGCCCTGCTCCTCCTTGGCCGCGTGGTACCCGCCGTTCTCACGCAGGTCGCCCTCCTCGCGCGCGGCCGCGATCTTGGCGGCGATCTCCGTGCGCGCGGGACCAGTAAGGTGCGCAAGCTCGTCCCTGAGCTTGTTGTACGCCTCCTGGGTCAGCCAGGTGACGTTCTCGCTGGTCTGGGTCACAGGTGCTCCTCGTAGGTACTGGGAATACAAAGCATCGCCCTACCCAGAAGAATGTTCCTTCACGGATGGGCGAAACCACGAGCCTAACAATTCAGGGGCGGAAGGGGGAGGACATAAGCCACCAGAATTACGTCCGCGCAGGTCAGCGCCTACGTATTCAAAAGTGACGTCAGTCGGCGTGGCAGCCGAGCAGCTCGGCCGTCGTACCCGGCGAGGTGGTGCGGAGCGTGACGACCTTGTCGATACGCGTGGCGGGCCCGTCGAAGCGGAAGTCGGCCCGGCCCACCTCGGCACCGTTCTCCGCCTGGGACCGCAGGGTGCAGTACCCGCCGGCGCCGGCGTCCTTGTGGACCTCCAGATGCACCTTCACGGCGTCCTTCGAGGGATCGAAGGTGATCACCTCGGCGCTGATCTTGTTCTGGCCGACGTAGTGGTAGGCGAAGTAGCCGACCAGGGCGAGCAGTGCCGCCGCGAGGAGGGCACCGACGACCTTGAGCCTGCGGTCGGCGCGCGCGTCCGAGGAGCGGCCGTAACGGCCCTCGGGCAGCCGCGTGCTCGCCGTACTCATGATCGTCCTCTCGGCAGGGGCCGGACCCGGTTGTCCCCGAAGGGGCCCCGGAGTTGGACCCCGGAATTATTCGCCCCCCGATTCGGTCACTATAGAAGCCTCCCGCCCGCCGCCCGACCGCCACCCCTCAACGACGTCCCTGCGGGACGGCACCTGTTGAATTGCACCCGGTCACACCGGGCGCCGACTACTGAGGATTGAGTCTTGACTGACCAGCTGCGACTGATGGCCGTCCACGCCCACCCCGACGACGAGTCGAGCAAGGGCGCGGCCACCATGGCGAAGTACGTGTCCGAGGGGGTGGACGTGCTGGTCGTGACCTGCACGGGCGGGGAGCGCGGCTCCATCCTCAATCCGAAGCTGCAGGGCGACAAGTACATCGAGGAGCACATCCACGAGGTACGCAAGAAGGAGATGGACGAGGCCCGCGAGATCCTCGGTGTGAAGCAGGAGTGGCTCGGCTTCGTCGACTCCGGCCTGCCCGAGGGCGACCCGCTGCCGCCGCTGCCCGAGGGCTGCTTCGCCTTGGAGGACGTCGACAAGGCGGCCGGCGAGCTGGTGAGGCAGATCCGCTCGTTCCGCCCCCAGGTGATCACGACGTACGACGAGAACGGCGGATACCCGCACCCCGACCACATCATGACCCACAAGATCTCCATGGTGGCGTTCGAGGGCGCCTCCGACACCGAGAAGTACCCGGAGGCGGAGTTCGGCCCCGTCTACCAGCCGCTCAAGCTGTACTACAACCAGGGCTTCAACCGCCCGCGCACCGAGGCGCTCCACAGCGCCATGCTGGAGCGCGGCCTGGAGTCGCCCTACGGGGAGTGGCTCAAGCGGTGGAAGGAGTTCCAGCGCACCGAGCGCACGCTGACCACGCACATCCCGTGCGCCGACTTCTTCGAGATCCGCGACAAGGCACTGATCGCACACGCCACGCAGATCGACCCCGACGGCGGCTGGTTCCGCGTCCCGATGGAGATCCAGAAGGAGGTCTGGCCGACGGAGGAGTACGAGCTCGCGAAGTCGCTTGCGGACACCTCCCTCCCCGAGGACGACCTCTTCGCGGGCATCCGCGACAATGCCTGATATGAGCGCAAGCGCAAGCCTGGCAATGACGCACCTCGTCCCCCTCGCCAAGGAGGTGGACGAGAACAAGGTCACCCCCGGTGTCCTCGGCTTCATCGTCTTCGCGGCGATGGCCCTGGCCGTGTGGGCCCTGATGAAGTCCATGAGCCGCCACATGGGCAAGGTCGACTTCAAGGAAGCACCCGACCCGAAGGCGGACGGCGAGGCCGACTCCGAGGACACCCCGGCCGAGCCCAAGGCCCGGCGGGGCTGACGAGTCCGGGAAGGCGGGCGCCGGTCAGGGGGCCGGCACCGCCACCCCCATCACCTCCCGGGCATGGCGGCTCGGCACCATACCCAGCCGCCACGCCTGCCAGCCCGCCTCCAGGTCGATCCCCCGCTCCAGGAGCAGCTGGTACGCCTCCACGTAGTCGTCCAGCTTCTGGTCCCGCGAGAGGTGCCCCGCCCGCGACAGCTGGGCCAGCTCCTCCTGGGCCACCGCCGTGCCGATCTCCACGCCGCCGGGAGCCGCGTACGGCAGCAGGGTGCAGCGCAGGAAGCGCGCCCAGTCCTCGCCCCGGCGGTCGCCGTACGACATGAACAGCTCCACCGCCTCGTCGCACAGCGCCAGAGCCTGCTGCGTCCGGGCGTTGCCCGCGTCGACGACCGCGAGTTCCAGACAGGTCCACGCCTCGCCGTGCGCGACGCCGATGCGCTGGAAGTCGGCGCGGGCGTCGACCAGCAGCTGGCGCGCGAACCCCGAGTTGCGCAGCGAGCCCGTCTGGGCCGCACGCTGGTCTCGGGTCGCCCGGGCCGAATGGTGGCGGGCACACGCCAGGCCGTAGACGTCCCGCATGCGCGAGAACATCGTGCGCGAGCGTTCCAGTTCACGTACCGCGTGATCCAGGTTGCCCGTCTCCTCCAGGGCCTGGCCCAGGTAGTAGACCGTCCACGCCTCGCCGCGGGCGTCCTCGTTGTCGCGGTGGCGCGAGGTCGCCCGCCGCAGGCCGTCCACCGCCGTGGCGGGATCGCCGGCGATCAGACGGGCCCGGGCCAGCTGCGTCAGGGCCCACGCCTCGCCGCGGCCGTCGCGGGTACGGCCGTACAGATCGAGGGCGGTCCGCAGCTCGGCCTCCGCGCGCGCGATGTCGCCCATGCGCAGGCCCAGCTGACCGAGCTGGAAATGGGCCCACGCCTCGCCGTGCACCGACTCGCCCGCCCGGTGCAGCACCAGCGACTGGGTCAGCAGGTCCATCGCCTCGCGGAGACGGCCGCGGTCCCGTTCGACCGCCGCCAGCGCGTGCATCGTCCAGGCCCGGTCCGTGGCCAGCTCCGGGGCCGCCTGAAGATCCAGCGCCTCCCGCAGCTTCGCCGTCGCCTCGCTGAGATTGCCCTGGTGGTGCAGGGTGATGCCGAGCGAGCACAGGGCGCGGGCCGCGCCCGCGTCGTGATGGGCCTCCATGTACAGGTCCACCACCGACGTCAGCGTCGTACGCGCCTTGTCGAGCTCGCCCAGCTGCCGGGCCGCGATACCCGTACGCCACTGCACCGAGCGGACCAGCAGACCCTGGTCCACAGCCTGCGTCAGCTCGCTGATCTCGCCCAGGCGGTACAGGTCTCCGCGCAGCAGGCAGTAGTCGCACAGGGCGCCGAGGAGGTTCAGGACCGCAGCCTGGTTCACGCCCTCCGCGTGCCGCAGCGTCGCCGTGATGAAGCTCGACTCGTCGTCCAGCCAGCGCAGCGCCTCGTCGAGCGAGGTGAAACCGTGCGGACTGAAACGGTCCGAGCGGGTCGACACGTTGCCGTCCACCAGACGCAGCACCGAGTCCGCCAGGTCCGCGTAGTTCACGATCAGCCGCTCCTGCGCCGCCGTACGGTCCGACGCCTCCTCCTCGTCGACGAGACGGGCGTGAGCGAACGCGCGGACCAGGTCGTGCAGGCGGTAGCGGTCGCCGCGGACATGGTCGATCAGGCCCGCCCGGGCCAGGGCCACCAGGTGGCGGGTCGCCTCCGTCTCGTCCGTGGCCAGCAGCGCGGCCGCCGCGGCCGCACCCAGCGACGCCCGGCCGGCCAGCGCCAGCCGGCGCAGCAGCCGGCGGGCCGTGTCCGACTGGTCGGTGTAGCGCAGCCACAGCACGCGCTCGACGGGCTCCACCGGGCCGTACGCGGCGAGATCCGCGGCCAGCCGGCGGGGCGAGCGCGGGCCCAGACCAGAGCCCGCGATACGCAGCGCCAAGGGCAGACCCCCGCACAACTCCGCGATCCGGTCGGCCGATTCGGCGTCGTACGGCCCCGAACCATCTTGCGCCGCCGCACCCAGCAACTCCTCCGCACCGGCCGCGTCCAGCGATTCCACCGGGAGCCGGTGCACCCGGGCGGAGAGATCGTCGGGCAGTTCGAGAGGTTTGCGGGCGGTGACCAGGACCAGGCTGTCGGAGCGCTCGGGGACGAGCAAGCGGACCTGCGCGGGGTCGAAGGCGTCGTCCAGGACGATGGTGACGGGCACGCCGGTCAGATGCTGGTGGTACAGCTCGCTCAACCGCTTGACCTGCTGCTCGGGGGAGGAGCGCTCACGGAACAGCAGCTGCTCGCGCGGCGCGCCGAGACGGTTCAGCAGGTGGAGCAGCGCGTCGCGGGTGGGCAGCGGCGACTCCTCCGGGCTGTCACCGCGCAGATCCACGACACACGCGCCGCGGAACTGGTCCTTGAGATCGTGGGCCGCACGGACCGCCAGCGTGGAGCGGCCGCTGCCCGGCGCGCCGTGCAGGACGACGACCGTCGGCCGGGTCCTCGTGCTCGCACGGGCCGCCTGCACCCACTGCCGGATCCGCGCCAGCTCCTGCCGACGGCCCGCGAACGGTTCCACCGGCTCCGGAAGCTGACCGAACGACTGCTCCAGGACGCTGCGCCCGCGGGCCGCCGCGCTCTTGTCCGTGCCGCGCAGCCGCGGCCCCGTCTTCTTCGGACCGGTGGAGGCGCTCAGCACACGCTGCTGGTCCAGGAAGGGGCGGATGCCGCGCACCTCCAGCGCCGTCAGCCACTGCAGGCGCAGCTGCTCGGGACCGCCGGGCTGGCCGATGGCGCCCGCGCGGTGGTGGGCGGCGGGCAGATGGGCACCGGCCACCTTCACCACCGTCGCCGCGGCGCCCACGACGCCCACCGTCACGCCGGTGCCCAGGGCCGTGCCCGCGCCGGTGCCGAGAGCCAGGTCGGCGACGGTGGCGGCGACGGCGGCGACGCCGGCCACCAGCAGGGGAGTGCCCGCGCCCTCCCGCGCATACCGCTGCCCGAAGGTGACCCGCCCCGCCTCCGACTCGTCCAGGGCGCGGGTGTACGCCTCGTACTCCTCGGCCGCCGTCTGGGCCATGGCGTCCAGCGATCCGCGCGCCCGTGACAGCAGCACGCCGCCGTCGGTACGCCCACCCGACCGGCGCACCTCCTCCTCCACGGCCCGAGCGAGCAGTTGCTCGGCCTCCGCCCGATGACCGTCCCGCA
The DNA here is from genome assembly GCF_055595715.1 of Streptomyces sp. NPDC040410. Lineage (NCBI taxonomy): Bacteria > Bacillati > Actinomycetota > Actinomycetes > Kitasatosporales > Streptomycetaceae > Streptomyces > Streptomyces sp. NPDC040410. Next base: position 50,715 of record NZ_JBVIVK010000016.1, read on the forward strand.
TGTCACGTCCCCCTCCGGCGGCAACAGGTTTCTTGGTCAAGTGTGCTGCGGATGATGCGTTCAGGGGAGGGGGCGGGATCAGGGGGACATGTGAGGACCCGCCCCGGACGGCCTGCGGCGCACGCGTGCTGTCCGGTGTTCTCCGGGTGCTGCGGCAGGATGGAGGTATGCCGAACCGACTGGCCCATGAGACGTCCCCCTACCTCCTCCAGCACGCCGACAATCCCGTCGACTGGTGGCCCTGGTCGGCCGAGGCGTTCGACGAGGCTCGCAAGAGCAACAAGCCGGTCCTGCTGAGCGTCGGCTATTCAAGTTGCCACTGGTGTCATGTGATGGCTCACGAGTCGTTCGAGGACCAGCAGACCGCTGACTATCTCAACGACCACTTCGTCAGCATCAAGGTCGACCGGGAAGAGCGCCCCGACGTGGACGCCGTCTACATGGAGGCCGTTCAGGCCGCCACCGGGCAGGGCGGCTGGCCCATGACCGTGTTTCTGACGCCTGAGGCCGAGCCGTTCTACTTCGGGACGTACTTTCCGCCGGCGCCCCGGCACGGCATGCCCTCGTTCCGGCAGGTGCTCGAAGGGGTGCGCAGCGCCTGGGCCGACCGGCGGGACGAGGTGGCCGAGGTGGCCGGGAAGATCGTGCGGGATCTGGCGGGGCGGGAGATCGGTTTCGGCGACAGCCTGGCGCCCGGTGAGGAGGAGCTCGCGCAGGCGCTGCTCGGGCTTACGCGGGAGTACGACCCGCAGCGCGGCGGGTTCGGCGGGGCACCCAAGTTCCCGCCGTCCATGGTGATCGAGTTCCTGCTGCGGCATCATGCGCGGACCGGGGCCGAGGGGGCGCTGCAGATGGCCCGCGACACCTGCGAGCGTATGGCGCGCGGCGGTATCTACGACCAGCTCGGGGGCGGGTTCGCCCGCTACTCCGTCGACCGGGACTGGGTCGTGCCCCATTTCGAGAAGATGCTCTACGACAACGCGCTGTTGTGCCGTGTGTACGCCCACCTGTGGCGTGCCACCGGGTCCGAGCTCGCCCGTCGGGTCGCGCTGGAGACCGCGGACTTCATGGTGGGCGAACTGCGGACCGCCGAGGGCGGGTTCGCCTCCGCGCTCGACGCCGACAGTGACGACGGGAGCGGGAGGCACGTCGAGGGCGCGTACTACGTGTGGACGCCGCAGCAGCTGCGCGAGGTCCTCGGTGACGACGCCGAGCTCGCCGCCCGCCACTTCGGTGTGACGGCGGACGGTACCTTCGAGCACGGCTCCTCCGTCCTCCAACTTCCGCAGGACGAGGGTGTGTTCGAAGCGGGGAAGATCGAGTCGGTCAGGAGCCGTCTCCTCCGTGCCCGGTCCGCCCGCCCCGCCCCAGGCCGTGACGACAAGGTCGTCGCCGCCTGGAACGGGCTCGCCGTCGCCGCGCTGGCGGAGACCGGTGCCTACTTCGACCGTCCCGACCTGGTGGAGGCCGCGCTCGGCGCGGCGGATCTCCTCGTACGGCTGCACCTGGACGACCACGCCCGGCTGGCGCGTACCAGCAGGGACGGTCAAGTGGGGGCGAACGCCGGTGTGCTGGAGGACTATGCCGATGTGGCGGAGGGATTCCTCTCGCTGGCCTCCGTCACCGGGGAAGGCGTGTGGCTGGAGTTCGCCGGGTTCCTGCTCGATCACGTCCTCGTCCGGTTCGTCGATCCGGAGTCGGGTGCGCTGTACGACACCGCCGCCGACGCCGAGCGGTTGATCCGCCGGCCGCAGGATCCGACCGACAACGCGACCCCGTCCGGCTGGACCGCCGCCGCGGGCGCCCTGCTGAGCTATGCCGCCCACACGGGTTCCGAGCCGCACCGCACCGCCGCCGAGCGGGCGTTGGGTGTCGTCAAGGCGCTCGGGCCGCGGGTGCCGCGGTTCATCGGCTGGGGGCTCGCCGTCGCCGAGGCGCTGCTCGACGGTCCTCGCGAGGTCGCCGTCGTGGGGCCGGGCCTGGACGACGAGGCCACAAAAGCACTGCACCGTACGGCACTTCTCGGGCCCGCCCCCGGTGCCGTCGTCGCCGTCGGGACTCCGGAGAGTGACGAGTTCCCGCTGCTCGCCGATCGGCCGCTCCTCCACGGTGAACCAACCGCGTTTGTCTGCCGTAACTTCACTTGTGACGCCCCGACGACCGATCCTGATCGGTTGCGCATCGCGTTGAGTCACTGAAAGGGCAGGAAAAGCGGCGCGGAGGGGCACATCGGCCTGCCCTAATGAGGCAAGTGTTCGGATGGATCCCGTTAGTCACCGCACCGTTCCGAAACACGCTATTTATCGGAACAGCTCTCGCGCTTCACAGTTCCCCCCTACTCTCTCCACAGTAATGCGGCGGGGGTGACTCACCGTCGCGACAGGGGGCATTGGGATCTGGGGGGATCTGTTGCTGACGTCTGTCTTCATCGCTGCCGTCTCGCTGGCCTTGTTCTGGATGGCGGCCTTCACCTTGTGGTGGCAGATGCACGCGTGGCGTACGCCCGAAGTGCTCGCCTCCACCCGATTCAGCAGTCCGGACGGTGACGAGCACGTCTCCTTCTCGCTGCTGCTTCCGGCGCGGCACGAGCAGGCCGTGCTGGACCACACCATCCAGCGGCTGCTGGAGTCCACACACACCGACTTCGAGATCATCGTCATCGTCGGGCACGACGACCCCGAGACCACGGCGGTGGCCGAGAGGGCCGCCGAACGCGATCCGCGCGTCCGTGTCGTCGTCGACACCCATGAGAAGAAGAACAAGCCGAAGGCCATGAACACGGCGCTGCCGCACTGCCGCGGCGACGTCGTAGGTGTCTTCGACGCCGAGGACCAGGTCCATCCGGAGCTGCTCGCCCACGTCGACCACGCGTTCCGGACCACCGGTGCGGACGTCGTGCAGGGCGGGGTCCAGCTCATCAACTTCCACTCCAGCTGGTACAGCCTGCGCAACTGCCTGGAGTACTTCTTCTGGTTCCGCTCGCGGCTGCACCTGCACGCGCAGAAGGGGTTCATCCCGCTCGGCGGCAACACCGTCTTCGTACGGACCGATGTGCTGAGAGAAGCCGACGGATGGGATCCCAACTGCCTGGCCGAGGACTGCGACCTCGGTGTGCGGCTGTCCAGCGTCGGCAAGAAGGTCGTCGTCGCCTACGACTCCGACATGGTGACCCGCGAGGAGACCCCGGGCTCGCTGATGTCGCTGCTCAAGCAGCGCACCCGGTGGAACCAGGGCTTCCTGCAGGTCTACCGGAAGAAGGACTGGAAGCAACTCCCGGGCTTCGGGCAGCGGTTGCTCGCCCGGTACACGCTGATGACGCCGTTCCTGCAGGCCTTCTCCGGTGTCATCATCCCGCTCAACGTCGCGATCGCGCTCTTTCTCGACGTGCCCGTCGGCATCGCCTTCATCACCTTTCTGCCGGCTGTCACCGCGCTGGTGACCTTTGTGTTCGAGCTCGTCGGACTGCACGACTTCGGCAAGCAGTACGGGCTCCGCGTCCGCTTCGTCCACTACCTCAAGCTCGTCGTGGGCGGCCCGTTCTATCAGGTCCTCCTCGCAGGGGCCGCCATCCGCGCCGTATGGCGTGAGCAACGCGGCCGCAACGACTGGGAGTTGACCACTCATGTCGGCGCTCACCTCACCGAAGCCGAAGTGATCCGAGAGTCCCGAGAGGACGTTCCCGCGTGACCTCCACCCTTCCCGCGGTGACCACTCCCCAGGTCCCCGCGCAGCGGCAGCCTGCGCCTGAAAGCCGTTCGGCCGGTCGAGCAACTCCGCCGAAGCCGAAGCGGCTCCGTTCCACCCGCCCCGACCTCCTCCTGTGCGGTGCGCTCCTGGTGGCGATCCTCGTCGTGCAGGGCTGGAACATCGCCGACTACCCGACGCTCAGCGACGACGAGGGCACCTATCTCGCCCAGGCCTGGGCGGTCCAGCAGGGCGAGGGCCTCGCCCACTACACGTACTGGTACGACCACCCGCCCCTCGGCTGGATCCAGATAGCCGTACTGACCTGGATCCCGTCGCTGCTGAGCCCCGACTCGATGACCGTCGGCTCGATGCGCGTCATGATGCTGGTGATCAGCGGGATCAGCGCCGTCCTCGTCTTCGTGCTCGCGCGACGCCTGTCACTGCCGCGCTGGGCCGCCGGGCTCGGCATGGTGCTCTTCGGGCTCTCACCCCTGTCGGTGGTGCTCCAGCGCGAGATCTTCCTGGACAACCTCGCGGTGATGTGGACGCTCCTCGCGTTCACCCTCGCCGCCTCTCCGAGCCGCCACCTCTGGCACCACTTCGGCGCGGGCATCGCGGCCGCCACGGCCGTCCTCACCAAGGAGACGATGCTCGTCATCCTGCCCGCTCTCCTGCTGACCATGTGGCGGCACGGCCACCGCGACACCCGGAAGTTCGCGCTGACGGGCGCGATCACCGCCTGCGCGCTGATCGGCCTCTCGTACCCGCTCTTCGCACTCCTCAAGGGCGAGCTCTTCCCGGGCAGCGGTCACGTCTCGCTCTTCGACGGCCTCAAGTACCAGATGACCAGACCCGGTTCCGGCTTCATCCTGGACCAGGGCTCCGGCTCGTACGGCGTACTGCAGTCCTGGCTGTACTACGACCGGGTCCTGATCATCGGCGGCCTCGGGGGAGCCCTGCTGCTCCTGGCCACCTGGCGCTGGTCCGTCACCGCCCGGGCGCTGGCCGGCCCGTCCCTGGCCGTGGCGATCCTCGCCGTGGTCGCGATGCGCCCCAGCGGCTACCTGCCCGCGATGTACGTCATCCAGGCACTGCCCTTCCTCGCGCTCGTCCTCGCCGGGGGGACCGCCTCGGTCGCCCACGCCGTGCTGAGCCGTCGGCGGGCCGAGGGGGAGAAGCGGTTCGTCACGTCGGGCCGGTACGCGCTCGCGGGCGTCCTCGCCCTCGCCGCCGGCGCCTATGTCGTACCCCACTGGTACGACGGCGACCGCACCGCCGTCACCGCAGACGCCAACGCCCCCTACCGGGCGGCCTCGAAATGGCTGGCCACGGAGGTGGAGGACCCCAAGGACACCCGGGTGCTCGTCGACGACGCGCTCTGGCTGGACCTGGTGCACGCCGGGTACGAGCCCGGGCGGGGTGTCATCTGGTTCTACAAGGCCGACCTCGACCCCGCGGTGACGAAGACGATGCCGCGCGGCTGGAAGGACCTCGACTACGTCGTGGCCTCCCCGACGGTGCGGCGCGACGCGGTCGACCTGCCCAACGTCAGGGCGGCCATGCAGCACTCGACGCCGGTCGCCACCTTCGGCACGGGCGAGGACCGGATCGAGATCCGGCAGATCCAGACCACGGGCAGTGCCTCGGGAGGCGAGCGATGAGCCAGGACTACACCGTCCCGGGACGGCTGAACGATCCGGCCGTCCGCGCGGCCGAGGTGCCGGAACCGGGGGCCGTGACGATCGTCGTACCGACCTTCAACGAGTCGGGGAACGTACGGCAGCTGCTGCACCAGATCACCGAGTCGGTGCCGTCCCGGCTGCCCTGTGAGGTCGTCTTCGTGGACGACTCCACCGACGACACGCCCGAGGTCATCCACGAGGCGGCGAAGGACTGCCCCTTCCCGGTCACCGTGCTGCACCGGGACGAGCCGGTCGGCGGGCTCGGCGGGGCGGTCGTCGAGGGGATGAAGGCGGCCTCGTCCGACTGGATCGTCGTCATGGACGGCGACTGCCAGCATCCGCCCTCGCTGGTCCCGGAGCTGGTCGCCACCGGCGAGCGGGCGAACGCCGGACTGGTCGTCGCCTCCCGCTACATCAAGGGCGGCAGCCGCGCCGGGCTCGCGGGCAGCTACCGGGTGGCCGTCTCGCGCGGCGCGACCTGGCTGACCAAGTCCCTCTTCCCGCGCAAGCTGCACGGCATCAGCGACCCGATGAGCGGCTTCTTCGCGATCCGCCGCAGCGTGGTGACCGCGGACGTCCTGCAGCCCCTCGGCTACAAGATCCTCCTCGAACTCGCCGTGCGCAGCCGACCGCGCGAGGTCACCGAGGTGCCCTTCGTCTTCCAGGACCGGTTCGCGGGGGAGTCCAAGTCGAGCGCGCAGGAGGGTTTCCGCTTCCTGCGCCACCTGGTCGGCCTGCGCACCGCGTCGCCGGTGGCGCGCATGGTCGGCTTCGGTCTGATCGGTGCGACCGGCTTCGTGCCCAACCTGCTCGGCCTGTGGGCGCTCACCGCGCTCGGCATGCACTACGTACCGGCCGAGATCCTCGCCAACCAGCTCGGCGTCGCCTGGAACTTCGTGCTCATCGAGCACCTGCTGTTCCGCGACCGCCGTGGGCACCGCCGCTGGTGGGACCGGGTCGGCCGGTTCGCGCTGCTCGCCAACGCCGACCTGGTGCTGCGCATCCCGCTGATCGCGCTGTTCGTGCACCAGTTCGGGATGGGCGCGCTGTCCGCCACCGCGCTCGCGCTGGTGACGACCTTCCTCGTGCGCTTCGCCGGGACCGAGGCGCTGGTCTATCTGCCGCGCAGGGGGCGTCGCCCGATGAAGGACGGCAGTCGCACAGCAAGGAGAACCGCGTGAAAAGACCTCGCGTGACCGAGCACAGTCCGACCACATACCGAAGCATGTACCGAAGAAGGACCGCACTCGTCGGGGTGGGGGCCCTGACCGCCGGTCTTCTGCTCACCTCGCCCCAGTCCGCGTCGGCCGCCAACCTGGTCAAGAACCCCGGGTTCGAGACGGCCGGCACCGACGGGATGCCGTACTGCTGGGAGAAGTCCGGCTGGGGCGACAACGACTTCACCTTCACGCACACCACCGACGCCCACACCGGCGGCAAGGCCATGAAGGTCGAGCTGACCCGCCGGGTCGACGGCGACCGCAAGGCGCTGATCACCGAGTCGGCTCAGTGCGCGCCGGTGGTGACGGCGGGCAAGCAGTACGACCTGTCCCTCTGGTACAAGTCGACGACCCCGGACACCGCCGTCACCCTCTTCCGGCACGACACGACGGCGGGCTGGCAGTACTGGACCGACCTCAAGACGCTGGAGATGCGGGGGAGCTGGACCCAGGCCACGGTCCGCACCCCCGAGATCCCGGCCGGCACCGACCGCATCACGTGGGGTGTTTCGGTGTACGGCACGGGCTCCGCGACGACCGACGACTACACGATGGAGCAGGTCCCCGACGTCCTCCCGCCCGCGACCTGCACCGGCACGGCCGAGCAGTGCGCCAACGGCAGGTGGGACGTGCTGCCCACGCAGAACCCGGTCCGTTCGATGCACTCCGTCGTCCTCAACAACGGCAAGGTGCTGCTGATCGCGGGCTCCGGCAACAGCGAGGAGCAGTTCAACGCGGGCACGTTCACCTCCGCGGTCTACAACCCGGCGACGGGCTCGTACAAGGTCGTCCCGACACCGAAGGACATGTTCTGTGCCGGCCACGTCCAGCTCCAGGACGGGCGCGTGCTGGTGATGAGCGGCAACAAGGCGTACCCGGTGGCGGGCGGGCACGGCTACGAGGGCTTCAAGGACTCGTACGTCTTCGACCCGGTCTCCGAGACCTACAGCAAGACCAACGACATGAACGACGGCCACTGGTACCCGTCGGCGACCGAGCTCGGCAACGGTGACGTCATCTCCTTCGGCGGGCTGCGCGAGGACTCGACCGGCTCGGTGACGGCGGAGTACTGGTCGGCCGCCGAGCAGCGGTGGCAGCCGCTGTGGAAGGTCAACCAGACCTGGTCGTACTGGGGCCTGTACCCGTCGATGATCCTGATGCAGGACGGCCGGCTCTTCTACTCGGGCAGCCATGTCTTCGGCAACAACATCCCGGGCACGGGCTCGGCGATCTACGACTACGACGCCAACACGATCACGCAGATCCCGGGGCTGCAGAACAAGGACGCGCGCGACCAGTCGGCGAGCGTGCTGCTGCCCCCGGCGCAGGACCAGAAGGTCCTCACGATCGGCGGCGGCAACATCGACTCCAACCCGGACGCCAACCGGCTGACCGACGTCATCGACCTCAAGCAGGCCAACCCGTCCTATGCGGCCGGGCCCCCGCTGCCGCAGGGCACGGTCGACCTCGGCAACGGCAAGGTGGCCCAGACCGGCAACCAGGGCAAGATGTACGTCTCCGCCGTACTGCTGCCCGACGGCAAGGTCCTGGAGACGGGCGGCGCGCTGCACAACCGGGCCGATCCGGTCTTCGAGTCGTCGGTCTACGACCCGGCGACCAACACCTTCGACCCGGTGGCCGCCGACCCCCAGGCCCGCGGCTATCACTCGTCCTCGTTCCTGCTGCCCGACGGCCGTGTCATGTCGACCGGTGACAACCCGGGCAACGGCACCTGGAACCACAACGTGTCCATCTACACGCCGCCCTATCTGCTCAAGGGCACGCGTCCGGCGATCACTTCGGTGATCGACACCGAGTGGAACTACGGCGACACGCAGCGGATCACCGTCGACCGGCCCGTCGCCAAGGCGGAGTTGATCCGCCCGGCGGCCGTGACCCACTCCTCCGACCCGAACCAGCGGTTCGTGGACCTGCCCCTGTCGGTGGACGGCAACAACGTCGACCTGAACGTGACGAGCAACCCCAACCTGGCCCCGCCCGGCTGGTACATGCTCTTCGCCGTGGACGCGAACGGCGTGCCGTCGGTGGCGAAGTGGGTGCACCTGCAGGGCCCGCAGGCCCTGAGCGCCACCGACGCCTCGGCGCACATCCACTCTTTCGCCGACTCGCTCAAGGGCACCGTCACCGGGCCCGGCAAGAAGCGGACCTCGCAGAAGGTTCCCGTCACCGTCTCCGGCTGCGACCGGCACTACGGCTCGATCAACGTGTGCGTGCCGACCGCGTTCCCGGCGAAAGTGAAGAAGACGACGGCGGCGCGGTGCGCCTGGCTGAAGACGAACGACTACGGCCGTCTGAAGATCAACGGCAGGGACGACCCGCTGGGCCTGGACCGCGACAAGGACGGAATCGCCTGCGGAAAGGGTGATGTGAGGAAGAGCTAGGGCGTGTTTCGAAAGTAGCGTCGTCCGCCCGAAGGGCGGGGCTCGCGGCGTCTGGTGCGGTGCATCGCAAGGCGGAGGGTCGCCCGCGTACTGGGCGTACGCGGGCGATCCCGACAACGCGGCGAGGCGCCGTGCCAGGCGTCGCGGGCCAGATGGGACTTTCGAAACACGCCCTAGCACTCACCCGCGAACTCGTCCAGGGCGCGCTCCACGATGGCCACCAGCTGCTCGTGGTGCGCGCCCTTCCAGTACGCCCGCCCGCACTGCCGGCACTGCGCGAAGACGTCGTACGACCGCTGCGTCCCGCCCTGCAGCTGGTCGGCCACCTCCTCCTTGGTGGCTTCCCTGAGCAGCCCGTTGCAGGCGGTGCACCGCGTCCAGGGCCTGAGCCGGGGCCGGAACCGGTCCAGCACGTCCCGCAGTTGCTCCTCCGGGCGGGTGCTGTAGACGAAGGCGCCCGCCCACAGTTCGCGGCGGCGCAGGAGGCCCCGGTCGCGGCTGAGCATGACCCGCTTCTCGGCCGCCGAGCGCGCGGCGAGGGCCGGGTCGCCGATGTCCGTCGACTCGTACGCCGTGTCCACGCCGAGCAGGCGCAGCCGCCGGGCGAGGGTGCCGAGGTGGACGTCGAGGAGGAAACGGAGGGGCCCGCCGGGCACCCGCTGGGGGCGCTCGACCGTCCGTACCCGCACGGACTCGCCCCCTGCCGGCACGTAGGAGGCCGGCACCTCGCGGCCGTCGACGAGGAGTGTGCCGACCTCGGTCAGCGGGACGCCGGCCGACTCGACGACGTGGCCGAGGGAGGAGAGGCCGTCGGTTGCGACCACGGTGGCTCCCGTACGCCGCTCGTGCGGGACGAAGACGGCCAGCTCGGGGGCGAATTCAACGTGGATCTCCGGTGTGCTCACCGGGTCAGGATGTCACGGCAGCCGGGGCGGGGTCTCAGCGATTTTCCCTGGGAAGGCCGTGTTGCAGGACGTCCGGGGTCCGGTCGCCAAGGGCGGTGAGGTCGTCCCGGTGGCCGTTCTCGGCCCCGGTACAGGGAGGTCTCCGGAAGAGAGCGGCGTGTCACCCGTGCCGGTAGGCCACCAGTGAGATCCCGACGTAGTGCACGACGAACGCCGCCAGCGTGAGGGAGTGGAACACCTCGTGGAAGCCGAACCAGCGCGGTGACGGGTTGGGGCGCTTGATCCCGTAGATCACACCGCCCGCGCTGTAGAGCAGGCCCCCGACGATCACCAGGACCAGGACGGCGATCCCGCCCGCGCGCATGAAGTCCGGCAGGAAGAAGACGGCCGCCCAGCCCATCGCGATGTAACAGGGGGTGTAGAGCCAGCGCGGGGCGCCGACCCAGAACACCCGGAAGACGATGCCCGCGGCCGCCGCGGCCCAGATGCCCCACAGCAGCCACTGCCCCTTGGCGCTCGGCAGGAGCAGCAGGGTCAGCGGGGTGTAGGTGCCCGCGATGATCAGGAAGATGTTGGCGTGATCCAGACGGCGCAGAATGCCGTCCGTCCGAGGATTCCAGTTGCCCCGGTGGTACAGCGCGCTGACGCCGAACAGCAGGCACGCCGTCAGTGCGTAGATCCCGCAGGCGACGCGGCCCCGGGTGGAGTCGGCGAGGGCGGTCAGCACCAGGCCCGCAACGAGCGCGGCCGGAAACATGCCGAGATGCAGCCAGCCGCGGAGCTTGGGCTTGACAGGATGCGGCAGGGAGAGCGCGACAGGACCGTGGCCGGCGGCCGGCGTGTCCGTGGGCGCGTCGGGGACAGGCGCAGTCATACGGGGCATCGTACCTACGGAGCCGTAGGTTACGGATCGGTCCTGCATTAGGAGCGGCGAAGAGTCGCCATTTTCTTACGCTACCTGGCGCCCCGCACGTTACGCAAAAGAATCTTCAGCTGAACCCAACGTGCACGCAAAGAAGCACTTCTACACGTGGCAATCCTCACGTCGCTCACCTGTGCGCTCCTCTGGACATATGCGCACACTCGTCGGATGATCAAATGAGTGCGGTCGGCACCGGATGAGCGCCAGTGTTACCCCCGAGACGCATCCGGGTCGCAGCCCCCACGGGGCCTCCAACAAAAAACAACCCGTCTTTTAGGAGCAATCGTGGCGCGCGACATCGCGGCTCCCCCCGTCATCCCCACCAACCACCAGGAACTGATCTCCTGGGTGAACGAGATCGCCGAACTGACGCAGCCGGACAGCGTGGTCTGGTGTGACGGATCCGAGGCCGAGTACGAGCGACTGTGTGAGGAGCTCGTGGCCAAGGGCACCTTCAAAAAACTCGACCCGATCAAGCGCCCCAACTCGTACTACGCCGCCTCCGACCCGACCGATGTCGCGCGGGTCGAAGACCGGACGTTCATCTGCTCCGAGAAGGAGGAGGACGCCGGCCCGACCAACCACTGGAAGGCGCCCGCGGAGATGCGGGAGATATTCCAGGGGGCCGACGGCAGGGGCGGCATCTTCCGCGGCTCGATGCGCGGCCGGACGATGTACGTCGTCCCGTTCTGCATGGGCCCGCTGGGCTCGGACCTCTCCGCGATCGGTGTGGAGATCACCGACTCCGCCTATGTCGCCGTGTCCATGCGCACCATGACCCGCATGGGACGGCCGGTCCTGGACGAGCTGGGCTCCGACGGCTTCTTCGTGAAGGCGGTGCACACCCTCGGCGCCCCGCTGGCGGAGGGCGAGGCCGACGTCCCGTGGCCGTGCAACTCCACCAAGTACATCTCGCACTTCCCCGAGGCCCGTGAGATCTGGTCCTACGGCTCCGGCTACGGCGGCAACGCCCTGCTCGGCAAGAAGTGCTACGCCCTGCGCATCGCCTCCGTCATGGCGCGCGACGCGGGCTGGCTCGCCGAGCACATGCTGATCCTGAAGCTGACCCCGCCGCAGGGTGAGTCCAGGTACGTCGCCGCCGCCTTCCCGAGCGCCTGCGGCAAGACCAACCTCGCCATGCTGGAGCCCACGGTCTCCGGCTGGACGGTCGAGACGATCGGCGACGACATCGCCTGGATGCGCTTCGGCGAGGACGGCCGCCTGTACGCCATCAACCCCGAGGCCGGTTTCTTCGGCGTCGCGCCCGGAACCGGCGAGCACACCAACGCCAACGCGATGAAGACGCTGTGGGGCAACTCGGTCTTCACCAACGTGGCGCTGACGGACGACAACGACATCTGGTGGGAGGGCATGACGGAGGACACTCCGCCCCACCTGACGGACTGGAAGGGCAACGACTGGACGCCGGCGGCCGAGACCCCGGCCGCCCATCCCAATGCGCGCTTCACCGTCCCGGCCTCCCAGTGCCCGATCATCGCGCCCGAGTGGGAGGACCCGAAGGGCGTGCCGATCTCGGCGATCCTCTTCGGCGGCCGCCGCGCCACCGCCGTACCGCTGGTGACGGAGTCCTTCGACTGGAACCACGGCGTCTTCCTCGGCGCCAACGTGGCCTCCGAGAAGACCGCCGCCGCCGAGGGCAAGGTCGGCGAGCTGCGCCGCGACCCCTTCGCCATGCTGCCGTTCTGCGGCTACAACATGGGCGACTACATGGGTCACTGGGTCGACGTCGCCAAGGACAAGGACCAGTCGAAGCTCCCGAAGATCTACTACGTCAACTGGTTCCGCAAGAACGACGAGGGCAAGTTCGTGTGGCCCGGCTTCGGCGAGAACAGCCGCGTCCTGAAGTGGATCGTCGAGCGGCTCGACGGCAAGGCCGAGGGCGTCGAGACCCCTATCGGCATCCTGCCGACCAAGGAGGCCCTGGACACCAACGGCCTCGAACTGGCCGACACCGACCTGGACTTCCTTCTCACGGTCGACAAGGAGGTCTGGCGTGAGGAGGCCGCCCTGGTCCCCGACCACCTCAACACCTTCGGCGACCACACGCCCAAGGAGCTGTGGGACGAGTACCACGCGCTGGTGGAGCGCCTGGGCTGAGCACCCCTGAGAACCCCGCGGCCGGTCCGGCTTGCCCTGACCAGCGATCGTCACGGCCGGCCGCGGTGCAGACCGGCGAGGTCCCGTACAACGGCGTGCGGGGCCCTGGGCCTGTCGTCGTCCTCCCGTCCGCCCCGACGGAAAGGACGGCGGCAGGCCCTCGCCCGTGGCCGCACCCCTCGACCAGAACGGGAATGCCGGGTTCCGGGGACGGGTACCCGGTCGTCACGGAAGAGGTGATGCGCTCATGGCTGGTGCTGGTGAGTTCCACCGTCACGATCGACCCGGAAACCCCCGTCTGCCGGAAGACCGCCCACGGGGCGGAGGTCCGGAGGGTCCCCGCGGCCGCGGTGCCTGGCCGATATGGGCCATGGTGATCGGGATCCTGTTGTTCTTCATGATCCTTACGGTGCTGGTCGGCTGACGCGGCCACAGAAATTCCGCCGCGACGGCGCTCGGCCGGGACGGCGGATTTCCGGCGGTGCCGAACGAGGGCTTCCGGCCGTGGCCGAGCGCCCCACCCTCTGGCGGTCGCCCGCCGAACACGCGGCCCGGACCCATGCGGTGCATGGCGCCCGGTCCGCGCGTCGCTGCGGGTGCACGCGGACCGGGGCCGTCGAAGGGAGCCCGGGTGGGCTCAGTGGGACGCGAGTTCGCGGGCCTCCAGGGCCGCCGTGTGCGCGTCCATCTGCTCGGCGGCCAGGATCGCCGCCGCGGTGTCGGCGCGGGAGGCCGCGACGACCAGAGCACGGCCCGCGAGCGCGTGGGCCCGCCTGCGCAGGGCCGCCGGGGGCTGCTTCTGGTCGACGGCCGTCAGTGGCACGCGGGCCGGCGTATGGCCTCCCCGCAGCCGGGTCACCTGCGCGGCGAGCCGCTCGGCCGCGGTGTCCAGGTCGGCGGAGGGGGACGCCGCGCGCAGCTCGTCCGTGACGGCGAGAAGGGCGGCGAGATGGCCCGCGAGCTGGATGTCCAGCTCTTCCTCGCGGGACCGGTGGGGGAAGTCGGAGCTGGTGCCGGCCATCGGGCTGTGGACCGACTTGGTGCGGATCGGTTCGTACATGGATGGCCTCCTGTGCTGTCAGGAAGCCATCCTAGCTTAGAATTCGTCTAAAGTTGAGGTGTTCGCAAAACAGGGGACAGGTGCACACGCAGCGTGAGTGTCACGGCTGGCTGTAGCCGTCCAGGAAGTTCCCGATCCGGGTGACCGCGTCCCGCAGGTCCACGACCGTCGGCAGCGTCACCACCCGGAAATGGTCCGGCTCGGGCCAGTTGAAGCCGCTGCCCTGGACGACCATGATCTTCTCCTGCCGCAGCAGGTCCAGGACCATCTTCCGGTCGTCCTTGACCTTGAAGACGTCGGGGTCGAGGCGCGGGAAGAGATACAGCGCGCCCTTCGGCTTCACGCAGCTCACGCCGGGGATCCGGGTGAGCAGCTCGTATGCCACGTCCCGCTGCTCCCGCAGCCGCCCGCCCGGCAGCACCAGGTCGTTGATCGTCTGCCGTCCGCTGAGTGCGGCGACGACCCCGTGCTGTCCCGGCATGTTCGCGCACAGGCGCATGTTCGCCAGGATCGTCAGGCCCTCGATGTAGGAGTCGGCGTGTGCGCGCGGCCCGGAGATCGACATCCAGCCGACCCGGTAGCCGGCCACCCGGTAGGCCTTCGACATGCCGTTGAAGGTGAGGGTGAGCAGGTCGGGGGCGATCGCCGCGGTCGACGTGTGCGTGGCACCGTCGTAAAGGATCTTGTCGTAGATCTCGTCCGAGCACACCAGCAGGTTGTGGCGGCGGGCGATGTCGGTCAGCCCCTTGAGCATCGCCTCGTCGTAGACGGCGCCCGTCGGGTTGTTCGGGTTGATGATGACGATCGCCTTGGTGCGGTCGGTGACCTTCCGCTCGACGTCGGCGAGGTCCGGCATCCAGTCGGACTGCTCGTCGCAGCGGTAGTGGACGGCCGTGCCGCCGGAGAGGGAGACGGCCGCGGTCCACAGGGGGTAGTCGGGCGCCGGTACGAGGACCTCGTCGCCGTCGTCCAGCAGGCCCTGCATCGCCATCACGATCAGCTCGGAGACGCCGTTGCCGATGAAGACGTGCTCGACGTCCGTCTCGATGCCGAGGGTCTGGTTGTGCATGACGACGGCCCGGCGTGCGGCCAGCAGGCCCTTCGCGTCGCCGTAGCCGTGCGCCGACGACACGTTGCGGAGGATGTCCTCCAGGATCTCGGGCGGACACTCGAAGCCGAACGCCGCCGGGTTGCCGGTGTTGAGCTTGAGAATGCGGTGACCAGCCGCCTCGAGCCGCATCGCCTCCTCGAGTACCGGGCCCCGGATCTCGTAACAGACGTTGGCGAGCTTGGTCGACTGGATCACCTGCATGTCAGGGAGCTTACGGCCCGGTAACGCCTCATGGGCCGTGTTTTCCGACACGTGAGACGCGTGGGTTTGGGTGATTATCGCCGGTAGCTGTCTCAGGGGTCCCACCCGTCTCTACAATGCGCGGCAATGTCCAGGCCAGCTCGGTACGAAAGCGGGGCGCACGGTGTGAATGCCGCGAACAACGCGACCGGCGCGTACGACGACCACGGTGCCCAGCCGGAGGGCGGAGCCCCCCAGGGTCCGCCGAACGTGTACCTTCCACCCGCCCCGACGACTCCGGCGTACGAGACGTACGTCGATCCGGCGGCGGCCCACGGCTGGCAGACCGCCTACGACGAGACGACCGAACTGCCCCGGATACCCGAGGGCGGCGAGCCCGGTCCGGCGACCGGCGGCCACGCGGCAGTGGGTGACCGGGAGGCCGGTGGCCACCGGGCCGAGCCCATCGCCTGGGAGGCCGGCGGTCCCGGCTCCGAGTCCGACTGGGAGGCGGCCGCGGACCAGGAGACCCGCGCGGGCCGGCGTGCGCGGAGGCGGCGCGGCAGCCGGCGCCGGATCGCGGTCGCCGCGGGCGTGGCGGGGGCCGTGTCCGCGGCCGCGCTGGTGGCCGGGATCTCCTTCTCCGGGTCGCCGTCGGGCGGCGCGGAGGGCAAGCACGACCGCACGGGCCCTCCGACGGCGGGGGACTCCGCGGCGCCGACATCGGCGGAGGAGCCGGCCGCCGTCCGGTCGACCGACGGTGCGGACCGGCCCGGTGCCGCGTCGGCGTCCGCGAGCGCCTCGGCGGACCCCTCCTCGACCGGAGGGGAGACGGACGGGTCCTCGGCCGCGCCCAGCAGTGCGGTCACCGTCACGCCCACCGCCACCACGAGCGCGCCGGTGCCGGGCAATGCCAACGGGAACCCGGGGCGCGGGCAGGGGAACACGAAGCGCCCCAAGTAGCCGCGGACCAGGCTAGTGCCGCGGCAGGCAACGTTCGCCCCGTCGCGACGCCCGGCACGCCCTCTCGCCGCTCCGGCCGAAAGCCCACGTACGTCCAGTACGCGGACTTCCGGCCGGCACGCCGAGAGCACGCACCGAACGCCGCTCCGTGCCGGGCAAACGTTGCCTGCCGCGGCACTAGGTCGGCCCTGCCGAAGGGGGAGGCAGGGCATGGAGTTCTCGCCGCCCGAACGACGCACCGGTCGGCGCACCGGAGGCCGATCCGCTCGGCGTCGGCCGTGGAGCGGATGCGGCTTCCGCAGGTGGACGAGCCGGTGAAGCAGTCGCGGGAGGACGGGGCGCCGCCGGTCACCGTGGTCCGTACGGACGAGGGGTCGCGGGCCGCGGGGACGGTACGCCGGCCGAGGGGCGCGACGCCTACCGGGGCATCCGCGTGCTCCGGATCGACGGCCATCCGGAGAACAACACGTCTTTCGCCCGCTGCCTGAAGCAGCACGGCGCGCACGTCGTGACGGCGGAGAACGGTCAGGCTGCGGACCGGATGCCCGACCTGCGCGCCGTCGATCCGGTGATCTCCGACGTCGCGCGGTCCCGACCGGGCGCCGGGCCGGCCGACCTCGCGCGCCGGCGGCAGCGTGGGAGCTTCGACGGGCCCGCGGTGTCCTTCACCGGCCGTGTCGCGCCGGCCCGTGAGCGGCGCTGCCGCGAACCGGGCGCCAGGATCGCGGCCGACGGTACGGCGCTCTTCGGCCACATCGACGCCGCAAGCGCGGAAATCCGCCAACGCCGGGCTTGAAACAACTCCTTGCTCACCCACCCCTCTGTATTCACAATGCACATGACAAGACGGCGGCCGGAAGATCTCCGGTCGCTCGCGTCTCAGAGGGGACCCCCACATGAGAAAGCCTCTCCTTGCCACGCTCGCAGCCCTGGTGATCTCCGGGGCCGGCATGGCACCCGCGGTCGCGGCGACCGAGCAGGCGGCGCCCGCGGAGAAGGCGGCGCCGACACTTCAGGCAGTCAGCCTCGCCGGCACTGTCGCGCTCAGCAACTGCTCCGGCTCCGTCATCCGCTTCCCGAACTCCGCCGACAGCGACCCGGCGCTCGTGCTCTCCAACGGCCACTGCCTGGAGACGGGCTTCCCCGAGCCCGGCGAGGTGATCGTCGGCCAGGCCTCCAGCCGTGGCTTCGGACTCCTCAACTCCGCCGGTACGAGGGTCGGCACGCTGCGCGCCGCCAAGGTCGCGTACTCGACGATGACCGACACGGACGTGACGATCTACCAGCTCACCCGCAGCTACGCGTCCATCAAGAGCTCCTACGGCATCAGCCCGCTGACCGTCCAGGACACGCATCCGACCGCCGGCTCCGCCATCACGGTCGCCTCCGGCTACTGGAAGCGGCTGTACAACTGCAACATCGACGGGTTCGCCTACCGCCTCAAGGAGGGCGACTGGACCTGGAAGGACTCGGTCCGCTACACCTCCGCCTGCCAGACCATCGGCGGAACGTCCGGCTCGCCGGTCATCGACCAGGCCACGGGCAAGGTCGTCGCCGTCAACAACACCGGCAACGAGGACGGCGAGAGGTGCACCGACAACAACCCCTGTGAGGTCGACGCGAGCGGCAACGTCACCGTCCGCGAGGGCATCAACTACGCCCAGGAGACCTACCAGATACCGGCCTGCTTCACGACCGGCAACCGGCTCGATCTCAGCGCGAGCGGGTGCACCCTGCCCAAGCCGTAGGCGCCGGACGCGGAAGGGTGTTCCGTCACACGGGACTGCGACGGACCGCCCGCCCCGCCACATGTCGATGAAGCCAGGGGAGAGGACCAGGCCCTCGGCGTCCAGTTCCCGGCGCGCCTTCGGGCGCTGACAGCCCGCGGCCGCGGCCTCCTTGACGATGGACACGATCCGGCCGCCGTCGACGACCACGTCGGCGCGGTACGACGGGGCGCCGGAGCCGTCCACGACGTCCGCGTCCCGGATGACGAGCTCCTCCACCCGGGCCTCCTAGAAGAACGTACGGATGTAGTCGACGACCGTGCCGTCCGCCTCCGCCACCGGAATCAGCGGCCACTTGTCGAAGGACGTGCACGGGTGGGACAGGCCCATGCCCAGCCAGTCGCCGACCGCGAGGTCCGCCTCGGGGGCCGTACGCAGCCAGGCGTGCTGGTCGGACAGGCCGGTGACCTCGATGCCGGCGGCCGGACGCTCGGCCCCGTCCCGGCGGACGACCTGGGCGAAGGGGAGGTCGAGGTCGTACGCGGCGTCCCGCTTGCCCGCGTTGACGAACGCCTGGTCGGCGGACGGCCGGGACACCACCTGCGCCCAGAGGCGGAACGCCGGCTCCAGGGCGCCCTCCTCGGGCACGCGGGCGAACGGGGTCAGCTTGCGGTAGTGGCCGTCGTCGTGCGAGACGTACGCACCCGAGCGCAGCAACTTCAGTACAGGACGGGAGAGTGCGGGGATCTGTGAGAACACGTCGGCCACCGCGTCGAACCAGGCGCTGCCGCCCGCGCTGATGACGATCTCCTCGACGCCCGTGAAGCGCCCGCCCTTGTCGAAGTCGACGGCCAGCGCGACCAGCCGCCGCAGCCAGGCGTGCACCCGCTCCGGGTCCGCATGCGGGACCTCGCCCTCGTAGCCGGCGACACCGGCCAGCCGCAGGGTCGGCACGGCGGCCACCGCGTCCGCGACCGCCGCGCACTCCGCCTCCGTACGGACCCCGGTCCGGGCGCCCTCGCCGGCGGCGAGTTCGACGACGACGTCGAGCGGGCGGGCCGCCTCGCGCAGCGCCGCGTCCATCAGCTCCACTCCGCGCACGGAGTCGACGTAACAGACGAAACGGAAGGAGGGGTCGGCGTCGAGTCCGGCGGAGATCCAGTGCAGGGCCGCGGGGTCCACCAGCTCGTTGGCGAGGAACACCCGCCGGACGCCGAACGCCCGCGCCACCCTTACCTGGTGCGGCACCGCGAGCGTGATGCCCCAGGCGCCGTGCTCGATCTGCCGCCGGAAGAGCTGCGGGGCCATGGAGGTCTTGCCGTGCGGGGCGAAGGCGAGTCCGTGGCGGGCGGCGTACGTCTCCATCAGCCTCAGGTTGTGCTCCAGGCGCTCGGCGGACAGCGCCAGGACCGGGGTCGCGAAGCCGCCGGTGAAGAGGTTGCGGTGCTGGGCGGCCAACTCGCCGACGGTCAGGCCGTCGGCGTCCGGCGGGAGGCCCTTGAAGCGGTGGTCGACGCGTTCCTCGGCGAGGCGGGCGAGGGCTTCGGTGCCGTTGTCGCGGGCCATTGAGCCTCCCTGATCTGGGATGTTGCGAAATGTGCAACGCTCATTGCGTATTCCGCTAGCTGCTGTCTAACATCTCGGCCGGCGCGGGGTCAACGAAGCTGCCGCCACCCGCGAGAACACCGAGGAGCCACGACGATCGTGACCGCCACCGGCCCCCGCGATGCCCACGGCGCCGTCGACGTCGTCGCGCTCGGCGAGTCCATGGTCACATTCCTGCCCTCCCGCCCCGGCCGCCTCGCCGATGTCCCCTCCTTCGACCGGGCCATCGGCGGCGCGGAGTCCAACGTGGCGTGCGTGCTGGCGGCGGCGGGCCACCCCACGCGGTGGGTGAGCAGGGTGGGCGCCGACGGCTTCGGCGACCACCTGGTCGAGACGATCGGGGCCTACGGCGTCGACATCACGTCCGTGCGGCGCGACGCGGCCCGCCCCACCGGCGTGTACTTCCGTACCGCCGGGGACCGTGCCTCCGGCGCCCACGAGGTGGCGTACTACCGGACCGGGTCGGCGGCCTCCGCGATGACGGCCGGGAACGTGGACCTGGCGGCGGTGCGCGCGGGGCGCGTGCTGCATCTGTCAGGGATCACGGCGGCGCTGTCCGGGGAGTGCCTCGGGCTGCTGCGGGAGCTGACGGCCCCCCGCCCCGGCCGGCCGCTCGTCTCCTTCGACGTCAACCACCGGACCGGGCTGTGGCGCGACTCCCACGGGCCTCGGGTGCTGCTGGAACTGGCGCGCGGTGCCGACCTCGTGTTCGTGGGCGAGGACGAGGCGGAGGAGGTGTGGGCGCTGGAGGGCGCCGACGCCATCCGGGCCGCGTTCCCCGACCCCGAGGTGCTCGTCGTCAAACAGGGCGGGCGCGGGGCGACCGTGTTCACCGAGGACGCCGTCACCCATGTGCCCGCCCCGCACGTTGACGTCGTCGCCGCCGTCGGCGCCGGTGACGCCTTCGCCGCCGGGTTCCTCTCCGCCACGCTGCGCGGACTGCCCCTCCGCGACCGCCTCCGGCACGGCCACCTCATGGCGGCCGCCGCCCTCACCGTCCCCGGCGACCTCGCCGTACCCCCCGCCCGCGACCACGCCGACCGCCTGGCCGCCCTGGACGACACCGCGTGGGGGAGACTTCGGCTCGGGCCCGGCTGGACACGGACACCGGACCGGGCCGACGAGGAGGTACGTACGCCATGAGCCAGACCGTCGACCGCGCGCTCAGCATCCTGCCGCTGCTGGCCGAGGGACCCGCCGACCTCGGCCAGGTCGCCGACCGCCTCGGCGTCCACAAGTCCACGGCCCTCCGCCTCCTGCGCACGCTCCACGCGCACGGCCTCGTCTACCGCCAGTCCGACCAGCGCTACCGCCTCGGCGCCCGCCTCATCGCCCTCGCCCAGGAGGCGATGGAGAACCTCGACATCCGCGAGATCGCCCACCCCCACCTCGTACGCCTCAACGAGCAGTGCGGCCACACCGTGCACCTCGCCGTCCACGAGGAGAACGAGGTCCTCTACATCGACAAGGTGGAGAGCCGCTACCCGGTGCGTATGTACTCGCGGATCGGGAAGCCGGTGGCCATCACCGTCGCGGCCGTCGCCAAGCTGCTCCTCGCCGACCTCCCCGAATCCGAGCGCCGCGCCCTCGCGGACAAGCTCGACTACCCCCTGTACACGGCCCGCTCGACGCCCAACGCACCCGCCTTCCTGAGGGAGTTGGAGAAGGTGCGCGAACAGGGTTGGGCCACCGACCTCGGCGGCCACGAGGAGTCCGTCAACTGCGTAGCGGCCCCCATCCGCGGGGCCGACGGCCGGGTGGCCGCCGCGATGTCGGTCTCCGCGCCCAACGTCGTCGTCACCGCCGACGAACTCCTCACCCTGCTCCCGCTGGTACGGCGTGTCGCGGACGCCATCAGCGGCGAGTACTCCGGCCGGACCCCCGTGAGGGACACCGCATGAAGGACACCTGGTGAAGGACACCGCATGAAGTGACCGGCTGACGGTTTCTCAGTGCCTCGCGAACGCTCGCCGCCACCGCCACCGCCACCGCCCCCGCCCCACCGCATCAGCGAGCGGGCACACTGAAGACGTGGACCGTGCAGGAAAGCGTGCTGTCCGTGGTGGGGCTCGCGGTGGCGGCCGTGTCGAGCGTCTTCGGGTAGTCGTCTCATAACGAAGTTGGGGCTGGTTGTGCCCGGCACAGGATCGTCGACCATACTGCCCGCTGTGGAGCAGCGCATAGGTTCGAGCAGCAAGCCCCTGGAGGGCGCCGGATTCGACCCGGCTTTCATCCCCGGGCTCGTGAAGCCGGAGAACGAAGCGGCGGCAGACGCGGCGGAGGCCCCGGCCTCCGCGAAGCCCGTCTCCAAGGAGCCGGTCTCCAAGGAGCCCGTCTCCGACGAGGCCGAGGCCCCGGAGGAGACGAAGGAGTCCGAGGTGTCCGACGAGTCCGAGGACGAGTCCGAAGGGTCCGAACCCCAGGACTCCTCCGGCGGCCCCGTCTTCGAGGCCGCCGACCGCCGGGCGAAGATCGTCGCCGACCACAAGGGTGTCCGGCTCACCCTGGACGACCAGGAGTGCGAGTTCCGCTGGGAAGAGATCGGGGCGGTCGAGACGGAGGCCCCCCGCTTCGGCAAGCGGTTCACCGTCACGGTCCACACTCCCGACCGCCGCTGGTACCCGATCGAGATCGAGGCGACGGCCAGGGCGCGCTTCCAGGAGTGGGAGAAGCAGTTGGACGCGGTGCTGGACGCCTACTTCGACGAGGACGCGGCCTAAGGGGCGCGGGGAACTGCGCGACCGGCCACGGCCGGCCCGCAGTTCCCCGACAACCTGCTGACCCCTAACCGCAGTACTGGGCCTCCTTGCCGATGGACCGGTACATACAGTCGGCGTTCTCGAGTAGCTGCAGCACCGCGTCCCGGTTCCGCGCAGTCTCCCGCTCGATGACCTCGTCGGGCGGGTAGAACCCGCCCCCGGAGCTGGACGACGGATACATCTCGAAGGTGTACGCGAAGATCTTCTGCGCACCCCAGAGGTAGTCGTCGATCGACCCGTCCGTGATGTACAGGTCGCTGGACTGCTCCGGCGTGTAGCCGTTGCTCGCGGCCATCTTCTGCCCGACGGTCCTGAAGGCGTCGTAGTCGTCCGCCGTCATCCCGGTCGTCGTGTTGGAGTAGGTGTATCCGAACGGCCACAGCACCAGCTCGCTGTACGTGTGGAAGTCGATCCCGGCGGTGATCTGCTGCTTGCCGCCCACGACCCGGCCGCGTACGAAGTCGGAGACCACCTTCACCTCGGGCGCCGACTCGGGGGCGGTGCCCCGGTACGTCTCCGAGGACTTCGATCCCGAAGACCCGCCGCAGCAGCCCCACTTGTAGTTCCAGTTCCGGTTCAGGTCCGTACCGACGTACGAAGAGCCGGAGTTGGGCTGGCGGTTCTTGCGCCACGACCGGTACGAGCCGGAGGCGATGTCGTACTCTCCGCCGTCCGGGTTGAGGTCGGGCACGATCCAGATCTCGCGGCTGTTGACCATGCCGGTGACGCGGGAGTCGCTGCCGTAGCCCGCTCCCAGCTCGCGCAGCAGGTACAGCGCCATTTCCACCGTCAGATGCTCACGGGCGTGCTGGTGGAAGGTGAACAGGACCTCCGGCTCGCTCTCGTCGGTGGCGACATTGTCGCTGATCTTGATGGCGACGATGTCCCGGCCCTGGTACGACTTGCCGATGACCCGCTTGCTCATGATGCTCGGGTACGCCGCGAGCCGGGTGTCGATCTCCGCGGTCATCTCGGCGTAGTTGTGGTATTTGGAGTCCGCCGAGGGGAAGTCGTGGAGCCGGACCTCGTCCGCGGCGGTGGAGCGGTCCGGGGCCGAGCCCAGCAGTGAGACCTCGTAGCCCTGTTGCCGCAGCTTCCTGATCTGCGCCGCGCGCCCGGAGACGACCACCGTCTCCTCGTCGGCCTCGTCCACGGTCACGCCGGCCTCCGCGATGGCGGTGCGGGTGACCGGGGTGTTGTGGTCGACGTGGATCTCGTACTGGCGGACGTCGTCGGAGGAGGGTGCAGCCTTGCGGGCGCTGTCGGCGCTGGCGTTCGTCGCCGTCGCGGAGAGGGGGGCCGCGAGGGCGAGGGCCATGAGCGCGGCGAGGGCTGCGGTTCGTCTCCCGCTGCGGGCGCCCGAGCCTCGTATGCGAAGTCGCATGAAGTCTCCTAGTTTCTCCGGGGATTCCGGGGTCGCCGGAAGTGGGGAGTGGAGCGGGGGTGGTTCAGCGACGTGCTGGTGCGGGTGTGCGCCCATGGTCGGCTCGTGGCATGAGCAGGTCAATAGTCAGCCGGGAGCCGCCGTCTCGAACCCTTCGAATCCGGCCTCCTGGCTGGGCACACAGCGTGAAGCGGGCCGAACCTTGTCAGCACTGCCGACTGGGTGACTGCGATCCAATCCTGACGACCGTGGACGAACGGCCGTACAGAGGCCGCTCCTCCGGCGGCCGACCCGGTCGACGGGCACACCCCCACGCACGTCACCGCGGGCAGGGGCGGCACATTCGGCGTCTCTCGGTTAGGGCAAACCGTGCACGTGCGGTCCCACCGCGTTGGACCACGCGCTGCCGGCCGTCGCGTCCCAGTTCGTCGACCAGGTCATGGCGCCCCGCAGGTCCGGATGGGTCTTGGTCGGCTTGAAGGTTCCGCAACCGGTCCCCTTCGTCAGGCAGTCCAGAGCGTCGTTCACCACGGTCGGTGACACGTAGCCGCCGCCCGCGCCGCGCGTCGAGGCCGGCAGACCCAGCCCCACCTGGGACGGGGACAGACCGCCCTCCAGCTGGATGCAGGCGAGTGCCGTCAGGAAGTCGACCGACCCCTGGCTGTACACCTTGCCGTCGCAGCCCAGCATCGACCCGCTGTTGTAGTACTGCGTGTTGACGACCGTGAGGATGTCCTTCACGTTCAGCGCGGTCTGGAAATACGCGTTCGAAGTCGACTGCATGTCGATCGTCTGAGGCGCCATCGTGAGCACCAGGGACGACCCGGCCTTCGCGGCCAGCGCCCGCAGCGCCTGCGTCATGTACGTCGCGTCGAGGCCGTTCTCCAGGTCGATGTCGACGCCGTCGAAGCCGTACGTCCGCATCAGGGAGTGGACCGAGTTCGCGAAGTTCGCCGCCGACGCCGGGTCGTTCACCGACACCGTGCCGCGCTCACCGCCGACCGACACGATGACCTTCTTCCCGGCCGCCTGCTTCGCCTTGATGTCCGCCTTGAACTGGTCGACGGTGTAGCCGCCGAGGCCGGCGGAGTCCAGGTTGAAGGTCACGGCACCCGGCGTCGCCGTCGCGTCCGCGAAGGCCACCGCGATGATGTCGTACTGGGCGGAGACGTCGGAGATCTTCTGGACGGTCGCCCCGTTGTCGAAGTTCTGCCAGTAGCCCGTGACGGCGTGCTTCGGCAGGGCACCGCCGCCCCCGCCGCCCGGTGTCGTCGTCCCCGTCACGGCCGCCGACTTCGCCGACTCACCGGCCGCGTTGGTCGCGGTGACCTGGAAGGAGTACGGCGTCGAGGCCGCGAGGCCGGTCACCGTCGCCGACGTGCCCGACACGGCCGTCACCTTCGTGCCGTCGCGGTAGACGTTGTACCCCGTCGCGCCGGACACGGTGTTCCACGCCAGGGAGACGGAGGACGAGCTCGTGCCCGACACCGTCAGGCCGGCCGGGGCCGCCGGGATCGTAGGGGCCGGGTCGCCGCCTCCGCCGCCGTCGGGGCCCTGGACCGACACGTCGTCGGCGTAGTAGGCGGCCTGGCCGTACCAGCCGTGCGTGTACACCGTCACCGACGTCGTCGAGGCACCGGTGGTGAAGGTGGTCGACAGCTGCTTCCAGGACGTGGAGTCCGGGGTCCAGGCCGACACGTCCGTCGTGCCTGTGCCGGTCGCGCCCAGGTAGGCGTACCCGCCCTGCACCCAGGCGCTCAGCGTGTACGTCGAGCTGGGCTTGACGGCCACCGCCTGGGCGCACCGAGCGTTGTCCTGCCCGGCCGGCGTGGCCTTCAGTGCGGCCGAGCCGCCGTGCACCGGGGACGGGACGGCCGTACCGCTGCCGGCCGAACAGGTCCAGTTGCTCAGGCCGGACTCGAAGCCGGCGTTCTTCGCGTTGTTGACGTCCGCGGCGGACGCCTCGCCGACGCCCGCGAAGCAGAGGGCGAGGGCGCCGACGGCGGCCCCCGCCCACACGCGCTTGCGTCCGGGCATGCCTGGTACGCGGTCCACTGAAGCCTCCGAGTGGGGGAGAGGGACGAGGACGGTGGCCACCGCTGACGTACAAGTTGGTCCAGACCAATTCAACTGTCAAGAGGTTTAGTCCACTTCACTTGTCAACCCATCTGGGTCGGAATCCACCTCTTTCGAACTCCGGCAAGGCGAACAAGAGGAGAAGGAAGTCAAAGAAACGCTGTTCTCCGGTCATACAGGCGTGGTTACAGTGCTGAGGTAGTCACGCAGTGAAGTCATCCGGGTGTGCCGGAGTAACACCGGTGGGACCCACGGGCATGGAACGGGGAGCTGCGCGTGCCAACTGCCATTGCCGTGACCAGTGCCGACATGGCGCTGCCGCCGCAGGACGAGCGAACCATGCCCGCCGTCGTGCTGCGGGACCTGGACACGCAGCCGCTCGAACAGTCGCTGGCCGCCCTGCAGTCACTGACCGACCAGCACGGCCACGTGATCGTCGTCTGCTCGCAGGCCGTCCCGGAGGGTGTGACGCGCCGGCTGCACACCGTCCGCTCCCTCCTGGAGAGCGACCGGATAGCGCTGTTCCGCCCGGACCTGCCCCCGCTCGGACTCGCCGTCCTGACCCGCCAGTTACGGCAGCTCGCGTCCTGCGACCTCAGCCCGGGCGTGCTCGCCTCGGCCGCACGGCTGCTGACCCACTACATCCACGCCGGGGCGCTCCTCGGCTCCGTCACCAGGCTCGACCGCGTCCCCGTCGGCCTCAAGGCGCACGCCAAGTCCTGGGTGCCCGGCAGCCAGTTCGCCGTACTCGCCCACCCTGTACCGCAGCTGGCCCGGATCGCCCCCGGCGCCACCCTCGCCGGACCGGAGTTCGGCACCTCGATGCTGGTCGCCAAGGGCCAGCTGCAGTCCGACTGGATCACCGCGACCCTGGCCAAGGCCTGGAGCGTCCAGGGTCTGCGCGAGACCCCGCTGCCGGCCGAGTCACCGCTGTGGTGGGGGACCGGCAGACTGATCGAGTTCTGCACCTTCCTGCCCGACCTGTCGGTTCTCTACCAACTGGTCGCCTCGGTACGGCAGTCCGTCTGCCACTGGTGCGGCATCGACGTCATCGGCGACCGCTGCGTCTTCTGCTCCGCCACCGCCCCGTCCCTCTCAGCCGCTTCATCCGTGCACGAGAACCAGTTGCCCGCCGGCTGAGCCGGCCGGCGGCCCGCCCCTCGCACCCCCGATTCCGCTCGACCGAAACCCCCAATGAGGTTGTACGGTTCATGAACTCCCGTCAGCGCCGCGGCGTGATACTCCTGCTCCTGTCGGTCCTGTGCGCCCTCGGGGCGTTCGCCGGCGTGCTGTCCGTCATCAGTGACGTGCAGTCCAAGGTCGGCCCCGAGGTCACCGCCTACCGGCTCAAGTCGAACGTGGAGCCGTACACCCGTCTCACCACGGGCCAGTTCGAGAAGATCAAGATGCCTGAGCGGTGGCTGCCCGACACGGCCGTCACCGATCTCGCCGACATCCGGGACAAGATCGCCGTCACCACCCTGCGCGAGGGCTCCCTGCTGCAGAGCGACATGATCGTCGATCAGCCCGCCCTGCAGCCCGGGCAGCAGGAGGTCGCCATCATGATCGATGCGGCGACCGGTGTCGCCGGCAAGATCACGCCGGGCTCCACGGTCAACGTGTACGCCACCTTCGAGGGACAGCGGGAGGGTGATCCCGACCAGTCCAAGATCATCGTAACCAATGCGAGGGTCCTCGACGTCGGCAGGCTGACCCCCCTCGAACCGGACGGCGACAACCGGAACCGGCAGCTCACCGAAGCCGTCCCGATCACCTTCGCGCTTTCCACCGTCGACGCCCAGCGCATCACGTACGCCGAGTCGTTCGCCCAGCGGGTCCGGCTCGCGCTGGTCGCGCCGGGCGGCGGCACCACCGTCCCGGAACAGGACCGCACGTACGAACTCGCGAAGGACAAGTGAGAGCCCGCCATGCCCACGAGGATCCTCCCGGCAGTCGGCGACGCGGACGCGGTCCGGTCCCTCACGACACTGCTCAGCCAGCTCCCGGACGCCGAGCCGGTCGCGCCGGTGGTCGACTCCACCCAGCTCATCGACACCCTCGCCCGCCTCGCCGCCGAGTCGATCGACGAACTGCCCGAGGTCGTCGTCGTCCACGAGCGCATCGGCCCCGTCCCGGCCCTGGAACTCATCCGCGAAGTGGCCCTGCGCTTCCCCGCCGTGGGCGTCATCCTCGTCACCTCGGACGCCGGCCCCGGCCTCTTCCAGGCCGCCATGGACTACGGCGCCCGCGGCCTGATCGCCCTCCCCCTCGGCTACGAGGAACTCGCCAGCCGCGTCCAGGCGGTCGCCCAGTGGTCGGTGGGCGTACGGCGTCATCTGGGCGCCGGAGGCGACGTGTTCACCGGAGCCGGCGGAACCGTCGTCACGGTGAGCGGCGCGAAGGGCGGCGTCGGCGCGACACTCACGGCGATCCAACTCGCCCTCGCGGCCCAGGCGTCGGGCCGCAGCACGGCGCTGGTCGACATGGACCTGCAGACCGGCGATATCGCCTCCTACCTGGACGTCCAGTTCCGCCGCTCCGTCGTGGACCTGGCGGCCATCACCGACATCTCGCCCCGCGTCCTGGCCGACGCCGTCTTCCGCCACGACACCGGGGTCGCGTTGCTGCTCGCCCCCGGCGAGGGCGAGCGCGGCGAGGAGGTCACCGACCGGGCCGCGCGCCAGATCGTCAGCGCCCTGCGCTCCCGCTACGAGGTCGTCGTCGTCGACTGCGGCGCCCAGCTCGGCGGCGCGGGCGCCGCCGCCGTGGAGATGGCCGACACGGCCCTGCTGGTCACCACCCCGGACGTGCCGGCGGTCCGGGGCGCCAAGCGCACCGTACGCATGTGGGACCGGCTGCAGATCCGCAAGGCGGAGGAGACGACGGTGGTCGTCAACCGCCACTCCCGCGCTACGGAGATCCAGCCCCCGCTGATCCAGCAGATCACCGGCACGGCGGTCGCGGGCACCGTGGTCCCGGCGGCCTTCAAGGAACTCCACGGCGCGGTGGACGCGGGCCGGATCCACGAGCTGGACGGCAGAAGCACGGTGAAACAGGCCCTCTGGGGCCTGGCCGGCGAACTGGGGCTCATCAAGGTCCCCGAGGGCGAACGGAGGGGCCACAGATTCCGGGGCGACCGCGGCTCGGTGAGTTTTCGGCGCCGCGGGGACGGAAGGGGATAGGGATGCGCGCGCCATCGATGGGGAGGCGGGCCGTCCGGCGGCGGGGCACGTGGCCTCGCGGCATGTGGGGCCGGGACTTCGGGCGCCGGGACTTCGGGCGCCGGGACGGCGGCCAGGTCACCGTCGAGTTACTCGGCATGACGCCGCTGATCGTCCTGACGCTGGTGCTGCTGTGGCAGTTCGTGCTGGTGGGATACACGTTCACGCTCGCGGGGAATGCTGCGGACGAGGCGGTGCGGGCGGGAACGGCGGCGGAGCCGGGGGGCAGGCAGGCGGCGTGCGAGCAGGCGGGTCTGGACAAGCTCCCGGGTGCGTGGAGCGGCACGGTGCGGTGCGGGACGGACGGCGGCTACGTCACGGCCGACGTCAGGCTCGAGGTCCCCGTCCTCTTCCCGGGCGCGATCGGCTTTCCGTTCGAGGTCGAGGGCCACGCGGGCGCCGTAGAGGAGGCGAAGTGAGATGCCGTACGACGCCACAGGCCGCGACCGTGGACAAGTCGCTCTCGAATACCTCGGGTTCATCCCGATCCTGATCCTCGTCGCCATGGCGGGCGTACAGATCGGACTGATCGCGTACACCGCGCAGCAGGCGGGGACCGCGGCCCGGGCGGGTGCGCGGAGCGCCTCGCTCCAGGAGAGCGCCGAGCAGGGCTGCCTGCAGGCGGTCAGCGGCTGGCTGGCCGACGGCACCGACTGCCCTGCCGCGTACGGCGGCGACGAGGTCACCGTCACCGCCTCCGTCGACATCCCGTCGATCGTCCCCGGCTGGGACTTCGGCCAGGCCCACAAATCCGCCACCATGCCGCTCGACCACGAGGACTGACCCATGAGCCTGCGGGCACGCATCAACTCCCCGGAGGAGAACGGCAGCCGGGGCGAGGACGGCCACCTGGTCGCCTCCTACCGGGCCAAGCTCCTGGAGGAGATCGACCTCGCGGAGATGAGTTCACTGGCGGCGGCCGACCGCAGAGCCCGCCTGGAGCGGGTGCTCGGGCACATCATCAGCCGGGAGGGGCCCGTCCTGTCGACGGTCGAGCGCTCCCAGCTCATCCGCCGGGTGGTCGACGAGGCGCTGGGCCTCGGCATCCTGGAACCGCTCCTCGAAGACGCCTCCATCACCGAGATCATGGTCAACGGCCCTGACGCGATCTTCGTCGAACGCGGGGGCCGCGTGGAGCAGTTGCCGCTCCGCTTCCCGTCCCACGACCAGCTGATGCAGACGATCGAACGGATCGTCTCCACCGTCAACCGCCGGGTCGACGAGTCCAACCCGATGGTCGACGCCCGGCTGCCGTCCGGCGAACGCGTCAACGTCATCATCCCGCCGCTGTCGCTCACCGGCGCCACGCTCACGATCCGCCGCTTCCCGCGCTCCTTCACGCTCAGCGAGCTGGTCGGCTTCGGCTCCCTCGACGAGCACATGCTGTACCTGCTGGCCGGCCTGGTGCAGGCGAAGTTCAACATCATCGTCTCCGGCGCGACGGGCACCGGAAAGACGACGCTGCTGAACGCGCTGTCCGGTCTGATCCCGGAGCGCGAGCGCATCATCACCATCGAGGACTCAGCCGAACTCCAGCTCCAGCAGGGGCATGTGATCCGGCTGGAGTCGCGTCCGGCGAACGTCGAGGGCCAGGGCCGGGTCACCATCCGCGACCTGGTCCGCAACTCGCTGCGTATGCGCCCCGACCGCATCGTCGTCGGTGAGGTCCGCGGCGGCGAGTCACTGGACATGCTCCAGGCGATGTCGACCGGCCACGACGGTTCACTCGCCACCGTGCACGCCAACAGCGCCGAGGACGCGCTGATGCGCCTGAAGACCCTGGCGTCGATGTCCGAGGTCGAGATCCCCTTCGAGGCGCTGCACGACCAGATCAACAGCGCGATCGACGTCATCATCCAGCTCACCCGCTTCCCCGACGGCGCCCGCCGCGTCACCGAGGTCGCCGTACTCGACAGCCACGGCGGCGAGCCCTACCGGCTCGCCACCGTCGCCCGCTTCGACGCCCGGCCGATGGCCGCCGACGGCCGGATCCACGGCGCCTTCCAGTACTTCCCGCTCCCGCGCCGCACCGCCGACCGCCTCTACATGGCGAGCCAGCCGATCCCCCAGGCCTTCGGCGTCGCCCAGTCCGCAGATCAGCTCGCCACCCGAGAAGCCAGGTAGGCAGGACCGCCCCCATGGAACTCCAGACCCTCGTCACCCTCACCACCGGCAGCACGCTGCTGACCTGCCTCCTGGCCGTCGTGGGCGTGCACATCTACGCCAAGGGCAAGGCACAGCGGGCGGCACTCGTCGACCGCCTCTCGGCCGCCGGCCAGCTCCCGCCCCCCGGACGGCGGCGCCGCTTCCGCAACCTGGACCGCCGACTGCGCCGTACGCGGCTCGGCAGGAAGCTGGAACTGCGCCTCGCCGCGACGGGACTGGACGTCACCACGGGCGAGTTCTTCGCCGCCATGCTCGCCACGGTCGGCGGCCTGTGGCTGATCGGCCAGGCGACCCTGGCCCCGTTCTTCGGCCCGATCGCCGGACTCCTCGGTATCTGGGCGGCCCTGCAGTTCCTCGACTGGCAGCGTCAGAAACGCATCGAGAGGTTCATCAACCAACTCCCCGAACTGGCCCGCATCCTGGCCAACGCCACCCACGCCGGACTCGCCCTGCGCACGGCGATCGGCATGGCGGCGGAGGAACTGGAGGCGCCCGCGGGCGAGGAACTGGCGAAGGTGGCCGACCAGCTGGCGCTGGGCGCGTCGATGGACGACGCGCTCGGCGAACTCGCGGAGCGCCTGCCCTCCCGAGAACTGGTCGTCCTGGTCACCACGCTCGTCCTGTCGAACCGGGCGGGCGGCCAGGTGGTGAGCGCACTGCGGAACCTCACGGAAACGCTGGAGGAACGCAAGGAGACGCGACGGGAGGTGCGGACGCAGCTGTCGCAGGTGAACATGACGTCGTACGCGGTACCGGTCCTCGGCGTCGGATCCCTGTTCCTCATGAACGGCGTGAAGGACGGAGCCCTGGACCGCATGACGGGCTCCCCGGTCGGCCAGGGAGCGGTGATCGTCGCCTTCGCGCTCTACGCCGTCGGCTTCGTCCTCATCCGCCGCCTGTCCCGCATCGACGTCTGAGGGGAGGGCGGCCATGGGACTCCTGCTCGCGCTCGCCATGGGCCTCAGCGTCTGGGGCGTCTTCGCCGGCATCCGCATGTACCGTGCGGACGCGAAACTGCCGTCCGACCTGGCCCTGGCCCTGGAGGTCGGCGCCACCCGCACCGGCGCGGTCGACTCACTCGTCGACCGCCTCGGCATGCGCTACGCCCCCGCGGTACTGCGCCTCATGGGCCCCCGGCGGGTGGCGAAGTACCGCCGGAAGATCGACCTGGCGGGCAACCCCGGCGGCCTGACGATCGACCGCTACGCGGCCCGCCGTGCGGTCTACGGCTTCCTCGGCGGGGTCGGCTTCCTGGTGTTCCTGCTCCGGGGCAACGTACCGGTGGCGTTGCTGCTGCTGGCCTTCGGCGCGTTCTGGACGGAGGTCGGCATCTGGTCGGCGATCCGCATCCGCAAGGACGTGATCGAGCGGACTCTGCCGGACTTCCTGGACGTGCTGGCGGTGGTGGTCAGCGCGGGCCTCGGCTTCCGCCAGGCCCTGGACCGGGTCGCCTCGAAGTACGAGGGCCCCTGGGCCGACGAACTCCGCATCACACTCCGCCAGATGGACCTCGGCATGAGCCGCCGCCAGGCCTTCGCCGAACTGCGCCGCCGCAACGACTCCGAGCAGGTCGCGATGTTCGTGACCGCCTTGCAACAGGGCGAGGAGCTGGGCGCGCCGATCGTGGACACGCTGGTGGCACTGGCGAAGGACATGCGCCGCACGGACGCACAGAACGCCCGCCGAAAGGCGGCTCGCGCGGTCCCCAAGGCGACGATGATGATCACGACGTTCATGGTCCCCGCCACGATGATCCTCCTCGGCGCGGGTCTGATCCTCGGCTCCGGCACCGACTTCGGCTCGATCACGGGGGAGTAGGGGTGGGCGAAGAATGATGCCGACGACGAGGACGAGGCGGACGCGGACACCGAGGGCCCAGCGGACGCCGAAGGCGGACGGGCTGAAGACGGACGGGCTGAAG
>NZ_JBVIVK010000016.1:83919-176037 GCF_055595715.1 Streptomyces sp. NPDC040410
GAAGGCGGACGGGCTGAAGGCGGACGGGCTGAAGGCGGACGGGCTGAAGGCGGACGGGCTGAAGGCGGACGGGCTGAAGGCGGACGGGCTGAAGGCGGACGGGCTGAAGGCGCCGGGGGAGCGGACGGCGAAGGCCGCCCCGCCGCCGGCGCGGCCGGCCGGCCGCTGGATGGCCGTGGACGGGCTGACAGCCGCCGACGGTGCTCAACCCCCACCGGGGCCACCCGCACCCGACGACGATTGCCGCACACGTGCTGCGGGTGGAGACGCAAACCCGGCCGCCGAAGGCCGGGTCCCCCTGAGCCCACCCGCACCCGCCCGCGCTCCCGGACGCACCCCCATCCCCCTCCAGATCAATGCCCTACAGGCAATGTGCCGCCAGGTCTTCGGCTTCCGTCTCGCCATGATCGCCGTAGCCGCCCCCGCCGCCCTCCTCAACGCCGCCCCCGGCCTCGGCACCCGCCTGGTCAGCGCAGCCGTAATCGTCACCTTCATGGCCTCGTACGCCCTCTTCAGGGACTGGGAACGCTTCGGCCCCCTGCTCCTCCGCCACCCCACCCTCCTCGCCGTGGACACCCTCTTCGGCTCCCTGCTCCTGATCTCCGCAGGCCCGGACACGACCCTCGCGTACGTCAGCGTCTGCACGCCCCTGCTCGCGGGCATCGTCTACAGCTGGCGAGGCGCCGCCGTCTTCGCCTCGCTCCAGTCGCTGATCCTCCTCCTCGTCCACGCGACCTTGGAGGACCAGAACTCCGGCCTCGCCGAGTCCCTCCTCCTCCCGGGCCTGTGTGTCATCACCGGTGCCGTCGGCTCGACCCTGCGCAACCTCATGCTCCGCTTCGGCGAAGCCACGCAGGCCTTGACCGCCGTGCAGGCCCGGCTCGCCGTCACGGAGGCGGTCAGCGCCGAACGCGCCCGCCTGGCACGCGAGATGCACGACTCCGTCGCCAAGACACTGCATGGCGTGGCGCTGGCCGCGGCCGGCCTGGCCGCCTCGGCGGGCGCCGACCGGATCGACCCGACCGTGGTGAGGGAACAGGCCGAACTGGTGGCCCGCTCGGCCCGGCGAGCCGCCGCGGAGTCCCGCGAACTCCTGACCGACCTGCGCCGCGAGTCGGACCCGGCTCACACCACCGACGTACTGAAGGAACTGGCAGCCCGCACCCGGGACTTCGCCACCCGAACCGGGCTCCCGGCCACGTACACCCCCACTGGCCAGCGGACGGCAGGCCCCCCGGTCCCGCCCGCAGTGGCCCGCAACCTCCTCACCATCACCACCGAGGCGATGGAGAACGCCCACCGCCACGCGCACGCCACCCGAGTCGACGTCAGCGCGGGCGTCCACGGCGACCTGCTCCGCATCAGCGTGTACGACGACGGACGCGGCCTGCCCCCGGACACAACGCTCGAACAGCTGCGCAGGACAGGTCACTTCGGCCTCGTCGGGATGGTCGAACGGGCAGCGTCGGCAGGAGCCCACATCCGGATGGGCCGCGGAGACCACCCCCGGGGTACGGAGATCCGCCTGGACCTCCCGCTGGCGGCCCTGAAATGAGCACACCCCACGACCCGAGAGGAGGCCGCCAGATGCACCAGGTGACGCACCACCCCACTCCGCCCCCCGCCCTGCCGTCGGCCGCACCCCCCACCCCCCTACGGGTCGTGGTGGCCGACGACAACCCGGTCGTCCGGGCGGGTCTCACGGCCCTCCTCTCCAGCCGCCCGGACATCACGGTCGTTGCGGAGGCAGCGGACGGACGCGAGGCCTGTGAGGCGGCCCACCAGCACGCCCCTGACGTAATCCTCCTGGACGTGCGCATGCCGGGCGTGGACGGCATCTCGGCGCTCCCGCACCTGGTGCGCATAGCCCCGGTCGTGATGCTCACGTACAGCGGCGAGCCGGAGACGGTCGAGGAGGCCCTGCGCAGAGGGGCCGGCGGCTACCTGGTCCACGGAGAGTTCACCGTGGACCAACTGGTCACGGCCGTACGGGACGTCAAGCAGGGCCGCGCCCACTTCACCCCCACGGCGGCGGACGCCCTGCTGACTCGACTCCGCCGGACCCCGAGCGGCCCCCCGCTACCCGATGACCTGGGAGCACCAGATGCGACTGCATACGAACAACCAGCCGAACGCCCTTCTCGCTCCTCCCCCCAACAGCCACCCTCACCAGCGCAATTAAGCCGTCCACCCGTCCTCGCCTCACCCGTTCCTCCGCAAAACCTTTCGCAAATGCAACCAGATGTGGGACAGTCGTCGTCTGGGTGGACAAGTGGCCGTCCGGCCACTCCCGACACGTCGTTGTTCCAACTGAGCGCGAGGGAGGCGGAGATCATGGACCACATCGCATCGGGCATGAACAACCAGCAGATCGCCGCCACCTGCTTCATCAGCGAGAAGACGGTCAAGAACCACATCAACCGCATCTTCGCCAAACTCCACAGCGCCAGCCGCGCGGAAGCCGCCGCCAAGTGGCTCGGCACGGCCCCGACGCCACGCCGAGGCCGGGCATGACCCCCGATTGGGCCCGGAATTGGGCCCTGGGACCCTCTGCCGAACCGGAGGATCCGGCGTACGTTTCCCAGGCTGCAGAGACTTGCCGGCCCCCCGGAGGGAAACACGATGAGCAACTGGATCAACGCCACGGTCACTTACCTCCAGTCCCGCACCGCCCGCAACGACAAGGGCCAGACCGCGGTGGAGTACCTGGGCATCATCGCGGTGGTGGTGGCGATCGTGCTGGCGATCACGGGGACGGACATCGGGCAGACGATCTTCGACGCGATCACGACCAAGATCGCCGAGGTCACTGGCGGCTGATGCGGCGCCGCAGGTGCGGCGACGCAGGGCAGGCCTTCCCCATCTACATCACGGTGGTGGCGGGTCTGCTCTTTCTCGCGTTCGCATACCTTGCGGTCGGCCAGGCCGCCGCGAATCGCAACGGGGCTCAGACGGCGGCCGATGCGGGCGCGCTCGCGGCCGCGCAGGAAACTCGTGAGCAGCTTGCAGACGAATGGGTGAAGAACGTACTCCATCCGGCAAAGTGGCAGGATCTCCTCGACGGTGACGGGGCCATACTCGACGGGTGCTGGCGTGCAACCCAGTTGGCGGCGCAGAACGAAGCCCGAGTTGAAGGCTGTACGGGGCAGCCGCGGCCTCTGGGCTACACGGTCGACGTCGAGACCGAGGAGGCCGTCGGCGAGTCCATCGTCCCCGGCACGGAGGACACGCACTCGGCCGCCTCCGCCACAGCCGTGATCGAATCGCTCTGCACGTTCGAGCTCCCAGGAGAGGATTCCGGGGACGACGTACTGCCGGAGCTCACCTGCAAGGACCGGGACTGGGAACTGGATCCCGACGACCTCACCGATCTCCCGGAGCCCGAGGACCTCTTCGACGTCCATCTGGCCGACTGACAAGCGAACGACGAGGGATGAAGGAAGCAGAGTGATGAGCATTCGGTTCACTGCGAAGGCCCGCAGGGCGATGGTCACGTTGACGGTCGCGGTCGGGCTGGCCCTCGGTGTGGCCGGCTGCGGTGGTGGGGGAGACGACGACAAGAAGCCGGAGAGTTCGGCGTCCGCGTCCAAGGGGAGCGGATCTCGGCCGAGTGTTCAGGAGGGCCAGTCGGAAGCGCCTCTGGCCGAGTTGAAGGGTCCCGACGGACTCGTCCTCCAGATCACCTCCGCCGAGCGGGATTCCGGCGGATTCGTCACAGTGAACGGAAGCCTGAAGAACGACGGCGCCAAGGGCGTCGCGATTCCCGCTGCGTTGAGTGGCAACGAGACCGAGATCATCAGGAACGGCAGGTCACTCGGCGGCGCCACGCTCGTGGATTCGAAGGGCAAAAAGCGGTACTACGTGCTGCGCGACACGGATGGCCGCCCCCTGACAACCACAGGGTTCTCGACGGTGAAGGCTGGTGAGACCGTTGCCGTCTTCATGCAGTTCCCCGCGCCCCCTGCCGACATCGCAGAGGTCACCTTCCAACTGCCGTCATTCGCCGCCGCCCCCATCCGGATCTCAGGATGAGGCCACCAATGACCCACACGCGCCTCACCCTGATCCTCACCACAACCTCGTTTCTCCTCGCCGGCGCAACCCTTGCCCACGCCGACGACACCCCCAGCGTCCCCCCGGGCACCGAAGCGACCGCCTCGGCCCCCGTCGAGGTTGACGGCAACGACCCCGACCTGAAGCTCCCCGAAGGCGCAACCCTCGCCGAGCCCAAGGTCCTCGACATCAAGCAGGTCGTGGAAGAGCAGAGCGGCGACGAACGCAGGGAGGACACCAACGCGGACGTGAAGTTCGCCCTTCAGGCCGAGGTGCTGTTCAGCAAGGACAGCGCCAGACTCAGCGCCGAGTCGAAGGCACGCATCGCCGCGATCGCAGAGGAGATCAACGCCCAGAACGCGACGAGGATCCGTGTCTTCGGCTTCACGGACAACCTCGGCTCCTCCGCCCACGGGGACGTTCTGTCCAAGCAGCGCGCCAACGCCGTACAGGACGTCCTGGACCGGGAACTGAACAACCCAGACCTCACCTTCGAGGTACGCGGCTACGGCGAGCAGTACCCGATCTCCTCCAACGCCACGGAGGCCGGCCGCAAGAAGAACCGAAGGGTGGAGGTGTCCTTTCCCCGTACGGCGACATGACCGGACCGAACCGGCCGCCAGGACTGGCGGTCGGACCTCCCTTCGCTACTCCGCGACGACCTCCACACGCACCCCGACCCGCACTCCCCAGCTCGCCATCACCCCGGCCTCCGCTTCCAGCACATGCCGAGAACGAAGACGGGGCAGGCCCAGGCGGCCCGGTTTCATGGTGTGCACCGCGATGACCTTGAGGTTGCGGTCGAGGTAGGCGACGTCGATGGGCATACGCATGCGGAAGGTGTGCACGCTGCCGGCGGGGGAGAGCAGGATCGCCCCTTCGACGGAGTCACGCCCCAACAACCCCTTGGTGCGGGCCCGGTACGAGGCGGCGATCTCCAACGGAACGGAAACACCCACCCGCTCCCCCTGAACGACCAACTTGCCGCTACCGTCACGCCAGCGCCGGCCCATGGTCAGGCCACCTCCTAGTCGGCCATGTTGCACCCCCATCCGTGTGACTGGCGGTGGCTCCTTTGCTTGTTCATAAGTGGAACGACCTGCTCAGCGCGGAGCGTGGGCGGCAGACCGCCGAGTTACTCAACCGTTACGGTCCAACCGGCCCGTCGAACGGCCCATTTGGCCTCATACGCCCCGCCGGTCGACAGGCTCGACCCTGGTGTGACTCCATGCCGGTGGATAGCGTTGGTTCGCTCAAGAGAACCCTCGCCTCACCAGGAGCCGACCGTGAACCCCCGCCCCACCGTACTCGCAGCGATCGCGCTGACCGCCGCTGCGGCCTTGTCGCTGTCCGCGTGCGGAAGCGATGACAGCTCCAAGGACAAGGACAACGACAAGATCGCGGGAGCCGATACGGGAAGCGGCGAGTCGACGTCGCCGACCGCGTCGGCCTCGGCAACAGCCGACCGGCCGAAGATCGAGCTGCCGTCAGACGTCACGTACAAGTTCGAATGGACGAAGAGCGGCGACGCGGACAAGGACGCCGTGCTCAGCGATGCCGAACAGCGCATCAAGGCCGTGGACATGGCCATCGCCGAGCAGGACCCGCTTCATGCGGCCTACCGCTTCTACTCCGAGGGCACGGCCGCCGCCGGCAGCCAGAAGTACATCCAGGAGTATGTCGACCACAAGGCACGCACGACTGGTCTGACCCGCTACTACAACGAGAGCGTGACCGTCAACGGTGACGGCACCGCTGCCCTCGTGTACTGCGAGGACCAGAGCAAGGCGTTCAACAAGTTCCTGAAGACCGGCAAGACGGACGTCACGCCGGTGACGAAGGACAGCTACGTCATCTACGCCGGCACCCTACGCAAGAACAAGTACGGCGTCTGGGTCACCGAGCGTCTGGAATCGCAGAGGGGGAGCGCAAAGTGCCAGCCTTGAGCCGGCCAAACCACCTGGTCCTCGCCTCAGGACTCGCAGCCCTGATCCTGGCTGCTGCCGGGCCCGCATATGCCGAGAAGGGATTCGACGGCGGCACGGACGGTCAGACGGAACAGCGGGCCGACGCCGACGGAGCCGGCAACGTCTCGGTGACCGTCGGAGGCGTCGTCTTCGACCGTTCGAAGAACGGCAGCGGCAACTCCGCGGGCGCGCTCACGTCGAGCACGTCGTGGACGCCGCCTCCCTGTTGGTATGCCCCGAAGTACACCCCCGAACAGCTGCAGAAGTACCTGGAGCCGATCTGGGAGGCCGACTCGACGGGCTACCAGTGGGATGCCGAGCAGCGGAAGAAGTACCTCAACAAGGAAGACCCCAAGAAGGACTTCAACAAAAACAAGACCGGCAAGGGCTTCTGGTGGGGCTCGTACGCCGACA
The DNA here is from genome assembly GCF_055595715.1 of Streptomyces sp. NPDC040410. NCBI lineage: Bacteria > Bacillati > Actinomycetota > Actinomycetes > Kitasatosporales > Streptomycetaceae > Streptomyces > Streptomyces sp. NPDC040410. Next base: position 90,354 of record NZ_JBVIVK010000016.1, read on the forward strand.
AGAGCTACCCCCCGGGCTGGGACTCCTGTGACGAGGACTACTTCTGGGTGGACACGGGCGACGCCCCGCCCGCCGACATCGAGAACGCCGTCACCCCGGAGGTCCTCGCCGAACTCGCGTACGCCGAGATCCGCGTCCCGGGCACCGAGGTCACCCTGGCTCCAGCGGAAACGACCAAGGTCAACCTCCCGACCTGGGCGTGGCTCGACGGTGCCGAGTTCAAGCCGGTCTCGGTCACCGCATCGGTACCCGAGATAGGTATCGAGGCCACCGCAACGGCGGAGCCAGTCTCTCTGAAGATCGAGCCGGGTACCGCGGACGCCGAGACCTACCCGGCCTCCGGAGTCTGCCAAATCGACAACGGCCGCATCGGCGAGCCGTACGCCAAGGGCAAGGCCGACAAAACCCCGCCCTGCGGCGTGAGGTACCTGCGTTCCTCCGGCGACGGCTCGTATCCGCTCAAGGCCACGGTCACCTGGAAGATCCAGTGGACCGGCACCGGCGGCGCCGGCGGCGACCTTCCCGACGGCAACTTCGGTGCCACGCAGGACGTCGTCGTACAGGAGATCCAGGCCGTCAACCGCTGACCGCTCGCGAGGGCTGCCGACAAGTGCCCGCTCCACTGGAGGGGCGGGCACTTGTCGCAGCAGCAGAGCCAGAACGGCTGGAGTCGCTCACTCGTAGACGGCGATGAGCCGGCGCGCTTCATGAAGCTGCTGAACAAGTGCGACGAGTAAGGCTGTTGGCTGTGGCGATCGGCACGGGTAGGAAGTCCCCATGACCGGACTCGGCGCTGTGTTCCGCCCACAACTTCCCCCCGAGCGGCTGCGGGACGTCGCCCGCCTCGCCGACGAGACCGGGCTTGGAGAGCTCTGGCTGTGGGAGGACTGTTTCCGTGAAGGCGGGGTCTCCGCCGCTGCCGCCGCCCTCGCCTGGACCGAGCGCACGACGATCGGAGTCGGGCTGTTGCCCGTGCCGTTGCGGAACGTCGCCATCACCGCGATGGAGGCGGCCACGCTCCACCGGATGTTCCCGGGGCGTGCCGTCCTCGGCGTCGGGCACGGGGTGCAGGACTGGATGGGGCAGGTCGGGGCGCGGGCGGAGTCGCCGGTGACGTTGCTGCGGGAGCATCTCGTCGCGCTGCGTGCCCTGTTGCGCGGGGAGCGGGTCACGACGGCCGGACGGTACGTGAAGCTGGACGACGTCGCTCTCGACTGGCCGCCGCAGGGGCCTGTCGAGGTGCTGGCCGGTGCCACCGGGCCGCGCTCGCTGCGGCTGGCCGGTGAGGCCGCAGACGGGACCGTGCTCACGGCATCCACCTCGCCCGACGGCGTACGCCGGGCCCGTCGGCTCATCGACGCGGGGCGGGAGGCGGGCGGCCGTACCGGCGATCCCCACAGGGTGGTCGTCTATCTCCTCGCCGCCACCGGGCCCCACGCCGCCGCCCGGCTGCGCGCCGAGCTGGTCGCCGAGGGCCTGGGCCAGGTCCCCGGCCTCGGGGTCGCCGGTGACGCAGGCGCCGTCGCGAAGGCGGTCCAGCGGCTGGCGGACGCCGGTGCCGACACCGTGATCCTCCAGCCCACCGGCGACGAGCCCGACCCTGAGGGCTTTGTGCGCTTCACGGCCGAGGAAGTCCGGCCCCTGGTGCCGTGACATGACCGGCGACGCAGGAGGGGACGCGAGGCGTGCGGGCCGTGTCTTTCCGATCACCCAAGGGCCGCGGGGCCTGCCACGCACCTACGCGGCGCACCAGGCCCCGCTCACCGGCACTGTCAGACGACGTGTCCCGGAGTCGGGCTGATCCAGATGATTCGCCTCACGCGTGCGGCCCGGCCGTGACCTTCCCGATCACTAACTCCGGTCTCGCCTCCAGTACTTCGCCCAACCGTTCGACCTGCTCACCCAACTCCCGCTCCTGCCGCGCCGTCAGGCGGCTCAGCGGCTCCACCGTGACGGTCGTACGGCGTCCTTGGCGGCGCTGGTGCCAGACCCCGGCCACCACGCCGTCGACCAGCAGCACCGGGTGGTTGCCGGCCTGTCCGCCGGCCAGGGCCCGTTGCCATGCGTCGCCGGGGAACAGCAGTTCGCGAGGTTGCGCGGCGATGGCGTACGCGTCGAAGTAGGGCAGCAGTCGCACACCGCGGAAAGGAACGTCCGGGAAGCCGGTGTCGTCTGCCGTCACCCAGGCAGGCCCGTCCGCGAAGCCGACCTTCTCGATCTCGCCTGCGGCGGCGAGCGTCCCGAACAGCTCTGCGGCCCAACCCGCGGGAGCGGCCAGCCACTTGGCGAAGTGCTGCGGCGTCGCCGGTCCGTAGGCGCCCAGATAGCGGCGTACGAACGTGCGCAGCGCCTCGGCCGGTGGCAGCGGTTCGAAGTGCGGCGGGCGGGTGTACGTCACCTTGCGGCCCCGGTTCGGGCCGAAGCACAGCGCGCCCGCCTGGCCGGCCCGGTGCATCACCTGCCGCCACCGCGGCCACAGGTCCTGGAAGGCCGGCATCACCCGGTCGCCGGCCCAGTCGCCGGTGCGGGCGACGATCTCCTCGCCCAGCTCGTCGACGGTCAGACACACACCGTCGAGCGCGTCGCCGATCGCCGCCACGATCTGCTCGGCCTGCTTCTCGGTGAGGCGGGCGTCGGGCGGGAAGGGGCTCGCGCCGGCTGGGACCGCGGTCAGCACGGCGCACCACAGCGACAGCTCGTGGGCGGCGAGAAGATGCACGGTCCCGCGCGGGCCGTGTGTCTTCACCAGTGAGCGCTCGTCCCACAGTGCGGTGCGTACGTCCGCCCGCGTCACCCCGGCGGTCCGCACCCCCACCGACATCTCGGCCGCGGACATCACCTGTGCATGTGCGCCGAGTATCGCGGCCGTCACCTCGGCGACCGGTGTACCGGCCGGGGACGGTGTGGTCAGGAACTGCCGCTGGAGCCGCCGTGCGCTCGCCTCTTCCCAAGTGATCCTCACGGTCATGGGGCGACGCTAGGCCGGAATGAGGTCATCTGATGTCCTCTTTCCCGGCCTCTTCCCCATCGCACATGTAGCAAATGGGTGTTTTTCGCCCATGAGGGGTGGATCGCCTTCTGTTCCCTGGTGAGACGTCTGTGTTTTCCACATTGTTATCCCGGTAGGTCGCGTCAGGCCTCATGTGTCACGTAAGTTCAGACCAAGGCAATTCGCGTGAGCAAAGCTGCGCGGGCGGTACCGCGCAGTGGAGGGGGCTGCGCGGTGCCATGTCCTGCTGCGGGGCGTGTCGGGGCGTCAAGCGGGCGTTCGCGGCCCTGGTCACCCGAGGGAAGTAGGCCGGGAACGAGTCGCCGAGCGGGCCCCAGAGGGGGATCAAGGCCTCCAGGTCACTCCTCATTCCGCCCGATCCCACTGGGATCCGCCGCGATTCGGCCATGAAATCACCCGGAATGGGGCCTCGTGTGGGCACCGGCGCGTCGCCGTCCGACTTCGGAGAGTAGTTGTGACGCGCCGATGCGCGCAGCATCCCTTACAAAGGGTTATGGTGGAAACCCCCCCTCGGGCCGGTCCGTATCCCCCCCACGGACCGGCCCGTTTTTTCTTGTGCCGGGCCCGGACCCGGGCTCTCTCCGGTAGATCAGGCCCTGGAGCCCGGTGGATCAGGTCCTGGAGTCCGGCCCATGCCGAACGAGCATTCGACTCAGTCCGCCCCGTCCGGTTCCTGCGGCCCTCGTGGTCTTCGTGGTGGCGGGCCTCGGGCTGCTGCTCGCCTGCATCGTGGCCGCCGCGGCCGTCCTGCTCAGCCAGGGCACGGCGGGACTCTGGTTCAAGCGGCCGCGCGTTCCCGGCGCACCCCACCGGCCGTCCTCCTGACATCCGTTGGCGGTGAGTCCGCGTCACAGGGGTAGGCTTCGCCTCCGGGGACAGCCATACGGAGCCCCCGGACCGCCATACGGACAGGGACCGCTCCCGGCCGCACCGGGGCCGCGCCTGTCCGATCCGTACGGAGGGGCTGACAATCACGTGAACCTGCGCGACAAGCTGCGCGGCCTGCTGGTCAGGCTGTACGCACGCCGGGTGGAAGGCCACCTGGACCACGCTCAGGTGCCCAAGCACATCGGCGTCATCATGGACGGCAACAGGCGCTGGGCGAAGGCCGCGGGCTCCACCACCGTGCACGGTCACCGGGCCGGGGCGGAGAAGATCGAGGAGTTCCTCGGCTGGTGCTCCGAGACGGACGTCGAGGTCGTGACCCTCTGGCTGCTGTCGACGGACAACTTCGACCGGCCCCAGGACGAGCTCGGCCCGCTCCTCGGGATCATCGAGGACGTCGTACGGACCCTCGCCGCGGACGGCCGTTGGCGTGTGCACCACGTCGGCACCCCCGACCTGCTGCCCCCTCCGATGCAGACCGCGCTCAAGGAGGCGGAGGAGGCCACCGCCCACGTCGACGGGATAGTGGTCAACGTCGCCATCGGCTACGGCGGCCGCCAGGAGATCGCCGACGCGGTGCGTTCCATGATCCTGGACGCCGCCGACAAGGGCGCCTCGATGGAGGACCTCGCCGAGGCCGTCGACGTCGACATGATCGGCCGCCACCTCTACACCGGCGCCCAGCCCGACCCCGACCTCGTGATCCGCACCAGCGGCGAACAGCGTCTGTCCGGATTCATGCTGTGGCAGACGGCCCACTCGGAGTACTACTTCTGCGAGGTCTTCTGGCCGGCCTTCCGCAAGGTCGACTTCCTGCGCGCCCTGCGCGACTACGCGGCTCGCCACCGCCGTTACGGCGGCTGAGGCTCGAGGAGCCTCGTGATTACCCCGTTTGGGGCGGAAGTAACAAGGAGTTCACCGGGGCGCCGTCATATGCCCTGGCATGGCCGAGCGTGTTCGAGGGCATAAGCCAAGCAGGTCGACGCCCGAACCACGGGTGTCGGATCTCAGCGGACGGCACGGGGCCGTCCGCCCGGGAGGCCCTTTGCACCAGCCCTACCGTGCGGTCCCAGCACGGACGAAGAAGCGGAGGGCCGGTTTTCGGCCCGTGCAGGGCGGCCGACGACCGGTCCAGCTCCACTCCGTCGCTCCCCGACCTCATCCGAGGGGGTACGTCCTTCCGTGGTGACCAGCACAAAGCGCCACAAGCCAGACCGGCGCACCTATGTTCTCGACACCAGCGTCCTGCTGGCCGACCCGAACGCCCTGAACCGCTTCGACGAGCACGAGGTCGTGCTCCCCATCGTCGTGGTGACGGAACTGGAGGCCAAGCGGCACCATCCCGAGCTCGGCTACTTCGCCCGGCAGGCGTTGCGTCTGCTCGACGAGTTCCGGGTCCGGCACGGCCGTCTCGACGCCCCCATTCCGATCGGGGACCTCGGCGGAACCGTACGTGTCGAGCTCAACCACTCGGACCCCAGCGTGCTGCCCACCGGCTACCGCCTGGGGGACAACGACTCCCGCATCCTCGCGGTCGCCCGCAACCTGCAGGCCGAGGGGTTCGACGTCACCGTCGTGTCGAAGGACCTGCCGCTCAGGATCAAGGCGTCCTCCGTGGGGCTCCTCGCCGAGGAGTACCGCGCCGAGCTCGCCATCACGGACTCCTCCGGCTGGACCGGAATGTCCGAACTGACACTGGGCGGCGAACAGGTGGACATCCTCTTCGAGGAGGGGCACGCCCATGTGCCCGAGGTCGCCGACCTCCCGGTGCACACGGGTCTGACGATCCAGTCCGAGCGGGGCAAGGCGCTGGGGCGGGTCACGCCCGAGGGCAACGTCCGTCTGGTGCGCGGCGACCGTGAGGCGTTCGGCATCAAGGGCAGGAGCGCGGAGCAGCGCATCGCGCTGGACCTCCTCCTCGACCCGGACGTCGGCATCGTGTCGATGGGCGGCCGGGCCGGCACCGGCAAGTCGGCGCTCGCGCTCTGCGCCGGTCTGGAGGCGGTCCTGGAGCGCCGTCAGCACCAGAAGGTGATGGTCTTCCGGCCGCTGTACGCAGTGGGCGGGCAGGAGCTCGGCTATCTGCCGGGCTCCGAGGCCGAGAAGATGAGCCCCTGGGCGCAGGCGGTGTTCGACACGCTGTCGGCGGTCACCAGCCGTGAGGTCATCGAGGAGGTCACCGCGCGGGGCATGCTGGAGGTCCTGCCGCTCACCCATATCCGCGGCCGCTCGCTCCATGACGCGTTCGTGATCGTGGACGAGGCCCAGTCGCTGGAACGGAACGTACTTCTGACCGTACTGTCCCGAATCGGTGCGAATTCGCGGGTCGTTCTGACCCATGATGTAGCGCAAAGGGATAATCTGCGGGTCGGCCGGTACGACGGTGTCGTCGCCGTGGTCGAGAAGCTGAAGGGTCATCCGCTCTTCGCACACGTCACACTGACGCGGTCCGAGAGGTCACAGATTGCAGCCCTTGTGACCGAAATGCTGGAAGACGGGCAGGTCTGAGAGCCACGGCCCATTTAGGGTCGGTTACGTGGTAGTTGGCGCCGTCCGGCAAAGGCCAAAAGCCTAGCCGGGCGGCGTCCGCGTGCGCGGCGGTTTCTTGAAATCCCCTGGGCCAAACGGCATGTGAGCTTTCACACTCAACGCAGAATTGCCTTGCGCGTCCGGTTGCGGCAGAGTCTCACTCCTGTCAGGCCCCGCATACGACACACCTGTACCCCCAGCGGTACGGCACCACAGAAACACCACAGCCAACTCCATAGCGTCGTCGTATGCCGCCCGAGCACCACGCGGCGCCTCCCTCGGGGAGTTGCCCACCGGGCCCGTGCCTCCCGTGACCGCGCAGTGGGGAGGCCAGCGTCAGGGGCACGATTGCGTCCGCCAGGGTCACCGAAGCGGGCGATGCTGGAAGGAAACCGTGTGAGCCGGATTTCGGTCCGGGGATTCGCAGTGGCTTCGGCCACGGCGGTCACCGCTGTCGGTAGCGTCGTCGGAGTTGCCTCGGGCAGCACCGCGCAGCCCAACGACGCCGAGGCGACGGCAGCCGACGCGACGCTCCTCGCGGACATACCCGCGGGCCAGCAGGTCCAGGTGCAGACCGCGTCCCTGACGCAGCAGGCCAATGTCCAGGCCATCGCTGCGGACGCGAGCGCCAAGAAGGACGCTGAGGAGGCGGCCCGCAAGGCGGCCGCCCAGAGCGCGATCGAGAAGAAGGAAGCCGCCGACAAGGCTGCCGAGAAGGCGGCCGAGGAAGCCAAGGAGCGCGCCGAGGCGAAGACCGAGGCGGCCAGCCGCAGCTCCGCCGACTTCCCCGTCCAGACCTCCTACACCGTCGCGCAGATCCAGGCGATGGCGCGGCAGATGGTGGCGAGCGACCAGTTCCAGTGCTTCAGCAACATCGTGGACCACGAGTCCAGCTGGAACTACCAGGCGGTCAACGCCTCCTCCGGTGCCTACGGTCTCTTCCAGGCTCTGCCCGCCTCCAAGATGGAGTCCGCCGGCTCCGACTGGCGGACCAACCCGGCCACCCAGATCAAGTGGGGCCTCAACTACATGGACAGCCGTTACGGCAGCCCCTGTGACGCGTGGGCGTTCTGGCAGGCCCACAACTGGTACTGAGACTCCCGGCTCCGGCCTCGCTCTCAACCTCGCGCAGCCCCTCCCCGTCCTAGGGGGAGGGGCTTTCGCCCTGTACGGTCGGACGCGACGACTCCAGGGGGGAGTGGTGGGGATCGAAGGGGGAAGAGGACGGATCATGTCGCGAGTGCCAGTGTGGCTCGGTCGGCTCGGCGCCGGACTGACCGAGATGGGTGAGCGGTTGGACGAGCGTCGCGCCGAGGTGGCGCGGGAGGACGCCGACGCCGAACCGGCGGCGCCCGCTGAACACGTCCAAACACTGCCCGATCCCCCGCCCGTGGTGGCAGCGCGCCCGGACCCCGCTCAGGCCGTGCCGTGGGGGGTGCGGGTCGCGGCCGAGGCCGGCTGGCGGCTGCTCGTGCTGGCGGGCACGGTCTGGGTGCTGATGCGCGTCATCAGCGCCGTACAACTGGTGGTCCTCGCTTTCGTGAGCGCGCTGCTGATCACGGCGCTGCTCCAGCCGGCGGTGGCGCGGCTCAGACGGCTCGGCTTCCCGCGCGGCCTGGCCACGGCGTTGACAGCGGTCCTCGGCTTCGTCGTCATGGGGCTGATCGGGTGGTTCGTGACCTGGCAGGTCATGGAGAACATCGACAACCTCTCCGACCAAATCCAGGACGGCATCGACGAGTTGCGCAAGTGGCTGCTGAACAGCCCCTTCCACGTCACGGACAAACAGATCAACGAGATCGCCAAGAACCTGCGCGAGGCGATCGGCTCGAACACGGACGCGATCACATCGGCGGGCCTGGAAGGCGTCACGGTCGTGGTCGAGGCCCTGACGGGCATCCTCCTGACGATGTTCTCGACCCTCTTCCTCCTCTACGACGGCCGGCGCATCTGGGAGTGGACGCTGAAGCTGGTGCCCGCGGCGGCTCGGCCGGGCGTCGCGGGCGCGGGCCCGCGCGCGTGGCGCACCCTGACGGCGTACGTCCGCGGCACGGTGATAGTGGCGCTGATCGACGCGATCTTCATCGGCCTGGGCATCTACTTCCTCGACGTCCCGATGGCCGTCCCCCTGGCGGTGTTCATCTTCCTGTTCGCCTTCATCCCGCTCGTGGGTGCCGTTGTCTCCGGCGCGCTGGCGGTGGTCGTGGCCCTGGTCACCCAGGGTGTCTTCACGGCGGTGATGACGCTGGCGGTCGTCCTGGCGGTCCAGCAGATCGAGGGCCACATCCTCCAGCCGTTCATCCTCGGCCGGGCCGTCCGCGTTCATCCGCTGGCGGTGGTCCTTTCGGTTGCGGCGGGCGGCCTGGTCGCCGGGATCGGCGGCGCGATCGTCGCCGTGCCGCTGGTCGCCGTGACCAACACGGTCGTGGGCTATCTGCGGGCGTACTCCCAGGAACCGGCCCTGAGGCACTCGCCCAAACCCAGGGGTGCCACGGTGGCGGACGCGGCCCCGGTGGCGGCTCCGCCGCCGGCGGACACACCTCCGGCGTAGAACAGCGAACGCTCGTCCAGCTCGTCGCCGGCGGCCGCGGGTGACCTGCTCCCGCGCGCCGCCCTCAAGGTCGGGACGACCCGCAACGACCGGGTCCTCACCGGCTGCTTCACCGACCCCGCCCCCGCCCGGCGCATCGCCCTCGCCGTGCGCACCGGCGCGGCGCGCAGCGCGGAGTACGGGGAACTGGCCGCCGCACCGCGCGAGGCGCCGCGCCCGCTGCCCGTACGGGTGCTCGACGAGGGAACCTGAAAACCATCACTACCAATCGTTCAAATGAGCACCGAACACAGCTCTTTGCACGGCTGGATATTTCAACTTCCGCCAGGTGAAGCCAGGTAGGAAGACGCCGCCCGGAATATGCGCCCGGACTGATACACATTCCTCCCTCAGCGTTACGCGTCAGGCGTATGTGCGACAGGTCAAGGGGAGTGATGTCGGACCTTCAAGATCCCCTCGACCGGTTCGGTCACGACTTGCTCGCGTCGGCTCTGATCGCATGCGCACGCGAGGAGTTCACCGGGGAACTGCGGGTGGCCGGGACGCCCGGCGGCACCTTCCAACTGCGCGGCGGGCTCGTCGTCGCGGTCGAGAGCCCCGGCGCGCCGGGCCCGGAGGCGCTGCTGCTGCGCTCCGGCCGGGTCAGCGGCGAGGAGTGGGCCGGTCTGGTGCGGGAGGCCGGCGGTGCGCGCTGGCCGGCGGCCGGGCTGATCACACACGGGTACGCGGGGGCGGCGCAGCTCAGGGTCGTCTGCGTGATGGCACTGCACGACGCGGTCTTCGCGATCGTCGCGGGCCGGGTGGACAACTGCGAACGCGCCCTCGCGGCCGAGCCGTTCGCGCAGGTAGCCGTGGGCGAACCGCCCGTCAGACTGCTGCAGGACGCGGCCCGCAAGCTGTTGGCGATCACCAGACTGCCCCGCCCCGTACGCCCGGACCGTGAACGCCCCCGCCCCGTCGCGGTGCCAGCCGGCCCGCTCACCGCGCTCCGACGCGAGCTGCTCGCCCACACCGACGGCCGCCGCACCGCCCGGGACCTCGCCTTCCGCACCGGACGGGGGGTCTACACCGTCACCGTCGAGATCGCCCGGATGCTCGGCGAGGGGCTCCTGGAGTGCGACGGAACACCCCCGCCGATCCCGGTGCGGCCCATCCCCGACGGTGAGGGCGTGCGCCACCGCAAGCCGGACCCTCCCGAACACCCCCCACCGCCGCCACCCCCGATACCGGCCGCCCTGCCCCGCCGGAAGCCCGGCGGCTTCTTCCGGCTGCGGAACGGATCCCGAAACGAAGAAAGCGACATGAGCAATCCGACATGAGCAATCCGACATGAACGAGCCGAACAGATGTGAACAGAAGAAGGGGAGTTGATTGCATGGACCACAAAGCCCTGGCACTGGAAATGCGCGGCCTGCGTGAACAGGTCACCGGAATCACCGACACCGCGGTGGCGGCCGCAGACGGGCTGCTGATCGCCGCCGACACCGCCGACTCCATCGACCCGGAGGGCCTCGCCGCCCTCGCCGCGGCAGGCCTCGGCCTCGCCCGCCGTACCGCCGACGCGACCTCGCGCGGCACCCTGCGCCGGGCGGTGACGTACGGCAGCCACGGCTGTGCCGCCTTCTACTCGGTCGGCGACACCGCCCTGATGGTCGTGCTCGGCGACGAGGGAATGGACGTGGACCGCCTGCACACGGCTACCCAGCCGGCCCTGGACCGCATCGGCGCGATCCTCACCGAGAAGGCCACGGAAGGAGTGTGAAGGGATGGCGACGAAGCGAATGTCCCCCGGTTTCTCCGATCAGGTGATGGGCCTGGTCAAGTCCCTGCGTACCGACGCCCCCGATTGTGTCGCCTCGGGCGCGGTCGACATGTCCACCGGCATGCTGCTGTCGTACGAGACGGTCGACAACCATCCGCCCGAGGTCCTGGACCTGCTGGCGGGAGCGACCCTCGACCTGTTCCAGGGCCGTACGGTCGTGATGATCGAGGACGTCTTCAAGGAGCGCCGCGGGATCAGCAGTGACAACCACTTCTTCCAGGAGATCCTGGTCAACAGCGAGAACCTCACCCACTTGTTCGTGCGCATGAACGAGCAGCAGGACGTGGTCGCCGTGGTCGTCTGCCGCAAGTCGGTGAACGTGGGCATGCTGTTCGCCCAGGTACGGCGGGTGGTGCGGGAGTACAGCCTCTGAGCGTGCGGCGGCCCCTCCCCGTGACGGGGGAGGGGCCGGCGGCTCACTACTCGGTGCGCAGACCGTCCGGCCGCATCAGCCTGAGCAGGGGCGGCATGCTGAGCAGGGTCACCACCAGTACGACCGTGGCGCCGATGCCGGTCATCGTCAGCACGCTCCACCAGTCGACGGTCACCGCGGTGTCCGTCATCTTCAGCAGCACCGTGCCCAGCGTCAGGCCGACCGCCGAGGCCAGCGCCAGGCCGAGCGTGATCGGCACCGCCGTCTGCCACAGCACCGACAGGCTCAGCGTGCGGCGCCGGGTGCCGAAGGCCACCAGGGACGACAGCAGCTTCTTGCGCTCGCGCAGCTGTTCCAGCTGGGAGACGAGCAGGCTCGCCCCGATGAGGACCAGTACACAGGTGGCGCCGACGAACAGCCCGGTGCGGATGGACCGGAACTGCTGGGACTGCTCACTGGCCGCCATGTTGAACACCTGCGACAGCGGGTCGACCCGGGCGGCGGTGTTGCGCGCGTTGTCGCGGGCGTCCGGCACCGACGGGTCGAGCGAGACGAACACCTTCTGCTCCAGGCCGGCCGTCGCGGAAGTGGGCAGTGCGCCGGGGGTGATGAGGAGTCCCTCCCGGATGTTGCCGACGGGGTCCTCGCGGGGCGCCGCGGACCTCAGTCCCCCGGGTACCCTCCAGGCCGCCCCGGAGTGCCCCTGGTCGTCGTACGACGGGTGGAAGTACAGCGTGCGGCCGGCCTGGGCCGCCTTCCTGGTGTCGCCGTCGTACGCACTGCCGAGGACGCGGTAGATCTCGCCGTCCCGGCAGGACTTCAGGGTCGCCACCTCGCGCAGTTGCGCGCAGCTGCCGACGGTCACTTCGAGCATGATCTCCGGGTTCTTCGCCCGGTCCCCGACCATGGTCGTCGCGACGGCCTTCGCACTGCGCACGCCCTTGGTCCGTGCGAACTTCCGGCCGACGTCCTCCAGGGGCAGCTCCCCGCGCAGGTCGACCATCATCTGGGCCCGGCTGAGGTCGTTCTCCGTGTCCTTGGTGTAAGCGCTCTCGACCCCCGCGAACAGCATCTGCAGGGCGATCGCTCCCGCCACCGCGACGGCGATGCCGTTGACCATGCGGGCGGCTGCGCCGCTGCTCAGCTGCAGCCTGCGGATGGCCAGTTGCCAGGACACCGAGCCGGAGTTCAGCCGGGCCACCACGGCCTCGACGATCCACGGCAGCAGAGCGGTGACGCCGAAGAGCAGCAGCACGGTGCCGCCGATCACCATCCACTGGTTGAAGTCGCCATCGGCGTTGCCCTGTCCGACCATCGGATACAGCAGTCCCAGGCCGGCCACCGGCAGCAGCAGCCGCCACCACAGCCGGCGCCGCGGGGGCCTGGCCGTGCGGACCACGCCGAGCGGTTCGATGACGACTCCGCGCAACGCGAGCAGCGTCACGAGGACGGCCGCGGCCGGCACGGCGACGGCGACGAGCAGGGCGAGCGCGGGCGACGGATTGAGGTCGCCGGGCCAGACGCTGGTCTGGCGCACTTCGAGCAGGCCCGCCAGCTGACGCCCCGCCAGGAAGAACCCGGTGCCGAAGACCAACCCGAGCAGCGCCCCGGAGAGCGCCTCGCCCGCGGCGATGCGCCGGGTCATCCGTCCGTCCGCGCCGACCAGGCGCAGCGCCGCGAGCCGGCGGTCCCGGCGCTCGCCGCCGAAGCGCACGGCGGCCGCGATGAACACGCCGACCGGCATCAGCAGCACGATGAAGACGATGAAGACGAGCAGGAGCAGGACGGGGTCCAGTGACTCGTCGGGTCTGCCGGTGGAGGGCCCGAAGTAGTCGATGCGCTCGACCCAGCCTCCGGCGAGCTGCGTCTCCAGGCCGTCGGCGCCGGCGTAGTAGGCGAGTTCGGAGGGGCCGATCAGCCCGGACGGTGCGATGGTGCCGGTGACGTGGTAGGGCAGGCGCTCGCGCAGCAGCCTGCCGGAGTCCGACTTCAGCAGCTTGTCCAGCGCGGGCGAGACGACCATGTCGCCCGGCGCGGGGAACGTGGCGACCCCCGGCGGCAGCGGCGCCTTCGCTCCCTCGGGCTCCAGCAGCCGGCCGCGTACGTCGTCACTGCGGTACGTCGAGTCGGTGCGGGCGATGATGAGCGTGTCGGCGGCCTTCGGTATGGCCTCGCCCGAGTACGTGAAGTCGTCACGGGCCTCTCCGCGGTGGTTGCGCGCGGTGAGCGCGCTCGGCAGTGCGGTGGTGAGCAACAGCAGTGCCACCCCGAGCCCGACCCCGACGGCCGTCAACAGGACCCGGACCCAGCCCTCGCGGCCGCCGGTGAACGCGAACTTGGCGCCCATGCCCAGGTCCTGGAACCTCCCCCACGCTCGGCTTCGCCCGCCCGGGAGGTGCCCCCCGCGGACACTCATACGATCCGCTCCATGTCCCGGGACTTCCCGTCCCGTACGACGATCTCGCGGTCGGAGTACGCCGCCACCCGCGCCTCGTGCGTGACCAGCACGACGGCGGCGTTGGTGGACCGGGCGGCCTCCGTGAGCAGCTCCATGACCCGCTCGCCGTTGAGGGAGTCGAGCGCGCCGGTCGGCTCGTCGGCGAACAGCACCCGCGGGCTGGTGACCAGCGCTCGGGCGACGGCCACCCGCTGCCCCTGACCGCCGGAAACCTCGCCGGGCCGCTTGGCCTTGAGGTCGTCGACCTCGAGCCGCTCCATCCAGGTCAGCGCGGTGCGCTCGGCCTCCCTGCGACCCGTGCCGTTCAGCCGCAGCGGAAGGGCCACGTTCTCGACGCAGGTCAGCTCGGGAACGAGCTGCCCGAACTGGAACACGAAGCCGAACTCGGACCGCCGCAGCGCGCTGCGCCGTGCGTCGCTCATCCCGGCCATCTCCTGGCCGTTGTACGTGATCGAGCCCGAGTCGGGCGGCACGATCCCGGCCAGGCAGTGCAGCAGGGTCGACTTGCCGGAGCCGGAGGGGCCCATCACGGCGACGACCTCGCCGGGGTGTATGGAGAACTCGGCGCCGTCCAGCGCGGTCGTCGGACCGTACGCCTTGCGCAGCTCGGACGCTGCGAGCAGGGACCCGGCCGGATGAGTCGTCATCGGGTCACCGCCTCGGCGAGTTTGTCGAGACGCGCCGCGGTCAGCTCCAGCCAGCGCAGGTCGGCCTCGAGATGGAAGAGCGCGTGGTCGCAGATCAGCTGGTCGGCGAGGTCGCCCTTGCGCTTGCGGTCGGTGAGGATCCGCATCATCCGCAGGTGCTCGGAGCGCTGCGTGTCGAGGATGTCGGCCGCGTCGCGGTGTGTGAGGAGCGCGAGGACGACCTTGGTGTAGAGCGTCGACTGCAGATACGGCTCGGGTTTCTCCGGCGTGGCGAGCCACTGCTCCACGTCGGTGACACCGGCGTCGGTGATCGCGTATCGCTTGCGCTCGGGCCCGCCGCCCGCCTCGATCCCGTCGACTTCGACGAGCCCGTGCTTCAGGAGGCGCGACATCGTCGAGTAGACCTGGCCGTAGTGCAGCGGCCGGTCCTGACCGAACTTCTCGTCGAAGGCCCGCTTCAGGTCGTAGCCGTGGCGGGGCCCGGACTCCAGGAGTCCCAGAAGGGTGTGACCGATGGACATGAGCAGCACTCTACACAGCATGTATACGCGACATGTATACGCGGAGTGTGTAGATCATGGCGCGGGGTACGGACATGCAGGTGGTGGCCGATTGTCACGGTTCTGCCACACGGCTCTCAGCTGCCCGGTGGCCGTCCACGGCGAGGCAGCGGGCCGGCCTCGCCCGGCAGGCGCCCCGCCTCGGCGAGGGCGCGTCGCAGCAGGAACTCGATCTGCGCGTTCGCGGACCGCAGCTCGTCCCCGGCCCACCGGGCCAGCGCCTCGTACACGGCGGGATCCAGCCGCAGCAGCACCTGCTTGCGCTGCTGCGGCCGACGCTGAGGGGCCTGCCCCTCGGAGGGATCCGTCACTGGTAGAGGGACCCGGTGTTGAGGACCGGCTGCGGGCTCCGGTCGCCGCACAGCACCACCATCAGGTTCGACACCATCGCCGCCTTCCGTTCGGGGTCCAGCTCCACGATGTCCCGCTCGGTGAGCCGGGCGAGTGCCGCCTCGACCATCCCCACCGCTCCGTCCACGATCTCCCGCCGGGCCGCGACGACCGCTCCGGCCTGCTGCCGCTGGAGCATCGCCGAGGCGATCTCGGGAGCGTACGCGAGATGCGTGAACCGTGACTCGATGATCCGCACTCCGGCCGCCTCCACGCGCGCGTGCAGCTCGGCGGCGAGCTTCTCGGTGATCTCCTCGGCGTTCCCGCGCAGCGACAGCCCGTCTTCGTCGTGGGCGTCGTAGGGGTACTCGATGGCGATGTGGCGGACGGCCGCCTCGGTCTGTGTGGCGACGAACTCGAGGAAGTCGTCCACCTCGAAGGTGGCCTGCGCGGTGTCCTGGACCTTCCACACCACGACCGCGGCGAGTTCGATCGGGTTGCCGTAGGCGTCGTTGACCTTGAGGACGGCGGTCTCGTGGTTGCGTACGCGGGTCGAGATCTTCGAGCGCGAGGTGAACGGGTTCACCCAGCGCAGCCCGTCCTCGCGGATCGTGCCCCGGTACCGGCCGAAGAGCTGGACGACCCGCGCCTCGCCCGGCGACACCGTGTTCAGCCCGCACATCGCGAGGAAGGCGGCGACGGCGACCAGGATGCCGGTGACGATCAGCGCGGCCTTGGTGCCCTCCTCGGTGAGGGTCGAGCCGCCCGCGATCGTCCCGGCGCCGAGCAGCAGCCCGAACAGCCCGAGCAGCAGCGCGAGCCCGCCGCCGATGCTGTGCGCGGTGAACTCCCGTACGCGGGGCGCGGGCATCTCGGGTATGTCGGCGGTGTCCGCGGAGCCGTGCGCCGAGTCGTGCGTGGACATGGGTGTCCCCCGTTCTGTCATAGCTCTTGTCTAGCTAAGTGATAGCACTTTAAGGGCAACCGGTGTCTCCCGGGCAACCCTCGGCCTCCGTTGTTCGTCGGTTCCGTTGGAACGGGTGCTGATTCTCACGCCCGTAAAAGACCGGATCGAAGGCCGTTTGTCATAGAGGGCGGTGTTAGCTTTCTGAGGCTGATCCGAGCCACCAACCTGTGTGACGGCCGAGTAGGAAGCGGAGCGAAGCGACTCATGGGACGAGCGGAAGACAGACGAGCGCGACAGCGTGGTGGCCGCCGCGCGGCGCCCAGGAACCGCTCGGCACAGGCGGCCATGGACTCGGCGCCGACGGCTCCCGGCCAGGGCCGGGCAGCCGCCAGGAGGAGTACCAAGGGCGGCAAGGGCGGCAAGGCTGACAGGAGCCTCATACGCAGGCTGTTCACCTGGAAGAAGATCCTCGGCACGTTCTTCGGCATGTGTCTGCTCGGCATCGGCGCCTTCGTCACGCTGTACCTGATGATCGATATACCCGCCATCGGGAACGACGAAGCCAGGCTGCAGAGCAACGTCTACGAGTACAGCGACGGCACGCTCCTGACCCGCCACGGCGCACGCAACCGTGAGGTCGTGACTCTCGCGCAGGTCCCGAAGCCCGTGCAGAAGGCCTTCGTCGCCGCCGAGAACAAGACCTTCTACAAGGACGCCGGCGTCGACATCAAGGGCACCGCCCGCGGCGTGTTCAACACTGTCTCCGGCAAGGGCACGCAGGGCGGCTCGACGATCACCCAGCAGTACGTCAAGAACTACTACCTGACCCAGGACCGGACCGTCACGCGCAAGCTGAAGGAAATGGTCATCTCGCTGAAGCTGGACCGCCAGAAGGACAAGGACTACATCCTCGCCGGCTACCTCAACACCAGCTACTACGGCCGCGGCTGCTACGGCATCCAGGCCGCCGCCCAGTACTACTACGGCGTCGACTCCGACAGGCTCACCGTCGAGCAGGGCGCCTACCTCGCCGCGCTGATGCAGGCTCCGGAGGACTACTCCTGGGCCGTCGCCAGCGACACAGGCAGGAGGCTGGCCAAGAACCGCTGGAACTACGTCCTCGACAACATGGTCGAGCAGGGCTGGCTGGACAAGGCCGAGCGCGAGGCCATGAAGTTCCCGGTGCCCAAGGAGCCCAAGCCCGTGGCCGGTATGCGCGGCCAGGTCGGCTACCTGGTGGACGCCGCCAACGACGCGCTGGAGAAGCAACTCGTCGCCCAGGGCAGCGCCGATGACGCCAAGCAGGCCGAGGCGATGGTCGAGGCCGGCGGCTGGACCATCACCCTCAACATCGACAAGAAGAAGCAGGCGGCGCTGGAGGAGTCGGTCAAGGGCCAGCTGACCGGCAAGCTGGACGAGAAGAAGCGCAAGGTCGACGGGAACGTGCAGGCCGGTGCCGTGTCGGTCAGCCCGAAGACGGGCGCGGTCGTCGCGATGTACGGCGGCGTGGACTATCTGAAGCACTACATCAACAACGCGACCCGCCGGGACTACCAGCCCGCCTCCACCTTCAAGCCGGTCATCCTCGCGGCGGCCCTCGACCACTCCGCCGAGACGCAGGACGGCACCGAGATCACCGCGAACACGATCTACGACGGCACGAGCAAGCGGCCCGTCGAGGGCAGTGACATCGCCTTCGCCCCGGAGAACGAGGACGACCAGAACTACGGGGACGTCACCGTCCAGACGGCGATGAACAAGTCCGTCAACTCCGTCTTCGCGCAGATGGGCGTCGATGTCGGCATGGACAAGGTGCTCGACGTCGCGGGCGACCTCGGCATGGACACCGAGGGGCTGAAGGCGGTGCCGGCGCAGACCCTGGGCACCATGGGCGCGAGCCCCCTGGAGATGGCCGGCGTCTACGCGACCCTCGACAACCACGGCACGAAGGTCACGCCGACGATCATCAAGAAGGTCGAGCACAGCACCCGCAGCATCGATCTCCCGGATCCCATCGGGGACCAGGTCATCAGCCGTGAGGCCGCCGACTCCGTCACCTCGGTGCTCACCGGCGTGGTGGACGACGGTACGGCCAGGACCTCGGTGCGGGACAACCCGAAGCGCAACGGCCAGAAGGTCGCGGGCAAGACGGGTACGTCCGACGACAACAAGTCGGCCTGGTTCACCGGCTACACCCCGACCCTGGTCACCTCGGTCGGCCTGTTCGGCGAGTCCGCCAAGCCGCCGCACCCGCAGGTCACCCTGACCGGCGCCACCGGCCTCCTCCCGGCACCCGGCCGTATCAACGGCGGCGGCTACCCGGCACAGATCTGGGCGGCGTACACCTTCGGGGTCTCGAGCAAGGTCACCGGCTTCGACCTGCAGACCGACCAGGGCGCCGCGGTCCAGCCGGCCCAGACGGCGACGGTCTCGCAGAAGCCGTCGTCGACGCCTTCGGACAAGCCGACGACCAAGGAGCCGACGCCCTCGGACAAGCCGACGACCAAGGAGCCGACGTCCGCGCCGCCGACCTCCGAGGAGCCGACGGATCCGGCGACGACCACCGAGCCGACGGATCCGGAGACGACCCCGACGGACGATGTGCCGGAGGACCCCGAGGAACCGAACAGCGGACAGTAGGAACAGCGAAGGGCGCCCGGCAGACACCGGGCGCCCTTGTCGTCCCAAGGGGCGCGGGGGGCGTGACACTTTGCGGCTTCGCCGCACGGACGCGACCACCACGACGGACCCGCCGTGTGCGAACGGCCCCCAGAGCGGAGTGCTCAGCCCTGGTTCAGCTCGAACCAGACCACCTTCCCCGTACTCAGCCGGGTCGCGCCCCACCGCCTGGCCAGCTTGTTCACCAGGTAGAGGCCGCGCCCGCCCTCGTCCGTGGCGCGCGCCTGCCTGAGGCGCGGCAGCTGCGGCACGTCGTCGCCGACCTCGCAGCGCAGCACGTCGGTGCGCAGCAGCCGCAGCGTGACCGGCCGCGAGGCATAGCGCACGGCGTTGGTCACCACCTCGCTGACCAGGAGCTCGACCGAGTCGCTGAGCTCCTCCAGACCCCAGCGGGACAGCGCGCGCCGGGCCAGGCGCCGGGCCCGGCCGGGGGCAGCGTCCTCCGGCTCCAGGAACCAGTACGCCACGTCGCTCGGCGCGATTCCGTCGAAGCGGGCGGCGAGCAGCGCGATGTCGTCGTCCCGGTCGCCCGGCCCGAGCATGTCGAGCACCTCGTCGCACAGGGCTTCCAGGGGCGGCGGATGGTCCGGCCCCGTCAGCTGCGCGGTCGCCGCGAGCTTCTCGCGCAGCTGCTCTATACCGGTCCATACGTCCCTGAGGCGGGATTCGACGAGCCCGTCGGTGTAGAGGAGCAGTGTCGCCCCGGCCGGCGCGTCCAGCTCCACGGCCTCGAAGTCGACGCCGCCCACGCCGATCGGCGCGCCCGGCGGCACCCGCAGCACCTCGGCCCGGCCGCCCAGGTGCAGCAGGACCGGCGGGGGATGGCCGGCGTTGGCGATGGTGATGCGGTGCGACACCGGGTCGTACACGGCGTACAGGCAGGTAGCCATGCGGTCGGTGCCCAGCCGCTGGGCCTGTTCGTCGAGGTGGTGCAGAACCTCCTGCGGCGGCAGGTCGAGCCCGGCGAGGGTCTGGGCCGTCGTCCGCAGCTGTCCCATGATCGCGGCGGACGTCATGGAGTGGCCCATGACGTCCCCGACGACGAGGGCGACCCGGCTGCCGGGCAGCGGAATGGCGTCGTACCAGTCTCCGCCGACCCGCGCGGTCTCGGCGGCGGGGAGGTAGCGGGACGCCAGCCGTACTCCGGTGGGCCGGGGGAGGGTCTCGGGCAGCATGGTGCGCTGCAGCTCGTCGGCGATGTACGCCTCACGCCCGTACAGCACGGCCTTGTCGATGCCGAGCGCGCTGTGCGTGGCGAGCTGGGCGGCCACCAGCAGGTCGTCGGCCTCGAAGGGGATGCGCTCCGGGCGGCGCAGGAACAGCGCGGCGCCGATGACACGGCGCCGGCCGCGCAGCGGGGCGAGGATGGCGCGCTGCCCGCCCGGCACCACGAACTCACATCCCTCGCCCAGGAGTTCGGGCAGTGCGGCACGGGCGGCCGGCGTGTCCGTGAACACGGGCCGCACCCCGCGCAGCACCTCGGCGAGCGCACTGCCGGGCCGCACCTCGCACAGTTCGGTGCCGATGGTGTCCAGCTCGGAAGGCTCCGGCTGGAGGGCCGGCGTGAACCCGCCGTCGGTGTCCCGCTCCTCCGGGATCCGGTCGGTACGGCGCAGCCGCAGCACGAGGGGGCCGGTGGGCCGCTCGTCGCCGACGGGCAGCGGGTCGCGCAGATAGACGAGGATCGCGTCCGAGAACGTCGGCACGGTCGCCCGGCACAGCCCCATCACGATCTCGTCGAGGTCGATTCCGCGGGCGATCCGCCGCGTCGCGGCACCCACGAACCGCAGCCGGTCCCCGTCCCGCCGCATCGGCGTGGGCCGCCCGGGCGGCAGTCCCTGCCCGGTACGGCGCTCCTGGCCGGCCTGGGACGCGGCCGGCCGGTCCTGATCGGCGGCGGACTGGACCGGGATGGCCTCGGACTCGGGTACGGGCCGCGGACGGTGGGTGCCGGTCTCGGCGGCGGCGGGCTGGGAGTGTTCGGGCCCGGTGCCGACGGAGCCCGCGGGACCCGAGGAGTCCTTGCCGTTGCCGCACGGCGCGGGGGCGCCCGGCGCGGTCGTGCCGGGCCCTGACGGCGTCTCTCCCGTCCGTGCCTGTGCGGGTAAGGCGTTCACGTCGGCGGGGGACGGGGCGGGCGCAGAGGAACGCAGGAGCGCCCCGCGTGGGTCCGCGGGGTCGGCGCCCGTCTGGGGGCGCTCGAAGGAGGTGGGATACTCCGTCACGCGTGTCGAATCCGTCCGTCCGGGGCTGCGCGCCGCGCGTGCAGTTCGTCCCGCAGGAATGCCGATACCCGGAATACGTGTCCCCGGAACGGAATTCCTGCGTGGTCAGAGGCTGTTCCTGTGTCACCGGCTGACCGTGTACGGCCCCTGCCGGTGTTGCCCTCGTACCCCTCGCTCACGTCCTGCCGCCCCTCGGTGACGATCGGTCAAGCCCAGCGCATGCGCGGGAAGTTACCGCGTGCCCCTTGCGGAGGACGATCCTACGTTTCTTGCCCGGGGGCGCATCAAGGGTCTCATGAGGACATGTGCGCGGGAGTACGGTCCCAGTCCTCCGGAAGGGCCGGAACCGTCCAGGACGGATCCGGGCGCCAGTGCTGCCAGCCGTCCGAGAACGGCGGGCCCCAGGCATCGATCACCTCCACCGCGGACCGCCCCGCCTCCCGCACCAGCGCGGCCAGCCCGGCGTCCATCAGGCCGTCCCGCTGGGCCTGCGCGAACTCGTCCTCGTCCCGCCAGTGCCAACTGCGGTCCGGGTGGACGGAGATGTCCAGGAAGTGGTCCTCGGAGTCGACCCCGCCGTCCCAGCGCGTCAGCGGCTGTTCGAGGTTCACGTACCAGTTCTTGAAGCGCCAGCCCGGATCCCAGAACAGCCATACCGACCACGGCTCACCGGGCCGGGCCAGCTTCAGCACCCCGGTGCCGAACCACCGGTCGCGCTGCACGGTCCGGGGCTTGGTGTAGCGCGACTCCAGCGGCTCCAGGTGCACGGGTGTGCCGTCGGCGAGCGCGGGTTTGACGCATTCGGTGCCGGGCGCCATCCAGACGGCGAGGATCTCGCCGTCGTCCCGTGCGACGGTCACGGGGCGCGCGATGTGGAAGCGTGCGCCGGCGTTTTCCCGGTACCGCCACAGGATCTGACTCCCGGGCTCCCAGTACGCCGAAGACCCGCCCGCTTCCACTCGTCTCATCGCTCCACCGTCCGCCATGCACAGATATTAGGTGCCGTGGGCATACGACGCTGCCGTCCGCGTCACGGTTCACACGCCCGTTATCGGGGCTCGGTTCGCCCGGCGGTGCCGGTCACGGGTGCGTCATGCGCAGGACATCCAGGGCCTCGTCGAGCTGTTCGACCGTCAGATGCCCTTGCTCCACGTACCCGCCCTCCAGGACGGCCTGGCGGATCGTCTTCCGCTCGGCCAGCGCCTTCTTGGCGACCTTGGCTGCCGCCTCGTACCCGATGTACTTGTTGAGCGGAGTGACCACGGAGGGCGACGACTCGGCGTACTCGCGGGCCCGTTCCCGGTGGGCGACGATCCCGTCGACGGTCCGGTCGGCGAGCAGCCGGGAGACGTTGGCGAGCAGCCGTACGGACTCCAGCACGTTCCTGGCGATGACCGGCAGCATGACGTTGAGCTCGAAGTTGCCGGCGGCCCCCGCGGCGGCGACGGTGGCGTCGTTGCCGGTGACCTGCGCGGCGACCATGAGCACGGCCTCCGGAATGACGGGATTGACCTTGCCCGGCATGATCGAGGAGCCCGGCTGGAGGTCGGGCAGGGAGATCTCGGCGAGACCCGTCCGCGGCCCGGACGCCATCCACCGCAGATCATTGGCGATCTTGGTCAGTCCGACGGCGATGGTCCGCAGCTGCCCGCTCGTCTCGACGATCCCGTCCCGGGCGCCCTGCGCCTCGAAATGGTCGCGGGCCTCGGTGAGCGGCAGCCCGGTGGCGCGCGCGACCTCCTCGATGACGGCTGCGGAGAACCCGGGCGGCGTGTTGATGCCGGTGCCGACCGCCGTGCCGCCGAGGGGCAGCTCGGCGAGCCGGGGAAGCGAGGCGTTCAGCCGCTCGACCCCGTACCGCACCTGCGCCGCGTACCCCCCGAACTCCTGCCCCAGGGTCACCGGCGTGGCGTCCATGAGATGCGTCCGTCCCGACTTCACCACATCGGCGAACTCCTCGGCCTTGCGCTCCAGCGAGGTGGCCAGGTGGTCGAGGGCGGGGATGAGGTCCCGGGTGACGGCGGCGGTGGCGGCGATGTGGATGGACGACGGAAACACGTCGTTGGACGACTGCGACGCGTTGACATGATCGTTCGGGTGTACGTCCTTGCCCAGCCGCTCACTCGCGAGAGTGGCGATGACCTCGTTGGTGTTCATGTTGGACGAGGTCCCCGACCCCGTCTGGAACACATCGATGGGAAAGTGCGCGTCCCACGTCCCCTCCGCGACCTCTGCCGCCGCGTCCTGGATCGCCTCGGCGACCTCCTTGTCCACCACCCCGAGCTCGGCGTTCACCTTCGCGGCCGCGCCCTTGATACGCGCGAGCGCCTCGATGTGCGCACGCTCGATGCGCTGCCCTGAGACGGGGAAGTTCTCGACGGCGCGCTGCGTCTGCGCCCGCCACTTGGCCTCGGCGGGGACGCGGACCTCGCCCATGGAGTCGTGCTCGATGCGGTAGTCGCTCATACCGGGTACATCGCGTGCGAGGTCGGGGATGTTCCCGGCAGGATGATCGTCCCGCACCCAGCCCGTCCGGCGTCCGGGGACGAGGCCGTCAGGCCGAAGGGGGCCCGGGGCGGGCCCCGGTGGGGTGCGGGGCGAAGGGGCAGAGCCCCTGGGACGGGACGGGCGGGGGCGGCGGGGGCGAAATCCGTCCCCCGGCGCCCCGGAGGCGCTACGCCGGCCCGGGCCCCCGTACCGGAATCGACGTGAACGTCGGCGTCGGCGCAGGATTTTGGAAGAAGTCGTTGCCCTTGTCGTCGACGACGACGAACGCCGGGAAGTCCTCGACCTCGATCTTCCAGACCGCCTCCATGCCGAGCTCCTCGTACTCGACGACCTCGACCTTCTTGATGCAGTCCTGGGCGAGACGGGCGGCGGGGCCGCCGATGGAGCCGAGGTAGAAGCCGCCGTGGGCGTCGCACGCGTCGGTGACCTGCTTGCTGCGGTTGCCCTTGGCCAGCATCACCTTGGAGCCGCCCGCGGCCTGGAACTGCTCTACGTACGAGTCCATGCGGCCGGCCGTCGTCGGGCCGAACGAACCGGACGCGTAACCCTCGGGCGTCTTCGCCGGACCCGCGTAGTACACCGGGTGGTCCTTGAGGTACTGCGGCATCTCCTCGCCCGCGTCCAGCCGCTCCTTGATCTTGGCGTGCGCGATGTCACGTGCCACGACCAGCGGACCGGAGAGCGAGAGCCGGGTCTTCACCGGGTACTTGGTCAGCTCGGCCAGGATGTCGTCCATCGGCTGGTTGAGGTCGATCTTCACGACGTCGCCCTCGTCCAGGTGCTCGTCCGTCGTCTCCGGCAGGAACCGCGCCGGGTCCGTCTCCAGCTGCTCCAGGAAGACACCCTCCGCCGTGATCTTCGCGACCGCCTGGCGGTCGGCCGAGCAGGACACGGCGATGGCGACCGGGCAGGACGCGCCGTGGCGGGGGAGGCGGACGACCCGTACGTCGTGGCAGAAGTACTTGCCGCCGAACTGCGCGCCGATGCCGATCTTCTGCGTCAGCTCGAAGACCTTCTCCTCCAGCTCCTTGTCCCGGAAGCCGTGGCCCAGCGGCGAGCCCTCGGCCGGGATCTCGTCCAGGTAGTGCGCGGAGGCGTACTTCGCGGTCTTCAGGGCGTATTCGGCCGACGTACCGCCGACGACGACGGCCAGGTGGTACGGCGGGCAGGCGGCCGTACCGAGCGAACGGATCTTCTCCTCCAGGAACTTCATCATGGAGGCCTCGTTCAGGACGGCCTTCGTCTCCTGGTAGAGGAACGACTTGTTGGCGGAGCCGCCGCCCTTGGCCATGAACAGGAACTTGTACGCGCCGCCGTCGGTTGCATACAGCTCGATCTGCGCCGGCAGGTTGGAGCCGGTGTTCTTCTCCTCCCACATGGTGAGCGGAGCCATCTGCGAGTAGCGCAGGTTCAGGTTCTGGTAGGCGTCGTGGATGCCGTGAGAGAGGGCGGCCTCGTCGCCGCCCTCGGTGAGCACGTTCTGTCCGCGCTTGCCCATGACGATCGCCGTGCCGGTGTCCTGGCACATCGGGAGCACGCCCGCGGCCGCGATGTTCGCGTTCTTCAGCAGGTCGAGGGCGACGAACTTGTCGTTGCTCGACGCCTCGGGGTCGTCGATGATGCGGCGCAGCTGGGCCAGGTGGGCCGGGCGCAGGTAGTGCTGGATGTCGTGGACGGCCTCCTCGGCCAGCTTGCGCAGCGCCTCCGGCTCCACCTTGAGGAACGTCCGCCCGTCGGCCTCGAAGGTGGAGACACCCTCGGAGGTCACCAGCCGGTACGGGGTGGTGTCCTCTCCCATGGGGAGCAGATCGGTGTACGCGAACTCAGGCATGTCGCCCATTCCTCACTCGACGGATTGCTGCCCGTCCTCCATTGGCGGGCGCCCACCAGCGTAGAACCTGCCGCTGACGGCGAACCTGTGAGGTAAGGCTCAGTTCGACCCGCGCGGGCCGCCCACACCCCTAGTCGCGATCTATCGCGTTTGGGTACGCTGCTGTCGTGGACCTTCAGAAGCAGACCGCGCCCGCCGTCCCCGAACTCCGTGCCTCGGACGCCGATCGCGACCGCATCGCGGACATCCTCCGGGAGGCCCTCGCCGAGGGCCGCCTCACCGCCGACGAGCACGCCGAGCGCGTCGAGGGGGTGCTGAACGCCAAGACGGTCGGCGAGCTGGAGGTTTTCATACGGGACCTGCCGGCCGCTCACCGGCGGTCCGCCCCGGCGTTCGCCGTGGCCCCCAACCGCCCCGCCGCCGCCCTGCCGGCCGACCCCGACGACAACGTGGTGGCCGTCTTCAGCAGCGCCGTCCGCAAGGGCCGCTGGCGTGCGGGGCGCCGGATCCACGCGTACGCGGTCTTCGGCACTGTCGAGATAGACCTCAGCGAGGCGCTCTTCGAGTACCAGCAGGTCGTGGTCAAGGCGATCTCGGTCTTCGGTAATGTCGAGGTCCGCGTCCCGGAGAACGTGTCACTGCGCGGCACCGGCGGCGGCGTCCTCGGCAACTTCGAGGTGGACACGCTGGATTCGGACGACCCCGAGGCTCCCGTCGTCTACGTGGACGGCTGGGCGGTCCTGGGCAACATCGAGGGCAGGCCCAAGCGGGGCAGGCTCGTGGTGGACATCCTCGACCGGGTGCAGCGCAAGGTCGACAAGGGTTTGCGCAAGCACTTGGATCGTTGACGGTTGTGAACTCGGCCGGGTTCGAAGGGAATTGGTCCACCCGCGGGCCTTGCGCGCCCGCTCGCGGCGTGCCGTAAGACCCCACGAAAACAGCGGTTCGGAACTCAGTGCATAGGCACGCGCACAGCGGGTAGGCCTTGCTGCATCGTCTCTCGCTCGCGAAGCCGTCGTCAGGAGTAGACCGTGCTGCAACCGCCGCATTCGTCCCTGCAGGTAGCTGCCGTTCCGGCCCAGCGGGTGCCAGTGCGCGACAGGGACCAAGACGCACCGTGGCACACCGAGGCGGTGTGCCGGCGCGACGAGGCCGGCCTGTTCTTCGCGCCCTCCAAGGAACCCACTGCCGCCCGGCTCTCCCGCGAGGAGGCGGCCAAGCGTGTCTGTGCGCGCTGCCCGGTGATGGTCGAGTGCCGCGAGCACGCGCTCCTGCAACCCGAGCCGTACGGCGTCTGGGGCGGCCTGACCGCCGCCGAACGCCGCGTGGTCCTGGCCCGCCGGCGCCGCCGCGACCTCGAACTCCAGAAGGCAGCCCGGGCGGCGGGCCGCATAGCGAAGGCCGGTTAGTCCGGCCGCTTCCACAGGGAAAGAGGGCGCCCCCTCCGCACCGGGGACGCCCTCCTTCCCATGACGCACATGACGCCGCACTCCTGAGAAACCGCGGGGTGGTGGACCGGCCCAAGGGGAGCGGGGCTGTGACGCCTGTGGCTCCGCCGCGTGGGCGCGGCCCGCCACGGTCCCGTTGCCCACGATCCGCTCCCCGTTCCCGGCGGAGCTACTTCGCCCGGTCGAAGTCGATCGCGCTGTACGCCCGCAGCTTGCTCAGCCGGTGCTCCGAGTTGATCTTCCGTACCGTCCCGGACTTCGACCTCATCACGATGGAATCGGTCGTGGCGGTCTCCGACCGATACCGCACGCCCCGCAGCAGTTCGCCGTCGGTGATACCCGTGGCGACGAAGAAGACGTTCTCTCCGGAGACCAGGTCGTCCGTGGTCAGCACACGGTCGAGGTCGTGCCCCGCGTCGATCGCCCGCTGCCGCTCTTCGTCGTCCTTGGGCCACAGCTTGCCCTGGATGGTGCCGCCCAGGCACTTCACGGCGCAGGCCGAGATGATGCCCTCGGGTGTGCCGCCGATGCCGAGCAGCAGGTCGACACCCGTGCCCTCGCGCAGCGCGTAGATCGAGCCGGCGACATCGCCGTCGGAGATCAGCTTGATGCGCGCGCCGGCTTCCCGGACCTCCTTGATGAGGCCTTCGTGGCGCGGCCGGTCGAGGATGACGACGGTGACGTCCTCCGGCGCGGACCGCTTGGCCTTGGCGATCCGGCGGATGTTCACCGCCACGGGCGCGTCGATGTCGACGAAGTCCGCGGCCTCGGGCCCGGTGACCAGCTTGTCCATGTAGAACACGGCGGACGGGTCGAACATCGACCCCCGGTCCGCGGCCGCCAGCACGGCGATCGCGTTCGGCATGCCCTTGGCGGTCAGCGTCGTCCCGTCGATCGGGTCGACGGCGATGTCGCACTCGGGCCCGGTCCCGTCGCCGACGCGCTCCCCGTTGAAGAGCATCGGGGCCTCGTCCTTCTCGCCCTCGCCGATGACGACGACGCCGTTCATCGAGACGGTGGAGACGAGGGTCCGCATGGCGCGAACAGCGGCACCGTCGGCGCCGTTCTTGTCGCCGCGCCCGACCCAGCGGCCGGCGGCCATCGCCGCGGCCTCGGTCACCCGGACGAGCTCCAGGGCGAGGTTGCGGTCGGGGGCTTCGGAGGGAACTTCGAGCTCGGACGGCAGATGATGGTTCTCGGTCATCGGAGCGCACCTTTCTGATACGACGACGGCCGGATGAGGGTATGCGCTCGACTCTATCGTTGGACGGACAAAATGAGCAGTGGCCCCCACGGATGAGCGCACCGGGGCACCTGCGACGATAGGGGCGTGGCAGGTTCGAACGGCAAGCAGAAGACGGTCCGGGACATGATCCTCTCCCTGGCCCTGATCGGGATCGCGGCGGCGGTCATCTACGTCTTCGTCCCGCACGACGACTCCGCTCCCGACATCAAGCGGGTCGACTACCGCGTCGAGCTCCTGACGGCGCGCCGCGCCGCGTCCTATCCGGTGGCCGCTCCGGAGGGCCTGTCCAAGGAGTGGAAGGCGACCTCGGTCCGCTTCCGCGGTGACGACTTCGACGCCTGGCATCTGGGCTTCCACGCCCCCGACGGGGAGTACGTGCAGATCGAGCAGTCGACTCAGAAGCGGTCGGCGTTCATCGACGAGGCGAGCCAGGGCGCGGAGGCGACGAAGACCACCCAGCAGATCGACGGCCGGACGTGGACGCGCTACTCCGGCGGCCGCTACGACGCCCTCGTCCTCACGGACAAGGGCGCGACGACCGTCGTGGCCGGCACGGGGTCGTTCGCACAGCTGACGGAGATGGCAGAGGCGCTGAAGACGGCGTGAGCGGCAGCGCCCCGGACACGGGGAAGCCCCCGGCGCCGGGGGCTTCTTGCGTCGAGCGGGCTTCGGCCGCTCAGACCGTGGTGACGACCTGGTCGTACTCCAGGCGCGGGGAGCGTGGGAACCAGGCGTCGTCGCCCGGCCTGCCGATGTTGACGACCATCAGCGGGGTGTGGTCGTCGTCCAGGAACTCCTTGCGGACGCCCTCGAAGTCCAGACCGGTCATCGGGCCGGCGGCGAGGCCGGCCGCACGCACGCCGATGATGAAGTACGCGGCCTGAAGGGCGGCGTTCAGCGCGGCGGCGCTCTCACGGGCCGGGCGCTCGGCGAAGAAGAGGTCCTTGGCCTGCGGGAAGTGCGGGAAGAGGTGCGGCAGCTCCTCGTGGAACTCGTTGTCCGCGGAGAGGATCGCGACCAGCGGGGCGGTGGCGGTCTTGGGCTGGTTGCCCTCGGCCATGTGCTTGACCAGACGCTCGCGGGCCTCGGCGGAGCGGATCAGGGTGATGCGCAGGGGGGTCTGGTTGAAGGCCGTCGGACCGTACTTGACCAGGTCGTAGATGGCCTGCACCTGCTCGTCGGTCACCGGCTCGCCGGTGAAGGTGTTCGCGGTACGGGCCTGGCGGAACAGCAGGTCCTGCGCGGCGGGGTCGAGGACGAGAGACATGAGTAGGACCTTCTCGGGACGAGCGGGGATCCGGGGGACCGGCTTGCTCATCGAAGGTACGGCGTGAAGGTTTAAGCTTCAACGAAAAAGAGAGCGAGGTGATCCGATTCACATGTGCTCCAACTTTCAAGGACTCGCGGGTGGTGCTCCCGGCCCACTCGTGCCCCGCGCTATGCGGAGCCGTCCGGCTCGCCCTCCCCCTCCCTCTCCTCCGCGAGCGCCGCGTCGAGCCGCTTGCGCGCACCCTCGAGCCAGGTCCGGCACACCCTGGCCAGCTCCTCGCCCCGCTCCCACAGCGCGAGGGACTCCTCCAGCGTCGTACCGCCCGCCTCCAGCCGCCGCACGACCTCGATCAACTCGTCCCGCGCCTGCTCGTACCCGAGCGCCTCGTCCACCTTGCTGGTCATACGCCCACTCTATGTATCGACTCGGACAGTGAACTCACCCTCGGCCACCCGCGCGCGCAGCGTCTCGTCCGGCGTCACCTCGGACGGATCGCGGACCACGTGGCCGTCGGCTTTCTGCAGAACCGCGTAGCCCCGCTTCAGCGTCGCCGCGGGGGAGAGCGCCACCACACGCGCGTGCGTGTGCGTCAGCTCCGAGTCGGCGCGGTCCAACAGGTGGCCGAGGGTGCGCCGGCCGCGGTCGAGGAGGGACGCCACATGATCGGCCCGCTCGTCGATCATCCGGTGCGGATCCTCTATCGACGGCCGGGCGAGGGCATGGGCCAGCCCGCGCTCCTCCCGCTCGACGAACGCCACCATGCAGCGCCGAGCGCGATCCCGCAGCTGCCGTACCCGCTCGTACTCCTCGCCGACGTCCGGTACCACCTTCTTCGCGGCGTCCGTGGGCGTCGACGCCCGCAGGTCGGCCACATGATCGAGGAGCGGGTTGTCCGGCTCGTGCCCGATAGCGGACACGACGGGTGTTCGGCAGGCGGCGACGGCCCGGACCAGCTGTTCGTCGGAGAACGGCAGCAGATCCTCCACGCTTCCGCCCCCGCGCGCGACGATGATCACGTCCACGTCGTCGAGCGCGTCGAGCTCCTTGACGGCCTGGACGACCTGCGGCACCGCGTGCACCCCCTGTACGGCGACGTTGCGTACCTCGAAGCGGACGGCGGGCCAGCGGTGCCGGGCGTTCTCCAGCACATCGCGCTCCGCGGCGGAGGCGCGGCCGCAGACCAGCCCGACGAGCTGGGGGAGGAAGGGCAGGGCCTTCTTCCGCTCGGGCGCGAACAGCCCCTCCGCGGCGAGGGACTTCTTCAGCTGTTCCAGCCGTGCCAGAAGTTCCCCGACCCCCACCGGCCTCATCTCGGCGGCCCGCAGGGAGAGCTGCCCGCGCGGGGCGTACCACTCGGGCCTGGCGAGGACGACGACCCGCGCCCCCTCGCTGACCACGTCGGCGACCGCGTCGAAAACCTGCCGGTAGCAGGTGACGCTCACCGAGATGTCGTACGACGGATCGCGCAAGGTCAGGAACACGACGCCCGCACCCGGCCGCCGCGACAGCTGGGTGATCTGCCCCTCGACCCACACCGCGCCGAGCCGGTCGATCCACCCCCCGATCAGCCGCGACACCTCACCGACGGGCAGGGGGGCTTCTGGGGACGTGTTCACAGCCATGCCGCGAGCGTAACGGCCGGCACCGACATCACGGCGTGCCCGTGCCGGTCCTCGGTCATGCGTGACTGTGACACGTGCGCGATCTTCGACGCCCCGGACGCGGCCTTACGATGGTTCGCATGACTGCTTCGCCTGGCCGCCGTGTCCTGCTCGCCGCTCCCCGGGGCTACTGCGCGGGTGTGGACCGCGCCGTGATCGCCGTCGAGAAGGCGCTGGAGCAGTACGGGGCGCCCGTCTACGTCCGGCACGAGATCGTCCACAACAAGTACGTCGTGCAGACCCTGGAGAAGAAGGGCGCCGTCTTCGTCGAGCGGACCGAGGAGGTCCCGCCGGGGAACATCGTCATGTTCTCGGCCCACGGCGTCGCTCCGGTCGTGCACGAGGAGGCCGCGCGGGGCCGGCTCGCCACCATCGACGCGACCTGCCCGCTGGTCACCAAGGTCCACAAGGAAGCCGTCCGCTTCGCCCAGGAGGACTACGACATCCTGCTGATCGGGCACGAGGGCCACGAGGAGGTCATCGGCACCTCCGGCGAGGCCCCCGAGCACATCCAGCTCGTCGACGGGCCCACCGACGTCGCCAAGGTGGAGGTCCGCGACCCGTCCAGGGTCGTCTGGCTGTCCCAGACCACGCTCTCCGTCGACGAGACCATGGAGACCGTCGACGCGCTCAAGGAGAAGTTCCCGCAGCTCATCTCCCCGCCCAGCGACGACATCTGCTATGCGACGCAGAACCGTCAGCTCGCGGTGAAGCAGATGGGCGCCGAGGCCGAGCTCGTGATCGTGGTCGGCTCACGCAACTCCTCCAACTCCAAGCGGCTCGTCGAGGTCGCCAAGCTCGCGGGCTCGCGCGAGGCATACCTCGTCGACTTCGCCGACGAGATCGACGAGGCCTGGCTCGAGGGCGTGTCCACGGTCGGCGTGACGTCCGGTGCCTCGGTCCCGGAGATCCTGGTCGAGCAGGTCCTGGAGTGGCTCGGCCGGCGTGGCTTCGAGGACGTCGAGATCGTCAAGGCGGCCGAGGAGTCCATCACCTTCTCGCTGCCGAAGGAGCTGCGCCGCGACCTGCGCGAGGAGGCCGCGGCGCTGGCCGCGGAGCGCGGCGGGAGCGGAGCCTCCGAGGAGTGACGGGCACCCACCCGAGTGACTGTCAGTCGTCCGTCGTAACGTAGAGCCATGCAGATCTTCGGCGTGGACATCGGTGGATCCGGGATCAAGGGCGCCCCCGTGGACCTGGACAGGGGCGACCTGGCCAAGGAGCGCTTCAAGGTGCTCACTCCGCAGCCGGCCACACCCGACGGCGTGGCCGACGGCGTGAAGCAGGTCGTCGACCACTTCGGGTGGGCGGGACCGGTCGGGCTCACCTTCCCCGGCGTCGTCACCGACGGGTCCACGATCCGCACGGCAGCCAACGTCGACAAGGCCTGGATCGACACCGACGCGCGCGCGTTGTTCGGCGACCGCCTGGGCGGCCTCCCGGTGACGGTCGTCAACGACGCGGACGCGGCCGGCGTCGCCGAGGTGAACTTCGGCGCCGGCCGGGGCCGCCGGGGCATCGTCATCCTGCTCACCTTCGGCACCGGCATCGGCAGCGCCCTTTTCGTCGACGGCGCCCTCGTCCCCAACACCGAACTGGGCCACCTGGAGCTGCACGGCCACGACGCGGAGAAACGCGCCTCCAGCAAGGCCAAGGACGACGAGGAGCTGACGTGGGAGCACTGGGCCCACCGCGTCCAGAGGTACCTCGCCCACGTGGAGATGCTGTTCTCGCCGGAGCTGTTCATCATCGGCGGCGGCGTCAGCCGGAAGTCCCAGAAGTTCCTGCACTTCATCGAGGGCATCAAGGCAGAGGTCGTCCCGGCACAGCTGCAGAACAACGCGGGGATCGTGGGGGCGGCGATGCGGGCGGCGAAGGTGGCCTAGTGCCGCGTCAGCCAAGGTTCGCCCCGTCGCGACGCCCGGCACGCTCCCCCACTGCCTCAAGGGCGTGAGAGGTGCCCCCACTCGCCGCACCGGCCGAAAGCCCGAGTACGTCCAGTACGAGGACTTCCGGCCGGCACGGCGAGAGCACGCACCGGACGCCGCTCCTTGACGGGCAAACCTTGGCTGACGCGGCACTAGGCTCCGGGGACCGGCCCGCCGAAGCGGTGGATCAGGCGCGCGGGCGGTTCCGGACAGCCCGGCGGTTCATCACGCGGATCTTCCGCACCGTCGCGATGACCCCGGCGACCAGCGTCCCGCCGTACAGCCACCCGGCCTGCGTGGCGAGCGCCGTGAAGAGGCCCATCAAGTGGCCGAAGAAGCCCCCGCCCCCGTCGGCCACGGGAAGGAGCCCGACGGCGAAGGCGATCGGCACGACGACGGGCGCGGTCACCAGGTCCCCCGGCCGGATCCAGAGTGCGGTCAGTCCGCACACCGGCAGGAACAGCACGCCGTACACGGTCAGCGACGCTCCGAGCAGCACCTGGTCCAGCCACCCGAGCACGAACATCAGCGCCACGCAGAAGAGCCCGCCGCCCAGCCCGGTCAGCCGCGGGTCCGGCAGCCGCCGTACCGCCGTGCGGGCCGGGGCCGGCGGGGCAGGAGGCCCCCGCCGCACCACCGCCGGACGACGCTGCGCCTGAGCGGGCAGCGGCGGCTTGCCGCGCGGCGGTCGGTACTGCCGGGGTCGCGTCCTGTGTTGCTCCACTGGACCAACCTAGGTCGGTTTATGTGCGGAATCGCCCCTCAGACACGCCGAGGGGCACAGCTTGGCCACGCGTTC
Source organism: Streptomyces sp. NPDC040410 (assembly GCF_055595715.1). Classification (NCBI taxonomy): domain Bacteria; kingdom Bacillati; phylum Actinomycetota; class Actinomycetes; order Kitasatosporales; family Streptomycetaceae; genus Streptomyces; species Streptomyces sp. NPDC040410. The sequence goes on from NZ_JBVIVK010000016.1 coordinate 124,018, forward strand.
GACACGTCGCCGGGGCGGGTCCCTGCACGCCGTAGACTGGTGGATCGGCCCGCGCATCGAAGAAGGACCGGGCCCGCAGCCCAGCCCCAGTCCTCTCACGTACGGGAAGTCGCAACGTGTCGCTCACGATCGGAATCGTCGGTCTGCCGAATGTCGGCAAGTCGACCCTGTTCAACGCCCTGACCAAGAACGACGTGCTGGCGGCCAACTACCCGTTCGCCACGATCGAGCCGAACGTCGGCGTGGTCGGCGTCCCGGACGCGCGCCTCACGAAACTGGCCGAAATCTTCGGTTCCCAGCGCATCCTCCCGGCGACCGTCGACTTCGTCGACATCGCGGGCATCGTGCGCGGCGCCAGCGAGGGCGAGGGCCTGGGCAACAAGTTCCTCGCGAACATCCGTGAGTCCGACGCGATCTGCCAGGTCATCCGTGCCTTCAGGGACGAGAACGTCGTCCACGTCGACGGCAAGGTCTCGCCCAAGGACGACATCGAGACCATCAACACCGAGCTGATCCTCGCCGACCTCCAGACCATCGAGAAGGTCCTTCCGCGCCTCCAGAAGGAGTCCCGGATCAAGAAGGACATCGCCCCGAAGGTCAAGGCCGTCGAGGAGGCCAAGGAGATCCTGGAGAAGGGCGACACGCTCTTCGCCCACGGCATCGTCCAGGGCACCGAGCGCAACGAGCTCCTCCACGACCTGCACCTGCTCACCACCAAGCCCTTCCTCTACGTCTTCAACGTCGACGAGGACGAGCTGACCGACGACTCCTTCAAGGACGAGCAGCGCGCCCTGGTCGCCCCCGCCGAGGCGATCTTCCTCAACGCCAAGCTGGAGGCAGACCTCGCCGAGCTCGACGAGGAGGACGCACTGGAGCTGCTCCAGTCCGTCGGCGTCGAGGAGCCGGGCCTCGCGACCCTCGCCCACGTCGGCTTCCGGACCCTCGGCCTGCAGACCTACCTGACGGCCGGCCCCAAGGAGTCCCGCGCCTGGACCATCAAGAAGGGCGCCACCGCCCCCGAGGCCGCCGGTGTCATCCACACCGACTTCCAGAAGGGCTTCATCAAGGCCGAGGTCATCTCCTTCGACGACCTGGTCGACACGGGCTCGGTCGCCGAGGCCCGCGCCAAGGGCAAGGCCCGCATGGAGGGCAAGGACTACGTGATGCAGGACGGCGACGTCGTGGAGTTCAGGTTCAACGTCTGACCCGCAAGTCGAAAGGGGCCGGTTCCTCCGGGAGCCGGCCCCTTCGTCACGCCTGGAATCACACCTCCGCGACCCGGCGGCACACTTCCGCACGGTCCCGCACCGGTGGGCGGCGGTCGTCCCCCTTGGGTCAGGCCAGGGCGTAGCGGCTGGGGCCGAGACCGTGCACCTGACGGGTGGTCACTGCGGCCCCGTGTGATCAGCGGGGCGTAGCCCGCCGCGACCAGGCACACGCCGAGGCCCACGACGAGGGCTGCGTACGTCTCCTCCGTGCCCGCGATCTCCGCGCCGATGCGCGGCGGGCGGCCGGCGCGTTCGTCCAGGGCGAGCCAGAAGCCGCGCAGGAGACCCGCGCACACGTACATCGGTGACCTCCGGGTCCAGCTGATCGCCCCGACGGCACCGCGTACACGCTCAAGGCCTAGGCACCGGCGGCAGTTCCGACGACATCGACACCGCGTACTCCGTGAACGCCTCCTCCGAGGTCGCGAACGGCATGTGGAGGCTGAGGGTCAGCGACAACGCGGCTCTCGACACCGGGCGGATCGACGCGTGGGCCCCGCAGTTCTGACGCTCACCCGATGACCGGGGCCCCGTCCGGGGCCGTCCGTCCGTACTCGTCCTCGCGGAACGGCCTGGGTTCGGTGACCCAGCCCGCCGCGAGGACGAGGCGTGTCGCGCGGTGCACCGCCAGGAAGCCGAAGGGGCGGTCGAAGGCGGCCGTGATGGTGGTCGTCACATAGCGGAGGTCGGGCACGCCTCCCGCCGCCACGGGCGCGAAGGCCGTCACCGCGGCGGCCCGGAAACCCAGGTCGCCGAAGGCCGCCGTGGTGGCCTGCTCGGCCGACCCGATGGCCAGGGGGAAGGCGCTGATGCCGGGGAAGTGGCCCCGGTCCGTGTCCCTCGCCGTGGTGAGGCCGAACAGCCGGTGCAGCTCCAGCAGATCGTGATGGGCCGTCATGTCGAACGCGACCGTCGTCACCGCGAGCGTCGGCGGCCGCGGGCTCGTGCAGCGCCGCCTCCCGACGCGCAGACCCGGACCCACCTCCCCGTACGGGAGTTGCGGCCCCGGCACGACCGGATGCCTGCGGGCCAGGATGCCGACACCAGCCGCCAGCACCTGACCGGGTGTCATCCGCTCCTCGCCGAGCAGGAGATGGACGTCGGTGCCGGTGTCGCCCAGCACCTTCAGCTCGGTGACGCAGCCGTCTGGTGTGTCCGCCACTCCGACCCGGTCCAGCAGGGCGCTCTCCAGGCGCAGGCCCAGCAGCGTCCGGTGCTGCCAGGGGCCGGCCGGCGGCCGCAGCGGCCAGTCCCGGAAGCGCCTCAGCCACCGTGTCCGCAGGGCGAGCGCGCTCGCCAGCACCATCTCGGTGTCATCCCGCAGGGCGACCGGCATGCGCTCGACCAGCCCGCCCGTACGCTTCTCCGCCCACGCGTCCAGTGCCGCTCCGTCCGCCGAGGTGTCCCCGGTGAGCACCCCGTGCGCCTCGGCGGGCAGTCCGGCCTCCCAGTTCCCGCGCAGTTCCAGCGTGCGCTTCGTCCACAGCCCGAGGGCCGAGTCCAGCCCCCGTATGTCCGCCATCGAGGCCAGCAACTCCCGAGCACGGGCGGCCGACTGCTCCGCCGGCATCCCGAGCGCCTCGGCCAGTTCCTCGCGTGCCGCGCCCCCCGCCCCGTCCGCCAGGAAGGCGAGCAGCGGCCAGACACCGGCCGCGGAGAAGACGGTGTCGCCCTCTGCCGTCCGGGCCCAGCGCTCCGTCAGACCGTTCACCGCCCGAATCGTCGCGTTCGCGATCGCCATTCCACCCCCGCCAGTCCCGCGCTTACCATGCGCGCAGTCGTACGTCAGTCCGCACCGTCACATCAGTCCCGCACCGTCACGTCATCCCCGGCGCCGCCGCCCGAACCAGGAGCACGGTACTCGTGTCCATACCCGCGCCCCCTGGGCCCCACCAGCCCCAGGAGCCGTACGTGCAGGGCCGGTATCCGATGCCGCCGCCGGGTCCGTCGTACCCGCGGGGACTCGTGCAGGGACCCTACGGCCCGCCCTACCAGCTCTGGGGTCAGGGTTACAGCCCGTACAACCGGCCCGTGCCCGTCAACGGCGTGGCCATCGCTTCGCTCGTCCTCGGCGTCCTGTGCTTCGTGCCCGCCGCGGGACTGGTCCTCGGGCTGATCGGGCTGGCGCAGATCAGGAAGCGGGGCGAGCGTGGCCGCGGGCTGGCCGTCGCCGGGTCCGTGCTGTCCTCCGTCGGGCTCGCGCTGTGGGTCGCGTCGCTGTCCACGGGCTTCGTCTCCGACGTCTGGGAGGGAGCCAAGGACGCCGCGAAAGAGAGCGCCTCGATGACCAGGGGCACGTGCTTCGACTCGCCCACCGGCCTGGAGGGGGCGGCCCACGACTTCGACGAGGCGCCCTGCTCCGGCAGGCACGACGGCGAGGTGTTCGCCGTCGTTCGGCTGCCGGGCGGCTCGTACCCCGGCGACGACGAGGTCACGGCCACCGCCGACGACAAGTGCTATGCCCTGCAGGCGAGTTACGCCATGGACGCCTGGGCGGTGCCGGACGACGTGGACGTCTACTACCTTCTGCCCACCAGGCAGAGCTGGCGTCTTGGCGACCGCGAGATCACCTGCGTGTTCGGCAACACGGACGAGGACGCCGGTCTGACGGGGTCGCTGCGCAACGACGCCTCGACGCTCGACGCCGACCAGCTCGCCTACCTGAAGGCGGCCAACACCCAGGACGCGGCCCTGGATTCGGCGCCCGACGCCGCCCCCGACGACGACCTGTCCGCGAACAAGGAGTGGGCCGGCCGGGTGTCGGACGCGCTCGGCGAGCAGGCCGCGATGCTGAGCGGGCGCCAGTGGCCGGCCAACGCCGAGAAGCCGGTCGCCGCCGTCGCCAGGGAACTGGAGGCCCTCCGGAAGGCGTGGGCACAGGCGGCCGTCGCCTCGGACGTGAACAGCTTCTACGAGCACTACGACCGGGCCGTGACGACCGAGGACCCCGACACGTCGGTCACCGCCCGCAAGGCTCTGGGGCTCGCCACGACACCGCCGTCGTACGACGGTGACCACGACGACACGGGCGACGGGGAAGGGGATGGCGAAACAGAGGTGTGACGGCGTCCATAGCGGGGAGAAAGTGCCTGCGTAAAGCCCTCCCCCGGAACAAGTCATCACATCGAGTGATTCTCTGGCCTTTGCTTGCATGCGAGAACCCACGGTTGCCACGCTGTTGCTGTCTGTACAACCTGATGGGAGCGGCCAGTGACATTCGGTGAGCAGCCGGCGTACCTGCGCGTCGCGGGTGATCTCCGACAGAAGATCGTCGACGGTTCGCTGCCACCGCACACGCGCCTCCCGTCCCAGGCCAGAATCCGCGAGGAGTACGGCGTCTCGGACACCGTCGCCCTCGAAGCGCGCAAGGTCCTGATGGCAGAAGGGCTGGTCGAGGGCCGCTCCGGCTCCGGGACCTATGTGCGCGAGCGGCCCGTGCCCCGGCGCATCTCCCGCTCCGGATACCGCCCGGCCACCGGTGCCACACCCTTCCGTCAGGAGCAGGCGGACGGCGAGTCGCGCGGCACCTGGGAGTCCAGCAGCGCACAGGGCGAGGCGAGCGGGGCCATCGCCGAGCGGCTCGCCATCCGGAGCGGCGACCGCGTGATGTGCACGAAGTACGTCTTCCGGGAGGCGGGCGAGGCGATCATGCTCTCCACCTCCTGGGAGCCCCTGGCCGTCACCGGCCGTACGCCCGTGATGCTGCCCGAGGAGGGCCCGCTCGGCGGCATGGGCGTCGTCGAGCGCATGGCCGCGATCGACGTGATCGTTGACAACGTCACCGAGGAGGTCGGCGCCCGCCCCGGCCTCGCCGAGGAGCTCCACGCCCTGGGCGGCGTCCCGGGGCATGTCGTCCTGGTCGTCCAGCGCACGTACTACGCCTCCGGCCGCCCCGTCGAGACGGCCGACGTGGTGATCCCGGCCGATCGCTACCGGGTCGCTTACCACCTCCCCGTGAGGTAGCCCACACCGCGTGCCACCTCCCCGACCTCCGCACACCCGTCTGGCAGTTGCCCCGGGCGTGAACCCCCTTCTGCGCCCCTTTGCGCGGCGGTGGAATTCGGCCGTTTTCGCAGGTCGACCCGTACATGCCTGCCATGCCGCTGACCGGATGCGTCACGATGGGAGGGTGGCGCGTTCGACGCCGTGCGCCCCCTGGGTGGCGGCCGGGCCTGGCTGGTTGCGTATCTCTTTGTGAAAAGCCGTATTCGCTGCGTGAAGGTTGGGCGTAGGCTCGGGCATATGCGGATTGCGGTTTCCTTATCGGGCGGGGCGTGGCGCAGGCCGCGGGCGGGAAGTGGAGGGGCGCGATGAACGACGGCACGATCACTCTTCCCTGGCTCGTCATACGGCAGGACGACAACGGCAATCGCTACCGCGTCGGCAGGTACGCGACGCGGGCCGAGGCCCAGAAGATCGCGGACAGCCTCGACAGCCGCGGACACAAGCAGATGTACTGGGTCGAGCGGATCGGCCACAACGGAACGAGCGTCGACGGCTGATCTCCCCCTGCTCGAACCCTGCTTGCCCCTTGCTCGCCCCCTGTGCCCTCCCGCCGGTCCCGTAGGCTCCGGCACATGACGGAACGGATCGTGGTGGTGGGGGCCGCCCTGTTCGACGGCGGCCGGCTGCTCGCCGCGCGCCGCAGCGCACCCCCTGAACTGGCCGGCCGCTGGGAGCTGCCCGGCGGTAAGACCGAGCCGGGCGAGAGCCCCGAGGCGGCCCTCGTGCGTGAACTGCGCGAGGAACTCGGCGTGGAGGCCGAACCCGTCGAACGCGTCCCGGGGGAGTGGCCCCTGAAACCGCCGTACGTCCTGCGGGTCTGGACCGCCCGGCTGCTTCCCGGCTCCGGCGACCCCAAGCCCCTGGAGGACCACGACGAACTGCGCTGGCTCACCCCCGGCGACATCTGGTCCGTCGACTGGCTGGATCAGGACGTGCCCGCCGTGCGTGAAGTGCTCGCCCGGCTCGAACCGGGGGCACGGGACGCGCGCGGCGCCTGAGCCCCTTCGCCACGGGCCTCGCACGCCGTCCCGTGCCACGGGGCGCCGCCTCGGACGGTACTGGCGGCTTGATATCGGGTATCTGCCCATTAACCCCGTGAAACCGGACATGGGTGAGCTGGCTGGCCTGGGAAGTGATCGGCGTGATCGACACCGAAGGCGACCGCGCGGAGTGGACCTTCCCCGCCGACCCGGGCGCCGTCCGTGACGCCCGCGCCGCCGTCCGCAGCCGACTGCGCGCGTGGGGCCTCGGCAGCCTCGCCGACCTCACGGCCCTGCTCGTCAGCGAGCTGGTGACCAACGCGCTGCGGCACGCCACCGGCCCCATCGGCGTATGCCTGGTGCGCCCGGCGGGCCTCGGCGACGTCCTGCTGGTGGAGGTCTCCGACCCGCTCCCCGACCCGCCCCGCGAGCGCGCGGCCCGGCCCGAGGACGAGAGCGGCCGCGGTCTCCAACTGGTCGCCAACTCCTCGCGGCGCTGGGGTACCCGGCCCGGGGAGGCCGGTAAGACGGTGTGGTTCGAACTCGCGGTTCCGGGCTGAACCGGCGCCGCCACGACGGCCCGCGGGCCGCACGGCCGTGCTCGCACTGTCGAGCGACCGGTTCAGGCCGGTGATGGGTGTCGCGGGGCGTGATTCGACGACGTGTCTGCTGGTTAGAAGACTGGATGTGTTGTCGCAGTCCGGACCGAAAAGCATCGGGACCGTGCTGTGATCGTGAACACCGTGTTGTGCGGCGCCGTAGTGCTGGATACTGCGGGCAGCCGCCGCCGGTGACCGGTGCCGGACGCGGTGAGCTGGAGGGGACGGTTCGCGTGAGCGAGATACCAGCGAAGGCGACGGAGTCCGAGGACCCGTCGGGCGGGGCTGGGGCGGAGGCCGCGGGTGATGCCGCGGCGGGAATCCGCTCCGGCGAGGTGCGACCCGGTGACGCCATGTGGCAGAGCAGTCCGCCCGGCTCGATGTACGACTACATCAAGGTCGCGTCCTTCTCCATCGGTCCCGACGGTCTCGTCGACCAGTGGAGCCTGCGCGCCGAGGAGCTCTTCGGCATCCCGGCCGCGCACGCCGTCGGCATGGACCCCATCGAGGCGTTCATCGACCCGGACCGGCGCGAGCAGGGACAGCGCAAGATGGCCGAGATCCTCGACGGCCGCGAGTGGACCGGCGTGGTCCCCTTCCGGCTGCCGGACACGCCCGACGGCGACCGCGGTGACGCGGGCCTCGCCGAGGTGTACGTCATGCCGACGCGGACGGAAGAGGGCGACAAGGCCGCCGTCTGCATCGTCGTCGACGTCCGCACCCTGCGCAGCATCGAGACGGACCTGGCCGCCTCGCAGGCGATATTCGGTCAATCTCCGTTCGGATTCCTGCTGATCGACCCGGACCTGCGGGTGCGGCGTGCCAACAAGCGGTTCGCCTCCACCTTCGGCGGCACACCCGACGACCACCGCGGCCGCGGCGTCCACGACTACCTGCCGCGTCCCGAGGCCGAGCGGGTCGCCGCGACCATGCGCCGGGTGCTGGAAACCGGCGACGCCATCACCGACATGCACGTCACGGGCTTCCGGCCGGGTTCCGAGGAGCGCCGCCACTGGTCCGTCAACCTCTACCGGGTGCAGAGCGGTTCGGGGCGCCCCATCGGCATCGCCTGGCTCGGAACCGACATCACCGCACGCCGCGCCGCCGCCCGCGAGGCCGCGGCCGCGCGGCGCAATCTCGCCCTCCTGAACGAGGCCGGGGCCCGCATCGGCAACTCCCTCGACCTGGAGACCACCGCCCGCGAACTCCTGGACGTCGTCGTCCCCGGCTTCTGCGACCTCGCCACCGTCGACCTCTACCAGGGCCTGCTGGCCGGCGACGAGACCCCGCCGGGCCTCGCCGACGGGAGCGCCGAACTGCGCCGGGTCGCCTTCGCCAGCGCCGTCTCCGACGCGCCCTTCGCCGGCAGCGGCGCAGCCGTCGCGGTCGGCGCAGTCCACCACTACCCCTTCAACTCGCCCTGCGCGGACGCCCTGCGCACCGCGCGGCCGAAGCTGGTCCCCGCCGAGGAGGGCGGCCTCGTCCAGTCCACGCTCGCCGTGCCGATGGTCGCCCACGACACCGTCGTAGGACTCGCTCAGTTCGCGCGGACGAAGGGCAGCGAGCCGTTCGGTGACCGCGACCGGGATCTGGCGGTGGAGTTGGCGGCCCGTGCCGCCGTCTGCATCGACAACGCCCGACTGTACCGGCGCGAGCACGAACGCGCCCTGATACTGCAGCGGTCGCTGCTTCCGCCCGGCGACCCCGTGGCCTCCGGTCTCGACATCGCCTGCCGCTACCTGCCCGGCAACTCCTCCGCCGACCGGCCGAGCGAGGTCGGCGGCGACTGGTTCGACGTCATCGAACTCCCCGGCCATCGCACGGCGTTGGTGGTCGGGGACGTCATGGGCCGGGGCCTGCGCGCGGCCGTCGCGATGGGCGAACTCAGGTCCGCCGTGAGAACCCTGGCCCTCCTCGACCTCGAACCGGCCGAAGTCCTCTCCGCGTTGGACGAGATCGCGCGCGGCCTCGGCGCCCCCGGCGGCGTCCAGCAGGCCACCCGCGCCGCCCGCCGCCCCCGCGAGGCGGACCTGTCCGAGGTGTACCTCGCGACCTGCGTGTACGCCGTCTACGACTCGGTGACCCGCAGGTGCACCTTCGCCAACGCCGGCCACCTCCCGCCCGTCCTGGTCGAACCCGGCGAGGACGCGATGATGCTCGACGTGCCGCCGGGCATGCCTCTCGGCGTGGGGGGCGAGCCCTTCGAGGAGGTGGAGGTCGAACTACCGGAAGGCGCCCTGCTGGCGCTCTACACGGATGGACTGGTCGAATCGCGCGACCACCCGCTGGACGAGGGCCTCCAGGCCTTCGTGGGAGCTCTCACGGACCCCTCCAGTCCCCTGGAGGACGTCTGCGACCACGTCCTCAACACCCTCGACACGCACCATGGCGAGGACGACATCGCCCTGCTGATGGCACGGGTCCAGAGCCTGCCCACCGGGTCCGTCGGCGACTGGACGCTGCCGCGCGAGCCGAGGAGCGTGGGCCGCGCCCGCGAGTACGCGCGCGGCCAGCTGCTGTCGTGGGACCTGGAACCCCTGGTCGACACGACGGAGCTGCTGGTCAGCGAGCTGGTGACGAACGCCCTGCGGTACGGGGAGGGCGAGATCAGACTGCGCCTGCTCCTGGACCGCACGCTGGTGTGCGAGGTCTGGGACTCGGGCCTGGTCCAGCCGCGCCGCCGCCGTGCGCGCGACACGGACGAGGGCGGCCGGGGGCTGCAACTCGTCGGGCTGCTCAGCGCGGCATGGGGCTCCCGGCGCACACCTCGCGGCAAGACGGTGTGGTTCGAACTCCCGCTGCCGGACGGGGTGCACGGGCTGGCCGACCCGGCGGCGGCGTTGCTGAGCCTGTTCTGACAGCGGCGACCCGCCCTCCGGGCGGATGACCCGGAAGGTGACGACAGGACCTGGTGCCGCGTCAGCCAGGGTTCGCCCCGTCGCGCAAACCTTGGCTGACGCGGCACTAGGCGGGGGCGGGCCCGCGCCTGGCGCGGGTACGTGGTCCGCCGAAGCTCGCGGGCGGGCCGCCGTCCGGGGCAGTGCCCAGGAGGATGCCGCCGAGCACGGCCCCGCCGAGCCCGCTCGCGTGCTCCGCCGCCCCGGCAACCGGGTTGCCGTGCACCCGCACGTCCTGCTCGGCCAGTTCACGGGCCTGGCGGGCCAGGGCGTCGGCCGATTGCCCGGGGGACGGCGACGGCCCGGCGAGCAGCCGTTCCGCCTCCGCCAGCCGGGTACGGGCCGCACCGCCCACCGCACCCCGGTGCGTACCGACGAAGCCGTCCGCGAGCGCGGTCGCACTGCCGGCGGTGAGCCGGGCGGCGGCCGTCAGCACCCCGGCCCGCCCGACACCGAGAGGTCCGACCGCCTCCACAATCCGCCGCAACGCACGGAGCGGGTCGTACGGCCCGGCAGTCAACTCCTCCCGTACGACGCCGAGGGCGGCGTCCGCGTGCAGGATCCGGGCGTGCAGCTCGCCGACAGTGACGGTCGTGGGGGCGGGAGCTGGAGGGCCCGGAGTGCGCGGCTGCGCGGTCGCGGGGGTGCCCGGGGCGGCCGAGTTCCCGTACACGGGCGCTTCAGCGTGCGTCGGCGCCTCGCTCGTGGGTTTCCCTGCGGGGATCGGTCCCTCGTCCCCCGGCTCGTCTGCGCCAGGCGTAGGCCCACCGGCAGGTGTCCCGGCCGCCTCTGCCGCTCCGGGTGCTGCCGTCGGCCCACGTGCTGCCGCCGCTCCGGGCGCAGTCGTCGGCGCGGATGCCCTCGCCAGTCGTTCCCGAGCCCCCGCGATCTCGGCCTCCGCCCCCGTGAGCGTGGCCGGGACCCACCCCGCGGCCGTGGTCAGGTCCGTGGCGAGCCGGTCGATGCCGTCGACGAACACGGCGGCCTGTGCGACGGCGCCCTCGGCGGCGCGCAGATGCCCGGACGCCTTCTCGGGCTCGCCCAAGTCGGCGGCCTGGCGGGACTGGTTGAGGCGGAGGGTGGCGAACACCAGCCGGTCCTTGGCCTGTTCGGCGTGGCCCGTGACATCGGCGGTCGCGCCGGTCCCGTACCGCCTGCGGAGGTCGGCGAGGGTCGCGTCGGCGGCGCCGGTGCGGCCGGTCAGCTCCCGGAAGCGGGCCTCCGCGAACTCCAGTGCCTCGCCGACGCCCCGCCCCGGACCGCGGAGCCGGTCGAAGCCGGCGGCCTCCGTGTCCAGCCGTCGCCCCGCCTCCTGGCACCGCCCGACGATCCCGGTGAGTGCCTGCCGGCGGGAGGACTCGTCCGAGGGGACACCCTCGTCGTACCGCTGCCGCATCCGGAAGGCGGCCGACAGTTCGGCCTCCGCGTCCCGCAGGGCCCGCGCGAAGGGCGCCACGGCCGATGCCCCGAAGCACGCCTCGGCAAAGGCCAGTTCCTCTCGGCTGGTGCGGACGCAGTCGTCGGCCTCTGCGAGCAACGCGAGGGAGTTCCCGTCCAGTTCGATGAGCGGCGGCGTCAGCGGTCCGGCGGCGGCACTGCCAGGGGGCGCGGTACGGCTGCGGGTCCGGCGGAGGTGCCGAACGTACCCGTATCCGGCCAGGGCGCCGGCCGCCGCGACCGCGACGAGCGGCAGGACAAGATCGGTGGTGGTCGTCTCGTCTTCCTCCTCCTGCGCGGCCGCGACCGGGACCGGCCCCGACCCGACAGCCGCAACCGGAGGGTCGGTCCTGATCGTCATCCCCGGCAACACCAGCCACACGGCCCCGATCACACCGCCCAGCACGGCATGCGCCACCCGCACGGATATGTGCGAGGGCGTGCGCCGCGGCCGGCTCCGGATCAAGGATGACGTCACATTCCGGAGCGTATGAGCAGGAATGCGACAGCGCGAGCGGGATGCGCCAGGGGTGGGGGTAGGCGGGTAAGGCCAGGGGAGGGGGAACGTGGGAACGGAACGCGTGGGAGGCAGGGGGGCGGAACCGGCGGGGGCCACGGGGAGGGAGCCGGCCCCGGCGACGAACGAGGAGCCGACCGCGGTCCCGTCGCCCGGCGACGGCGAGGAGGCCGCGCAGGGGTCACCCGTGCCCGGCGATGGCGAGGGCACCGCGCAGGGGTCACCCGTGCCCGGCGATGGCGAGAGCGGCACGTATGGTGCGGTTGGGACCGGCCCGGCCGAAGGCGAAGCCCGGGCCGCGAACCGACGAACCTGGCTCCGCCGGACCCGCCGCACCGCCCTCGCCCTCGTCCTCACGCTCCTCCTCACCGTCCTCACCGCCGAGGCGGCCCTGCGTGTGAACTACACGGGTGACCCCGCCGACGGCACCCGCACCCGGAACCATGACGCGATCTGGCTGGGCCACGCCTGGGTCGACGGCCGCAAGACCGACGCGGACGTGGACGCCCTGGCCCGCCGCCTGGAAAGCTCCGGCATCCGTGACCTCTACGTCCACGCGGGTCCGCTGGAGCACGACGGCACGCTGCCCGAGTCGGCGTATCCCAAGGCACGGTGGTTCATAGCCGCCGTACACCGCGCGGCACCGGGCATCCGCGTCCAGGCCTGGCTCGGCGACGTACTCGCCACCGAGAGCCCGAACGGAATGCGGCTGGAGCGCGCCGAGACAAGGACGGCCGTCGTCACCTCGACTCGGCAGATCCTGGCTGCCGGCTTCGAAGGCGCCCACTTCGACCTGGAGCCGCTGCACTCGGGCGACCGCCACTACCTTGCTCTGCTCGACACCCTGCACGGCGTGACCCGTGCCCGGGGCGCCCAACTGTCGGTCGCCGCCCACCAGATCGACCCCCTGCCGGCTTTCCACTCCTTCTGGGGCACCGTCGCCGGACACCCGAAGTGGTGGTCGCAGGAGTTCTTCGGACAGGTGGCGCGCCGGGTGGACCAGATCGCCGTGATGTCGTACGACACCATGCAGCCCCTCGACACCCTTTACGGCGGCTACGTGGCCCAGCAGACCTCACTCGCCCTGGAGGTCACTCCGCGGTCGACCGACCTGCTGATGGGGCTGCCCTTCTACCACGAGAACCGGTTCGGCCACTGGGCGCACGCGGAGACCGTCCCCGCCGCCGTCCGCGGCGTCCGCCTCGGCCTGTCCCGCACGGACGCCGGCCGCGCCCGCTTCGGTGTGGCACTTTACGTGGACTTCGCGGCCACGGAGGGGGACTGGACTGCGTACCGGGAGGACTGGGTCCGCTCGGAGAACTGACCTGCCGCGGGCCATACCCGTGAACCGCCGTTACGAAGGCCGCCTCCTGATCTTCGACCCCAGCCAGACCAGCGGGTCGTACTTGCGGTCGACGGCCCGTTCCTTCAAGGGGATCAGCGCATTGTCCGTGATCTTGATGCCCTCGGGGCAGACCTCCGTGCAGCACTTGGTGATGTTGCAGTAACCGAGGCCGTGTTCGTCCTGAGCGGTGCTCTTGCGGTCCAGGCCGGACTCGGCGGCCGCGTCAAGCGGGTGCATGTCCAGTTCCGCGACCCGCATCAGGAAGCGGGGGCCGGCGAACGCCTGTTTGTTCTCCTCGTGGTCGCGCACCACATGGCAGGTGTCCTGGCACAGGAAGCACTCGATGCACTTGCGGAACTCCTGCGAGCGGTCCACGTCCTCCTGCGTCATCCGGTACTCGCCGGGGCCGAGGCCCTCGGGCGGCACGAAGGACGGGACCTCCCTGGCCTTCTGGTAGTTGAAGCCGACGTCCGTCACCAGGTCGCGGACCACGGGGAAGGCCCGGAGCGGGGTGACCGTGATCGTCTCCTCCCGGGTGAACACCGACATGCGGGTCATGCACATCAGCCGGGGCCGCCCGTTGATCTCCGCGGAGCACGAGCCGCACTTGCCGGCCTTGCAGTTCCAGCGCACGGCGAGATCGGGCGCCTGGGTGGCCTGGAGGCGGTGGACGATGTCGAGGACGACCTCGCCGTCGTTGACCTCGACCTTGAAGTCCTCCAGGCCGCCGCCCCGCACATCGCCCCGCCACACCTTGAAGCGGGCCTCGTAGCTGCTCACTCGTAGAGCTCCTCTTCGGCGAGGTACTTGACCAGCTCCTCCTTCTCGAAGAGGGCGAGCAGGTCGGGGCGGATGGGGTCGGTGGTCTCACGGGTGAGGCTGATCTGGCCGCGGACGGGATCCGTCGCCGCCAGCCCGCCCGTCGGGTCGGTGAGCCCGCACAGCAGGTTGATCCGGCGCCACGTGCGGTCCATCGTCGGATGGTCCTCACGGGTGTGGCCGCCTCGCGACTCCGTGCGCTCCAGCGCGGCCCGGGCCACGCATTCGCTGACCAGCAGCATGTTCCGCAGGTCCAGGGCCAGGTGCCAGCCGGGATTGAACTGGCGGTGACCCTCGACACCGGCCCGCCGGGCCCGTACCCGCAGCTCCGCGAGCTTCTCCAGGGCGTGCGCCATCTCCCCCTCGCGGCGGATGATGCCGACCAGGTCGTTCATCGTCTGCTGGAGCTCCTGGTGCAGGGTGTACGGGTTCTCGGGCGGCCGCCCGGGCTCCTCGCCCGGCGCCGGACCCTCCGCCGAGAACGGCCGCAGCGCCTCCGCGGCCGCCGTGTCCACCTGGACGTCGTCCACGGGCGGGCGCCCGTCCGGCAGCCCCGATGCGTACTCGGCCGCGTGCCAGCCCGCCCGCCGCCCGAAGACCAGCAGGTCGGAGAGCGAGTTGCCGCCGAGCCGGTTCGAGCCGTGCATGCCGCCGGCCACCTCACCGGCCGCGAACAGGCCCGGCACCCCGCGCGCCGCCGCAGTGTCGGATTCGACCGCGATACCGCCCATCACGTAGTGACAGGTGGGCCCGACCTCCATCGCCTCCGCCGTGATGTCGACGTCGGCCAGCTCCTTGAACTGGTGGTACATGGAGGGCAGCCGGCGCCGGATCACCTCGGCGGGCATACGCGTCGACACGTCCAGGAACACGCCCCCGTGTGGGGAGCCGCGGCCCGCCTTCACCTCGGCGTTGATGGCGCGGGCCACCTCGTCGCGGGGGAGCAGCTCGGGGGGCCGCCGGTTGTTGTCCGGGTCCTCGTACCAGCGGTCGCCCTCCTCCTCGGACTCCGCGTACTTCTCCTTGAAGACGTCCGGGACGTAGTCGAACATGAACCGCTTGCCGTCGGAGTTCCTGAGCACCCCGCCGTCGCCGCGCACCGACTCGGTGACGAGGATGCCCTTCACCGACGGCGGCCAGACCATGCCGGTCGGGTGGAACTGCACGAACTCCATGTTCAGCAGGGGTGCGCCCGCGAGCAGCGCCAGCGCGTGCCCGTCGCCCGTGTACTCCCACGAGTTCGACGTCACCTTGAACGACTTGCCGATGCCGCCGGTCGCGATCACCACGGCAGGGGCTTCGAGGACGAAGAAACGGCCTGTTTCGCGCTCGTAGGAGAAGACGCCGCTGACCCGCGAGCCGTCCTTGAGAATCCGGGTGACCGTGCACTCCTGGAAGACCTTCAGACGGGACTCGTAGTCGCCGGTCTCGCGATGGTCCTCCTGCTGCAACGACACGATCTTCTGCTGGAGGGTGCGGATCAGCTCCAGGCCCGTACGGTCGCCGACGTGCGCGAGACGCGGGTACTCGTGGCCGCCGAAGTTGCGCTGCGAGATCCGCCCGTCCTTGGTGCGGTCGAACAGAGCCCCCCAGGTCTCCAGCTCCCACACCCGGTTCGGTGCCTCCTGGGCGTGCAGCTCGGCCATCCGCCACTGGTTGAGGAACTTCCCGCCGCGCATGGTGTCGCGGAAATGGACCTGCCAGTTGTCGTGCTCGTTGGCGTTGGCCATCGCCGCAGCGATGCCGCCCTCGGCCATCACCGTGTGCGCCTTTCCGAACAGCGACTTGCAGATCACCGCCGTACGGGCGCCCCGCTCGCGCGCCTCGATCGCGGCGCGCAGTCCGGCGCCGCCCGCGCCGACCACGACGACGTCCCACTCCTGGCGGTCGACCACGGACATCAGAAGGCCCCACTCATCTAGAAAAACCTCGGATCGTCGAAGACACCGGACGCGACGAGATAGACGTAGAAGTCGGCGAGCGCCACGCTCACCAGCGACGCCCAGGCCAGCAGCATGTGACGGGCGTTCAGCTTCCCGACGAACTGCCACGCCTTGTAGCGCACCGGATGCCTGGAGAAGTGCTTGAGCTTGCCGCCGACGATGTGCCGGCAGGAGTGGCAGGAGATCGTGTACGCCCAGATCAGCACGATGTTGATCAGGAAGACGAGGGTGCCGAGGCCCATGTGGCCCCACTCGTAGCGCTCGTCCCGGAAGGCGAGCACCGTGTCGTAGCTCAGGACGCCGGCGACCAGGATCGCGGCGTAGAAGAAGTACCGGTGGATGTTCTGCAGGATCAGCGGGAACCGGGTCTCACCGCTGTACTTCTTGTGCGGCTCGGCCACCGCGCAGGCCGGGGGCGAGGCCCAGAAGCCCCGGTAGTAGGCCTTGCGGTAGTAGTAGCAGGTCAGCCGGAAGCCGAGCGGGAAGATCAGGATGATGATCGCGGGGGAGATCGCCCACCAGCTGCCGAAGATCTCCCAGTTGGGCCCGGAGCGCATCGTCTCGCACCGTTCCGCCAGACACGGCGAGTAGAACGGCGAGACGTACGGCGCCGCGTAGTAGTCCGTGTCGGCGAAGGCCCGCCAGGTCGAGTACACGATGAAGGCGAGCAGGCCGGCCGCGGTGGCGGCCGGCGCCAGCCACCACCGGTCGGTCCGCAGGTGCGGTGCGTCGATCGCGGCGCGCGTACCGGCGCGTACGCCGCCGCGGAGCGGATGGGGTTCTGTGTCCGGTGGTTCCGTACCAGTGGCCAACTCAGTACTCCGGTCTCATGGCTCCGGTCGGGTCAGGGGGCGTGCCGGTCGCGGGCGCCGAGACCCTCGTCGTCCGTGTCCACCCACAGGCTGTCGTCGTACGGGGTGTCGGGGATGGTGACGAGTTCGGGCTTCCGCGGCGTGGCGGGGCCCGTGGCCGCCTCGCGCAGGAGCGCGACGCTCTCGCGCAGGTGGTCGGCGTCGGCGCGGACGCGGCGCATCTCTAGACCGCCGCTGCCGAGCTGCTTCTCCAGGCGGGCCACGGACCGGGACAGGTCGTCGAGGCAGCGCTGGACCGATGTCAGGTCGTCTTGCACGGACATGACGTGACCTCACTTCCGCGGGCCCTGTGGCCCTGGGTGGCAACGTTCATGCGCCTGCGAGTGTTGCGCGTCACACCTGCCGATGTGAAGCCATGTGCAGCGATTGGCGGATTGCACTCCTCCAGTGCACGCCCGCACGCGCTCTGTGTGCGCCGGGGGATCGTGTTGCTCCGGACGGGTGACCTTCCGCGTTCCTGTCGCCGTGTCGCCCCCGGCGGGCGACCTCTTTCCTCTTCAGTGATGCCGTAGATCTGATCAACACCAAAATACCGCCAAATGTGATCAAAACGCACCCGCATCACCGGCTGCATTGGCTCCTCGGAGGTAGCAGAGATGTCCCACGACGGCGTCGGACCGCGCGCGGTCATGCGCTCGGTCGCCTTCCTCACCGGGGTCGCGCTCGCGATTCCGGCGCTGGCCGGCTGCAGTTCCGAGGACAAGGCGGGCAAGCCGCTCGCCAGGCAGGACATCGCGCCTGCCGCCCGGGCCCTGATCGCCGACGGCGGCACCCTGCGCTGGGGCGTGGACGCCGTGCCGGAGACCCTGAACACCTTCCAGGCGGACGCCGACGCG
Source organism: Streptomyces sp. NPDC040410 (assembly GCF_055595715.1). Classification (NCBI taxonomy): domain Bacteria; kingdom Bacillati; phylum Actinomycetota; class Actinomycetes; order Kitasatosporales; family Streptomycetaceae; genus Streptomyces; species Streptomyces sp. NPDC040410. Next base: position 141,536 of record NZ_JBVIVK010000016.1, read on the forward strand.
ACGACCAGCCGGGTCGCGCAGGCCGTGCTGCCGTCCATGTACCGGCTGGATGTGAACGGGCGGCCGCAGCGCAACGCCGACTACCTGGAGTCCGCGAAGGTCGTCGGGACCGAGCCGAAGCAGGTCGTCCTCTACAAGCTCAACCAGCAGGCGGTCTGGAGCGACGGCCGCGAGATCGGCGCCGCCGACTTCGCCGCCCAGTGGCGTGCCCTGTCCGGCAAGGACTCCGCCTACTGGACCGCCCGCAACGCCGGCTACGACCGCATCGAGAAGATCGAGCGCGGCGCCAACGACCTGGAGGTCAAGGTCACCTTCGCCCGGCCGTACGCCGACTGGCGGTCGCTGTTCTCGCCGCTGTACCCGAAGGACGTCATGGGCACCCCGGACTCCTTCAACGACGGGGCGAGACGCAAGCTGAAGGTCACCGCCGGGCCCTTCGCGGTGAAGAAGGTCGACCGCAAGCAGGAGCGGATCACCCTGGTCCGCAATCCGCGCTGGTGGGGCCACGAGGCCAAGCTCTCCGAGATCGTGCTGCGCGCCGTCCCCCGCGACGAGCGGGCCGCCGCGCTGGCCGCCGGTGCGATCGACCTGGCCGAGATCGACCCCTCCGCGGCCCAGAGCATCGCCCTCGCCGGCCGCGCCGGGGCCAAGGGCACGGGCACCCCGCTCCCGGCGGCGGGCTCCGACGGGAAGGCGGCCACCCGGAACGACGCCCTCGGGGACTTCGAGGTCCGCAAGTCCCTGGAGCCCGCGCACACCCAGCTCGCCCTCAACGGCTCCGCTGGGCCGCTCGCCGACGAGCGTGTCCGCAGGGCCGTCGCCCGGGCGCTGGACCGCAAGGAGCTGGCCCAGGTCGTATTGAAGCCGCTCGGACTGCCCGCAGTCCCCGTCGGCAGCCACCTCGCGCTGTCCGGCCAGGCCGCGTACGCCGACAACAGCGGCGCGCTCGGCGACCAGGACACCGCGGAGGCGCAGGCCCTGCTCGCGGATGCCGGCTGGGTGCCGGGCGGACCCCTCAAGGAGCAGAAGAAGGCCGAGAAGGCGGCCGGCGCGGGAGGCAAGAAGACCGGGGACGACTCCACGGACGACTCCACGGGCGATGACGAGGAGACGTACGTCGTCGGCGACGACGAGTCGGACGGCAAAGCGCGCACCGAGGCCGACCGGGAGCAGATGAAGGACCCCAAGGACCACGGCGGCCTGCACCACGAGGAGACGAGCGGCATGGCGAGCGAGGAGGGCTCGCACCAGCTCGCGCAGGACGGCAAGCAGTACAAGCAGCTGCAGCCGGGCGGCGCGCCCGGCGCGTACGCCCCCCGGGGCACCGCCGCTCCGGCGGGCGCCGCGGCCGGGCCGCTCGCCAAGGACGGCAAGCCGCTGGCGCTGCGCTTCGTGCTCCCCTCGGGCCCCGGCTCGGAGCCCCTGCGCACCGTCGCCGACCGCATCAGCCGCATGCTGGACCGCGTCGGCATCCGCACGGAGATCACGAGGGTCTCGGACGAGAGCTACTTCAAGGACCACATCGCGTCCGGCCTGTACGACCTCGCTCTTTACTCCTGGCCCGCCTCCGCCTTCCCCGCCACCGACGCCCGGCCCATCTACGCCAAGCCGGTCCCGGCCGCCGACGGCTCCCTGAACGTCGAGCAGAACTACACCCGCGTGGGCACCGACCAGGTCGACCAGCTCTTCGACGAGGCGATGGCCACGCTCGACGAGTCCGAGAGCCGGAGCCTGATCCGCAAGGCGGACGCCCGCATCTGGGCGGCGGCGGGCTCGATCCCGCTCTACCAGCGTCCCCAGCTCACGGCGGTGAGGAAGAGCCTGGCCAACGCTGGCGCCTTCGGCTTCCAGACCCCCGTCTACGAGGACATGGGCTTCCTGAAGAAGGGCGCGAAGCCGTCGCCGACGGCATCGGCGGAGTAGGCCGCGGCGCTCTTGGCCGGTCGAGCCCGGTGGTGGGTGTCACGGGCCTGCGGTCCAGGGGGCGGAGCCCCCTGGGGCCGGCACCGACGCGGGTGCCCGGAAGCAGGCCCCGGCTGCACCTACGTAGCCCGGCGAGCCGCAGCGGCAGCGGCCCCGTACCATGGGGTGAGGCCGTGGCGTGTCCAGCCCGGCAGGGTCCGCGTAACACAGACGTACGCGCAGGCCTTCCTCACACTCCGGGAGTACGCCGCAATATGGCCACGCGCCACGACATCCGTAACGTCGCCATCGTCGCCCACGTCGACCACGGCAAGACGACCATCGTCGACGCCATGCTCAAGCAGGCCGGCGCCTTTGCCGCGCACCAGCTCGACTCCGTCGACGACCGCATGATGGACTCGAACGACCTGGAACGTGAGAAGGGCATCACGATCCTCGCCAAGAACACCGCGGTGAAGTACCACCCGAAGGACGGCGGGGACCCGATCACCATCAACATCATCGACACCCCCGGCCACGCCGACTTCGGCGGTGAGGTCGAGCGCGGTCTGTCGATGGTCGACGGTGTGGTGCTGCTCGTCGACGCCTCCGAGGGCCCGCTGCCGCAGACCCGGTTCGTGCTGCGCAAGGCGCTGCAGGCCCGGCTGCCCGTCATCCTCTGCATCAACAAGACGGACCGGCCGGACGCCCGTATCGACGAGGTCGTGAACGAGACGTACGACCTCTTCCTCGACCTGGACGCGGACGAGGAGCAGATCGAGTTCCCGATCGTCTACGCCTGCGGCCGCGACGGCATCGCCTCGCTGACCAAGCCGGACAACGGCACGGTCCCGGCCGACTCCACCAGCCTGGAGCCGTTCTTCTCGACGATCCTGGAGCACATCCCGGCGCCGGTCTACGACGAGTCCGCCCCGCTCCAGGCCCACGTCACCAACCTGGACGCCGACAACTTCCTCGGGCGTATCGCGCTGCTCCGTGTCGAGCAGGGCGAGCTGCGCAAGGGGCAGACGGTCGCGTGGATCAAGCGTGACGGGTCGATCAGCAACGTCCGCATCAGCGAGCTCATGATGACCGAGGCGCTGACCCGCAAGCCCGCCGAGAAGGCCGGCCCGGGTGACATCTGCGCCGTCGCCGGTATCCCGGACATCATGATCGGCGAGACCCTGGCCGACACCGAGAACCCCATCCCGCTGCCGCTGATCACGGTCGACGAGCCCGCGATCTCCATGACCATCGGCACCAACACCTCCCCGCTGGTCGGCCGCGGCGGCACCGGCAAGGGCGCCGACGCGAAGGCGGCCGTCAAGGACCGCAAGGTCACCGCCCGCCAGGTCAAGGACCGCCTCGATCGCGAGCTGGTCGGTAACGTCTCGCTGCGCGTGCTGGAGACCGAGCGTCCCGACGCCTGGGAGGTTCAGGGCCGTGGTGAGCTGGCGCTCGCCATCCTGGTCGAGACCATGCGTCGCGAGGGCTTCGAGCTGACCATCGGCAAGCCGCAGGTCGTCACCAAGGACGTCGACGGCAAGGTCTACGAGCCGGTCGAGCGCATGACGATCGACGTGCCCGAGGAGCACATGGGCGCGGTCACGCAGCTCATGGGTGTCCGCAAGGGCCGGATGGACAACATGTCCAACCACGGTTCCGGCTGGGTGCGCATGGAGTTCGTCGTGCCCTCCCGTGGTCTGATCGGCTTCCGGACCGAGTTCCTGACCCAGACCCGCGGCACGGGCATCGGCCACTCCATCCACGAGGGCTTCGAGCCCTGGTTCGGCACGCTGCAGACCCGCAACAACGGCTCGCTGGTCGCCGACCGCGCCGGTGCCGTCACCGCCTTCGCGATGACGAACCTCCAGGAGCGCGGTGTGCTGTTCGTGGAGCCGGGCACCGAGGTGTACGAGGGCATGATCGTCGGCGAGAACTCCCGCTCCGACGACATGGACGTCAACATCACCAAGGAGAAGAAGCTCACCAACATGCGGTCGTCCACGGCCGATGTGGCCGAGTCGATCGTCCCGCCGCGCAAGCTCTCCCTGGAGCAGTCGCTGGAGTTCTGCCGCGACGACGAGTGTGTCGAGGTCACCCCGGAGGCGGTTCGCATCCGCAAGGTGAACCTGGACGCCCGCGAGCGCGCTCGCGCCGCCAGCCGCGCCAAGCACGGCTGACCCGGCGTCAGCAGGCGTTAGAGGCTTTCCAAGACCCGGTCCTCCCCGCAGAGCGGAGGGCCGGGCCTTTCGCGTGCCCGTGCGAAGGCTGTGAACCCTGTTCGGTAATCGGTGATCCAGCGATCAAGTTTCGGACAAGTAAACAGAAATGCCGTCCGAGATGCCCGTTTTGACGGAATGTCATCTCACATGTCAAGCGCGCGCAGGTGTCGATCTTTGCAATTTTTGTTCAAAATATGGACGGTAGGGAGATCCCTCTGTCTTCCGCCCTTGACGCGCGTTGAATCCCTTGGCGAAAGTTCCCCCAAACCACAGAACCTGCCGGTATCTGTGCTGCGCTCAACTCTCAACCCCCCGGGGGAAGAACACACATGACCAGTCCAGCCAAGGCCGAGGGCACCGGGCCGTCGATCGCCTTGGACCCCGAGCTCGAGTCGAACCCCGAGCCCGCCAAGGCCGAGAAGAAACTCGAGGGCCGTTCTCCCGGCCAGTTGATGTGGCAGCGCTTCAAGCGTGACCGTACCGGTGTCATCTGCGCGTGGGTAGTGATTTTCTACTTCGTCGTCGCGTTGGCGGCTCCGCTGCTGACGAAACTGAGCGGGACCGACCCGTACACCCTGTACGGGCAGGACCCGACGTACGCGGACAGCCCCGTACTTGACGACTTCGGGCTCCCGCTGGGCTACTTCGGCGGTGTCTCCGGGGACCACTGGTTCGGTGTGGAGCCGCAGTACGGCCGTGACGTGTTCGCCATGCTGGTGTACGGCATGCGCACCTCGCTGTTCATGGCGCTCGGCGTGACCACCCTGCTCATGGTGACGGGTATCGTCATCGGCCTGATCGGCGGCTACTTCGGCGGTCGGACCGACTACTGGATCGGCCGGGTCACCGACTTCTTCCTCTCCTTCCCGCAGCAGCTGTTCTTCATCGCCTTCATGCCCGTCGTGACCGCGTTCTTCGTGGACCCGCGGGAGGAGACGCCCACGTACTTCCGGGCGCTGGCGATGCTGATCGTGCTGTGGCTGCTGGGCTGGATGGGCATGTCCCGACTCGTCCGTTCCACCGTCCTGTCCCTGCGTGAGCGGGAGTTCGTCGAGGCCGCCAAGGTCTCCGGCGCCTCCCCGTGGCGGATCGTCCGCAAGGAGATCCTGCCGAACGTGGTGACGCCGATCCTGGTGCAGTTCACGTACCAGCTGCCCAGCACCATTCTCACCATCGCCTTCCTCTCCTTCGCGGGCGTCGGCTTCGTCGAACCGACCCCGGACTGGGGGCGCTTGTTCGCCGCCGGCTCCGACTACGCGCAGCAGGACCCCGCGTTCATCTTCTTCCCGGGTGTGGCACTGGTGATCTTCGTCCTGGCCTTCAACCTCCTCGGAGACTCGGTCCGGGACGCATTCGACCCCAAGTCCGGGCGGTAATCGTCCAATGGTGGGGGGTGACTGCCGCCCCCGCGTCGGCCTACCAGCCGCGTCAGGCAGTACTCATGGATAACAACCGACAGGTAGGTATTCGCCACATGAAGCCATTCAGCTCGCGCAGAGCTCGCGCCGTCGTCGTCGCGCTCGCCGCCGGTTCCCTCGCTCTGACGGCCTGCTCGAAGAACGAGGGCGGCAAGTCCGGCACCGACTCCAAGAAGGACCAGAAGGAAGCCTCGGTCCAGTCGAAGTCGGTCACCTACGGCGACGCGGCCGCATCCACCGGTCCGGCCGCGGAGGTCCCCGGTGCCAAGAGTGGCGGCACCATCCAGGTCTACCAGGAGGCGGGTCTCTCCCACCTCGACCCGAGCCAGATCTACGTCTCGGACGCCGGCCAGGTCGCCAACCTGCTCTTCCGCCGCCTGACGCAGTTCCAGGAGGACGGCAAGGGCGGCGTCTCGGTCGTCGGCGACCTCGCCACCGACTCGGGCAAGTCCTCCGACGGCGGCAAGACCTGGACCTTCACCCTGAAGGACGGCATCAAGGACGCGAACGGCAGGGCCATCACGTCCGCCGACGTCCGCCACACCGTCGAGCGCCAGTTCGCGAAGTTCATCTTCGACGGCCCGCCCTACCTGCAGACCTGGCTCGCGGGCGAGAAGTACGCCGCGGACTACCGCAAGCTCCTGCCGGGCGGCGGCTTCGACGGCAAGCACCTGCCGGCCTCCGTCCTGGACACCCCGGACGACAAGACGGTCGTCTTCCACTTCGACCAGGCGCGCCCGGACCTGCCGCAGACGCTGGCCATGGCCGGTTACGCAGTCGTCCCGGAGAAGACGGACACGAAGGAGAAGTACGACAAGGCCCCGGTCGCCACGGGCCCGTACAAGATCGCTTCGTACAAGCTCGGCAAGTCCCTGGTGCTCGAGAAGAACACCAACTGGGACCCGAAGACCGACTCCGTGCGCCACCAGTACCCGGACAGCTTCAACTTCCAGTTCGGCATCACCGAGTCGACCCAGACCAAGCGTCTGATCGCCGACCAGGGTGACGACAAGAACGCCATCCAGCTCACCGGCGCCGTCGAGGCCACGCAGATCCAGGACGTCATCGGCACCCCGACCGTCAACAAGCGCACGACCAAGGGCTACCAGCCCTACGTCATGCAGCTGAGCTTCAACCTGGACCGCGTGAAGGACAAGAAGGTCCGCGAGGCCATCACCTACGCCGTCAACTCCAAGTCGCTCATCGCCGGTGAGGGCGGTGCCTACGGCGGCGACGTGGCCCCGAACTACTTCGCCCCGACCCTGCCGGGCTACGAGGCGAAGTACGACCCGTACGGCCGTCTGAAGACCCCGCAGGGCAACATCGCGAAGGCCAAGGAGCTCCTGGAGGGCGTCCCGGCCGCCGAGAAGAAGGTCGTCTTCGCCTACGCCAACAGCGAGGCCGGCCAGAAGCGCAAGGTCGCCATCGAGGACGCGCTGACCAAGGTCGGCCTCGACGTCGTCTCCAAGGAAGTCGACGCCGCGAGCTACTACGAGCAGATCGGCAAGCTGGACAACCCGTACGACATGTACATCACGGGCTGGGGCCAGGACTGGCCGTCGGCCGGCACCGTGATCACGCCCGTCTACGACCCGTCCCAGGTCGCCGACGGTTCGCCGAACTACTCGCACGTCAAGGACGAGAAGGTCAAGGAGCTCATCAAGACCGCCCTGTCCCAGGAGCCGACCGAGGCCGCGAAGACCTGGAAGGAAGCCCAGCACTACCTGCTGGAGACCGTCCTTCCGGCCGCTCCGCTGTGGTACACCAAGCAGTTCCAGCTCTCCGGTTCCCACATCGGTGGTGCCCGCTACGGCTCGGTGTCCAGCCTGATCGACATCAACCGTCTGTTCGTGAAGTCGTAACTCTCTACGGCTGATCGTGGGGGCGCGCACCAGGCGGAGCGTGCCCCCGCAGTCCCGTGAAACCCCTCCACCGTCTCCGCAGAGAGCAGCCTTCCCGCCATGCTTCAGTTCATCATCCGGCGCACGGTCGGTGCCGTCGTCACCCTGTTCCTCATCGGCGCCGCCACGTTCTTCCTGTTCGTCGCCGCGCCCTCCGACTACGCCTCCCTGGCCTGCGGAAAGGACTGCTCTCCCCAGAGACTGGAGGACATCCGCCAGGCTCTCGGCCTCAACCTGCCGCTGCACCAGCAGTTCTGGGACTTCATGTCCGGCATCGTGACGGGCCGTGACTTCCCGACCGGCCACTGCAACGCCCCGTGCCTCGGCATGTCGTTCTACTCGGGCGACCCGGTCTGGTCCACGATCCTGGACCGCTTCCCGACCACCCTGACCCTCACCGCGGGCGGCGCGGTCGTCTTCCTGGTCGTCGGCGTCGGCGCGGGCATGCTCGCCGCGTACAAGCGGGGATCACTGGTCGACAAGATCGCCACCGGCGGGTCGATGGTGCTCAGCTCGTTCCAGATCTACTTCCTCGGCCCGATCGTTCTGATCATCTTCGTGTACAGCACGGGCCTGATGGAGAACCCCAAGTACGTGCCCATCACCCAGGACCCGTTGGGCTGGTTCATGGGCATGCTCCTGCCCACGCTCGTGATGGCCACCATCTTCACGGCGCAGTACACGCGTATGGCGCGCTCGTCGATGATCGAGCAGCTCGCCGAGGAGCATGTGCGCACCGCCCGCGCCAAGGGCATGCCGAGCAGGTACGTGTTCTTCCGCTACGCCTGGCGCGGTTCGCTCATCCCGATCATCACCGTCCTCGGCATGGACGTCAGCGGCATGCTCGGCGGTGCCGTGGTCACCGAGATCACCTTCTCCCTCCAGGGAATCGGCCGCCTCGCCGTGACGGGCGCGCAGACCAAGGACCTGCCCCTGACCATGGGCGTCATGCTGTTCGGTGCCTTCTTCATCCTGATCTTCAACATCCTCACCGACATCGCGTACGCCTACATCGACCCGCGCGTCCGGCTCTCCTAGGAAGAACGAACCACCGTGACCACACTGACCAAGACCGAGGACGCCCCGGCCCCGACCGGCCCGGAGAGCTTCCTGTCGGTGCGTGATCTGAAGGTGCAGTTCTCCACCGAGGACGGCATCGTCAAGGCGGTCGACGGCCTCTCCTTCGACGTCGAGCGCGGCAAGACCCTGGGCATCGTCGGCGAGTCCGGCTCCGGCAAGTCCGTCACCAACCTGACGATCCTGGGCCTGCACAACCCCCGCACCACCACCATCGACGGCGAGATCGTCCTCGACGGCAAGGAACTCGTCACCGCCACCGAGAGGGAGCTGGAGCGGCTCCGCGGCAACAAGATGGCGATGATCTTCCAGGACCCGCTGACCGCCCTGTCGCCGTACTACACGGTGGGCCGCCAGCTGTCCGAGCCGTTCATGAAGCACACCGGCGCCTCCAAGAAGGAGGCGAAGGACCGGGCGGTCCAGATGCTGGAGAAGGTCGGCATCCCGCAGCCCAAGACGCGCTTCGACGACTTCCCGCACCAGTTCTCCGGCGGTATGCGCCAGCGCGCGATGATCGCCATGGCGCTGATGTGCGACCCCGACCTGCTGATCGCCGACGAGCCGACCACCGCGCTCGACGTGACCGTGCAGGCCCAGATCCTGGACCTGCTCAAAGACCTCCAGCAGGAGTTCGGCTCCGCGATCATCTTCATCACCCACGACCTCGGCGTCATCTCCAGCATGGCCGACGACCTGCTGGTGATGTACGCGGGCCGGGCCGTCGAGCGCGGCAGCGTCCGCGAGGTCATGCGCGAGCCCCGGCACCCCTACACCTGGGGTCTGCTCAGCTCCATGCCCCGGCTGGACAGTGACGTCGAGGAGGCGCTCGTGCCGATCCCCGGCTCGCCGCCCTCGCTTCTCAACCCTCCCTCGGGCTGCCCCTTCCACCCTCGGTGCACCTTCAAGGACGAGGTGCCCGGCACGCTGTGCACCGACAGCCGGCCGCCGCTGGCCCAGGGCCGTGCCGCCGCCTGCCACCTGACGGACGAGCAGAAGCAGACCATCTTCGTCGACAAGATCCAGCCCCGGCTGCGCTAGGGAGAACCGAGACATGAGCGAGAACCTCACCCTCCCCGCACAGCAGGGCTCCACCGGCACGGCCCCGGCCGAGACGCTGCTCGAGGTCAAGGGACTGACCAAGCACTTCCCGATCTACGGCGGCTTCCCGATCAAACGCAAGGTCGGCGCCGTCCAGGCCGTCGACGGCGTCGACCTGAGCGTCGGTGTCGGCGAGACGGTCGGTCTGGTGGGCGAGTCCGGCTGCGGCAAGTCGACCACGGGCCGGCTCATCACCCGTCTGCTGGACCCGACCGGCGGAACGATCACGTACGCCGGTCAGGACATCACCCGGGCCTCGCGCAGGCAGCTGGCGCCGGTGCGGTCCGAGATCCAGATGATCTTCCAGGACCCGTACTCCTCGCTGAACCCGCGGCAGACCGTCGGCACGATCATCAAGTCGCCGATGGAGGTCAACGGGATCGAGCCGGAGGGCGGCCGGGAGAAGAGGGTCAGGGAGCTGTTGGAGCTCGTGGGCCTCAACCCCGAGCACTACAACCGCTTCCCGCACGAGTTCTCCGGCGGTCAGCGGCAGCGCATCGGCGTGGCCCGCGCGCTGGCCCTGAACCCGAAGCTGATCGTCGCCGACGAGCCGGTCTCCGCGCTGGACGTGTCGATCCAGGCTCAGGTGGTCAACCTGCTCAAGCAGGTCCAGGACGAACTGGGCATCGCCTTCCTCTTCATCGCGCACGACCTGGCCGTCGTACGGCACTTCTCGCAGCGTGTCGCGGTGATGTACCTCGGCAAGGTCGTCGAGGTCGGCGACCGGGACTCGATCTACAACCGGCCGCGGCACCCGTACACCCACGCGCTGCTGTCGGCCGTGCCCGAGGTCGAGGTCGACGACGACGCGGAGCGCCGTGAGCGGATCCGTCTCTTCGGTGACGTCCCCTCGCCGATCGCCCCGCCGTCCGGCTGCCGTTTCCGCACCCGCTGCTGGAAGGCGCAGGACAAGTGCGCGACCGAGGAGCCGCCGCTGGTCCAGATCTCCGGCAACCGCGCCGGGCACCTGACGGCTTGCCACTTCCCGGAGGACCCCACAACGGAGGCCCGTGACCAGGACGTCATCCTCGACCCGGCGCTGAAGGCGCTGGAGGAGCACGCCGGGAGCGAGAACACCGCGAAGGGTTCCGTCGGCAAGGACTGACGCCGGCTCGGACATACGCCAGGGTGACGCGACCGGGGGCGGAGGCGACGGCCTCCGCCCCCGGTCGCGTTTTCTGAGGTGCCCCACCCCCCGAAAGGGTGGAGTACGTGTGCGATGAGCACTTTATGGGTCGATATTGACCGATAAAGGATCAATGCACCGGCGCTGGTGCCCAGCGCCCTCACGAGGAGGCACTCCATGCGCGGAGCCACGCACGCCGGACGGGCCGCATGCGCGGTGGTGGTAGCCCTCGCGGCGACGGCCTGCGGGGGCGGGGACAGCGGCACCGGCAGCGAGGACGGCAGCGCGACGCTCAGCTCCTCCTGGGGGGACCCGCAGAACCCGCTGGAGCCCGCCAACACCAACGAGGTGCAGGGCGGCAAGGTCCTCGACATGATCTTCCGGAGCCTGAAGAAGTACAACCCGGAGACCGGTGCGGCCGAGGACATGCTGGCCGAGAAGATCGAGACCACGGACTCGCAGAACTACACCATCACCATCAAGAGCGGGTGGACCTTCAGCAACGGCGAGGCCGTCACCGCCAAGTCCTTCGTCGACGCCTGGAACTACGGCGCCAGCCTGAAGAACAACCAGCGGAACGCGTACTTCTTCGGCTATATCGACGGCTACGACAAGACCCACCCGGAGGACGGCAGCAAGCAGAGCGCCGACACCCTCTCCGGTCTCAAGGTCGTCGACACCAGGACCTTCACCGTCAAACTCAGCCAGAAGTTCTCGACGTTCCCCGACACGCTCGGCTACCCCGCCTTCGCGCCGCTGCCCCAGGCCTTCTTCGACGACCACGACGCCTGGCTCCAGAAGCCGGTCGGCAACGGGCCGTACACCATCGACTCGTACACCAAGGGCTCGCAGATGGCCCTGAAGAAGTGGGACGGCTACCCCGGCACGGACAAGGCCCAGAACGGCGGTGTGACCCTGAAGGTCTACACCGACAACAACACGGCTTACACCGACCTCATGGCCGGCAACCTCGACCTCGTCGACGACGTCCCGGCCGCCCAGCTCAAGAACGCCCAGAGCGACCTCGGTGACCGGTACATCAACACCCCCGCGGGCATCATCCAGACCCTCGCCTTCCCGTACTACGACCCGGACTGGAACAAGCCCGGTTCGGCGAAGGTCCGCAAGGGCCTGTCCATGGCGATCAACCGCGACCAGATCACGCAGACGATCTTCCAGAAGACCCGCACCCCCGCCACGGACTGGAGTTCACCGGTCCTCGGCGCGGACGGCGGCTTCAAGAAAGGCCTGTGCGGCGACGGCTGCGAGTACGACCCGGACGAGGCGAAGAAGCTGATCGAGGAGGGCGGCGGCCTGCCCGGCGGCCAGGTCAAGATCACGTACAACGCGGACACCGGCTCCCACAAGGAGTGGGTCGACGCGGTCTGCAACTCCATCAACAACGCGCTCGACAACGACAAGGCCTGCGTCGGCAACCCGGTCGGCACCTTCGCCGACTTCCGCAACCAGATCACCGACAAGAAGATGAGCGGGCCGTTCCGGGCAGGGTGGCAGATGGACTACCCCCTCATCCAGAACTTCCTCCAGCCGCTCTACTACACCAACGCCTCCTCCAACGACGGCAAGTGGTCCAACGAGGACTTCGACGACCTCGTCGACCAGGCCAACACCGAGACCGACACCGCCACGGCGGTCCAGTCGTTCCAGCAGGCCGAGGAGGTCGTCCGCGACAACATGGCCGCCATCCCGCTCTGGTACCAGAACGGCAGCGCCGGCTACTCGGAGCGGCTCTCGGACGTCAGGCTCAACCCGTTCAGCGTCCCCGTCTACAACGAGATCAAGGTCAGCTGAGCCGCCATGGGTCGCTACGTCGTCCGGCGCCTGCTGCAGATGATCCCGGTCTTCTTCGGCGCCACGCTGCTGATCTTCCTGATGGTGAACGTGATGGGCGACCCCATCGCGGGCCTGTGCGGCGACAAGCAGTGCGACCCGGCCACGGCCGCCCAGCTGAAGAAGGAGTTCGGCCTCGACAAGCCGGTCTGGCAGCAGTACCTGACCTACATGGGGAACGTCTTCACCGGCGACTTCGGCACCGCGTTCAACGGCCAGGAGGTCACCGAGCTGATGGCGACGGCGTTCCCGGTCACCATCCGGCTCACCGTCGTGGCGATCCTCTTCGAGATCGTCATCGGCATCACGCTGGGCGTCGTCACCGGCCTGCGCCGCGGACGGCCCGTCGACACCTCGGTCCTCCTCCTCACCCTCGTCGTGATCTCCGTCCCCACCTTCGTCACCGGCCTCCTGCTGCAGCTACTGCTCGGCGTCGAGTGGGGCTGGATCAAGCCGTCGGTGTCCACGGACGCCACGTTCGGCGAGCTGATCGTGCCGGGCCTCGTCCTCGCCTCCGTCTCACTCGCCTACGTGACCCGGCTGACCCGCACCTCCATCGCGGAGAACAAACGGTCCGACTACGTCCGTACGGCCGTCGCGAAGGGACTGCCGAGACGACGCGTCACCACCCGGCACCTGCTGCGCAACTCGCTGATCCCCGTGGTCACCTTCATCGGCACGGACATCGGCGCCCTGATGGGCGGTGCGATCGTCACCGAGCGGATCTTCAACATCCACGGCGTCGGCTACCAGCTCTACCAGGGCATCCTCCGCCAGAACACCCAGACCGTCGTCGGCTTCGTGACGGTCCTCGTCCTGGTCTTCCTGATCGCCAACCTGCTCGTGGACCTCCTGTACGCGGTACTCGACCCCAGGATCCGCTATGCCTGAGCAGCCCTACGAGACCGAGGCCGCGATCGCCTCGACCGGCATGGGAGGCGCGATGGACCTCGCCATCGGCGAGGGCGAGACGCTGGAGCCGCAGTCATCAGCCGCCTCCGGCGGTCGGGCCCCCGGCGGGCCCGACCGCACCGGCCCCCAGGGCAAGCCCCGCTCCCTCTGGTCCGACGCCTGGCGCGACCTGCGCCGCAACCCCGTCTTCATCGTCTCGGGGCTGGTCATCCTCTTCCTCGTCGTCATCTCGGTCTGGCCGTCCCTGATCGCCTCCGGCAGTCCGCTCAAGTGCGACCTCGCCAGGGCCCAGGAGGGCTCCCAGCCCGGTGCGCCGTTCGGCTACGACGGCCAGGGCTGCAATGTCTACACCCGTGTCGTCTACGGCGCCCGTACGTCCGTCACGGTCGGTGTCTGCGCCACGCTCGGGGTCGCGATCCTCGGCTCGGTCCTGGGCGGGCTCGCCGGCTTCTTCGGCGGGCTCTCGGACTCGTTCCTGTCCCGGATCACCGACGTGTTCTTCGCCATCCCCGTCGTCCTCGGCGGTCTGGTCCTGCTGTCCGTGGTGACCAGCAACACCGTCTGGCCGGTCATCGGGTTCATGGTGCTCCTCGGATGGCCGCAGATCTCCCGGATCGCCCGCGGCTCGGTCATCACCGCCAAACAGAACGACTACGTCCACGCCGCACGGGCGCTCGGCGCCTCCAACTCCCGGCTGCTGCTTCGCCACATCGCACCAAACGCGGTCGCGCCGGTGATCGTCGTGGCGACCATCGCGCTCGGCACGTACATCGCGCTGGAGGCGACCCTGTCGTACCTCGGCGTCGGGCTGAAGCCGCCGACGGTCAGCTGGGGCATCGACATCTCCGCGGCGTCCCAGTACATCCGGCAGGCCCCGCACATGCTGCTGTGGCCCGCCGGGGCGCTCGCCGTCACCGTGCTCGCGTTCATCATGCTCGGCGACGCGGTGCGCGACGCCCTCGACCCGAAGCTGAGGTGAGCCGCCGTCATGCTGCTCGAAGTGCGTGACCTGCATGTGGAGTTCCGGACCCGGGACGGGGTCGCCAAGGCCGTCAACGGCGTCGACTACAGCGTGGACGAGGGCGAGACCCTCGCGGTGCTCGGCGAGTCCGGCTCCGGGAAGTCCGTGACCGCGCAGGCGGTGATGGGGATCCTCGACATCCCGCCCGGGAGGATCACCGGCGGTGAGATCCTCTTCCAGGGCCAGGACCTGCTCACGCTCAAGGAGGAGGAGCGCAGGAGGATCCGCGGCGCCGAGATGGCGATGATCTTCCAGGACGCGCTCTCGGCACTGAACCCCGTGCTCTCCGTGGGCGACCAGCTCGGCGAGATGTTCGTGGTGCACCGGGCGATGTCGAGGAAGGACGCGCGGGCGAAGGCCGTCGAGCTGATGGAACGGGTGCGCATCCCGGCCGCGGCCCAGCGGGTGCGCGACTACCCCCACCAGTTCTCCGGCGGCATGCGCCAGCGCATCATGATCGCCATGGCGCTGGCCCTCGAACCGGCGCTGATCATCGCCGACGAGCCGACCACCGCCCTCGACGTCACCGTCCAGGCCCAGGTCATGGAGCTGCTCGCCGAGCTGCAGCGCGAACTCGGCATGGGGCTCATCCTCATCACCCACGACCTCGGCGTGGTCGCCGACGTCGCGGACCGGATCGCGGTGATGTACGCGGGCCGGATCGTCGAGTCGGCCCCGGTCCACGACATCTACAAGGCGCCCGCCCACCCGTACACGAAGGGGCTGCTGGAGTCGATCCCGCGCCTGGACCAGAAGGGCCAGGAGCTCTACGCCATCAAGGGCCTGCCGCCCAACCTCATGCACATCCCGCCGGGATGCGCCTTCCACCCCCGCTGCCCGATGGCCCAGGACGTGTGCCGTACCGACGTGCCGCCGCTCTACGGCGTGGACGGTTCGGACACGGCCCGCGGAAGCGCCTGCCACTTCTGGAGGGAGTGCCTGCATGGCTGAGCCGATTCTGGAGGTCAGCGGGCTGGTCAAGCACTATCCGCTCACCCGGGGGATTCTGTTCAGGAAGCAGGTCGGGTCGGTGAAGGCGGTCGACGGCGTCGACTTCACCCTGGGCCAGGGCGAAACCCTGGGCATCGTCGGCGAGTCCGGCTGCGGCAAGTCGACGGTCGCCAAGATGCTCGTTCACCTGGAGAAGCCGACGGCCGGGACGATCAGCTACAAGGGCGAGGACATCACCGGTCTGTCCGGCCGCGCGCTGAAGGCCGTACGGCGCAACATCCAGATGGTCTTCCAGGACCCGTACACCTCCCTCAACCCCCGGATGACGGTGGGCGACATCATCGGAGAGCCGTACGACATCCACCCCGAGGTCGCGCCCAAGGGCGACCGGAGGAAGAAGGTCCAGGAGCTCCTCGACGTCGTCGGTCTGAACCCCGAGCACATCAACCGCTATCCGCACCAGTTCTCCGGCGGCCAGCGCCAACGCATCGGCATCGCACGGGGGTTGGCACTGCGCCCGGAGATCATCGTGGCCGACGAGCCGGTCTCCGCACTCGATGTGTCGGTGCAGGCCCAGGTGATCAACCTGATGGCGGGACTGCAGGACGAGTTCGACCTCTCCTACATCTTCATCGCCCACGACCTGTCGATCGTGCGGCACATCTCGGACCGGGTCGGGGTGATGTACCTCGGGCGGATCGTGGAGATCGGCAGGGACGCCGAGATCTACGACCATCCCACGCACCCCTACACCCAGGCGCTGTTGTCCGCGGTGCCCGTGCCCGACCCGGAGGCGCGGGAGCACCGGGAGCGGATCATCCTCGCCGGCGACGTGCCGTCCCCGGCGGACATCCCCTCCGGCTGCCGCTTCCGCACCCGCTGCTGGAAGGCGCGGGAGCGCTGCGCGCTGGAGGTGCCGGCGCTCGCGGTACCCGCCGAGTTCCGTTTCGCGAGCGGTCCCGCCGTCCATGACTCGGCCTGCCACTTCGCGGAGGAGAAACAGGTGGTGCCGCCGGAGAACGTGACGGACGATCACATGGCAGGGACGGACTAACCGACACAAACACCGGCGAACTGTGTTAACGCGCAGGCAACTTGGCCGACCCGGTCCCGATATACGGACACGTCACGCTGAACAGCGTACGGCCGTGCGGGTGCCGTAAGCGGGCCGGGGCGGCGCCATGTCACCCCGGCCCGCTGCTTTGCCGATCCTGTCGTCACATTCCCGTCGTCCGCCCGGAGGGCGGGCTCCGCGGCGTCAGGGCCTAGGCCAGGCCCAGGGAACGCTTGAGGAAGTCCACCTGGAGCAGCAGCAGGTTCTCCGCGACCTGTTCCTGCGGGGTCATGTGGGTCACGCCGGACAGGGGGAGCACCTCGTGCGGGCGGCCCGCGGCCAGCAGGGCGGAGGACAGCCGCAGGGCGTGGGCGACCACCACGTTGTCGTCGGCCAGGCCGTGCACGATCATCAGCGGACGGTGGGGCGTGGCGGGCGAGGACAGGCCCTCGTCGGTGACGAGGGAACTCTTGGCGTACGACGCCGGGTGCGCGGCCGGGTCGCCCAGGTACCGCTCCGTGTAGTGCGTGTCGTACAGGCGCCAGTCCGTCACCGGGGCGCCGGCGATGCCCGCGTGGAAGACGTCGGGGCGGCGCAGCACCGCGAGGCCGGCCAGCCAGCCGCCGTAGGACCAGCCGCGGATGGCCACCCGGGACAGGTCGAGAGGGTAGGTCCTGGCCAGGTCCTGGAGGGCCTCGATCTGGTCCTCGAGGGAGACCGTGAAGTCGTGGTGGACCGCCTTCTCCCAGGCGGGGGAGCGGCCGGGGGTGCCGCGGCCGTCGGCGACGACCACCGCGAAGCCCTGGTCCGCGAACCACTGCGAGGTGAGGTGCGCGTTGTGCGCGGCGACCACGCGCGGGCCGTGCGGCCCGCCGTAGGGGTCCATGAGGACGGGGAGGGGCGTGTCACCGGGGTAGTCCGTAGGCATAAGCACGGCGCACGGGATTCTGTGTGCGCCCCCCTGGGTGAGGGTCACGCGCGGGGACAAACCGGGATCTTCGGCGTATGAGGTGACAGCCGCCGCCCGCTTTCCGTCGCGCAGTACCTGTGCTCGGGTGCCCGGCCGGTCGAGCGTGGCGGAGACCAGTACCGTCACGCCCCCGGCGCGCACCGCCGAGTGCACGCCGGGCTCCTGCGAGACGCGCTCCACGCCGAGCTCGTTCACCCGGTACACGTGCACCTCGCCGGTCTCCGGGGCGGCGGCGCGCTCCCCGGCCGACGCCGAGACCAGCACGTCGTCGTCCCCCACGTCCAGCAGGGCGCGGACGTGCAGCTGTGCTCCCGTCAGCGGGCGTTCGCCGACCGCGAGGACCCGCGCGCCGCCCTCGTCGGCGATCCGCACGAGCTGTCCGGAGGGGCTCCAGCAGGGCACCCCGGCGAAAAGTTCCAGCCAAACCGGATCTTCGTCGGCGTGCACCATCCGGGTCGCTCCCGTCTCCGGGTCCACCGCCAGGAACAACTGGCTGCGCTGGTCGCGTGCCTGGACGAGCAGCAGCGGCGCACCCGCCGCTGACCAGTGCACATGTGCCAGATAAGGGAAGTGCGCCCGGTCCCAGACGACCTCCGTGCGCACCCCGTCCAGCCCGAACACGAACAGCCGTACGTCCGCGTTCTCGGTGCCCGCCGCCGGATACGCGACGTGTTGTGGATCACGCTCCGGGTGAGCCGGGTCGGAGATCCACCACCGCCGCACCGGCGTGTCGTCCACCCGCGCGACCAGCAGCCGGTCCGATTCCGGAGCCCACCAGAAGCCCCGCGACCGGCCCATCTCCTCGGCAGCGATGAACTCCGCCAGACCATAGGCGACCTCGGCCGCTTCCGGTGCGGCGACCGCCCGGTCGTCCTCGCCCTCCGCACCCACCACTCGCAGGGCCCCCTGCGCGACGTACGCGATGTGCCGGCCGTCGGGGGACGGGCGCGGGTCGATCACCGGCCCGGGGACCGCGAGTTCACGTGCCGTGCCCGCGCGCAGCTCCGCCGCGAAAAGCCGCCCTGACAAGGCGAAAGAGGCCAGCTCGACGGCCGTGTCGGTGGCGTAGCCGACGATGCCGGCGCCACCCTCGCGGCTCCGCTCGCGCCGTGCCCGCTCCTCGGGCGAGAGGTGCTCCGCGGCGCCGCCCAGGAGGGCCCGCGGGTCGGCCGCCACACGCTCCCCGCCCTCCGTCAGGTCGAGCACCCACAGTGCGTTCGCCCGGTCCGTGCCGGATGTCGAGCGCAGGAAGGCGACACGGGAACCGTCGGGCGCCACGGTGAACGCGCGCGGCGCGCCGAGCGTGAACCGCTGGGTGCGGGCGTGGCGGCGGGGGAAGGAGTCGGACGTCGTCGTCATGCCCTGACCATATTGGCCATGCGCCCCCTTGTGCGGCAGTGCGCCGACCGATGCGCGAGTGCGGATAGTTATGATCACTAGCGCATAGTGGGTATGAACCCGCTGGCTGCTGTATGGACTTGTCTGCCCCCTTAGTCCGACCCCCCGTGTCCCCGGGCCCTTTGGAGGTGAGCCGCCGTGGCACTCTCGATTTCGGCGGTGGTGCTGCTGGCGATCATCGTCTTCTTGTTGATCAAGAAGTCGGGGCTGAAAGGCGGGCACGCGGTCGTGTGCGTCCTCCTCGGCTTCTACCTGGCCTCGTCGACGGTCGCTCCGACGATCAGCGAGCTGACGACGAACATCGCGGGCATGATCGGCAGCATCAAGTTCTGACCCTGCTCGGGGCCGGAGCCGTCGCCTCGTAGGGTGGGTCCATGACGGAACTGCCCGCCCGTCGTCTGCTGCTGGTGCACGCGCACCCGGACGACGAGTCGATCAACAACGGCGCGACCATGGCCAAGTACGCGGCCGAGGGTGCGCGGGTGACGCTGGTCACCTGCACTCTCGGCGAGCGGGGCGAGGTCATTCCGCCCCATCTCGGGCATCTGGCAGGTGCCGCACTCGGCGAACACCGCCTGCGCGAACTCACGGCCGCGATGGGCGAACTCGGCGTCGAGGACTTCCGTCTGCTCGGCGGCCCGGGCCGCTACCGGGACTCGGGAATGATGGGCCTCGCCGACAACGACGACACCGCCTGCTTCTGGCAGGCCGACGTCGACGACGCCGCCCGGCTCCTCGTGGAGGTGATCCGCGACGTACGCCCCCAGGTCCTCGTCACCTACGACCCCGACGGCGGCTACGGCCACCCCGACCACATCCAGGCCCACCGCGTCGCCATGCGCGCCGTCGAGCTGGCCGCCGAGGCCGGCTGGGAGATCCCCAAGGTCTACTGGAACCGCGTCCCCCGCTCCGTCGGCGAGGAGGGCTTCGCCCGGCTCGAGCGGGACCTGCCGGACCTCCCCTTCGACAGGACGGCCACGCTCGACGACGTACCGGGCGTCGTGGACGACGAGCGGATCACCACGGAGATCGACGGCACCGCGCACGCGGCCGCCAAGAGGGCGGCGATGGGCGCGCACGCCACACAGATCGAAGTGGCCCCCGCCCAGCCGTACTTCGTGCTCTCCAACGAGCTCGCCCAGCCCGTCTTCACCACCGAGTACTACGAGTTGGTGCGCGGAGAGCATCCCTCCGGTGCGCGTGAGACCGATCTGTTCGCCGGGATCGGGGAGGCGTCATGAGCGACCGCACCTCGATGCTCGCCCAGCCGCTGCAGCGCCCCTCCGTCGCACGGGCCGCTGCCTACCTGGGGTTCTTCGTGCTCGGCGCACTGGTCGGCGCGGCCGGGGCGCTGGTGCAGGCCGGCTGGTTCCCGGGCGGACTCCTGCTCGCGCTCACGGGCGAGGCCGGGCTGTGCCTGGGCGCGGCGCGGGCCGCCGGCAGCCGGGGCGGGGCCGTCGCGTCCGCGGGCGGCTGGATGCTCGCCGTCATCCTGCTCACCACCAGCCGTCCGGAAGGCGACTTCGTCTTCGCCGCAGGAGCGGGCTCCTACCTCTTCCTGCTCGGCGGCATGGCCGTCGCTGTGATCTGCGCCACCCTTGGGCCGGGGCGGCAACCGCGCGGCGACGGCGTCCGACTTGGCAAGTGACGTACCACTTCGCCATATCTCGCGCGTGCGAGTCCCGTGTGGGTTTCCCCGGCGGTCCTGAGATACGCGCCAGAGGCGGCCAGTATGGTGGTGCGCGCCGCCGAGCCGCCCGAGAGAGGTCGAAACGGGCGGCGGAGCCAACCGGGAGAACCTGCCTTGAGTCGTGAAACTGACACTCCGTCCTCCGGGCCCGACGGGCGCGGCGGAGCCGCATACCCCTCGGGGACGCCGCCGTACGGAACCCCCATGGCTTCCGACGCCCATGCGGAAGCGGGCCGTTCGGCCGCGCAGCCGGAGGAACGCAAGACCGAAACCACGCTGACGACCCGGATCCGGATCAACATTCCCGGATCGCGGCCCATTCCGCCGGTCGTCGTCCGCACGCCGGTCGCGGACGCCCAGTCCTCCGACGACACCTCGGAGACCGAGATGCCGGCGCCCGGCGCCGCCTCCTCCACGGGTGCGGCCGAACGCCCCGCCGAGCCTTCGGCCGCGGCCGAGGAGAAGACCAGCGACTGGTTCGCGCCCCGCAAGTCCTCGCCGGCCAAGGGCAGTCAGGACGGCGGAGCCGCCAACGGTGCCGGTGTGCCCGGTGCTTCGGGGGTTCCGGCCGCGTCGAACGGTGCGGGTGCTCCCAAGGGTGCCGGTGTGCCCGGTGCTCCCGGTGCCGCGGGTGCTTCCGGCGGTGCGCGTCCTGAGGGCGCGCGTCCGAGCGCCGGCCGTCCCGGTGGCGTGGTCGGCTCGATGGGCCTGCCGGGCGGCTCCCGCTCCGGCGCTACGAACGGTGCCGGGCTCCCCGGCGCCACCGGCGGGCCCGTGGCCCCCGGACACGGCGGCGGCACCGGCTCCTTCGACGTCACCGAGGCGCTGGCCGCAGGACCGCTCGGTAACGGCGCACGCCCCGGCACGGGCAGCGGCGAGCCGCGCCGTGACGCCCTGCCGTACTTCTCGGAGAACGGGAACGGCGACCAGAACGGGCCGAACGGGCAGAATGCTCAGACCACCCAGAGCGCCCAGAGCGCCCAGAGCGCCCAGAGCACCCAGAACGGCTACGGCGGGCAGGGTGGCCCGAACGGCTACGGCGGCCCGAACGGCCAGGGTGGCTTCAACGCGCCGAACGGCCCCGGCCGTCCGGGCGGCCGGCAGGGCCCCGCGGGCCCGACCGGCGGCCCCGTCACCGGAGACGGCCCGCTGGTGCCGCCCGTCGGTGGCGGCCCCGGGATGGTTCCCGGCGCCCCGGGCACCCCGCCCGGCGCCCCCCGCCTCGGTGGCGGCCCCGGCACGGTTCCCGGCGCCCCGGGCACCCCGCCCGGCGCCCCCCGCCTCGGTGGCGGCCCCGGCACGGTTCCCGGCGGCCCGGGCACGCTGCCCGGCGCCCCCCGCGTCGGTGGCGGCCCCGGCGTCCCCGGTGGCGGCCTGAGCGACGACACCGCGATCCTCACCCCGCAGAAGCCCGCCCCCGAGCCCGGCCCCGGCGGCTACGGAGCGGCGGACAACGTCTCCGGGCACACCGTCACCAGCGGCATCCCCGTCGTGCCGTCGCCCGCCCAGAACGCGCCGTTCGGGCCGGGTGCCCGCGGTGACGGGCCGCTGTCGCACACGCCCCCGAAGCTGCCCGAGCCGGTCTCGCAGAACGTGCCCGCCGCCCCGGGCAAGAAGAAAAAGAAGGGCCGCAGCAAACTGGTGCTGCTCGGCGGCGGCGTGGTCGTCCTCGGCGGTGTCGCCTACGGCGCCGGGCTGCTGATGAACCACTCCGACGTGCCCAAGGGCACCACGGTGCTCGGCGTCGACATCGGCGGCGGCACGCGCGACGACGCCGTCAAGAAGCTCGACGACGCCTTCGGTGACCGTGTGAACAAGGCGCTGAAGCTGTCGGTCGGCGGCGACACCGTCTCGCTCAAGCCGGATCAGGCGGGGCTGCAGTTCGACACCCAGGCCACGGTCCGCGCGGCCGCGAAGAGCGACTACAACCCGGTCTCGGTCATCGGCTCGCTGTTCGGCAACCACCGGGTCGTGGAGCCGGTCATGCCGGTCGACGAGGAGAAGCTGCACGCCGAGCTGGCGGACGCCGCCGGCGGCTCCGGACCGGCGACCGACGGCACGATCAAGTTCCAGGCCGGCAAGGCCGTCGCCGTGTACGGCAAGGCGGGCAAGACCATCGACGTCGACAGGTCGACCCAGGCGGTCGAGGACGCGTTCCGGGCCCAGGTGGAGACCGACGCCCTCACCCCGGTGGCGGTCGCCACGACCACCAAGCAGCCGACGGTCTCGAACGCCGAGGTCGACCGGATGATGAAGAAGTTCGCGCAGCCCGCGATGTCGGCCAACGTCACGGTGCAGACGGACGCCGCGCACTCGATCGCCTTCAGCCCGCAGAACTCGCTGTGGAAGTTCCTCAGGGTCAAGGCCGTCGACGGCAAGCTCGTCGACGACTACGACGAAGCCGCGCTGAAGGAGCTCTACGGCCAGACCTTCGACGGTGTGCTGATCACCCGGGCCACCGGCAAGAAGACGGCCGTCACGGTCGAGGACGTCTACAGCGCCCTGCGCCTGGCGCTCATGAGCAAAACCGACCGGACCGCGGTCATAGACACCGACCCGAGCTAGCCCGGCCTCGCTCCACCGAGAGGGGCACCCCGGCGATCGCCGGGTGCCCCTCTCGTCGTACGTCACCGCTTGCGCATGACATCTGTCATCCGGCAGTCAGGACCGCCGACACTGCCGGCCGTCCGGCCCTCGCGGCCACGATGGATCACATGACGAGAACAGCGGCGACCACCACCCCGGTGGTCGGGTTCGATCAGGTGAGCAAGAGCTACGGGAGCGTACGGGCCGTCGACGGGCTGTCCCTCCGGCTGCACCCCGGCGAAACCGTGGCCCTGCTGGGCCCCAACGGGGCGGGCAAGTCCACCACCCTCGATCTGCTGCTCGGCCTCAAGCAGGCCGACACCGGCACGGTCCGCGTCCTCGGCGCCGGCCCGCGCGAGGCCATCGTCGCCGGGCGCGTGGGCGCGATGCTGCAGAGCGGCGGGCTGATGGACGAGGTCACGGCCGCCGAGTTGGTGCGGCTCGCCTGCGACCTGCACCCCAGGCCGTACCGCGTGAGGGACGTCCTCGCCAGGGCCGGCATCGCGCAGATCGCCGACCGCAAGGTCAACAAGCTGTCCGGCGGCCAGGCCCAGCGCGTCCGCTTCGCCCTCGCCACCGCCGGCGACAGCGACCTGATCGTCCTGGACGAGCCGACCACCGGTATGGACGTCACCGCCCGCCAGGCCTTCTGGGCCACCATGCGCGAGCAGGCCGACGAGGGCCGGACCGTCCTGTTCGCCACGCACTACCTGGAGGAGGCCGACGCGATCGCCGACCGCGTCCTCGTCCTGCACCGGGGCCGGCTGCTCGCGGACGGCACGGCGGCCGAGATCAAGGCGAAGGCGGGAGCACGCCGGATCTCCTTCGACCTGCTCGACGACCCGATCGACGAGACCTCCCTGCGCGCGCTGCCCTTCCTGACGTCGGTGGCGGTGTCCAACAGCGGCTCCGCCGCCGGCTCGGGGCGGACCGTCCGCATCCAGTCCAGTGACGCCGACGCGACCGTCCACGCCCTGTACGGCCTCGGCGTGTACCCCCGCAACCTCGAAGTCGCCGGGCTCGGGCTCGAGCAGGCGTTCGTCGCCATCACCGAGGCCGAGGAGGCCCGTACGTCATGAACAGTCTGATCAGGCTGGAACTCACCCGCGCCCTGCGCAACCGCAAGTTCCTGTTCTTCTCGGTGATCTACCCCTCGGCGCTGTTCCTGCTCATCGCGGGGAGTGCCGACAGCACCACCGAGGTCGACGGCACCGGCCTCACCCTGCCGACCTACATGATGGTCTCCATGGCCTCGTTCGGCGCCTTGACCGCCGTCCTGATGGGCAACAGCGAGCGCATCGCCAAGGAACGCGAGAGCGGCTGGGTACGGCAGCTGCGGCTGACCGCGCTCCCGGGGCGCGGCTACGTCCTCGCCAAGACGGCAGGTGCGGCCGTGGTCAGCCTGCCGTCGATCGTGATCGTCTTCGTCGTGGCCGCCGCGGTGAAGGACGTACGCCTGGACGCCTGGCAGTGGCTCGCCCTCACCGGCGCGATCTGGGCCGGCAGCCTCGTCTTCGCCGCGCTCGGCGTCGCCCTCGGCTATCTGGCGAGCGGGGACGCGGTCCGCCCGATCACGATGATCACCTACTTCGGGCTGTCCATGCTCGGCGGCCTGTGGATGCCGACGACGACCTTCCCCGCCTGGCTGCAGGACATCGCCGAGTGGCTGCCCACGCACGCGTACGCTGCCCTGGGGCGGGCGATCGAACAGAGTCAGGCCCCGCACGCCCAGGACATCGCCGTCCTCGCCGTCTACTTCGCCCTGTTCGCGGGCGGCGCGGCCTGGCTGTACCGGAAGGACACGCTGAAGGCGTGAGCGCCATGACGGAAGACCCGCTGTTCGAGCAAGCCGGACGGGAGCCGCTGATCCCCTTGGGCCAGGCGCCCCGCGACCGGCGCGGGCTGCTGCGACGCAAGGTGCTGTGGATCGGCGTCTGGCTCGTCTTCCTCAGCTCGCCGGTCCACGACCTCGTCTCCGGGAACCACACCACCGCGGGCACCGTGGCCGCCTGGCTGGGCCTGGCGGTCTTCGTCGGCGTCTATCTGGCGCTGGTCTTCCGGAACATGGGTGCCACGCCGTTCGCCCCCAACCTCGTCAACGGCCTGATCGTCGCGCTCGGCGCGCTCGCGACCCTGCTGTGCTTCACGCTCGGCGCCTCCTGGCTCGGCCTCTACTGTTACGTCTCCGTCGCCTGCGGCGTCACCCTCCCCCTGCGGGCGGCGTACTGGGCGATCCCGGGGACGGCCGGAGTGATGCTGCTGGTCGGGCTGCACGTCGGCGAGAGTGAAGCCCTGGATCTGGTCGTCCTGGTGCTCCTCATAGGCTTCGCGATGACCGGTGTCGTCCACCTGGTCCGCACGACGGTGGAGTTGCGCCAGGCCCGGGCCACCGTCGCCCAGCTGGCCGCCAACGAGGAGCGGCTGCGCCTGGCCCGCGATCTGCACGACCTGCTGGGACATTCCCTGTCCCTCATCACGTTGAAGAGCGAACTCGCGGGCCGCATGCTCCCCGGCCACCCCGACAAGGCGGCCCGGCAGATCGCCGACATCGAACAGGTCAGCCGCCAGGCGCTGGTCGACGTCCGGGAGGCCGTCACCGGCTACCGGCGCCCCCGCCTGGCCGCCGAACTCGCGGGCGCCCAGGTCGCGTTGACGGCAGCCGGCGTCACCGCCGACCTCCCCGCCGAACCGGACCTCAGCGGCGTCCCCGAGAACAGCGAGTCCGCCCTCGCCTGGGCGCTGCGCGAGGCGGTCACCAACGTCGTACGCCACAGCGGCGCGAGGCGCTGCACGGTCGAACTCCTGCGCCGCCAGACCCTCGGCGGGTCCGTGTTCGAACTGTCCGTCGAGGACAACGGCTCGGGCGGCTCCGGCAAGGGCCCCGGCAACGGCCTCACCGGCCTGGCCGAGCGGATGGAGAAGGCGGCCGGCTCGCTGGAGGCGGGCCGCACACGGCACGGCTTCCGGCTCGTCGCCCGCGTGCCCGCCGGTATCGCAGCGGACGTAGGATCCGGCGCATGAGCCCCACGATCAAGGTCCTGCTCGCCGAGGACCAGTCGATGGTCCGCGAGGCCCTGGCCGCCCTGCTCGGCCTCGAGGACGACATCGAGGTCGTCGCCCAGGTGGCCCGCGGCGACGAGGTGCTGGCGGCCGCCCGGGAACACGGCGTGGACGTGGCCCTGCTCGACATCGAGATGCCCGGCGCGACCGGCATCGAGGCCGCGGCCCTGGTGCGCAGGGAGCTCCCGGACGTGAAGCTGGTGGTCCTCACCACGTTCGGCCGCCCCGGCTACCTCCGCAGCGCCATGGAGGCCGGAGCCGACGCCTTCCTCGTCAAGGACGCCCCCGCTGCCCAACTGGCGGAAGCGGTACGGAAGGTGCTGGCGGGCCAGCGGGTGATCGACCCCACCCTGGCGGCGGCGGCCCTGGCGGAGGGCGCCAACCCCCTGACGGACCGCGAACGCGAGATCCTCCGCGCGGCGGCGGACGGCTCGACGAACGCGGAGCTGGCATCAGCACTCCACCTGTCCCAGGGCACGGTCCGCAACTACCTCTCGACGGCCATCCAGAAGCTGGCGGTACGGAACAGGGCGGAGGCGGTGAGGATCGCACGGGAGAAGGGTTGGTTGTAGGCGGGCGTAAGACGCAGCCGCCCGACATCACAGCCCCCACGGCGCCGAGCGGACGGTCAGTTCAACATCGCCCGCGCCGCATGGGCCTGCTGCCGCACCCTCTCAGCCGCAGGCTCATCCACCACGCCCACCACCTCGGCATACGCCTCGAGCTCAGCAGCACCCTTGAAAAAGTCACCCCGCTGAACAAGCAACCGCGCCCGCTCATACCGCAACCGCGCGGGATGCGAAGGAAGCAGCAGCGACAGCTCGACCGCCCACAGCGACACATCCGACCGCTCGGGCCGAGCCGCCGCCCACGCCCGGATGTTGTTCAGAATCCGCACCACCACCTCCAGCGGCTCCGCAGGACCGAGCATCGAGGGATGCAACGGCGCCCCCGTGGCCCCGGCCACCAGCAACTCCGCGTCGGCCCCGCTGAGCACCCGCCCCCCGTCGAACGGATCGGCCAGCACCTGCTGCTCGTCCGTCCCGAACCCGACGACGAAGTGCCCCGGCAGAGCCACCCCGTACACCGGCGCCCCCGCCCTCCTCGCCACCTCCATCCACACCACCGACAACAGGATCGGCAGCCCCCTGCGCCGCACCAGCACCTGGTGCAGCAGGGACGACTCAAGACGCCGGTAGTCCGCCGGCACCCCTCTGAACCCGCAATGTTCGCCGAGCAGCTCCCGCACGGCCACGGCCCAGGAACGCGGCCCGCCGGGCCGGAACGGCAGCCGCCCGGCGAGCTCGTCCAGCTCGATCTGGGCGGCGTCCATGCCCGCCTCGTCCAGTGCTCCGTCGGCCTCCGCGCCGAGCAGCAGGCACAGCGCGGACAGGTCGGGCCGCTCGTACCGCGCCTCCTCGGCGAACCGCCGGCGCAGTTCCGCGGAGCGTTCGGGGGGCGGGGGGTAAAGGGGACGCATAGCAGGCTCGTGCCCTCTCACGGCGATCGGTACCGGCCCGTTCCGGCACTTCCCGGTTCGCGGTAGTGGTGGTACGCGTGGTGTGCCGCAAAGCCCAGACGTTCGTACAGCGCCCTCGCACCCGCGTTGTCCGTCTCGACCTGGAGCCACGCGGCCGACGCGCCCTCGTCCAGGGCCCTCCGGGCCAGCGCGGCCATCACGGTGGTGGCCAGCCCCCGCCGCCGCTGCGCCGGATCCACCTCCACGGCGGCGAAGGAGGCCCAGCGCCCGTCGACGACACACCGCCCGATCGCGGAGGGAGTCGCGCCCGGCTCGGCGCCCGGCACGGTCGCGAACCACACCGAGGGCCCACCGCCCAGCACCTTCAGGGCCACTTCGCTCACTCCCTTGCGCTGGTAGCGCGTCAGCCACGCCTCGTCCGCCGTCCGGGACAGGGTGACCCCGGAGGCGTCACCCGCGTCGGCTATCGGCGCGAGCGCCCCGATCCACAGCTCGGCGGTCACCTCGCGCACCCACCCGCGCCGTTCCAGTTCCGCGCACAGCAGTTCCTGCGTGCCCTCGGCGCCGGTCGCGGTCTGGATGTAGGCGGGCAGGCCACGGTCGCCGTACCAGCGGCGTACGACGGTCAGTGCCTCGTCGAGCGGCAGGCCGGGGTCGCCGAGCGGCAGCACCGAGTTCGCCCGCCGGGTGAAGCCCGCCCGTCGCCCGACCACCGCCCCCCATGGACGCGCTTCGCGCGGCTCCTTCTGCACTGCGGCCCGCAGCTCCCACTCGCCCAGCCGCTCGCTCTCCACCGGCCGCCACGCGCGCGAGGCGACCCGTGCCAGCTCCTCGTACGAGGCCGCGGGCCCCCGCCGACGGGCCGGCGCAGACGGCACGACCTTGCCCGCGACCAGCACGGATTCCAGAATCCGGACGGTCTCCCCGTCCTTCCGTGTGATCAGCAGCACATCGTCGTCCCATGATGTGAGAACACCCACCGTGTCGGTGAACTTCTCACCCGGTCCCGCGTGTTCGACGAGGGCCCGGACGGAGACCCGTTTGCCCACGTCAGCAGCGGTGATACGGACCACGAGGCGTCCTGTCGAAGAGATTTCCACAGGTCAGTTCACCCCTCCTGTTCGGATCATGCCCAAGAACGGAGATACTAGAGGCGGGCATCGACGACGCCGCGCTCCCGCGCGCCAGGCGGCGGAGCCTGTGGAGGCCCGCCAGCGCCCTATCGAGGAGGAACGACAGCGTGACCTACGTCATCGCGCAGCCTTGTGTCGACGTCAAGGACAAGGCGTGCATCGAGGAGTGCCCGGTCGACTGCATCTACGAGGGCCAGCGGTCCTTGTACATCCACCCGGACGAATGCGTCGACTGCGGTGCCTGTGAGCCGGTCTGCCCGGTCGAGGCGATCTTCTACGAAGACGACACTCCGGAGGAGTGGAAGGACTACTACAAGGCGAACGTCGAGTTCTTCGACGAACTCGGCTCTCCCGGCGGCGCCAGCAAGCTGGGGCTGATCGAGCGCGACCACCCCTTCATCGCCGCACTGCCGCCGCAGGCCTGACAAGGCCGGCGGGCGCCCGCAGCCGCGCCGCCTCGGTCCCGTACGGCCTGATCGCCCTTGATCGCCGTACGGGGCCGAGGCGTTTGCCGTACGAGCGCTGCCGTACGAGAAAGTGAGCCAGAACCCGTGTCCGCAGTCTCCGACCGTCTCCCCGTCTTCCCCTGGGACAAGCTGGTCCCGTACAAGGCGACGGCCGCCGCCCACCCCGGCGGCATCGTCGACCTGTCCGTCGGCACTCCGGTCGACCCGGTCCCCGAGCTGGTCCAGAAGGCGCTGATCGCGGCGGCGGACTCGCCGGGCTACCCGACGGTCTGGGGCACGCCGGAGCTGCGCGACGCGATCACCGGCTGGGTGGAGCGCCGTCTGGGCGCCCGCGGGGTGACGCACAGGCACGTCCTGCCGATCGTCGGCTCCAAGGAACTGGTCGCCTGGCTCCCGACCCAGCTGGGCCTCGGCCCCGGCGACAAGGTCGCTCACCCGCGTCTGGCCTACCCGACCTACGAGGTGGGCGCCCGCCTGGCCCGCGCGGACCACGAGGTCTACGACGACCCGACGGACCTGGACCCGACCGGCCTCAGGCTCCTCTGGCTCAACTCACCGTCGAACCCCACCGGCAAAGTGCTGGACAAGCGGGAACTGACCCGGATCGTGGCCTGGGCCCGGGAGCACGGCGTCCTGCTCTTCTCCGACGAGTGCTACCTCGAGCTGGGCTGGGAGGCGGACCCGGTCTCGGTCCTGCACCCCGAGGTGAACGGCGGCTCGTTCGAGGGCATCGTGTCCGTCCACTCGCTCTCCAAGCGCTCCAACCTGGCGGGCTACCGCGCGGCCTTCCTGGCCGGTGACCCGGCGGTCCTCGGCCCCCTGCTGGAGATCCGCAAGCACGGCGGCATGATGACCTCGGCCCCGACCCAGGCGGCGGTGATCGCGGCCCTGGGCGACGACACCCATGTCCGGGAGCAGCGGGAACGGTACGCGTCCCGCCGCACGGTCCTGCGCGAGGCCCTGCTGAACCACGGCTTCCGCATCGAACACAGCGAGGCCAGCCTCTATCTCTGGGCCACCAGGGACGAGTCCTGCTGGGACACGGTCGCCCACCTGGCCGAGCAGGGCATTCTGGTCGCCCCGGGCGACTTCTACGGCGAGGCGGGCGAAAGGTTCGTACGCGTGGCCCTGACGGCGACGGACGAGCGCGTGAGAACAGCAGTGGAGAGGCTGACCCGGTAGGTCACCCGCGCGGACGTGCGCAGCCACACCCCACCCTGCCGACGCAAGCTCGAACACGGCGACGGGGCCCAGGAGAGCACCCCGGACCCCGCCACCGTTCAGGCCTGCGCTAGCCAATCGGCAGCCCGCCCAGCGACTGCGTCGGCACTCCACCCTTCGTCGCCGTCTTCGCCGCGTCACCGAGGACATCCCCGGCAGACCCGGCCGCGGACCCCGCGGCCCTCTGCACCGCCGGCGCCGTCTGCTTCACGACCTTGCCGCCGGCCTTGCCCGCGGTCGGCACCGCCTTCTTGACCGTCTTGCCGCCCGCGTCGCCGGCGAGGCCGGTCACGTTCTGAGCCGCGCCGTCGGCGGTGGTGCCGACGTTCGCCCCGTCCAGGGCGGTCAGCCCGCCGAGGTTCGGGGTGGCCGGCAGTTCGGGGGCCGCGCTCGCGGAGCCGGCCGCACCGACCCCGGCAGCCGCCCCCGCAGCGACGAGCAGCGCGGCACGGGCGATCCGGCGGGTCAGGGGGAGGGACATGTTGCTCCTTCGACGGAGAGAACGATGAACTGTTGGCCGTGCCCGGCAATTGATCGTCCGGGCTCGGACGCAGTGACTACCGCTCGAAGCCCGCGAAGGTTGCGGCGCCCAAATGTAAAGAGTTGGCAATGCGTCGCATTATCGGCTGTGGATAAATTCGGGCAAAAGGCGCCCGGTCCGAAAGTCTGCCGAATCCTTACAGCTCTTTGTTCGCAAGGTCTCTCACGGGCGCGAGAGTGACCGCACGAAAACCTGCGCACCCCGCTGCACGACCCCGGCCCGCACAACCCCTGCGAGTGATCGGCCGCACTACTGCGCGGTCAGGATCCGGACCGCTCCCTCGCCGGATTCCGAACCGCTCTGCGCCCCGGCCGTACGCCACTGGCTGTCGGTGTTCCCGGCCGTCCACTCCCGGCCGCCGTACGAGACGCGCTGGATGTGCAGCGCGGAGGCGTTGGCCACCGCCCAGTGCGCCAGCTGCCAGCCGCGCTGCCGTACGCTGCGGCCCGCGCCGTTGCCCGGGCCGCCGCCCTTCTCCTCGGTCACGGGCAGCGTCACGGTCCGCCCGCCGCTCCCGCTCGCGGAGGGGGTGGGCGTCGGCGAATGCGCCGGCCCGGCGCCGCTCACCTCCGCGCCGAGCGGCTCCAGCACATCCCGCCCGAAGTCCCGGACGAGCGCGGACCGCACCACCTCAGGGCCCGCGGCCACGGAGGCGGCCGGGCGCCCGTCGCAGGTCAGCGTGGCCGCCGAGGTACCTGTGAGGGCGGCGGCCAGCAACGTGGCGTCCGGCTCGTGCTTCGCGTACGCCGTCGGATAACCGCTGCGCTGCACCCGCTGCGCGGCGACGGTGAGCGGGAGCTTCGGGTAGCCGCGCACCTTGACCAGGTGCTCGTAGAAGACGTCCGCCGCGTACGTCGGGTCCATGATCTGCTTCCTCGTGCCCCAGCCCTGCGAGGGGCGCTGCTGGAACAGTCCGAGCGAGTCCCTGTCGCCGTGGCTGATGTTGCGCAGCCCCGACTCCTGCAGCGCGGTCGCGAGCGCGATCGTCACGGCCCGCCCGGGCAGACCGCGCCCCGTGCCCACGGCCGCGATGGTCGCCGCGTTCACCGCCTGCTCCGGCGTGAACTCGTACGTCGCGCCGTCCGCTCTGCCCGACACGACCTTGCAGCCCGGCGCGCCCGATCCTCCGGCGACGTACTGCACCACGAGGTAACCGGCGACGGAGAGCAGGACCATGAAGGCCGCCCCGAACCGGAAGAGGCGGCCTCGGCGACCCTTGGGAGAGGTGGGGGACGGCTCTGGCACGCGTACAAGGTACTGGAGGCCCGCGGTCCGCCGGTGCCGGGTGGGGAAACGATGGCCGGCCTCCGGCGCGTTAGGGTCGACGGCATGGCCGATATCCCGCTTGACCTCACGCTGGACGCTGCGAAGCTCACCGCGCAGCTCGTCGACTTCCCCTCGGAGAGCGGCACCGAGAAGCCGCTCGCGGACGCCATCGAGTCCGCCCTGCGCGCCCTGCCGCACCTGACGGTCGACCGGTACGGCAACAACGTCGTGGCCCGCACGAACCTGGGCCGGGCCGAACGCGTGATCCTCGCCGGCCACATCGACACGGTCCCGATCGCGGGCAACGTGCCGTCCCGGCTGGACGAGGAGGGCGTGCTCTGGGGATGCGGCACATGCGACATGAAGTCGGGAGTGGCGGTTCAGCTGCGCCTCGCGGCGACGGTCCCGGCCCCGAACCGGGACCTGACCTTCGTCTTCTACGACAACGAAGAGGTCGCCGCGGACCTGAACGGCCTGAAGCACGTGGCGGAGGTCCACCCGGAGTGGCTCGAAGGCGACTTCGCGGTGCTGCTGGAACCGACGGACGGTCAGGTGGAGGGCGGCTGCCAGGGCACGCTGAGGGTGTTCCTGAAGTTCCACGGGGAGCGCGCGCACTCCGCGCGTGCGTGGATGGGCTCCAACGCGGTCCACGCGGCGGCCCCGGCCCTCGCGAAGCTGGCCGCCTACCAGCCGCGCAAGCCGGTCGTGGACGGCCTTCGGTTCCATGAGGGCCTCAACGCCGTCCGCGTCGAGGGAGGCGTGGCCACCAACGTCATCCCCGACGCCTGCACGCTCGTCGTCAACTTCCGCTACGCGCCGGACCGCAGCGAGGAGGAGGCCGAGGCATTCGTGCGCGAGTACTTCGCGGACTGCGGGGTGGACGAGTTCGTCATCGACGACCACACCGGCGGCGCACGCCCCGGCCTGACCCACCCGGCCGCGGCGGCCTTCCTGGCGTCTGTCGGCG
The DNA here is from genome assembly GCF_055595715.1 of Streptomyces sp. NPDC040410. Lineage (NCBI taxonomy): Bacteria > Bacillati > Actinomycetota > Actinomycetes > Kitasatosporales > Streptomycetaceae > Streptomyces > Streptomyces sp. NPDC040410. Next base: position 174,851 of record NZ_JBVIVK010000016.1, read on the forward strand.
GCGAGGCCCGCCCCAAGTTCGGGTGGACCGACGTCGCCCGCTTCAGCGCGCTGGGGGTGCCGGCGGTGAACTACGGTCCGGGTGCCCCGCTCCTGGCCCACAAGGTGGACGAACGGGTCAAGGCGTCCCTCATCCCTGAGGCGGAGGAGCGGCTGAGGGCCTGGCTGACGGCCTGACGGCGGGGCTGCGGCCGGTGGCGCTTCAAAGGCGGACACGCATACGTCCCCCGTCCGTAACCCGCGTAGATCTACGCTGAGGTGGAAATACCCGCGAGCGGAGGGAGCGCACATGGCTACCGGGAACCCCGAGGGCAAGAAGCAGCCACCGGAGGAGCAGCGCCTGGGACCGGTCCTCCGCAGGCGCGACCAGGTGCAGGCGAGCACGACGGATCAGCGGCTGCTGGACGCGGGCGGCCCGACGGACTGGGTCCACACGGACCCCTGGCGCGTGCTGCGGATCCAGTCGGAATTCATCGAAGGCTTCGGCACGCTCGCCGAACTCCCGGCCGCGATCAGCGTGTTCGGCTCGGCGCGCACGCCGGTGGACTCACCCGAGTACGACGCGGCCGTGCGCCTGGGCCGGGGCCTGGTGGAGGCCGGCTTCGCCGTGATCACCGGCGGCGGGCCCGGAGCGATGGAGGCGGCCAACAAGGGGGCGTGCGAGGCGAAGGGCATCTCGGTCGGCCTGGGCATCGAGCTCCCCTTCGAACAGGGGCTGAACCCGTACGTCGACATCGGCCTCAACTTCCGCTACTTCTTCGTCCGGAAGATGATGTTCGTGAAGTACGCCCAGGGGTTCGTGGTCCTGCCGGGCGGCCTGGGCACACTGGACGAGCTCTTCGAGGCCCTCACCCTGGTCCAGACCCAGAAGGTCACTCGCTTCCCCATCGTCCTCTTCGGCAGCGAGTACTGGGGCGGCCTGATCGAGTGGCTCAGGAACACGCTCGTGGCCCAGGGCAAGGCCGCGGAGAAGGACCTGATGCTGTTCCACATCACGGACGACGTGGACGAGGCGGTGGCACTGGTGTCGAAGGAGGCGGGCCGCTAGTGCCGCGTCAGCCAAGGTTCGCCCCGTCGCGACGCCCGGCACGCTCTCTCGCCGCACCGGCCGAAAGCCCAAGTACGTCCAGTACGAGGACTTCCGGCCGGCACGCCGAGAGCACGCACCGGACGCCGCTCCTTGACGGG
>NZ_JBVIVK010000017.1:0-92886 GCF_055595715.1 Streptomyces sp. NPDC040410
ACGACCACCCCCACACCCGCATCCGCGAGCATGAACTCGACCCGCTCAGCAGGAAGCCCCGCGTCCACCGGCACATAAGCCGCCCCGGCCTTCCAGACACCCAGAATCCCGACGACCATGCCCGCACCGCGCGGCAACCGCAGCCCCACCACCGACTCCGGCCCAACCCCCCGGCTCCGCAGATAGTGCGCCAGCCGATTCGCCGCCGCGTCCAGGTCGCCGTACGACACCTCGACGCCCTCACTCACCACCGCCACCGCATCCGGAGCCGACGCAGCCCACCGCTCGAACAGCTCCAGTACCGAGTCCTCGGTCGCCGGGGCCTCGGTGTCGTTCCACTCGACCAGCAGGCGGGACCGTTCACTCGGGTCAAGGACGGGTACGCGGTCGAGCGCTGTGTCCGGACCGCCGTCAGATGTGCCGGTGATGGCGCTGAGGACGTTCTCCGTCGTCGTCTGGAGCAGCCGTCCGACCTCGGTCGCGTCGATCGGGGCGGCGGCTTCGACGTTGAAGCTGACGCCGTCCGACCCGAGGTCGCTGACGGCGACCGTCAGCGGATAGTTGGTCCGGTCCCGTGCGGCGACGGTCTGGACGCCTTCCAGGAGCTGGGGCCGGCCGCCGTCCGTGCCGTTGCGGCTGCCGTGGTGCCAGTAGTTGAAGAGGGAGGTGAAGAGGGGGGTGTTTCCGGCGATTCCGCTGGCCTGCTGCGCGACCGCCAGGGGCGCGTGCTCATGCTCCAGCAGGGCCGCCAGCTGGTCCCGCATCCCGTTCACCGCGGCTCGCACACCGACTCCGCCGGTCCGTACCCGCACCGGCAGCGTGTTGATGAACGGGCCCAGCACCCGGTCCGCGCCCACACCCGCGTTCATCCGACCGAACAGCACGGTCCCGAACACCACGTCGTCCCGCCCGGAAAGTGCCGCCACCACCCGGGCCCACACCACATGGAGCACCGTCGCCGGGCTCACACCCAGTTGCCGGGCCACTCCTTGCAGCCGGTCAACGGCTTCCTCGGACAGGGGGAACGACCCGGTGGTCACACCGCTGCCGTCACGACGCACATCGAGCAGCCCGTACGGTGCCGTCGGCTCGGTGACATCGCCCAGCAGCCCGGCGAAGAACCGCTCGTGCTCGGCACGCGGCACCCGCCGGGTCTGCGCCACGAAGCTCCGGAACGGCATTGCCGGCGTCAGGTGCTCGGTCTCGCCGGTGAGCACCGCTCGCAGTTCGCGCAGCAGCACATCCTTGCCCAGGTGGTCCTGGAGCATGTGGTGCATGCGCACCAGGGCCAGCCAGCGGCCTTGCGGCAGTGGGGTGAGGTGGAGGTCCATCAGCGGGGCCCGGCCCAGGTCCATCGCCAGTCCCGCCGCGCTCAGCAGGGCGTCCGACGCGGCCGCGGAGTCGTGGTGGTCGATGTCGAGGATGTGCTCGACGGTCGGCAGTCCGGCGTGCCGCCAGACGACCTGGACGGGTTCCCGCAGGCCCTCCCACACCACGCCGGTCCGGTAGATGTCGTGCCGGTCCACCACCTGCTGGAGCGCCTGGATGAATTCGTCCAGTCGGGATCGTGAGTCGAACTCCATGGTCCGTGCGGTGACATAGACGTCCGCGCCGTCATCCGCCATGAGGTGGTGGAAGAGCATGCCCTCCTGTAACGGCGCCAGCGGATAGACGTCCGCCACGTTCGCCGCGCCGCCCTCGACCGAGGCCACCACCCGGTCGATCTCGGCCTGCTCCAGCTCCACCAGCGGCAGCATCTCGGGCGTGATGTGCTGCGCGTCCGCCGGGATCAGGTTCTCCGGCACCTCCACCGGGCCAGCCCCAACCGCGCGCGCCAGCCCAGCCGGAGTCGGTGACTCGAACAACGCCCGCACCGACACCGGCACACCACGGGCACGCAGCCGCTCCACCAACGACACCGCCAGCAGCGAATGCCCACCGAGCCGGAAGAAGTCGTCCTCCACCCCGACCGACTCCACGCCCAGCACCTCCGCGAACACCGCGCAGACGATCTCCTCCTGCACGGTGACCGGAGCCCGACCCGCACCCGTGGCGTACGCCGGCTCCGGAAGCGCCCGCCGGTCCAGCTTCCCGTTCACCGTCAGCGGCAGCTCATCCAGACTCACGAACGCCGCCGGCACCATGTACTCCGGCAACCGCGACGCCACCAGGTCCCGCAACCCGTCCACGTCCTGCCCCGACGGCACGACATAGGCCACCAGAACATCTTCGCGAGCCACCACCGCGACCTGGGTGACATCGGCATGCGTGAGCAGTACGGCCTCGATCTCACCCGGCTCGATCCGGAAGCCACGCATCTTGACCTGCTGGTCCGCCCGCCCGGCGAACATCAACTGCCCGTCCGACGTCCACCGCGCGAGGTCGCCGGTCCGGTACATCCGCCGGCTGGCATCGAACGGGGACGCCACGAACCGCTCGCCTGTCAGCCCCGGACGATTGACGTATCCGCGCGCCAGCCCGGCACCGGCCACATACAGCTCACCCGTCACGCCCACCGGCACCGGCTCAAGAGCGTCGTCCAGCACATACACACGCGTGTTGGCGATCGGCCGCCCGAACGGCACCGGGCCCGCACGCTCACCATCGACCTCCCCGATGGCCGCGATGACCGTGCTCTCGGTCGGCCCATACGCATGTACCAACCGCCGCCCCACCGACCAGTCCCGCGCCACCGCCTCACTGATCGCCTCTGAGCCGACCACCATCGGACCCACATGCGCCAGATCGGCCGGCTCCAGCACCCCCAGCAGCGACGGCACGACGCTCGCGGAACGGACACCCTCCAGCTCCGCCAACCGCCGCGGCTGCTCGCGCTGCTCATCGCTGGCGATCCACAACGCCGAACCCGACGACAACGCCACCGCCACATCCAGCACCGACGCATCGAAACTGAAGGAGGCGAACTGCAAGACACCCACACCCGGACCAGCACCCATCACCGGCCCGAACACCGACACCAGATTCGCCAGCGAGGCGTGCGACACCCCCACACCCTTCGGCGTCCCCGTCGAACCCGACGTATAGATCACATACGCCAAGTCCCCAGCCACACCGGGAGCCGCATCCGACTCCCCCGACTGCTCCAGCTCCTCCGGCCCGACGACCACACCCACGCCCGCATCCGCGAGCATGAACGCAATTCGCTCTGCGGGCAGTTGAGTGTCGATCGGCAGATATGCAGCCCCCGCCTTCCACACACCCAGAATCCCAGTGATCATCTCCGGGCCGCGCGGCAACCGCAGCCCCACCACGGACTCCGGCCCGACACCCCTGCCCCGCAGATAGTGCGCCAGCCGATTCGCCGCCGCGTCCAGGTCCCCGTACGACAGCTCCACACCCTCGCTGACCACCGCAGCCGCGTCCGGAGCCGTGACGGCCCACCGTTCGAACAGCTCCACCACCGAGGCGCCCGGCACCTCCGCCGCCGTGTCGTTCCACTCCAGCAGCAGGCGGTTCCGTTCGCGCGGGTCCAGTACGGGGACGCGGTCGAGTGCGGCGTCCGGGCCGGTGTTGAGGGCTTCCAGGACGTTTTCCGTGGTCGTCGCCAGCAGTCGTCCGACCTCGTTCGCGTCGATCGGCGCCACGGCCTCGACGGTGAAGCTGAAGCTGTCCGGTCCGAGGTCGTTGACCGCGACGGACAGGGGGTAGTTGGTCCGCTGGCGGACGAGGACGCTGCGGACGCCGTCGACGGATTGCTGTTCGGCCGTCTCGCCGCCACCCAGGCCGCGGTCCGCGTAGCGGTAGTTGAAGAGGGAGGTGAAGAGGGGGGTGTTGCCCGTGATGCCGCTGGCCTGCTGCGCGAGGGCCAGGGGTGCGTGCTCGTGTTCCAGCAGTGCGGCGAGTTGCTCCCGCATGGCCTGCACTGCGGCCCGTACGCCGATTCCGCCGGTTCGTACGCGGACCGGCAGGGTGTTGATGAACGGGCCGAGTGCCCGGTCGGCGCCTACGCCGGCGTTCATCCGGCCGAACAGCAGGGTGCCGAACACCACGTCGTCGCGGCCGGAGAGGACGGCCAGTACGCGGGCCCACACCACGTGCAGGACGGTCGCCGCGCCGACTCCCAGCTCGCGCGCCGATTCCCGTAGGCGTACCGCCACCTCGGGCGGGAGGGGGACGACTTTCCGCACCACACCGCTGCCGTCGCCGCGTACGTCGAGCACGTCGAAGGGCGCGGTCGGTTCGGTCACATCGCCCAGCAGCGCGGCGAAGAAGCGTTCCTGTTCCGGGCGGGAGACTCCTCGGGTCTGGGCCACGAAGTTGCGGAACGGCAGTGCCGGAGCCAGTTGTTCGGCCTGGCCGTCGAGTACCGCGCGCAGTTCGCGCAGCAGCAGGTGGGTGCCGAGGTGGTCCTGGAGCAGGTGGTGCATCCGCAGCAGCCCCAGGCAGCGGCCTTCGCCGACCTCCGCCACATGCAGATCCATGAGGGGGGCACGCCCGAGGTTCATCGCGGATCCGCCGGCGTCCACCAGGGCGTCGACCCATCGTGCGGGCTCGTCGGAGTCCACATCGAGGATGTGTTCGACGACTGACAGTTCGACGTGTCGCCACACGACCTGGACGGGCTGCGGCAGGCCCTCCCACACGACGGCGGTGCGGTAGATGTCGTGCCGGTCGACCACTCGCCGCAGTGCCTGGGCGAACTCGTCCAGCCGGGCACGGGACGCGAACTCCACGACCCGGACCGTGAGGTACACGTCCGTTCCGGAGCCGGCCACGAGGTGGTGGAAGAGCATGCCTTCCTGGAGCGGCGCGAGGGGGTACACGTCGGCGATGTTGGCGGCGCCGCCTTCGACGCTCGCGACAACCCGGTCGATGTCGGCCTGCGACAGTTCGACGAGGGGGAGCATGTCGGGCGTGATGTGCTGCGCGTCGGCCGGGATCAGGTTCTCCGGGACCTCCACCGAGCCGACGGCCGCCGCACGGGCGAGCCCGGCGGGCGTGGGCGACTCGAACAGGGCCCGTACCGACACCGAGACACCTCGGCCGCGCAGCCGCTCGACCAGGGACACCGCGAGCAGGGAGTGCCCGCCGAGGCGGAAGAAGTCGTCCTCCACGCCGACGGAGTCCAGGCCCAGTATGTCGGCGAAGGCGGCGCAGAGGATCTCCTCCTGCACGGTGGCGGGGCCGCGTCCCTCTCCCGCGGCGTACTCCGGGGCGGGGAGGGCCTTGCGGTCCAGCTTGCCGTTCGCGGTCAGCGGCAGTTCGGGCAGGACGGCGACGGCGGCCGGGATCATGTGGTCGGGGAGGTGGCCGCGCAGGTGGTGGCGGAGGGCGTCCGTGTCGAGGTCCGTGGTGTCGGTGGCGGGCACCACATAGGCGACGAGGCGTTTGTCTCCGGGGGTGTCCTCGCGTACGACGATCGCGGCCTGGGCGAGGTCGGGGTGGGTGAGGAGCGCGGTCTCGATCTCGCCGGGTTCGATGCGGAAGCCGCGTACCTTGACCTGGTCGTCCGCCCGGCCGTGGAAGACCAGTTGGCCGTCGGTGGTCCACTTGACCAGGTCGCCGGTGCGGTACATGCGCTGACCGGTGTCGAAGGGGCTGGCCACGAACCGCTCGCCGGTCAGTCCGGGGCGTCCGACATATCCGCGTGCCACTCCGGCGCCCGCGACGTACAGCTCGCCCGTGACGCCGACGGGGACCGGCTGGAGCGTCTGGTCCAGGGCGTACATACGGGTGTTGGCGAGGGGGGTGCCGATGGGGACGGCACCGTCGGTGACCGAGGTGGCCGTCAGTTCGGTGGTCGCGACGCCGACGGTCGTCTCGGTGGGGCCGTAGTGGTTGAAGACGCGGCGGCCCGCGGCCTCGGCGGCGGAGATCAGTTCGCGTACCCAGCCCGCGGCGGCGGCCTCGCCGCCCAGCACCACTGAGCCCGCGGGCAGCAGCGGTTCGTATCCGACGGCCGCCGTGAGGGCGGCCAGGTGCGACGGGACCACCTTGTAGGCGTCGATCGACCGTCCGGCGAGGGCGTCGGCGAGCGCCGCCGGGTCGGTCACCGTGTCCGCGTCCAGTACGTGGACCTGGCCGCCGGTGGCGAGGCCGGCGAAGACCACGGTGTTGCCGAGGTCCGTGACCTGGGCCTGGAGCAGCGCGTAGCGGGCTTCCGGGTCCGTCCAGCCGAGCCGGGTCGACACGGATGTCACATAGTTGGCCAGTGATCCCTGGGTGACTCCGACGCCCTTGGGCAGGCCGGTCGATCCGGAGGTGTAGACGACGTACGCGAGGCCGGCCGGGTCCGTCGCGGCTCCGGGCGGGGTGGCGGGGTGGTGGTCCAGGAGTGCGGCGGTCTCCGGGGCGTCCAGGGCGACGGTCGGCACGGGCAGGCCGGCCGGGGTCTGCCGGGTGCCGAGGACCAGGCGGGTGCCGCTGTCGTTCAGCAGGAACGCCGTGCGGTCCAGGGGCAGTTCGGGGTCGACAGGGAGATAGGCCGCGCCGGCCTTCCAGACCGCGAGGGTCGCGGTCACCATCTGTGTGCCGCGCGGCAGGGACAGCGCCACCACGGACTCCGGGCCCACGCCCAGTGCCCGCAGATGGTGGGCGAGGCGGTTGGCCGTCGTGTCCAGTTCGCCGTAGGAGATCTCGGTGCCGTGCGCGGTCAGGGCCGTGGTGTGGGGGTGGGCGGCTGCCTGCTGCTCGAACCGTTCGATCACGGTGGGGGCCGGGCTGTCGGTCGCGGTGTCGTTCCAGGTGTGCAGGACGCGGTGCCGTTCGTCGGCGTCGAGGACGTCCACGCCGGACAGGGGCGTGTCGGGGGTGGCGGTGACGGTGTCGAGTACCCGGGTGAACCAGTCGGCGAGCCGTCCGGCCGTCTGGGCGTCGAAGAGGTCGGCCGCGGCGTTCACGGTGCCGTGCAGGCCGGCCGGGTGGCCGTCGGCGTCGTAGGTCTCCCGGAGGTGGATGTCCAGGTCGAAGCGGGCGGCGTTGGCGGAGCCGTCGAGCGGTTCGGCCTGGATGCCGGGCAGTTCGAGGATGCCCGGTTCCTGGTTCCGCAGGGTCAGCATCACCTGGAACAACGGGTGCCTGACCAGGGAGCGTTCGGGTGCGAGGGCCTCGACGAGGCGTTCGAACGGTACGTCCTGGTGGGCGAACGCGCCGAGGCTCGCCTCCCGCACCCGGGCCAGCACCTGCCGGAACACGGGGTCTCCGGACAGATCGGTGCGGATGACGAGGGTGTTGACGAAGAAGCCGACCAGGTCGTCGAGGGCCTCGTCGGTGCGGCCGGCCACCGCCGTGCCGACCGGGATGTCCTGTCCCGCGCCGAGGCGGGAGAGGGTCACGGCCAGAGCGGCCTGGACGACCATGAAGGCGGTGGCGCCCTCGGCCCTGGCCAGCTCCGCGATCCGCCGGTGGGTCCCGGCCGGTACCCGTACGGGCATCAGGTGTCCGGTGTGGCTCGGGGCGGCCGGGCGGGAGCGGTCGGCGGGCAGGGTCAGCTCTTCCGGGGCGCCGGCCAGGGTGCGGCGCCAGTACTCCACCTGGGAGGACAGCGGGCTGGTCGGGTCGTTCTCGTCGCCGAGCAGTTCACGCTGCCAGAGCGCGTAGTCGGCGTACTGCACCGGCAGCGGCTCGAACGCGGGCTCCTCGCCGCGCGTCCGTGCCGCGTAGGCCGTGGACACGTCGCGGCCGAGGGGGGCGTGGGACCAGCCGTCGTTGGCGATGTGGTGGAGGACGAGGACCAGGGCGTGGTCGTCGGCGCCCAGTTCGAACAGCCAGGCGCGGACGGGTACCTCGGCCGACAGGTCGAACGCGTGGCGGGTGGCCTGTTCCACCGCCGCGGGGAGCGCCTCGGGCGTCACCTGGGACACCGTCAGGTCCCAGTCGAGGGCGTCCGCGTCGAGGATGTGCTGGTACGGGTGGCCGTCGACGGTGCGGTAGACCGTACGCAGGGGTTCGTGACGGGCGAGGACGTCACGCAGGGCCGCGGTCAGGGCCGTGGTGTCCAGTGCGCCGGTCAGTCGCAGGGCGACGGGCATGTTGTAGGTCGGGCTGGGCCCTTCCATCTGGCCGAGGAACCACAGGCGTTGCTGGGCGAACGACAGCGGCGGGAGCGCGGGGCGGGTCGTGGCGCGCAGCGGGAGGCGGGTCTCGTCCCGGGTCTCCTCGTGGCCGGGGCCGGTGAGGCGTGCGGCGAGTCCGGCCGGTGTGGGGGCCTCGAACAGGGTTCTGATGCGGACCTCCGCGCCGAGCCTGTTCCGGATCCGGGACAGCAGCCGGATCGCGAGCAGGGAGTGTCCGCCCTGGTCGAAGAAGCTGTCGTCGACACCGAATGTCTCCAGGCCGAGGACCTGCGCGAAGATCTCGCAGAGCGCGGTCTCGGTGGCGTCGGCGGGGGCGCGGCCCGCGCCGCCGGCGGTGGTGTCGTCGGGGTCGGGCAGTGCCTGGCGGTCGAGTTTGCCGTTCGGGGTGAGCGGGAGTGCGGGGAGGACGACCACGGTGGCGGGCACCATGTGGGCGGGCAGCCGCTGGGCCGTGAAGTCGCGGAGGTCACCGTCCGCGGCTTCGGTCGCGGTGAGGACGACGTAGGCGATGAGCCGGGCGTCGCCGCCGGCGGCTTCGGTGCGGGCGACGACCGCGGCGCGGGAGACGGCGGGGTGTTCCAGCAGGGCCGCCTCGACCTCGCCGGGTTCGACGCGGTAGCCGCGGATCTTGACCTGGGTGTCGGCGCGGCCGATGAACACCAGCTGCCCGTCGGAGGTCCATTTCACCAGGTCGCCGGTGCGGTACATCCGCTCGCCCGCGGAGCCGTAGGGGCAGGCCACGAACCGTTCTCCGGTCAGTGCGCGCCGGCCCGTGTAGCCGCGGGCGAGTCCGGTGCCGGAGACGTAGAGTTCGCCGGCCACGCCGGCCGGGACGGCGGTGAGTACGTCGTCGAGGACGTACAGGCGGGTGTTGGCGAGGGGTCTGCCGATCGGGACGACTCCGTTGGCGACGGTCGCCGGGGTCAGTTCGGCGGTGGCCACGCCGATGGTGGTCTCGGTGGGCCCGTAGTGGTTGAACACGCGCCGGCCGGCCGCGGCTGTGACGAGGTCGCGCAGCCACGTGACGGGTGCGGCCTCACCGCCGAGTACCAGGGAGCGGGCGGGCAGTACGGCGTCCTCTCCGGTGTCCGCGGACAGGGCGGCCAGGTGGGAGGGGACGGCCTTGACGTGGTCGATGTGCCGTTCGCGCAGATAGCCGGTCACCGCGGCCGGGTCGGTCACGGCGTCGGAGTCCAGGACGTGGAGCTGCCCGCCGGTGGCGAGGCTGATGAAGACGACGGTGTTGCCGAGGTCGGTCACCTGGGGCTGGAGCAGGGCGTAGCGGGCGCCCGCGCCGGTCCAGTCGAGGCGTTGCGACGCCGACGCCACATAGTCGGCGAGGGCCCCTTGGGTGACCATCACTCCCTTGGGGGTGCCGGTGGAACCGGAGGTGTACATCACGTAGGCCAGGCAGCCGGGGTCGACCTCGGCGGGTGGCACGGGGGTGGCTTCGGCCGGGCCGGTGAGGGCCTCGTCGATCCAGGCGACCGGCACGCCGGGGGAGCGGTCGGCGACGGCGCGCCCGGAGTCGCGGTCCGTCAGCAGGGCTCGGGCGCCGCTGTCGGCGAGCATGTAGGCGGCGCGCTCGGGCGGGAGGTCGCGGTCGATGGGCAGATAGGCGGCGCCGGTCTGCCAGACCGCGAGGATCGCCGTGATCATCTCGGCGCCGCGGGGCAGGCACAGGCCGACGACGGATTCGGCGCCGACGCCCAGTGCGCGCAGGGAGCGGGCGAGCCGGCCCGCGGACGCGTCGAGTTCGCGGTAGGTCGTCTCGATGCCGTCGGCGACCAGGGCGGTGGCGTCCGGGGTGGCTGCCACTTGGTCCCGGAACAGATGGACGACGGCCGGGGGGACGCCGGGGACGGTGGTGTCGTTCCACTGGTGGAGCACCTGGTCGCGTTCGGCGGGGTCGAGTACGTCGACGGCGTTGAGCCGGATGTCCGCGGTCGCGGTGACCGTGTCGAGCACGCGCAGGAACCAGTCGGCCATCCGGTGGGCGGTCTCCGCGTGGAACAGGTCGGCGGACAGGGTCACCTGGGCGCGGAGTCCCGCCGGGTGTCCTTCGTCGTCGAAGGTCTCGCCGAGGGTGAAGTGCAGGTCGTAGCGGGAGGGGGGTGCCGCCGCGGCGTCCAGGTCGGGCGTGGTGCCGGTGGCCGGGTGGGCACCGGGCAGGGTCAGTTCGGCGCGCTCGACGTTCTGCACGGTCAGCATCGTCTGGAACAGCGGGTGCCGGGCGAGGGTCCGGGTGACGGCGAGTTCTTCCACGAGCCGCTCGAACGGTACGTCCTGGTGGGCGAGCGCGCCGAGGCTGGCCGCCTTGACCTGCGCGAGGATCTCCCGGAAGTCCGGGTCGCGGGACAGGTCGGTGCGGATGACCAGGGTGTTGACGAACGATCCGACCAGGTCTTCGAGGGCCGCGTCGGCGCGTCCGGCGACGGGGATGCCGATGGTGATGTCAGGGCCTGCGCCGAGCCGGGACAGCAGTACCGCCAGGGCGGAATGGAGCGCCATGTACGGGGTGACGTTCTCGGCGCGGGCGAGCCGCAGCAGCCGCCGGTGGATCTCGGCCGGGACGTGGAACGGGACCCGGTGTCCGCGGTGGCTCGGCTCGGCGGGCCTGGGCAGGTCGACGGGCAGCGCCAGTTCCTCGGGCGCTCCGCCCAGGGTGCGGCGCCAGTACTCGACCTGGGCGGACAGCAGACTGCCGGGGTCGGAGGCGTCGCCGAGGAGGTCGCGCTGCCAGAGGGCGTAGTCGGTGTACTGCACCGGCAGCGGTGCGAACGCGGGTTCCTCGCCGCGCGACCGGGCCGTGTACGCGGCCGACAGGTCACGGCTCAGCGGTCCCATCGACCAGCCGTCGGAGGCGATGTGGTGCAGGACCACGACGAGGAGCCGTTCGTCCGCTCCGGCGTCGAACAGCCAGGCGCGGAGCGGGAGTTCGGCGGACAGGTCGAAGGTGTGCCGCATCGCCCGGCCCGCGGCGTCGGCCAGCCCGCCGGGCTCGACCGGTACGACGTTGAGGTCCCAGTCGAGGTCGTGCGGGTCGAGGATCTGCTGGTACGGCTCCCCGTCGACGGCCGGGAACACCGTCCGCAGCGATTCGTGCCGGGCGATCACATCGCGGAACGCGTCGGCGAGGAGCGCGGCGTCCGTGCCGGCGCCGAGACGGATCGGTGCGGAGATGTTGTAGGTGGAGCCGGTGCCTTCGAGCTGGGCGAGGAACCACAGCCGGCGCTGCGCGAACGACAGCGGGATGCGTGCGGGGCGCTGTGCCGTGCGCAGCGGGGTACGGGTGCGTCCGGCGCCGTCCGTGGCCAGCCGGGCGGCGAGCCCGGCCACCGTCGGTGCCTCGAACAGCAGCCGCAGCGGCAGCTCGGCCCCGAGTGCGGCACGGATGCGGGAGATCAGGCGGACCGCGAGCAGTGAGTGCCCGCCGAGCGCGAAGAAGCCGTCGTCGACGGCGACCGACTCGACGCCGAGGACCTCGGCGAAGGCCGCGCAGAGGCGCTCCTCTTCGACGGTGGCGGGCGCGCGTCCCGCTCCCGTGGTGTATTCGGGCGCCGGGAGGGCCTTGCGGTCGAGTTTGCCGTTGACGGTGAGCGGCAGGACGTCGAGGGCGACGAAGGCGGCGGGGACCATGTACTGCGGCAGCCGCGCGGCTGTGAAGGCCCGCAGGGCGTCGGGGTCGGTGTCGCCGTCGGGGACGAGGTAGGCGACCAGCCGCTGGTCGCCCGGGGTGTCCTCGCGGGCGATCACCGCGGCCCCGGTGATGTCCGGGTGGGTGAGCAGTACGGCCTCGATCTCACCGGGCTCGATGCGGAAGCCGCGGACCTTGACCTGGTCGTCGGCGCGGCCGAGGAAGGTCAGCCGGCCGTCGGTCGTCCACTTCACCAGGTCGCCGGTGCGGTACATGCGCTCGCCGCCGGTGCCGTAGGGGTTGGCGACGAAGCGTTCACCGGTCAGCGCGGGGCGGCCCAGGTAGCCGCGGGCCAGCTGGATGCCGGCCAGATAGAGTTCTCCGCCCACTCCGGGCGGCACGGGCGTCAGGTGCTCGTCGAGCACGAAGACACGGGTGTTGGCGACGGGTGCGCCGATGGGGACGGCTCCGTCGTCCTGGGCGGGGTCGCAGGCCCAGGCGGTGACGTCCACGGCGGCCTCGGTGGGCCCGTACAGGTTGTGCAGCCCGGCGCCGGGGAAGGCCGCGAAGAAGCGGGTCTGGGTGGCCAGGGAGAGTGCCTCGCCGCTGCACACCACGGTCCGCAGTCCGGGCAGGGGGCCCACGTCGGCTTGGAGGAACGCGTCCAGCATCGAGGGCACGAAGTGCGCCACACCGATGTCCTGGGCGCGGATCACATCGGCCACGTAGCCGGGGTCCCGGTGTCCGCCGGGCCGTGCCACCACCAGCGTCGCACCCCACACCAGGGTGCCGAGCAGTTCCCACACCGAGACGTCGAAGACGGCCGGTGTCTTGTGCAGCACCCGGTCCCCGGCGCCCAGCCCGTAGTGGTCCCGCATCCACACCAGCCGGTTGACGATGCTCCGGTGCGACACCAGCACGCCCTTGGGCCGTCCCGTCGACCCGGACGTGTAGATCACATAGGCCGCGCCGTCCGGGTGGGGCGCGGGCAGCGGATCCGCGCCCTGGGGGTCGTAGGCGCAGTCGGCCGCCACCTGTGCCACGGTCGGCGCGTCGTCCAGCACCACCGCGGGGGCGGCGTCCTCCAGCAGCAGCGCCACCCGCTCCGCCGGATACTCGGGGTCCACCGGCAGATACGCGGCCCCCGCCTTCAGTACGCCCCACAGCGCCACCAGCAGTTCCACACCGCGTTCCAGCACCACGGCGACGGTCGCTCCCTCGCCGGCGCCGCGCCCGGCGAGGTACCGGGCCACCCGCCCGGCCCGCGCGTCCAGGTCGCCGTAGGTCAGCCCCACCCCCTCGAAGATCACCGCGACCGCGTCCGGGGTCTGGCGCACCCGGGCCTCGAACAGCGCGGGCAGCGTCAGCGGCTCGACGGCGGTCGCCGTGTCGTTCCACTCCGTCAGCACCCGGTGCCGCTCGCCGGCGTCCAGGACGTCCACGGCGTGCAGCCGGAGGTCCGGATCGACGGCCACCGCCTCCAGCACCCGCTCGAACCGCCGGGCGATCCCCTCGGTCGTCGGGACGTCGAACAGGGAGTCGGCGGCGATGAGATGGCCGGTGAGGCCGTCGGGGCGGCCCTGCTCGTCGTACCGCTCCTCGATCATCGCTTCGAGGTCGAACCGGGCCACCGGCAGATTCGACGGCAGTGCCTCGACGGTGAGTCCGGGGAGGTCCAGTACGGCCTGGGCCGCGTTCTGCACGGTCAGCATGACCTGGAACAGCGGGTGCCGGTTCAGCGACCGCTCGACCGTCAGGTCCTCCACCAGCCGCTCGAACGGCACGTCCTGATGGGCGAACGCCCCGAGGCTCGCCTCCCGCACCCGGGCCAGCACCTGCCGGAACTCCGGATCGCCGGACAGGTCCGTGCGCATCACGAGCGTGTTGACGAAGAAGCCGATCAGATCGTCCAGCGCCTCGTCGGTCCGGCCCGCGACCGCCGACCCGATCGGGACGTCCGTCCCGGCACCGAGCCGGGACAGCGTCACGGCCAGCGCCGCCTGCATCACCATGAACGGGGTGACGCCCTCGGCGCGCGCCAGATCCGCCAGGAGCCGGTGGGTGTGCGCCGGCACCCGCACCGGCACACGATGCCCGGTCCGGTCCGCGGCGGTCCCGCGCGGCCGGTCCGCGGGCAGGGTGAGTTCCTGCGGGGCGCCCGCCAACGCCTGCCGCCAGTAGTCCAGTTGGGCGGACAACCGACTGGTCGGGTCGGACTCCTCGCCGAGCAGCTCCCGCTGCCACAGCGCGTAGTCCGCATACTGCACCGGCAGCGGCTCCCAGCCGGGTGCCTCGCCGCGCAGCCGGGCCGCGTACGCCTGGGACAGGTCGCGGCCCAGCGGGAGATGCGAGGAGGCGTCGGTGGCGATGTGGTGCAGCACCAGCAGCAGTACGTGCTCGTCCGGCGCCTGGGTGAGCAGCGCGGCACGGACCGGTACGTCGCGGGACAGGTCGAAGGGGGTGCGGGCCGCGGTCAGCGCGGCTCCGGCCACCTCTTCGGGCGCGGTGGGCCGTACCGCCAATTCCCAGTCGAGTTCCGCCGGATCGAGAATTCGCTGATACGGCTCGCCGGCCTCGGTGGGAAATACGGTGCGCAGGGATTCATGGCGTTCCAGTACGTCCCGTAGCGCCGCGGCCAATGCGGTGGTGTTCACCTCTCCGTGCAACGCCAGGGTGATGACGTTGTTGTAGGCGAGGCCCGAATTCTCCAGCTGGGAAAGGAACCAGAGCCGGCGTTGGGCGAACGACAACGGGATCATCAATGCCTCTCCTTTGTGCGTCGAACTCCACGCCAAGGCTCCGCATGGGCACCAATGTGCGCATTTCCGCGCTCCCCCGGCCCAGTCGGCCCGGTCATTTCAACGCATCTCCGGGCGGCGAACAAGGCTGAACAGGGGTGGTGACCGCAGTTGCGGCGGAGAAGGGAGGCATTGCAGAGGCAGCCTGTTCAACTGGGCGAATGCGGCGGTTGAACGGACCGGGGCGCGACACAGGGGCGCGAACGGGGCCGGCCGCCGCCTCACCGGAGGGATCCGGGAGGGCGGCGGCCGGGAGCCGTCATGGGCAGGGTCCCGAGAGGGCCCCGCGTCGCCGTCAGCCCCCTTGGTTGCTGGGGTACTTCGCGTTGCAGGTGGAGTAGGCGGCGACCAGGTCCTCCTGGGTGTCGGCGCCCTCCTTCAGGGTGATGCGGGTGGTGCCCGGCTCCGGGTCCTTGGCGCTGATGCCCTCCTGGCGCAGGCACTCCGCCTTCTTCACCGCGGTGTCGTAAGCCTCCTCGTCGACCTCCTCGGCGCCCTGCGGCGGGGCGAACCGGGCGCAGGCGGCCTGCGCCGCGTCGATCACCGCGGCCGATCCCTGGGCGGCCTCGAACTGCGGCTTCCCCCCTTCTTGCTCCTCCGGGGCATCGGGCACGTCCATGCCGTGCTCCCGCAGACACTTGATGAACTTCTGCTGGCGTCCCACGTCCTCCGGCGACGTGGGAGAGGCCGCGTTGGGCGTGTCGTCGCCGCCGCACGCGGTCATCCCGAAGATGGCGGCGGCCACGAGAGCCAGCGAGGCGAAAGCGTGTGTCTTCATGTCCACCAGAGTGGCTGCCGCGAGGTTTCCCCTCGGTGACCGCGGGCGTTAACCGGCCTCTTACACGCGCTGGTACTCGGAGAGGGGGTCCGCTCACGCGGGTGGGCGGACGGGGGCTGGGGGGCGGTACGCGGCTGCGCAGGTACGCGGATGCGGCCCGCGCAGGGGCGCAGGTACACGGACGCGGGCTACGCGGTCCGCAGGTACACGGACGCGGGCCCGCGCAGGGGCGCAGGTACGGCCCCGTCGGTGCGCTGGCAGGCCGATGCCGGCCGCGTCGGTACGCCGAAGCCGCTCGCGCCCGTACACGGCCTCGGGCGCGGGCTGTCCGGTGGCCGCGCCGGCGTCCGGGCTCGGGTACACCACGGCCGCCGCCGGCCTCCGTCACCCGCCCCACGCCCGGTCGCCGCGCGGGCCCACACAAGCGGGGTGCCCCCGCGTCCGCTCGGCCGGACGTGAGGGCACCCCTGGGTGACCGGTCGGGGGGGAAGACCGGTCAGCTGGTGGCCAGAGCCTCGGTGGGGGTGAGCTTCGCGGCCCGGCGGGCCGGATACACCCCCGCGAGTGCTCCGATGGCGAACGCCGCCAGCGCGCCGCCCACGATGGCCGTCCCGGGCAGGACCAGTGGCCAGTCCCGGTAGAAGGCGTAGCCGAGACACGTGGCCAGCCCGATCCCGACCCCGGCGATCCCGCCGAGCGCTGACAGGGTCACCGACTCGGTGAGGAACTGGAGCCTGATCTGCCCACGGGTCGCGCCCAGCGACCGGCGCAGCCCGATCTCCTGGCGTCGCTCCAGCACCGAGATCACCATGATGTTGGCGATGCCGACGCCTCCGGCGAGCAGCGCGATGGCGCCCAGACCGAAGAACAGCGAGTTGAAGGTGCGCTCCGCGGCGGCCTGCGCGGTCAGCGCGTCCGAGGGCCGGGAGACCATCACCTCGTCCGGGTGCTGGGGATTGACGGTGTACGAGAGCACCGCGCGCACCGCCTCCACCGAACTCTCGGTGGACCGCTCGTAGAGCGTGGTGACCCGGCCGTCGAAGCCCATCCGGGTGGCGTAGTCCCAGCCGATCAGGGCGGAGCGGTCGATCTCGGGGGCGAGCGCGACATCGTCGAGGACGCCGACGACCAGGAACCACTGCCCGTCGATGTAGACATGTCCGCCGGCCCGGTCGATCCCGAGCCGTTCGGAGGCGGTGGAGCCGAGGACCACCGCCGGGTACTGGCTGGTGGCGGCGTTGAGGAAGGCGCCGGAGGCCACCGTGCCGTTGAGCGTGCCCAGCAGATTGGTGCGGGTGGCCTGCACCGCGACACCGCTGGTCGTGTCCGAGTCGATCTTGTCGGTACGGCGGGCGGTGGCGTCCTCGACCATTCCGGTGGCGGAGACCCCTGTCACGCCGGGGACGCGGGAGACCATGCCCTCGGCGCCGGCGGGCAGCTTCGACTGCTTGCCGGTGAGGGTCGTGCCGGGTTCGACGGTCAGCAGGTTGGTGCCGAGCGCCTCGATCTCGGCCATCAGCGCGGCCCGGCTCACCGTGCTGATGCCCACGAGACCGATCATGGCGGCGACGCCGATGGCGATGCCGAGTGCCGACAGCACCGCGCGCAGCGGCCGGCCGCGCAGACCGTCGAGGCCGACGGCGGCCAGGTCGCCGGCCCGCAGCCGGGCCGGTTCCGGTAGGGCTTTCATGCCGGTACTCCCGTATCGGCCTGGATCCGGCCATCGCGGATCTCCAGGCGGCGCGGCAGTGACGCCGCGACATCGAGGTCATGGGTGATCACCACGATGGCGGTGCCGTCGCGGTTGAGTTCGCGGAGCAGTTTCAGCACCCCGGCGCCGGAGGCGGTGTCGAGGTTGCCGGTGGGCTCGTCGGCGAGCAGCAGCGGCGGGTTGCCGACCACAGCGCGGGCAATGGCGACGCGCTGCTTCTCACCGCCGGAGAGCTGGTGCGGACGGTGGTCGAGGCGGTGCCCGAGGCCGACCCGCCGCAGCGCCGCACGTGCTCGTCTGCGGCGCTCGCGCGGGGCGATGCCGTGGTAGAGGAGCCCGGTGGCGACGTTGTCCATCGCGGACAGGTGCGGGGTGAGGAAGAACTGCTGGAAGACGAATCCGATCCAGTGGGAGCGGACCGTGGCGAGCGTCCGGTCGGGCAGTTTCGCCGCGTCGTGCCCTTCGATGAGGACCCGGCCGGTGGTCGGCCTGTCAAGGGTCCCCATCATGTGCAGCAGGGTCGACTTGCCGGATCCGGACGGGCCGAGGATCGCGACGAGTTCGCCCGCGCGGACGGTGAGCGAGGCCCCGCGCAGGGCCTTCACACCGCCGGTGTACTCCTTGCTGACGTTGTCCACCTCGATGACGGGGCTCTCGGCCGGACCGAGGCCCCACGGGTGGTTCCGCGCGTCGCGGGACTGCTCGACGGTCGCCGCCCCGGCGGTGCTGGCGCGATCGGTCATGACTTGGGCACCTGCACCTTCATGCCGGCCTTCAGGTTGCCCTTCACCTCGACCTTGTCGCCCTCGAAGATGCCCAGCTTGACCGGCACCGAACGCACCGTGCCGTCGTCGTCGACGACCTTCACCTCGTACTTCCCCTCGGACGAGGCCAGCAGTGCGTTGATCGGTACCGCCAGCACGTCCTTGTGCTCCTTACTGGTGAACCCGACGGTCGCCGGTGCGCCGTCGAGGCTGCCCGCGCCGTCCTTCTTGTCGAGCGTGATGTAGACGGGGACAGTGGCGTTCTCGGTGCCCTCGCCGGTCTGCGACTCGGAGTTGGTGTCGCCGGCGGTGGCCACGGTGCCGATCGAGCCGACGGTTCCGGTGGTCTTCTCACCGCCGGGCAGTGTCACCTCGACCTTCGCGCCCTTCTTGGCGAGACCCTCGTCGGTGACGGGCAGATCGACGGTGATCCGCCGGGCGGTGCCGCTGACGGTGAGGACCGGGCCGGACGCCCGGCTGCCGAGCGTGGCCTCGACCTTGGTCACCCGGATCTCGTTGGACTGCATCACCACATCGCCGGGCTTGACGATGCCGGTCTCGGAGACGCCGAGGTCCTCCTGCCACTCCTTGACGGCTCTGGCGGTCGCGGCGGTGAACTCCTCGTTCAGGGTGAAGGAGCCGCCGTAGCCCAGCTCGGTGAGGTTGCGCTCCAGCTCCTCCACGTCCTCGCCGTCGGACATGCCGTACTCGAGGTTCCGCCAGAACGGGGTCGCCCCGTAGAACAGCGGCACATCGTGGCCGTCGACGCCGTACACCCGGTCACCGCGCTGGATCACATGGCCGGTGCGGGGCAGCGCGGTGATGCGCCCGGTGCTCTCGGCGAGCACCGAGCGGCTGCCGGAGTAGCCCAGCTCACCGTCCACCTGCGTGGTGTTGACCATGTCGGTGGTGACGACCTTGGCGGTGGGCAGCGTCGAGGTGTCCGTCGAGCCGCTGCTTTTGTCGTCCCGAGCCACGTACACGGCGCCCGTCGCACCGATGACCAGTACGGCGGCGCCGCCGACCCATGCCCACCACCGGCTGCGCCGGCGCCTGGGCGGCGGCTCGTCGTCCTCGGGGTCCTCGCGCTTCTCCAGATCCCGAACGGCATCGGACACCTCGCGCTCCTCGCGCTTCTCCAGGTCCCGTACGACATCGGCCACCTCGCGCTCCTCGCGCCTGGCCAACGCCCGCCCGGCCTCGGGCTCCTCCCCGGGCCGCTGCTCCGGCTCCTGCCCGGATTCCGCGTCCCGCTGCCGCACCGGGGGCGTGGCCTCAGACTCGATCATGGCTAAGCCTCCGTGTGTTTCCCCCGGCATCACAGCGGGCCGGACCGGAAATAAGGCCGCCGGTCGCCGGAGCCGTGGGAGTTGACAAAATCTGCATGCCTTCAGCGTGGACCGTCACAGGTTTCCCTGCGGTTACCGTGTCCCTTCACCCCCGCCTTATGGGGCGGATTACGGCGGCCGTTCAACTGTGCCGATGCCGAGGTTGAACAGCCCGCGGCGGGCCCGGCGAGGGCATCGTCCGGCATCTCGCGGCACCGTTACGGCTTATGGCCGCTGTGCACGCTTTCACAGCTTTCCCCTTCGCCGGTACGGTCGCTGACCGTCAGTCCCGGCCAGAAAGGAAGATTTCGTGGCCATGATGGGCGGCCCGCGCATGGGCCCGACGCCACTGGGCGTCGACAGCTCGATCACCAAACAGAGAATCAAGCCCGGCACAGTGCGTCGCATCGTTCCCTATGCCCTGCGCTACCGCTGGTCGTTGGCGGTGATCATGCTGATGACGGCCGTGAGCGCGACCATCACGGCATCCAGTCCGCTGCTGCTCAAGGTGATCATCGACGACGGGATCGCACAGCGCCGCGAGGGGCTGGTGGTGGCTCTCGCGCTGGCCATCGCCGGGCTCGCGCTGGTCGATGTGGCCGCCGTCTTCGTACAGACCTGGTTCTCCGGACGGGTGGGCCAGGGCATCGTCTACGACCTGCGCTGCCGGGTGTTCGAGCACGTCCAGCGGCAGCCGCTGGCGTTCTTCACCCGAGCGCAGACGGGCGCGCTGGTCAGCAGGCTCAACACCGATGTGGTGGGAGCGCAGCAGGCCATCACCACGCTGCTGTCGCAGGCGGTGTCGATGCTGCTGACCCTGGTCCTCGTCCTCGGCATGATGTTCTACCTGTCGTGGCAGATCACCCTTGCCGCGCTGGTGATGGTGCCGTTCTTCCTGCTGCCCGCGAAGCTGGTCGGCCGCAGGCTGCAGCGGCTCACCCGGCAGGGCATGGGCCTGAACGCCGACATGGGCTCGATGATGAACGAACGGTTCAATGTGTCCGGCGCGATGCTGGCGAAACTGTACGGCCGGCCGGAGGACGAGGCCGGGCGGTTCTCCGACAAGGCGGCGCAGGTGCGCGACGTGGCGATCACCACGGCCGTGTGGGGGCGCATGCTCTTCATCATCATGACGCTGATCACCGGGGTGACCACCGCGCTGGTCTACGGTCTCGGTGGGCTGCTGACCATCGACGGCGGCCTGCAGATCGGCGCCCTCGTGGCCATGGTCACCCTGCTGATGCGGCTGTACGGGCCCCTCAACCAGCTATCGAACATGCAGGTCAACGTGATGATCGCGCTGGTCAGCTTCGATCGGGTCTTCGAGGTCCTGGACCTCAAGCCGCTGGTCGACGAGAAGCCCACCGCCCGGTCGCTGCCCGCCGCCGATCACACCACCCCGGACATCGAGTTCGACACGGTGGCGTTCCGCTATCCGAGCGCCGACGAGGTGTCCCTGGCCTCGCTGGAGACCATCGCGCTGCCCGGCCCGGAGCGGCGCGACAGCGCCGTCGTCCTGGACGGGGTGACCTTCCGCGCGCCCTCCGGGAAACTGACGGCGCTGGTGGGCCCGTCGGGCGCGGGCAAGACCACGGTCACCCAGCTGGTCCCGCGGTTGTACGACCCGACGTCCGGGACGGTCCGTGTCGGCGGTCATGACGTCCGCGACCTGACCATGCGGTCCCTGAACGACACGGTCGGCATCGTCACGCAGGACGCGTATCTGTTCCATGACACGATCCGGGCGAACCTGCTGTACGCGCGGCCGGGCGCCCAGGACGCCGAGTTGATCGAGGCGTGTGAGGCGGCCAGGATCTGGCCGACGATCTCCTCGCTGCCCAACGGCCTCGACACTGTCGTAGGGGACCGCGGCTACCGGCTCTCCGGCGGTGAGAAGCAGCGGGTGGCACTCGCCCGGCTGCTGCTGAAGTCACCGCCGATCGTGATCCTCGACGAGGCAACCGCCCATCTGGACTCCGAGTCCGAGGCCGCGATCCAGCGGGCGTTGAAGACCGCCCTGTCGGGCCGTACGTCCCTGGTCATCGCCCACCGGCTGTCCACCATTCTGGAAGCCGACCAGATCCTGGTCCTGGAGAACGGCCGGATAAGGGAACGCGGCACCCACGGCGAACTCCTCGCCGCCGAAGGTCTCTACTCCGAGCTGTACCGCACTCAGTTCGCCGCGCAGGGCGTCAGCGCCGCCGCCGTACCGGGCGTGAACGGCCGGCCGAGGCGCCCCGAGCACCACCGCCCACGACCGAGAACTCCCGAGAGTGAAGGACACTGAGGTGCCGAATCCTTTCGAAGACCCGGAAGCGAACTATCTCGTCCTCGTCAACGACGAAGGCCAGCACTCGCTGTGGCCCGTGTTCGTGGCCGTGCCCGACGGCTGGACCTCCGTGTTCGGTGAGGCCGGGCGGCAGGACTGCCTCGACTACATCGAGAAGTCGTGGACCGACATGCGGCCCAAGAGCCTGATCGAGGCCATGAAGGAGAAGTGACCGTGGACACCGCGGACTCGGGCTCGGGCACCTGGCGGCCGTACGAGATCACTCCGGGCACGGCCGGCACCCCCGATCTCGCCGGCTGGCTCGACGAGGTGGGCACCCAGGCACTGACCGAGTTGCTCATCGAGCGCAAGGCGCTCGTCTTCAGGGACTTCGGTGTCGCACCGGACACCGTCGACCCGCTGTTCGCCCGGCTGGTGCCGGCCCGGCTGCCCTATGTGCACGGCAACTCGCCGCGCACCAAGGTCGGCGGCAATCTTTACACCTCGACGGAGTACCCCCAGCAGTACACGATCTCCATGCACAACGAACTCAGCTACGCCCACCGCTGGCCCACCCGTATCGCCTTCTACTGCGAACGGGCTCCGGAGAGCGGCGGCGCCACCCCGGTGCTGGACGGGGAGCTGTGGCTCGGCTCGCTCGACGCGGAGGTCCGCGACGCGTTCGCGGGCGGTATCCGCTACGTCCAGAACCTGCACGACGGGCTCGGCTTCGGTAAGAGCTGGCAGGACACCTTCGAGACCGACGACCGTACGGCGGTGGAGACGTTCCTGCGGGACTCGCGCGCCGAGTGGGAGTGGACGGAGGACGGCCTGCGTGTCATCCAGCTGCGTCCCGCCACCACCAAGCATCCGGTGACCGGCGCCGAGGTGTGGTTCAACCAGGCCGACCAGTGGCATCCGGCCGGCCTCGGCGACCAGGCGTCGGCGGAGCTGTACGACATCCTCCCGCCGGAGGAGTTCCCGCAGTACGTGACCTTCGCCGACGGCACCACAATCCCCGACTCCTACATCGAACAGATCCTCAACCGCGGCCTGGACGGCGCGGTGAACGTCGACTGGCGGGCCGGCGACGTCCTGCTCATCGACAATGTCCTGCTCGCCCACGGCCGCCGCCCGTTCACCGGGAACCGGCGGGTGCTGGTCGCCATGTCGGACATCTAGTGCCGCATCAGGCAACGTTTGCCCTGTTGTGATGTGACGCGCCGCCTCGGTGCTGTGCCGGGCGGCGCGGGTCCGTCACGCTGTCCGGGTGGCGGAACGAGTACGTGTACGCGAGATCGACGATGACGAGGGCAGACGGCTGCTTCGGATCATCCGCCGGGGCACCGGGTCGGTGGTGACCTGGCGGCGGGCCCAGATGATCCTGCTGTCCGCGCAGGGCATGCCGGTGGCGAAGATCGCCGAAGTGACGTTCACCAGCGATGACCAGGTCCGCGATGTGATCCACAACTTCAACACCGACGGCTTCGACTCCCTGTATCACCGCCCTGCGCTACTTCGCCCTCGACGGCACCGACCACGCCAGCCACAAGGAACAGGGCAGCATGATCCGCCGCTACATCATCTACTGACTTCCGCGTATTAGGGTCCGTCCGGTCTGTCGAGGGTGAGGCCCGTCCCGGCGAGGAATCCGCTGAGGATGCGGTGCCGGTATTGCAGTGCCTTGAGCCGTCTGCGGAGCAGTGTCTCCAGCTCGGTGAGCGTGCGGGCGGAGAGGTTGGCCAGGCTCCGTTTGATGTGGGCCCACAGGCCCTCAACGGGGTTGAGGTCGGGCGCATACCCGGGCAGCAGCACCACGGTGAGCCAGTCCCTCTCGGCCACGAGTGTCTTCATCGTCTTGGAGATGTGGGTGCTCAGCCGGTCCCACACCACGATCAGTGGTGCCTTCAGCAGTTGGTGGGCGCCGTCCAGCAGGCGGATGTAGTCCGTTTCGCCCAGCGAGCGGCGCTCGCCCTTGCGGCCGGTATGCCGACGCAGCCGGTAGCACAGGCGGGCGGGTAGGCCGGGCCTGTAACACAGCAGCCCGGCCACCGAGAGCCGTCCCCGGCTGCGGCCGGACACCTTGACCCTCGGGGTGATGCCCCGCCGGCTCCAGGTGCGGCCCTTGGGCGGACGGCCGGTCACACCGGCTTCGTCTTCGAAGCAGATGAACGCGCCGGTCGCCGCCCGGATGGTTTTACCTCCTGCCCGGTCGCCTCCCGCCATGCGGTGACCGCGTCCTCGTCGCGTTCGGCGGCGGGCCGGGCGGGCATCTGCACGCTGTAGCCCATCCTGTGCAGCAGCCGGGTCACCCCGGAGACGCTGTAGGAGAGGTGGAACTTCCGCCCGATCAGCGTGCGCACCCTTGCGGCGGTCCACACCTGGTCGTCGCTCCAGCCGTGTGCGGCCGGTCCCTCGTCCAGCCAGGCGGAGAGTTTGGCCTGCAGGTGAGGCCCGAGCCGGCAGTCGTAGCCCGGGGGCCCCTTGGAGCGCAGGGCCTTTCGCCCGCCCGCCTTCCAGGCACGGCGCCACTGGTAGACGGACTTCTCGCTCACCCGTAACTCCCGTGCGATGCACGGGACTTCCGCGCCCCCCTCGAAGAGGTCGACGGCCCGCATCCGTACCTCTTCGCGGCGCTTGCGCTGCTCGGCGGTCAGCCCGCCCCCATCTGGGTACCGCATGCCTCCGGCGTACCAGCCCAGACGGACCGCGTCACCGGTCCCGACACAGATCCAGACCCCGAAACGCCGAAGTCAGTAGGCTGGCTTCTTGGGGCACCGGCGAAACACCGTGACCTTGGCCGATCCACTTCTGAGCGGAGGTTGATTCCCGCGCTGTCGTAGATCGTTTCCCGCCTCGCGGCGGGTCATCGCAGCGCCGCCGCCACCAGCCTGCGGATCTCTGCGTCGGACACGCTTCCGCCACCGCGCACTTGGCCGGATTGCAACCGCTCGACGAGCGCCGGACTGCGCGGCGGCGAGCTACCTCCGCCGGGAGGTCACCAAGCGACGTTGCCCCGGTCGTGGACATGTGTCCGTCCAGCAGCACTCCGCGCATCCGGGGATCAGCAGCCGGATCGGCGACCCGCGCGGAGGGCATCGTGGCCGCATAGCCCGGCGGCACATGCCGCTGGCGTGCGTGGCGCCAACTTTCCGCCAACCATGCGGAAGGAAAGTAATCCACGACACGGCGGCCGCCGCACCGCCGCGGTCCATCACCCACCCGCGACTTTCGGGCGCGGCCTTCCGCTCGGCCGTCCGGCCCTCGGTCGCCGAGACGAATGACGGGGCAGGGCCGGTGCGTGCCCGGCTCACCCCACCTCGGGGTCGCTTGACCCGATCCCGTCCAGGATCCTTCTGCCAAGGAGAACCATGACCACGACCCAGCCCTCGCCAGGTCCGGTGACCGCAGCCGCCACCGGCCATGTCGGGCTCAACGTCACCGACGTGACCCGTTCGATCCATTTCTACCAGCAGGTCTTCGGCTTCGACCTGCTCGGCGAGAGCACCGAGGACGACCGCCGCTACGCCTTCCTCGGCCGTGGCGATCAACTCGTACTCACGCTGTGGCAGCAGAGTCGTGACGGCTTCGCCGCCGATCGGTCCGGACTGCACCATCTGGCGTTCAACGTGCCCACGCTGGACGACGTCAAAGCTGCTGTAGCCCATCTGCAGGAACTCGGCACGCCCCTGATCTACGACAGGATTCTGGCCCACATGCCCGGCCTGGCATCTGGCGGCATCTTCTTCACCGATCCAGACGGCATCCGCATCGAGATCTGCACCGCCTCCGGACTCGAGGACCTCCCCACCCTTGAGGACGGCGCACCCAGCTGTGGTTTCTTCTAATGCCACAGAACTACCACGAGGGTGAACTGGCGGTACAGGCACGGTCGAGCAGGCCGCGGCCATGGCCCGTACGTTCCGCACCAGCCTGCCTGCACCGTTGGTGAGATTCCTTGCCACGCAGCGCTGGATCATCGTGGGCGCCACAGACACCGCAGGCCGCGTATGGGCGTAGCCCGTAGTCGGCACCCGGCTTCGTGCGTGCCACCGACGAGACGACCGTACGGATCGACGCGCTCCCTGTGACCAGCGATCCCTTGCGGAACCTGGCAGACCGGCCGGCAGGACAACCGGCCGGCCTGCTGGCCATCGACCTCGGCCGTCGCAACCGGGCTCGCATCAACGGCACCCTCCGCCGTGACGCCTGCGGAGTGGTCATGAGCGTCGAGCGGGCTTACCCCAACTGCATGAAGTACATCCAGCGCCGAGAGGGCGCCGCCTCCGGCGGGATCTTCTTCTTCGACCCGGACGGCATCCGGCTGGAGATTTTCACCCCGACCGGTGCCGACGTCGCCCCCGCCCCCAGCGGAACTGCCCCCACCTGCGGCTTCTTCTAAGTCGGCTCTCCGAGCCGATCACTGTCGGGGTGCCCGTCCGGCGCCCCGCCCCACCAACACATGAGTAAGGGAAGGGCGAGAGTGACGATCTACCACCCTGGTGAGGTCGAGGTACAACGTCGGGCTGGCCTTGAGTCCGCAGCCTCCTCGTCCGGCCAGGCCATCAAAGACACGATCCCGCCCATTGCGGCCGAGTTCCTCGCCGCCCAGCCCATGGTGGTGATCGGCGGCACCGACCGCCACGGTCAGGTCTGGTCGTCCTTGCTCACTGGACCCGCTGGGTTCATGCGCGCGGCAGACGAGCACACTCTCGCCATTGAGGCTCTGCCCGGACCAGACGATCCGCTGGCCGAACTGCTCTCAGACCAGGCCCATGTGGGAATGATCGCGATCGAGCCGGCCACACGCCGCCGGATGCGGATGAACGGCACCGCAAGCCCCGAGGGCGGCGGCCTGCGGGTCAACCTCGACCAACTCTTGGCGAACTGCCCCAAGTACCTGCAGAAGCGCAAGCTCACGGTCCCCGCGACGGGGGCCGGACCCACAGGGGAGACCTCGGCGAGCAGGCAACCTGCCCTCACTGCAGCCCAGCAACTGCGGATCACCATGGCCGACACCTTCTTCGTGGCAACCGCCGACGAGCGCGGCAACGCCGACGCCTCGCACAGGGGCGGCAACCCCGGTTTCGTTGAGGTCCTCTCCCCCACCAAGCTGCGGTGGCCGGATTACGTCGGAAATGCCATGTTCATGACACTAGGCAACCTGCTGGTCAACCCCAAGGCCGGGCTGTTGATCCCGGACTGGGATTCCGGGTCCTTCCTCCACCTCACCGGCACTGCCTCGACCGACTGGAATCCGGAGCACGCAGCGCAGGTTCCCGGCGCGCAGCGCCTGGTGGAGTTCGAGATCACCGAGGTCGTCGAGGTTTCTGGAGCCAGCCCGCTGCGCTGGAGCGCGCCGGAGTACTCCCGCTTCAACCCGGCGCTTTGAGCCCTCATTCACCCTGAACTCCGCCCCGAAAGGAAGGCTGCTGTGAAAATCGAGATCGACATGGACCTGTGCGACAGTCACGGACAGTGCGTCTTCGCCGCGCCCGAGGTGTTCTCATTCGATGAGAACGACTACGTGGTCTACGACGCGACTCCGGACGACACCCAGCACGAAGCAGTCGCCAGAGCAATTGCGACATGCCCGGTGCGGGCGATCCGCATGGCCGACCACTGATGATGACGACGAGCCGTCAGCCTTCTCTCGGCATCATCGTGGTGGGCGCCTCGCTGGCCGGCCTGCGGGCCAGCGAGGCACTGCGCGCCCAGGGGTACCGAGGGCAGCTCACCTTGGTCGGCGACGAGCCCTACGCCCCATACGACCGCCCGCCGCTCTCCAAGGCGCTCCTCGCAGGAACTTCCGCCCCCGAGGCGCTCAGCTTCCCACTCGACCCGGACCTCGGTATCACGCTGCGCCTGGGAGTACCGGCAGTGCGCCTCGACCTGGACGCCCGGACCATCGAGCTCGCTGACTCCACGCGATTGCCCTTTGCCGGCCTAGTGATCGCCACCGGCGCCGCGGCGCGCCCGTGGCCAGACCGCACTCCACGCGGCGTGCACACTTTGCGCGGCCGGGACGATGCGCTCGCTTTGCGCTCCAAACTCGACACCGAGGCAAGGCTGCTGGTCGTCGGCGGCGGCTTCATCGGCAGCGAGGTGGCCGCGACCGCACGGGAACTAGGGGCCCACGTCACTTTGGTCGAGGCCGAGTCCCAGCCCCTGCGGCGTGCGATGGGGGAAGAGGCCGGCCGGTTCCTGGCCGAGATCCACAGGGCCGCCGGGGTCGACCTCAAGACCGGCACCTCGGTCAGCTCATTCGCCGGTCTGGACCAGCTCACCGGGGCGACACTCTCCGACGGAACCGACCTCGACGCAACTGTCGCTGTCGTCGCGCTCGGCGCGGTCCCCAACACAGACTGGCTCGCTGACTCAGGCCTGCTACTCGACCGCGGGGTCGTCTGCGACACCTACTGCCGCGCCTTGCTGTCCGACGGCAGCCCCGCGCCTGCCGTAGTGGCGGCCGGGGACGTGGCCAGATGGCCTCATCCCTGGGCTGGCGACAGCGCCGTCTCCCTTGGGCACTGGAGCAACGCCATCGAGCAGGCGGAGGCTGCAGCAGCAACACTCCTGGCAAAGGAAGGCGAGCTGAGTCCCTATCTGCCCGTGCCGTCGTTCTGGTCCGACCAATACGGCGTGAGGTTCCGCTCCGTAGGCATTCCGGCCCTGGGTGACGAGGCGGAGGTTGTTGAGAGCGACTCCATCGCTCGGCGCCTTGAGGTCGTTTACTACCGCCAGGGGAACATGGTCGGGGTATTGACCGCCAACCGGATCAGCCGGATCGCAGGCCACCGACGCCGCCTGGCCGCTGAACTGGCGGCCGGTATCGAGTAATCCGTACACGTTCGGCGTGAACGTCGCCAAGGTCGGCGCCTGCCGCAGGCGACGCGGCGGGCACGTCGTCGGGGACGAAGCCCAGCCAGGGCAGAGCGGACAGCTGCACGGCGGCGCCGAGCACGTTCTGGGATCGGCGGAACTTTGAAAGCCGGCCGGGCATGCCCGGCCGGCTTCCCGAGCGGCGGGCTCAGGCGCGCATCGGCCGCAGCCGCGGTCTGACCTGGGCAGCGTTCGCCGTGTTCTCGGCCATCCAGGCCGCGAGATCGGCCGGGGTGGGCCGGTCGAACAGGATGTGGATGGGGAGTTCCTCGCCGAGGGTCACCCGTACCCGGCTGACCAGTTTGGTCGCCAGGAGGGAGTGGCCACCGAGGACGAAGAAGTCGTCGTGCACACCGACCGCGGGCAGGGCGAGGATCTCGGCGAAGGCGGCGCACAGCGCCTCTTCGCGGGGGTCGGCGGGGCGTCGGCCCGAGCCCGCGGCGGCGGCCCGGTCGGGTGCCGGCAGGGCGGCGCGGTCCAGCTTGCCGTTGGCGGTCAGGGGCAGCGCGTCGAGGACGACGACGGCGGACGGCACCATGTGCGGCGGCAGTTCCTGCCGGGCCTGCCTGCGTATCGCCTCGGCGAGGGTGCCGCCGTCGGTACCGGCGCTCCGGTCGGCCGGGACGACGTAGGCGACGAGGTGTCTGTCGCCGGGGGCGTCCTCGCGGACGACGACCGCGGCGCCGGCCACGTCGGGATGGGCGGCGAGCACCGTGCGCACTTCGCCGGGCTCCACCCGGAACCCGCGGATCTTGACCTGGTCGTCGGCGCGTCCGAGGTACTCCAGGACGCCGTCGGCGTTCCGGCGTCCGCGGTCCCCGGTGCGGTACATCCGGGTGCCGTCGCCGAACGGGCTGGCCACGAACCGCTCCGCCGTCGTTCCGGGCCGGCCCACATAGCCGCGGGCGAGTTGCGTACCGGCCACGTACAGCTCTCCGGGGGCTCCGGACGGTACCGGCTGGAGGGCGTCGTCGAGGACGTACAGCGCGGTGTTGGCCACCGGGGTGCCGATCGGGACGCCCGTGGGGGTGACCGTCGTGGTGTCCAGGGGTCCGGTGGTGACGCCGATGGTGGTCTCGGTGGGGCCGTAGTGGTTGAACACCGCTTGTCCGTCGGCCGCTTGGAGGAGCTGTCCGACCCAGTCGGGCGGTGCGGCCTCGCCGCCGAGGACCAGTGTCCGGTGCGGGAGCAGCCAGCGCAGGTCGCCGGTGGCGCCGAGCGCGGCGAGGTGCGAGGGCACCATCTTGACGTGGTCGATGCGGTGCCGGGCCAGATAGCCGGTGACCGCGAGAGGGTCGGCCACGTCCGCCGCGTCCAGGATGTGCAGCTCGCCTCCGGTCGTCAGGGCGGCGAACAGGACGGTGTTGCCGAGGTCGGTGGTGATGGGCTGGAGCAGCGCGTACCGGGCTCCGGGGTCGCCGAGACCGACCCGTGGCGGTACATGGGTCACATAGTTGGCGAGTGCCGCGTGGGTGACGGCGACGCCCTTGGGTCGTCCGGTGGAGCCGGAGGTGTAGATGACGTACGCGAGGCTGCCGGGGTGTGTGCCGGGCTCGGGTGCGGTGGCCGGCTGGGCCTCCAGTGCGGCGGCCACGGCGGGGTCGTCGAGGGCGACGGTGGTCAGTCCGCCCATGACGGGCATGTCGTCCAGGATCTCGGTGGTGCCGATCAGGGCCACGGCCCGGCTGTCGGTGAGCATATGGCCGAGCCGGGGCGCGGGGTAGGCGGGGTCGAGCGGGAGATAGGCCGCTCCGGCCTGCCAGACTCCGAGGATCGCGGCGACCGCGTCGGCACCGCGCGGCAGGCACAGTCCTATGACGCTCTCCGGGCCGACGCCGAGGCCGCGCAGATGGTGTGCCAGACGCCGGGCGCGGATCTCCAGCTCCCGGTAGCCGATGCCGGCGCCGCCGTGGACCACGGCGGTGGCGTCGGGGGTGCGTGCCGTCTGCGCGGCGAGGAGTTCCGGCACGGTCAGCTGCGCCGCGGGCGCCTCGGTCCGGTTCCCCTCGTCGGCGAGGCGCAGGCGCTCGGCCCGGTCGAGTACGGCGACGGCGGTGAACGGGGTGTGCGGGGCGTCGGCGAGCACGGTGACGAGACGGGCCAGGCAGGTGTGGAGCAGCGCCTGGATCCCGGCGGGGTCGGCGGGTGCCACGGCGTCGACGGTCACGGAGAACCCGGATCCCATGTCCCGGACGATCAGGGTGACGGGGTAGTTGGTGCGTTCCTCGGCGTGGCGCACGGCGATGCCTTCGAGGCCGGTGCCGGTCTCGGTGAGGGGCAGGCCGTGCTGGTAGTTGAGGATGGACGTGAACAGCGGGCCGCCGGCCGGTACCGCGCTGGCCTTCTGGGCGAGGGCCAGCGGCGCGTGCTCGTGCTCCAGCAGTTCGGCGAGGCGCCCGCGCAGCCGGGCCAGGGCCGCGTCCGTGGCGTCGGCGTCGACGCGCAGCCGCAGCGGCAGGGTGTTGAGGAACAGGCCCGGTGCCCGGTCGGCGCCGACCCCGGCGTTCATGCGGCCGGTCAGGACGGTCCCGAACACCACGTCGTCGCGGCCGGACACGGCGGCGAGCACCCGCGCCCAGGCCAGGTGGAACAGGGTGGCCGGGCTGACGCCGAGCCCCCTTGCGACCTCGCGGACCCGTCCGGCGAGCTGTTCGTCGACGGCCCGGTCGGCGCGGGTGACGGTGGCGCCGTCGCCGCGCACGTCGAGCAGGCCGAACGCGGCGGTGGGCTCGGTGACATCGCCGAGCAGTCCGGCGAAGTAGCGCTCGTGGTCCTCGGCGGAGGTGCCGAGGCGGGCCTGTGCGACGAGGTCGCGGTAGGGCAGCGGCTCGGGCAGGTGCTCGCCCCGGCCGGCGAGGAACGCCCGGATCTCGTCGAGGAGCAGCCCGACTGTGGTGTGGTCGCCCATCATGTGGTGGACCCGCAGCAGGGCGAGGCGTGGCCCGTCGCCGGGCTCGGTGAGGACGTGGACGCGCAGCAGCGGTGCGCGGTCCAGTTCCATCCAGGTGCCACCGGCGGCGAGGAGTTGGGCGACGGGTTCCTGTTCCGGGTCGCGTGCGAGGTGCCGGACGGGCACCTGGGCCCGGCGCCAGACCACCTGGACGGGTTCGCGCAGTCCTTCGGAGAGCATCGCCGTGCGGTAGACGTCGTGCCGGTCCACGACCTGCTGGAGCGCGGCGAGGAAGGCGTCCAGTCGCCCGGGGGTGTCGAACTCCAGCACCACGGACCGCATGTAGACGTCCGTGTCACCGTCGGCGCGGGCCAGGTGGTGGAAGAGCATGCCTTCCTGGAGCGGCACCAGCGGGTACACGTCGGCCACATTGGCGGCGCCGCCGTCGACGCGGGCGGTGATCCGGTCGATCTCGTCCTCGTCGAGTGCGGTGAGCGGCAGCATGGCGGGGGTGAGCCGGGTCGCGCCGTCGGGGATCAGGTTCGGTGCGACCTCCACCTGTTCGGGTCCGGCGACGGTGGCGAGGCCGGCCGGGGTCGGGGTGAGGAACAGGGCACGGACGGACACGGACAGCCCCTGGGTGCGCAGGTCCTCCACGAGGGCCACGGCCACCAGCGAGTTCCCGCCGAGCGCGAAGAAGTCCTCCTCGGGGCCCACGACATCGAGCCCGAGGACCCGCGCGTACGCGTCGCACAGGATCTCTTCCCGTACGTTCTCGGGTCCGCGTCCGGCGCCGCCGCTCGCGGCCCGCTCGGGTTCCGGCAGGGCGGCCCGGTCGAGTTTCCCGCTCGGTGTCAGCGGCAGTTCGTCCACTACGACGACGGTGGCGGGCACCATGTGTTCGGGCAGCCGGTGTGCCAGGTGGCGCCGGGCGCGTTCGTCGAGGCCGTCGGTGTCGGCGCGGTCGGCGGGGACGAGGTAGGCGATCAGCCGGAGCCGGCCGGTGATGTCCTCGCGGGCGGTGACGGCGGCAGCGGCGATGTCGGGGTGGACGGCGAGCGCGGTCTCGATCTCACCGGGTTCGATCCGGAAGCCGCGGATCTTGACCTGGTCGTCGGCCCGGCCGGTGAACTCCAGCCGCCCGTCGACGCCCCAGCGTGCCCGGTCGCCGGTCCGGTACATGCGCTCGCCGGTGCCGAACGGGCAGGCCACGAAGCGTTCGCCGGTCAGTCCCGGCCTGTTCACATATCCGCGTGCGAGGCCCGCGCCCGCGAGGTACAGCTCTCCCGGGACGCCCGCGGGCACCGGTTGCAGCCAGGTGTCGAGGACGTAGGCGCGGACGCCGCCGAGGGGTCTGCCGATCGGGACGCGTCCGCTCGCGGTGTCGTGGGCGGTGAGGCGGGTGGTTGTGGCGCCGATGGTGGCTTCGGTGGGCCCGTAGTGGTTGTGGATCTCGCGGTCTCCGGCCGCCGCCAGCAGTTCGCCGACCCAGGCCGGTGACGCGGCCTCTCCGCCGAGCACCAGGGAGCGTGCGGGCAGTACGGCGTCGGGCCCGGCCTGCGCGGAGAGGGCCGCCAGGTGCGAGGGGACGGCCTTGATGTGGTCGATGCGGTGGTCGGCGAGATGGGCGGCCACGACGACCGGGTCGAGTACGGCGTCCCCGTCCAGGACATGCAGTTCGCCGCCGGTGGCGAGCGAGCCGAACAGCAGGGTGTTGCCGAGGTCGGTGACCTGTGGCTGAAGCAGCGCGTACCGGGTGCCGGTGCCGCCGAGGCCCAGCCGCTCGGGTGCGGACGCCAGGTAGTTCGCCAGCGCGCCGTGGGTGACGGCCACGCCCTTGGGGGTACCGGTGGAGCCGGAGGTGTAGATGACGTAGGCGAGGTGGCCGGGCAGTGCCTTCGGGTACGGCACGGTGGCGGCGGCCGGTGCGGTCATCGCGTCCAGCGTGACGATCCGTACCTGTCCGGCGGGCTGGTCGTCGACCAGGTCGTCGGTGGTGATGAGCAGCACCGCGCGGCTGTCGGCCAGCATGAACGCGGTCCGCTCGACGGGCTGCCGGGTGTCGAGCGGCAGATAGGCGGCACCGGCCCGCCAGACGCCCAGCAGCGCGGCGATCATGTCGGCGCCCGGGGGCAGGCAGAGGGCGACCACCGACTCGGGCCCGATCCCGGCTCCCGTCAGTTGGACCGCGACCGCCTCGGCCCGCTCCCGGAGCCGCGCGTACGACAGTGCCGTACCGCCCTGGTGCACGGCCACGGCGTCCGGTGTGCGCTCCGCCTGCGCCCAGAACCGTTCCGGGACGGTCGCCGCGGAGGTCGTCGTCGCGGTGTCGTTCCACTCGGTCAGGATGCGGGCGCGTTCGGCGTCGTCGAGGAGGCCGGCCTCGCTGAGCCGTAGCCGCGGGGTGTCCGTGACCGTCCGCAGCAGCCGCAGCAGCCGTTCGGTGAGGCCGTGCGCGAACGCGGGGTCGAACAGGTCGGCGGAGGCGGTCACCGAGCCGGTCAGTCCGGCGGGGCGGGCGTCCTCGTCGAAGTTCTCGTTGACCATGACATCGAGGTCGAACTTCACCCCGGGGCGGGCGCCCGGTACCGGCGCCACCTCCAGCCCGGGCAGCTCCAGCGCCACATCGGCGGTGTTCTGCATGGTGAGCACGGTCTGGAAGAGCGGGTTGCGAGCGACGGACCGCGCCGGGGCGAGTTCCTCCACCAGCCGTTCGAAGGGGACGTCCTGGTGGGCGAAGGCGCCCAGGGTCACCTCCCGGACCCGGTGCAGCACCTCGCGGAACTCGGGGTCGCCGGACAGGTCGGTGCGGATCACCACGGTGTTGACGAAGCAGCCGACGAGGTCGTCCAGCGCGTCGTCGGTGCGGCCGGCGACCGCCGAACCGATCGGGATGTCGGTGCCGGCCCCGAGCCGGGACAGCAGGACGGCGAGCGCGGCGTGCAGCACCATGAAGACGGTCACGCCCTCGGCCCGTGCCAGTTCGGTGATCCGCGCGTGCAGTTCGGCCGGCGCGTCGAGCGGTACGTCGTGGCCGCGGTGGCCGGCGACCGCGGGGCGGGGCCGGTCGAAGGGCAGGGCGAGTTCCTCGGGGATGCCGTCCAGCGCCTCGCGCCAGTAGGCGATCTGGGCGGACATCAGGCCGGCCGGGTCGTCGTCGCGGCCGAGGAGTTCCCGCTGCCAGAGCGTGTAGTCGGCGTACTGCACGGGCAGCGGCTGCCAGTCGGCGGCGCGGCCCTGACTGCGTGCCGTGTACGCGGTGGACAGGTCACGGGTGAGAGGGCCCATGGACCAGCCGTCGGCGGTGATGTGGTGCACGACGACCACCAGGACGTGGTCCTCGGCGCCGAGCGCGAACAGCCAGGCCCGTACGGGCGGTTCCCGCGTCAGGTCGAACGCGTGCCCGGCGGCGCGGGCCACCGCGTCGGAGAGGTCCTCGGGCGTGGTCGGTTCGATCTGCGGCTGTCCGCTCATCGCGTGGATGCCGACGACATGCTGGTGGTGCCTGCCGTCGGCCAAGGGGAACACGGTCCGCAGGGCTTCGTGCCGGGCGAGGACGTCGCGGAACGCGGCGCTGAGCGCGTCGCGGTCCAGCGGTCCGGAGAGCCGCAGCACGATGGGCGCGTTGTAGGTGGTGCCGCGGCCTTCGAGCTGTTCGAGGAAGAGCAGCCGGCGTTGCGCGAAGGACGGCGGGACGTGCTCGGGGCGGGCCTGCGGCACGAGCGCCGGCCGCCGCACGGGCGTGGCCGTGTCTGCGGCTGCGGACAGGTGTTCGGCGAGTCCGGCGGGCGTCGGGACGAGGAACAGGTCGCGCATCTCCAGGTCGACGCCGAGGGCGGCACGGATGCGGGAGATCAGCCGGGTGGCGAGGAGCGAGTGGCCGCCGAGTTCGAAGAAGCCCTCGTCGGGTCCGACCGCTTCGATGCCGAGGGTCTCGGCGAAGATCCCGCAGAGGATCTCCTCCTGCGGGGTCGCCGCGCGGCCCGTGCCGGTGCTCCGGCCGGGGGCCGGCAGCGCCTGCCGGTCGACCTTTCCGCTGTGCGTGAGCGGGAATTCGGGCAGGAGCACGAACGCCCCGGGCACCATGGGCGCGGGCAGCCGATTCGTGAGGAACTCGCGCAGCCGGCCGGGAAGATCACCGCCGGACCCCGGCTCACGACCGCCGCGGGCGTCGGCGACGTAGGCCACCAGCTGACGTTCACCGGAGTCGGACTCGCGGGCCATGACCACGGCCTGCGCGACATCCGGGTGGCCGCCGAGCGCGGCCTCGATCTCGGCGGGCTCGACCCGGTACCCGCGGATCTTGAGCTGTCCGTCGGCGCGGCCCACGAACACCAGATCCCCGCCGGCGGTCCAGCGCACCCGGTCGCCCGTGCGGTAGAGCCTGCCGCCGGTGCCGGCCGGGTCCGCCACGAACCGCTCCGCGGTCAGCGCGGTGTTCCCGGTGTAGCCGCGGGCGAGGCCCGGCCCGGCGACATACAGTTCGCCCGTCGCTCCGGCGGGCACGGGCTCCAGGAAGTCGTCCAGGACATGGACGCGGGCGCGGGCGACGGGGGTGCCGATGTCGGGTGCGGCGCCTGGCGCGAGCGGGGCGGACATGGTGGCGCAGATCGTCGTCTCGGTCGGGCCGTAGGCGTTGACCAGGTCACGGCCGGCGGCCCAACGCTCCACCAGGTCGGGGGTGAGGGCCTCGCCCGCCGACACCAGGGTGCGCAGCGAGGGGAGGTCCTCGGGGTCGAGGGCGGCGAGCACGGCGGGCGGCAGGGTGGCGTGGGTGACGCCGTGCCGGGACACCACGTCGGCGAGGCCGCTGCCGGGCAGCAGTTCGTCGGCCGGTGCGACCACGAGCGCGGCCCCGGTGCACAGTGCCATCAGCAGTTCCCAGGTCGCCGCGTCGAATCCGATCGACGCGAACTGGAGCACCCTGCTGCCGGGGCCGACGTCCAGCCGCGCGGCCTGGGTGGTGACCAGGGCGGCCACGCCCGCCTGGGTGAGGGCGACACCCTTGGGCCGGCCGGTCGACCCGGAGGTGTAGATGACATACGCCAGCTGGCCCGCCCGGGGCCGGTGCGGTGGCCGGGTCGCCGGCTGCGCATCGATCGCCGCGCGCACCCGGGGGCTGTCGACGGCGAGCGCCAGCAGTCCCTGCGCGGGCAGTTCGTCGAGCAGGTCGTCGGTGGTCAGCAGGGCCACGGCACCGCTGTCGGCGAGCATGTACGAGACGCGTTCCAGCGGCTGGCGGGGGTCGATCGGCAGATATCCGGCGCCGGTCTTCGCGACGGCGAGCAGGGTGGTGACGAGGTCGACACCACGGTTCAGCACGACCGCGACCACCGACTCGCCGCGCACCCCGAGCCCGGTCAGCTGATGGGCGAGCCGGTTGGCCCGCCCGTCGAGTTCCGCGTACGTCAGCAGCTGTCCGTCGGCGATCAGGGCGGGCGCGTCCGGCGCCAGGTCGGCCTGGACGTGGAACAGTTCGGGGGCGGTCAGCGCCGGTACCGGGAGGGTGTCGGCGGCGGGGGCGGGGTGTTCGTCCTCGTCGTAGAGGCGGACGCCGCCGATGGGTTCGTGCGGTGCGGCCGTGGCCATCCAGTCGAGGATCCGCCGGAAGTGGCGCAGCATGTCGTCGGCGGCGCCCGGTCGGTGGCGGTCGGGGTTGACGTCGACGTCGATGCGTACGGCGGTGTCCGCGGGCCGGTCGTAGACGTTGATCTGCCGGTCTTCGGTGGGGCCGTGGGTGAGGTTGTGCACGGTCGCGGTGGCGGTGCCGAACCGGGGCGGGTAGCCGTAGCCGAGGATGTTGACGTTGAGGTCGAACAGGGTGGCGCCGGACGGTGTCAGCTCGCGGGCCAGGTCCTCGTAGCGGTAGCGCTGGTGGCGCAGGCCCTCGCCGATCGCCGTGGCGGTGCGGCGGACGAGCTCGGCGACCGTCAGGGCGGGGGTGATCTCCAGACGGAGCGGCATGACGTTCGAGGTCATGCCGCTGATCCGCTGTTCCCGGCGGCCGATCCGGCCCAGGACGGGGACGCCGAGGACGATGTCGTGGGCGCCGCTGGTGCGGTGCTGGTATACGGCCGCGGCGGCGACCACGAAGGCGGCGAACCCGGTCCTGAGGTTCCGGGCGGCGGCCCGCATCCGGTCGGAGTCGTCGGCGGGGAGGTCGGCGGTGGCGCGGACCGGGGCCCCGGCGCTCGGTCCGCCTCCCTCGGACCGCTCCTCGGTGCCGGCCAGCGCGGCCAGCCAGAACGCGCGGTCGCGCGCGTGGGCGGGCGAGGCGCGGTAGGCGTGCTCGGAGTCGACGAGGACCGAGGTGGGGCCGGGCGGGTCCGGCTTGTGGTCGCGGCCTTCCAGGAGGGCGGCGTAGGCGTCGGCGACGCGGGCGGTGACCAGGGCGCCGCCGTGTCCGTCCATGATCAGGTGGTGGGCGCGGTGGTACCAGAGCAGCCGGCCCTCGCCGACGACGAGTACGGCGACGGCGAACAGCGGGCC
The DNA here is from genome assembly GCF_055595715.1 of Streptomyces sp. NPDC040410. NCBI lineage: Bacteria > Bacillati > Actinomycetota > Actinomycetes > Kitasatosporales > Streptomycetaceae > Streptomyces > Streptomyces sp. NPDC040410. Next base: position 37,583 of record NZ_JBVIVK010000017.1, read on the forward strand.
GTCCAGCACATCGACCGGCCGGCTGAGTTCCGCGCGCATCCACGCCTCGGCCGCCGCCCGCGGGTCGGGTTCGGCGCGCACGTCGACGAGTTGCACCGGGACGCCGGCGCCGGGATCGGCGTACTGCCGTGGCTCCCCGTTCACCAGGACGAACCGGAGCCGGTAGGCGTCGACCTCGGCGAGCGCCTGCCGCAGCGCCCGTACGAACAGGTCCGGGTCCACGCCGCCGTCGATCTCCAGGTACTCGGCGACATTGAGCACGACATCGTCCCGCGCGAGCTGCTGCGCGTACCAGATGCCGAGCTGAGCGGAGGTCAGGTGCCACGGTGTGGCCTCGGCGGAGGTCATCGTCCCTCACCCGCCGACCGGAACCGAGACCCGCTTTCCGAAACGTCGATTGGAATCGGCACGGGCCGTCCTCCCGGGAAGGTGAATGCTGGCGAATGGTGCCGGGCGTAGCAATGCATACGGCCACGGCCGTGCGTATGTCCGGCAAGGAACGCCGCGGCGAGCCGCTGGACTTCCCTGAATAGTCAAGGTGAGAAAAGGGGGCCCGGGCCGCCGGGTACTGAGCCGTCGGCGCCATCTTCGCCAGGGGCCGTAGGTGCGTCAACCGGCACCCGTCGCCTCGGGGTTCAGGTGTTCAACCGCGGCGGGGCCACGGTTAAACAGCCGCCGACTGTGAATACGGACGGGTATTCGCGCAGACTTTCCGGGTCTTGGGGCCGCCGGTATCGTCGGCGGCGAGAGGAATCGACCGGGGGTGGATTTCTGGTGATGAACGGAACCGCCGGGGAAACCGCGGAGCGGGTTCCCCCGGATCGTCCGGCGCTGCCAGAGGAGATCGCGGAGCTGACCGATCCCGGTCATCGCGAGGATCCGTATCCTTATCTGGACAGACTACGTGCGCGCTCCCCCTACAAGCCGTTCGACGGGCTGGTCGTGGTGGGGCGGCACGCGCAGGTCTCGGCGCTGCTGCGCGATCCCGCGATGAGTTCGGCCCGGGATCTGGCCACGCTGGCGCCGACCCCGCACGGGCCGCGCACCCTCAACTTCATCCATCTCGATCCGCCGGAGCACACGCGGTACCGCCGGCTGGTGGCGGGCGCGTTCGCGCGCCGGCAGGTCGCGGGGCTCGAACCGCGGATCCGGGAGATCGTGACGGAGCTGATCGGGGCCGGCGCGGAGACCGGGACATTCGATGTGGTGGAGGGTCTCGCCTATCCGCTTCCGCTGCAGGTGATCTGCGAACTGCTGGGGGTTCCGTTCGAGGACCGGCAGCAGCTGCAGGACTGGACGGGGACACTGTCCGAGGAACTGGAGCCACCGCTCGGCGCGCCCCCGCAGCGGCCGACGACGCAGGCGGCGCGGGCGCGGGCCGGGTTGGTGGTGTACTTCCGCAAGCTGATCGAGGAGCGGCGGTCCCACCCCCGCGACGATCTGATCTCGCATCTCCTCCAGGTCGAGGAGCACGGGGAGCGGCTGGACGACCACGATGTGCTGGCGACGTGTGTGCTGCTGCTGAACGCGGGATACGAGACGACCGTCAATCTGATCGGCAACGCGGTTCTCGCGCTGCTGCGGCATCCGGAGCAGTTCGCGCGGCTGCGCGCGGCGCCCGAACAGACGGCTCCGGCGGTCGTGGAGGAGGTCCTGCGCTATGACGCGCCGGTCCAGATGACGACCCGGGTCGCACGCGAGGCCGGGGCGATCGGCGGGGCCGCGATGCGGCCCGGGGACACGGTGCTGCTGTTGCTGGGGGCCGCCAACCGGGATCCGGAGGTGTATCCGGACCCGGGCACGTTCGACATCGGCCGCTCCCCCGCCGCGCCGCATCTGACGTTCGCGGCGGGGCCGCACTTCTGTCTCGGGGCGGGACTGGCCCGGCTGGAGGCGGCGGTCGCCCTCGAACTGCTGGCCACGCTGCTGGTCCGGCCTCGGCTGCGCCCCGACGAGCTCGTCTACCGGCCCAATCTGAACCTGCGGGGCCCGGCCCGTCTCCCGATCGACCTGGACGGCGTCCGTCCCGGCCGGGTAGCCGGCGCCCGGTCCGCCGCCCCCGAAGGACGTTCTCATGACGCATGATCTGACCGATGCCCCGGACATGGTGACGCTGTTCCGCGAACGCGTGGCGGCCCACCCCGACGCCGAGGCCCTCACCTATCTCGCCGATCCCTCCGACTTCGACAGCGGTGCGCAGCGCTGGTCGTACGCCCGGCTCGACCAGGAGGCCCGTGGCCGCGCGGCCTGGCTGCACGCGCATGTGCCGCCGGGCGCACGGGTGCTGCTGCTGCATCCGACCGGGCTGGAGTTCGCGGCGGCGCTGTTCGGGTGTCTGTTCGCCGGGATGATCGCGGTGCCGGCGCCGCTCCCCGGCGGCCACCGCCACCACGGCCGACGGCTCGCGGCCATCGCGCGGGACTCGGGGGCCGCGGCCGTGCTGACCACGGCGGCGCACCTGACGGAGGTGAGCGAGTGGGCGGCGGATCTGCCGGACACCTCGCTCCAGGTGGTCGCCGGGGACCTGCTCGACGCCGACGACCCGGGCGAGTGGCGGCCGGTGCCGGTGGACCGGTCGACGATCGCCGTGCTCCAGTACACCTCGGGGTCGACCGGCGACCCGAAGGGCGTGGTCCTCCAGCACGAGCACATCCTCTTCAACACCGCCGTGGGCACGGCCAGGCTCGAATTCGGCGGACGGGTCGGCGGCTGGCTGCCGCTGTATCACGACATGGGGCTGTTCAGCCAGATCGTGTGGCCGCTGCTGCTGGGCGGGAGTTCCGTGCTGATGGCGCCGACCGCGTTCATCAGACGGCCGGCCCAGTGGCTGCGGATGATCGACGTCTTCGACCTCGGCCTCTCCTTCGCCCCGAACTTCGCGTTCGACCTGTGCACCCGCAAGGTCCGTGAGCAGGACCTCGCCGGCCTGGACCTGTCCCGCTGGCGGGTGGCCGGCTGCGGCTCGGAGCCGATCGACGCGCGGGTTCTGGCCGCCTTCACCGACCGGTTCGCCGCCGCGGGCCTGGACCCGCGCGCGGTGACCGCCTGCTACGGCATGGCGGAGACCGCCGTCTACATCTCGGTCGATGCCACCGGTCCACTCAAGACCCTCCAGGTGGACCTGGAGGCGCTGGCCCAGGGCGAGTTCACTCCGGCGGTGGCGGACCGCGCCTCCCGGGAGATCGTCGCCTGCGGCCGCCCGGACGCTTCGTACGACACCCTGATCGTCGATCCGGAGACCCGGGACGTCCTGCCGGACGGCCGGCTGGGCGAGATCTGGCTGCGCGGCCGGAGCGTCTCGTCCGGCTACTGGCGGCGCGACGACAACGCGGACGTCTTCGACGCGGCCACCGCGGACGGTGACGGCGGCTATCTGCGCACCGGGGACCTCGGAGTGTTCAGCGACGGCGAACTCTATGTCCACGGACGCCTCAAGGACCTGATCATCGTGCACGGCCGGAACGTCTATCCGCAGGACATCGAGCACGAACTCCGAGCCCAGCACCCGGAGTTGGGCCGCACGGGCGTGGTCTTCGCCGATCCTGGCGCCACCCCCGGCAACCACGACTCCTCCGTGGTCGTCACCCATGAGGTCGCGGGCATCCCGGCCGACCGGCTGCCCGCCCTCGCCGCCGAGATCCGGCACACGGTGGGACGCGAGTTCGGGATCGCCGTCGCCACCGTCGCCCTGGTGAAGCCGGGCACGGTCCCGCGGACCACGAGCGGCAAGGTCCGCCGCTCGGCGATGCGGGACCTCTTCCGCGAGGGCCGCCTGGTCTCCCTGCACCAGGACCCGCGTTAGGGCCTGCCCCCTGCCAGCCGCGCACCGAAGGAGTCCCATGCACCGTCCGACGACCGACCCCACGACGGAAGGCACCGAGGCAGAGCTGCGGGAGTGGCTCTGCGCCTACCTCGCCGAGGAGATGAGACTTCCGCCCGACGCGATCGACCCCGAACAGCCCATGTCCGTCTACGGTCTGGATTCGGTCAGGGCCATCACCTTGATCACGGAGGCCGAGGATCACATCGGCTGTGAACTCGACCCCAATGCCCTGTGGGAGTTCCCCACGGTGGCCTCGTTCGCCGGCCTGCTCGCCGAGCACGCGACCCGGCAGCGTACGGCGTCGTAACCCGCGGGGGCGGCCCTGGCTCTGACAGAGGAAGGCAGGCACCAGGGCCGGCCCTTGAGCGGAGGCGTGGCCGTAGGCATTCACCCGCTGTCAGCAGGAAGCGCGGTGTGGGATACCGGGAAGAGCTGGTTCCACTGCTCCGGGCCGAGGCTGTCCGGGAAGCGCCGGCACAGCTCCTCGTAGGTCGAGGCAGTCTCACGGACTACCAGGCGATGTCGCGACGCTCGCGCCTGGGCGCCTCGCCGCGGACCGGGCGCTTCTTGCCCGGCGCCCGGCAGCGGTACTGAGTCCGTCCGCCCGGTTCACCGTGCAGTGCCTGGGCCCGCGCTCCCCCACCCCCCACCGCCCCGGCTGCCGTGCACCTTGATCCACAAGCCGTGTCCCGGGGGCAACCTGCGTGCGGCTCTCGCCCCTGGTCCGCCGGCTTCGCTTCGACCGTCCGCCGGGGAGGGCGCCGTCAGCGCTCCGCACCCTCCCCGGCGGGCCGACCGCGCCTACCGCCGCCGGGTCCTAGCCGGCATGGAACTGCTCCTTCGACGGGTCCGGCGGCGGCTTCTTCCGGACCAACCGCCACCGTCGTCCAGCGCCGTACAGGCGCCCGCCTGCAGAGCCCCACGAGAGGGCGGCTGGTCTTGGCGAAGGGGAGGAGGCGCGCCCTGACGGACGGCCATGGTGGCCGAGGACCTGGTGACGGCGGTCCGGAAGGTCGTGACGTGCGCCTCGGTCCACGAGCATGCAGGTACCTACGTTGGCGTCGGGCGCGGGAGGGTCAGGTGGTTCGCCGGCCCATCCTTGCGGACTGCCGATTGTGTCCCTTGCGGCCGACCCGGGGCATCCGCGCGATGTGCACGCAGCGATGTGGCCGCCGATGGAGCCACACCCCGCCCACCACGCCATGATCGCTGGATCGATCAGCGCCCACCGCTCGCCCGCAGTGTCGATGCCTGGCCGCGACGCTCGCCCACCACGGCCGACAACGACACGAGGTTCGTCGCCTGCTCAGCCACGCTGGTCGTCACTGTAGGAGTCGGCGCGAGCCCTGATCGCCGCGATCAGAAGGTCCACCAGAAGCGCGAAGCTGCCGGGTGAGTCGACTGGGGGGATGTGGTCGATGGTGGCGGCGAGGTTCGGGTAGGCCTCGGCGGGCAGCTTGCGGTATTCGACGTGCCAGGAAAGCAGGTCGGCGTCGCGGGCGGGCGCCTCCAGGGCATGCAGTGCGGCGTCCATGCTGGAGTAGGCCAGTACCGCGTCGGCGAAGACCCGGTAGCAGCGGGCGGCCTCCCTCTCGTCGAGGCCGGCCCGGCGCATGCAGCCGAGAATGTGCTCGACGACCTCGAACTCGTGCTGCCGCCGCGCGGTGCGGGCGGCCACCAACTGGCCGACCTGGGAGTGGGTGAGGAAAACGTCGTGGATCCGGCCCGCGACGGCGCGCAGATCCGCGGCCCAGTCGTCGGTGACCGGAAGTCCGCCGGAGGTGACCCGGGCGTGCAGGGCGTCGATGAGGGCGAGCAGCACCTCGTCCTTGTCTCGGAAGTGGCGGTAGATCGCGGTTGGATGGGCCTGCAACTCGCGGCCCAGGGTCTCGAAGGTGAGCGCGTCCATTCCGTCCCGGTCGGCGATCCGCAGTGCGGCCTCGGCGATGACCTGCTGGTTGAGGCTGCCCCGTGGCCGTCGGGGTCTGCGCTGTGGCGTGATCGCCATCGAGAAGGGTCCTCTCCGTGTACGGGGCCGGTTCTCACCGGACCGGACTGAGCGCCCCATCAGGGTGCCACTGGCCGCCTGCCGTCCCCTGCCGTCCCAGATTACCTTTAGTCGATGCCATTGACTATCCGATTGACTTAATCCCACACTGAGGCTCCTCCGCCGGAAGCACCACCTCCGCCCTTGCCAGGAGGCCTCGTATGCCCGCATCCGCCCCAACCCCCGCCACGCCCGCGACCGACCAGGCCGAGCCCCCAGCCGCCACGGCGGCCTCCGGCATCGAGACCCACTCGATCGACTGGATCCCCGCCGCCGAGCGTCACGGCACCCCCGCGCATCTCGGCTCGCTGTGGTTCGTCGGCAACATCAACCTCACCGCGATGGCCACAGGTGTGACGGCGCTCAGCATCGGCGCCGGACTGACGTGGACGCTCATCGCCACGGCGCTCGGTTCGCTCTTCGGAACCTTCTTCATGGCCTTCCACTCCGCCCAGGGGCCACAGCTCGGCCTGCCCCAACTCGTACAGTCCAGACCACAGTTCGGCTATCTGGGCGCGGCGCTGACCGTGTGGGTCTTCGCCCTGGTCAACTATGTCGCGTACAACACCTCCGACGCGATCCTGTCCGGCGACGCCCTGCACACCCTGTTCGGCCTGCGCGAGGGCTACGGCTACTTCATCGCCGCCTCCGTGGCCGCGCTGATCGCGCTGTACGGCTACCGCTGGATCCACCGGGTGAGCCGCTGGCTGACCTGGCCGCTGGTCGCCGTGATGGCCGTGGTCACGGTCGCCGCCCTCGCCGACGAGGGTCTGACCGCGGACGCCTTCATGTTCGGCGATTTCAAGGCCGGTGCGTTCATGACCGTCTTCGTGATCGTCGCCGGCTTCCAGCTGGGCTGGGCCCCGTACGTGTCCGACTACTCCCGTTACCTGCCGGCCCAGGTCGGCGTGCGGGCCACGTTCTGGTGGACGTACCTGCCCAGCGCGCTGTCCGGGATCTGGGTCTTCGCCATCGGGGCGGTGGCCTCGGCCGCCTACCCGGACGCCACTCCCGTGGCCGCGTTCAAGGCGATGGCCGACGGCCTGGTCGGCGGGCTCGGCTGGTTCATGGTCGCGGCACTCCTGCTCGGCCTGCTGTCGGTGATGGCGATCAACCAGTACGGCGGCATGATGTCGATCATCTCCATCTGGGACAGCTTCAAGCCCGTGCGGCCGACCCGGACCATCCGAGCGGTCTGCATCGCGGTGATGTTCGTCCTGGTCTGGGGCGTAGCCCAGTTCGTCGGAGTGGACCGGTTCAACTCCTTCTACGGAAACGTGCTGATCTTCCTCGCGTACCTGTTCACACCCTGGACCGCGATCAACCTGGTGGACTACTTCTTCGTCCGCCGCGGCGCCTACTCGATCGGGGAGATCTTCAACCCCCGCGGCATCTACGGCCGCTGGGGATGGCGCGGCAACCTCGCGTATCTGATCGCCATCGCGGCGATGATCCCGTTCGTCGTCACCACCCCGTTCACCGGGTTCGCCGCCGCGGCGCTGCACGGCGTCGACTACTCCGTCTTCATCGGCCTGCCCGTGGCCGGCCTGTGCTACCTGGTGTTCTGCCGCTCGCTCGACCTCCCGGCAGAGCGGCGCATCGTCGAAGAGGAAGGTGTACTCGACCTTGCTCACTGAGACACCCGACCTTGTCATCACCGGTGCCCGGGCCCGCCTCTCGGCGGGCCGCTGGGCCTCCGCCGTGGCCGTACGGGACGGGCGGATCACCGCCCTCGGCGACGTCGCGGACGTCCTCGCGCTCGCCGGACCGGATACGGAACGGGTGCACGCCGCCGGCGGCCTGGTACTGCCCGGCTTCCAGGACGCCCATGTCCACGCCCCCTTCGCCGGGCGCAACCTGCTCCGCATCTGGCTCAACGACCTGGCGGGACGACAGTCCTACCTGGACGCCATCGCCGCCTACGCCCGGGCCAACCCCGACGAGGCGTGGATCGTCGGCGGCGGCTGGGCCATGGAGCACTTCCCCGGCGGCACCCCGCGCAAAGAGGACCTCGACGCGATCGTCCCGGACCGTCCCGTCTTCCTCTTCAACCGGGACGTGCACGGCGCCTGGGTCAACTCCCGTGCCCTGCAGATCGCAGGGATCGACCGCCATACCCCCGACCCCCCCGACGGCCGGATCGAACGCGACCCGGTCACCGGCGAACCCACCGGGACCCTGCACGAAGGCGCCGCGTACACGTTCAACGACACTCATGTCCCACTCCCCGGCCGGGCGGAGTGGGAAGCCGCGATCCTCACGGCCCAGAGCCACCTGCATGCCCTCGGCATCACCGGCTGGCAGGACGCCTGGGTCACCCCCGCCACCCAGCAGGCCTACGAGACCCTGGCCGCCGACGGACGCCTCACCGCCCGGGTGGTCGGCGCGCTGTGGTGGGACCGGCACCAGGGTCTGGGACAGATCGCCGACCTGCTGGCCCGGCGCGAGCGCGGACTGGCCGTCACACCCCCGCGCGCCCACCTGGGCTCGGGCTTCCACCCGACCACCGTGAAGATCATGACCGACGGGGTCCTGGAGAACCACACGGGCGCGCTCCTCGAACCGTACTGCGACGGCTGCGGCGGACACAGCGACAACCGCGGACTCTCCTACATCGACCGGGAACTGCTCGCCGCGGCCCTGGTCGAACTCGACCGCCACGGTTTCCAGGTGCACCAGCACGCCATCGGCGACCGAGCGGTCCGCAACGCTCTCGACGCCGTGGCCGCCGCCCGCGCCGCCAACGGCGCCGGCGACCGGCGCCACCACATCGCCCACCTGCAACTGGTCCACCCCGACGACATCAGGCGCTTTGCCGAACTCGACGTCATCGCCAACCTCCAGACCTACTGGGCCAAGAGCGAACCACAGATGGACGACCTGACGGTGCCTTTCATCGGCCCCGAACGGGCACGTCGGCAATACCCCTTCGCTCACCTGCTGGCCTGCGGCACCCGCCTTGCCATGGGCAGCGACTGGGCGGTCACCACCGCCGACCCGCTGCAGCAGCTGGAGGTCGCGATCACCCGGACCGACCCCGGCGCACGCGACGGTGCTGCCTTCCTGCCCGAGCAGCGGTTGACGCTCGACGACGCCCTGGACGCCTTCACGGCGGGCTCGGCCTACGTCAACCACGATGATCAGGGGGGCACCCTGGCAGTCGGCCGCCGCGCCGACCTGGTGCTCCTCGACCGCGATCTGTGCGCGCCCGGTTTCGCCACACCGGACGCGGCACCGCTGGCCGATGCACGAGCGGTGCTCACGGTCGCCGCCGGGCAGGTGGTGCACCGCGCCGAGTGAGCCGCTGCTGTCGCCCACGAACCGCGCCGGGTCGCCCAGAGGCGGACAGGGTGACCGCAACGGCGGAACGCGGCCGGCCGGGAGCCCCGGCGGCCTTGGTAGCCGATCCCCGGCCGGCACCTACTTGCGTTGCCCCGCGTGGATCTCCGTAGGCGGCCTCCTCAACGCGCTTTGATATCCGCCGGAGACTTCAAGATCGACTGACGCTCAGTCGTCATCATGGTTGCCGGTGGGGTGGACCCGGCTCAGACCGAATCGGGAGAGAACCCGATCGGCTTCCTCGTCGTCGGCGCCTTCGATGTCGATGACGTCGTTCACGTGCAGATCAAGATGGGCGAATCGTGGTGCCAGTTCAGCCAGTCCGGCCAGCGGATTACCCTCGCAGTCTCTCTGGCTGATCGTCAGGTTGCTGATGGACAGACGTTCGAGCTGAGGAAGGACCGAGGAGTCCGCGAGGGCGGAAAGTAGCTGATACGCGGTGGCATCGAACTCTGCCTTGCTGAGGTCAAGGTTTTTGAGACTAGGGTACTCAGAGGCCTTGAGTTCCTCGAGTTGCTCAGGCGGGCACACGCAGCCGAAAACGTCATCACCGAGTTCAACTTCCAATGACACCAGTCCGGGAGTCTGTCCAAGTTCGAAAATGGATCCGTCGGAGATGACGGGTCCCCGGACCCGCAGTCGGGTCAGTCTGTCGTGGTTCAAGGAGTGGAACAGGAACGCGCCTTCGAGTTCCAGTGTACGCAGGGCGGGAAGCGAGTCCCAGATATCGGCCTGAACAAGTCCTTGGTGAAGGTATTCCTCAGGATTGATTCGCTTACCCGTCGATCCCTCGCTGAGTTCAAACAGGTACTCGAAGCCGTAGCCGAAGTACATGCGTTCCAGCCGGGGGCGTTGTCGGTCGGCAAGTGAGACCGCGGAGTGCTCGGCAGAGTGGTGGTAGTCGGTGAGGTGCAGTTCGAGTGTGCGCAGTCGGTGGGTGGCGGGGTGGGAAAGGAGTGCGTCGATCAGGGCGCCTTCCCATTGTTCGGGGTCGGTCGGGTCGATGATTGCGGCGTGTGAGTGGTCTGTCAGGAGCCGTTCCACCAGTTCTCGGCGTTGCGGCTGGGTGTCCTTGGCCAGGCGGAAGCAGGCCTCGTCGATGAAGCCGCGGGACCACGTGAACTGCCAGGAGCCGTCCTCCCGCAACCCGTCCAGCCCCAGTTGCCGTTCCACTTCCTCATGGGCCGCGGCCAGCCGGGCATGGTCCCCGTCCCTGGTCTCACAGCGGTGCTCCAGCCGGATCGCCTCGCCCCGCGGGTCGCCCGCCCCAGTCAGCAGATCCGCGTAGGCGAGCCACGCCTCCCAGTCATCCGTCTTCGGAACATCTGCAGCATCGAAAGAGTGCACGTCATTCTCCAGGTCTTGGCGGCAAGCTCCAGATGGATCGGGGCACGCCATCGTCAACGGCACCATAAATGCAGCCTCTGACATAAGCGCCACATGGCCACCCCCACCGCACAGTTCAGTAGTCAGTTACGTGGTTCTACCTACCTCGCCCCACTCAGACCGAGGCCCATCGGTCTTGCCTCTGAGTCGCCGCCCTGTGTGCGGAGAGAGGCAAGGCGGGTGAGGCTGCGGGTCGCCGGGAGACGGCTCGGAGCCCCGCCTGCTCACCCCTGACGACGAGGACTTCGTCGTCCAGACGGCCACCACCCGCCCTACCAAGCCTGCGAGGGTGCGGCGCCAACGCCCGCCACCCCGACGTCCTCGCCGCACAACGCCGAGAGCGCGCCCGCATTCGCAGCGAGAAGGGCATCCGCTGGGACGGCAGACCAGCCCCGCGGCGTGATCAAGAACGGTTCACGCCTTCCTGACTAGAGGCGGCGTGCCGCAACAACTGCTGAACTGGCTGGTGTTGTGAGTATTTCAGTAGCGTCCAAGGCTGGATGAGTAAGGTAGAACAGGCGGAGCTCATCCACTTCGCCGCCGAAACGAGGCGGCCAATGGGGCGATGGGGTGAAGTCGTCCAGGATGAGAAGGCCACCAGGAGCAAGCAGCTCGACGACCCTCTCCGGGGCGTCACGCTTGCCTCCGCCGTCGCAGAAGAAGACATCGAAGGGGGCGTGCTGCTCAAGCAGCCGCCACTCCCCGGTGAGGACGCTGACGCGGTTGTCGTCCGCGAAGAGCCCGGCCGCTCGACCGGCCAGCTCCTCGTCACGCTCCACCGTGACCAGGCGGGCACCGGCGCCGAGCCCACTGTGCAGCCAGGCGGTACCCACGCCCGAGCCGGTGCCGCTCTCCGCAACGACTCCGTGGGGTTTCGCAGCAGCGGCCAGCCTGAGCAACCGGCCCACCTCAGGGATGCAACTCTTCTTGAAACCCGCCTCGGAGGCGACACGCTCCGCGGCCACCACGCGAGGCGGAACCGAACGCTCTGCCATGATCACGAATCCCCTTCACCGTGGACACGACGCTATCCGCCAGCAGAGGCGTCCGGTGCGAGTTTCGCCTGTCCAGACCCTGCAAACCTTCCGGTCAGGGCACAGAAACAGATTCGCCGACACGGGAGAACCCGCCGATCCCTGTGGGGTTCCGCGATCTCGCTGCCGCAAGGTGCCGTCGGGAAAGTTGCAGTGGAGCGGCAAGCCACCGTTTCACATACAACAGGACCCACGTGGCATCGGTATGGGTTTCCACCGCCTTGATGACGAGGCCCCAGCGGCTGTCGAAGAATTTGGAGACATCGAGATCGAGGGGCCCACTTCTTCTTCCAGCACCGCCGGCATATCTCAACCGCGTTCAGAGCCGACCTGCCCGGCGGTAGCCGTAGGAATCCGGGTGGAACACCAGCTCCACCTGCTTCTCCAGATGAGTGGCCGCCACTGCCTGGGCGTTTCTGTCCGCGACCGTGGGCACACCGAGCAAACGAACCCCGTCGCCATGCGGCTTCGGGATTCCCACACTTTTCACCGGAGGAGGAAGGTAGCTTTTCCGAGGACATCCGATTCCAGACCTTATAGAGGTTCCCTTTCAGATCCTTCTCGAACTCCTCGATCGTTGCAGCCATCCACCTCCGGAGCACCCTGCTTGGCCGTGGCGACGCGGCAGTCGTGGAGGGCCGCTCCACCTGGCGGTGGGGGTGGCTCCTGCCGGCCGAATGATGATCGGCTTCAGCCGGGAGGTCGCGGCCCTGGCCTTCGCTGAACCGGGCCGCGTTTCCCCACTTGCCATGGGCGATCACGCCGCCGTACATTCCCTGCACCCGGCTTGTCCGGCCGCTTCGTCTATCCCCTTTGAGCACATGAGGAGCGCCCGGTATGACGGGTGTAATGGCGGTCGCAGGCGGCACCGCATCCGGCAAGTCCACCCTTGCCGAAGCCCTGTCGCTGCAGTGTCCCGAGAGCATCGCACTGATCCATCTGGACGACTACTACGTGCCCGCGCACGACCCCCTGAGGGGTGTGTGGACGGTCAGCGCCGACGGGCACGCCGTCCTCGACTGGAACCATCCCGGGTCGATCGACGAGACAGCGGTGACGCACGCCATTGACGCGGCGCTGATGCGCCCCGGCGTGCTGCTGGTGGTGGTCGAGGGCCTGTTCGCGCTGTCACTGCCGTCCGTGGTCCCGCGGGCGGCGTGGCGGGTGTATGTCGACACCCCCGACGACATACGCCTGGCCCGCAAGATCCTCCGGAAGATCGAGGTGCAGCGGCAGGACCCCCGGCTGTCTCTGCACAACTATCTGCAGACCGGCAGGGACCGCCACGCAGCCCACGTCGCGCCCTCCCGGGCGGTGGCCGATCTGGTCGTGGACGGGACCGCGAGCGAGACGGAGATGCTGGCGGCCGTCATGCCGCTGATCGGGCCGGCCCTCGCACCGCCGCCCGCGGCGTCCTCGCGGGCACGGGGGGTGCGCGGTGTGACCCGTACTCCCGGGATCCCGGCGTTCGCGCTGTGACGTGCCCGGGGGGGGACCGGCCCAGGCGAGGGACGCCGCGTGATCACGCTTTTGGCGGCGGCTGCCGTACGATCCCGGCACACCGTCGTCGTGGCCGAGTACCCAGACCGAAGCCGGAACGCTCCCTGCCGCCGGGGATACGGGGTGGAGCGCTGCCGACGCCACTCGACGAGTTGGACGGACCCGAGCGCGGGCGCGTAGAGCTCCCGCGGGGACGGGACGGCCGACAATCAAACAGGTGAGCGATAGCAGGGTCGAGCCGGCCCAGGCGCGGCCCTGGAGTCCGGGCGATGGCACCGAGCCGGTGGTGCGGACCTGGCCGTACGGGGATCCGCCCGCGCTATGGGTGTGGTCCAAGGGCCAGTGGCGGTGGGCCACGGTGACGACCCGGCAGGACCCCGCGTGGTGAAGACGGTCACCTCGTGAGCGCTTGCCCCACGCCTGTTGGTCTAGAGCAGGAGAGCCGCCCGGCGCGTTCCAACATGCTGTTGAGCCGCCAGACGACGGCGATCGTGTAGAGGATGACGTCTCGATGGTTCAGCACGAGTAGGGCGTAGAACCAGCCTTTGCGCCGGGGGTCGGTGAAGGTTCTCGTCCACCTTCCGAACGCTGCCCGGTGGGTGGCGGAATCGACCGGCGGTCGACGGCTCGGTACCGCTCGCCGAAGTGAGAGGTGAGGGCATGAAGGCGGGCAACGAACTGTGAACGGTCACGGACAGCACGAGACCCCCGGGACCTGGCATTCTCACGGCCGCCGCACACCGTCGTGGTGAGGCCGCGGCCGACACCTCGAATTGCGATCTTCAGTGGTTCATTCTCTGCTGGAAGGGGCCGTTGACATTTTGGAGAGGATCGTTTGCTCTCCGTCATCGCCCCGTGGCCTGGGTAGGAAGGCGTCGATGGTGGCCAGAGGGGTGCCGATCACCCATACCAAGTGCGTTGATCGTCTCCAGGGTGGACGTCTCTCCCGCGTCCCACCCGATGAGCCCGCTGCGGTGCCTCGGAGTTCGACGTGGCGCGTCCGGGACCGGACACTGTTGATCACCCGCCGTCCGGCGAGGCCGTGCGGAAGCCGTCGCGGCCGCCCGCCAAAAGTCCTGGCCCGCCTTGTGACGCGGGCATGATCATGTGGAGGCGGAGCCATGGAGCCCGCAGACCGGCAGCAGCAGTGCGCGGCCGACGACGAGGGGCGGTTTCGGCTGCTGACGAAGGACTCGCCGGACAGCGACGGCACCCCGGCTGAGAACGAACTGGGGAACCGGCTGGTGGACCATTTCCTCACGCGAGCCCCGGAGATGACCAACGCTCTCTTCCACGGCCTCGGCCGCCACGAAACCGAGGAGATCGTCGAGCAGGTCCACAGCCTCAGGGGCGCCGCGGGCAACATGCGAGCCCACACCCTCGCCGCCTGCTGCCAGGAACTCGAACATCACGTCGGTGCCGGGGCGCCTGCCCCGGCACCGACGGCTCCCCGCTTCCAGGTGGAAATCGACCGCACCTGCCGCATCCTCGGGGTACTCCGCTCCCAACCTCCCGATTACGGACCCGGATGAGACCCGACCGGTTCATGCGTCCCGGTGGGAAGGAGGGTCTGTGAGCAAGGTTCACCTGCGTTTGCCCTCACGCCGTGATGCGGCGGCCTGGGTGTACGGGGCGGCAGGGACCGCGGTGATCGTCACCTATCTGATCACCTCCTCCCCAGCGCGCTACATGCTGGCCGCGCTGGTGTCCGCCTCGGTCGTTGTCGCGATCGTGGTGGGAGTGACCAGGCACAGTCCGCCCTCGGTCCTTCCGTGGTGCCTGTTAGCCGCGGGCATGGCACCCTACGCCGCGGCGGACACGATCTGGGGCCTCTACCAGGCTCGCGGCGCCGAGGTTCCGTTCCCGGGCGTGGCCGACATGCTCTACCTGGGCAGCTATCTGTTGTTCACCGCCGGTCTGGTGATGCTGGCCCGGCAGGAGGCGGGCCGCCTGCACTGGGCCGGGCTACTGGACGCGGGAATCGTCACGCTGGGGTTCGGCACCTTGTCGTGGGCGTTCATCATTGCCCCCTACCTGCGCAGCGAGATGACCGCGTGGCCGCTCGCGCTGTCCATCGCCTATCCCGCCACCGACCTGGTGCTGCTGTCCGTGGCCGCGCGGCTGATACTCACCACAGGCACGCGCACCCCGTCATTCCTTCTGTGCATCGGATGGCTGCTAGTCCTGCTCGCTGCCGACGGCCTCTACTACGGGACCCAGGCGACGACGGGCATCGCGATCGCGGAGGACGTGTCCGAAGTGGCGTGGATGGTCTCCTCCCTCCTGCTGGGTGCGGCGGCACTACACTCGTCCGTTTCCCGGCCGTCGCGGCTGGCGGAAGACCAGGGAAAGCTGCCCCCTCGGCGCCTGTCGACCCTGATCGCGCTGATCCTTATGGGGCCTCTGATCGTGCTGGCCAATGTCGGTGGCATCCGGGACCAACCCGGGGACGTCACCGTGATCGTCGGCATGATGGCGAGCCTTTCGCTGCTGCTCTTGGTGCGCGTCGCGTTCCTGGCCCAGTACGCCCAGGGCAGGGCCGCTGCCCTCGCCGCCTCACTGCGGGAACAGGCTGAGCTCCAAAAGCAGCTGAGCTATCAGGCGACCCACGACCCGTTGACGGGACTGGCCAACCGGGCACTGCTGAACGAACGCCTGGAGTCCGCGTTCGGCCGGTGCTCCGCTACGTCCTGCGCCGGACTACTGATGCTCGATCTCGACGGCTTCAAGGACGTCAACGACACACTGGGACACCCCGCCGGCGATGAACTGCTGGTCGACGTCGCGAGGCGGCTGACGAGCCGGGTCCGCGAGCAGGACCTGGTGGCCAGGCTCGGCGGGGACGAGTTCGCGCTCCTCGTGGAAGGCGTGGACCTGAGCACCCTGCACGACTACGTGACGCGGATCCTTGATGCCTTCCACGACCCCTTCCTCCTCGTCCATGGCGATTCCGTTGACGTGACCACCAGCATCGGAGCACGGAGCGTCAGCAGACCGACGTCGCCCGCGGAAGTGCTGCGGGACGCCGACACAGCCCTGTACAGGGCCAAGACCGCAGGCAAGAACCGGGGGGCGTTCTTCGAACCCCCGCTGCGGCCCGCCTCCCCAACGCCACAGGATGGCGCCAGCCGGAGCCGAGGACGCCAGAACCCCTGACGTTCGATGCCCCCAGCCTCCTCGCTAGCTCGACTTCGTTACGGCGGTTGCAATTCACCTTGTCGAATCCGACGCGATCTCAGATCCTCAAGATCTAGTGACTCGTATGCCCAAGATCAGGGTTCAAGCCCCTGGGCTGCCGAGCCGAAGTCATGGACAGGGTTCGCCCCGGTCCGCTGTCCACGGCTTCCAGCTGTCAGTGCCATCCCGCAGCGTGGTTTGGGCGCCGAGGGATGGCTCGGTGGCACGGCATCAGGACGTGACCACGGTCAGCCCTGCCGGAGCGGTCGCGTCCACCGTTCCGTCCGCTGTTACCGTGACGTCCAGCTGACCGCCGCCGACTTGGAGCCCCGTCACCGTGAGCGGTGCGCACGTCGAGGCGAAGTTGGGCGCCACGGTGACCGTGCCGCCGGGGACGTCAGCGTTCAGGCCGAGGGCTGCTTGGAGCACGAGGATCGCTGAGGTGGCCGCCCATGCCTGCGGTCGGCACGACGCCGGGTAGGGGGCGGGGTGCGGGCTCTGCCGGCTGCCGTGGCCGGCGAAGAGTTCGGGGAGGCGGGCGTCGAAAGCCGTTGACGCAGTCAGCAGGCCGGCTGCCAGCGAGGCGGCGGCGTCCGGGAATCCGGCCTTGACCAGGCCGTGTACGGCGATGGCCGTGTCGTGCGGCCAGATCGAGCCGACGTGGTAGCCGTAGGGGTTATAGCCCACTGCGTCGCTGCTCAGGGTGCGCAGGCCGTGGCCTGCGTCGAGGTCGGGTCCGGCGATGCGGGCCGCGAGCAGTGCACTCTCCTCGGCGTTGAGCAGGCCGGTGCCGAGGAGGTGGCCGAAGCCGGAGGTGACCGAGTCGACCGGCTTGCCGTCGCCGTCGAGCGCGACGGCCGGGTAAGGGCCGTGTTCGTCCGTCACCCAGAAGCGGTCGCGGAAGCGGACCGCGAGCCGCTCGGCCCATGCCTCCCAATCGTCGGCCCCCGGTCGGCCGAACGCGCGCAGCAGTGCCGCTCCGCCGAGGGCGGCCTCGTAGGCGTACGCCTGGACTTCGCACAGGGCGATCGGGGCGTGGGCGCGGCGGCCGTCGCGGTAGCGGATGGAGTCGTCGGAGTCCTTCCAGCCCTGGTTGGACAGGCCGTGTCCGGTCTGGTCGATGTACTGGAGGAAGCCGTCGCCGGCGTCTGCCTGGCGGCGCATCCAGGCGAGTGCGGACTCGGCGTGCGGCAGGAGCTGTTCGACCTCGGCCGGGTCGAGTCCCCAGCGCCAGGCGTCGTGGAGGAGGGTGATCCACAGGGGGGTGGCGTCGATCGTGCCGTAGTACACCGAGGGGAGGGAGAGCCGGTCCGCGATCGTGTGGGTCTCGCGGCGGACTTCGTGCAGGATCTTGCCCGGCTGTTCCTCTGTGGCCGGGTCGGTGACGGTCCCCTGGCGGCGGGCGAGTGTGCGCAGGGTGCCGGCCGCAAGGTCGGTGCCGAGCGGGAGCAGCATGCGGGCGGCCCACAGCGCGTCGCGGCCGAAGAGCGTCAGGAACCAGGGGGCGCCCGCCGCGAGGAACTGGTCCGGGGGGTTCTGCTGCGATTGCGGGTCGGTCAGGCGCAGGCGGTCCAGGTCGGCAAGGGACTGCTCCAGCCAGCGGTCCAGGTCGCGGTCCGCGCTGCGCAGCACGGGGGTGCGCCAGGGCACCTGGTGGTCCGTGGGCGCGGGCGGGAACTGGTCGCCGTCCGCGTAGGCGGCCGTACCGTGCAGCGTCATCGACCACGAGGCACCGGGGGCCAGTTCGACGTCGTACGACAGCCGTCCCGCTGGCACCTCCAGCGCGTCCGGAGCCGGCTCGCTGAAGAGTTGGGCAGTGAAGCCGTCACGGCTCCAGGACAGGCCGACAGAGTCGGTGTCCGCAGCCTGCGGCAGCACGTGCTCGCAAGCGTGTCCCGACTTGACCTTGTCCATCGTGGCGAGGTCCGTGCCGACGGTCACCGTCAGCCGGAAGCGGACCTGCCGGCTGCCCGCGTTAACGACCTCCAGGCACTCCTCGAACCGGCCTGCCGCCGTGCTACGGCGGCGGTGGAGGGCGACGGCCGGGTCGGGCGTGCTCTCACCGAGGCCGCGCAGCACGGCCCGGAACTCCGCGCGGTCCGCGCCTTGGAAGCCACCGGCGACCGGGGCGAGGGCGATGCCTTCGGCGGCGACGGTGAGGTGTGACAGTGCTCTGCGGTCGCCGTGGTAGAAGCCGTCCACACCCCCGTTGAGCTGCCCGTCCGCATGCGAGATGACGAGGCTGGGCGCGCGCAGCGTGACGACCGCGTCATGCAGGAACGGCTGCAGGCCCGCGCTCGCGGACAAATCTGCGGTGACCGAGCCGTTGGTGTCCTGGGTCTTGACAGTGGTGTCCAAGGAAGTACAACCTCTCATCATTCGAACGTTCCAAAGACAGTAAGTCACTCTTCAGAGTGCTGACAACGGCTTTGGAACGCTAAAAGCGAGTACACAACTCCTCTGCAAGTCGGAGAGCCGCATGCCCCGCTCCAGCAAGAACCCCTCGTCCAAGGGCGGGCCGGTGACCCTCGCCATGGTCGCCGCCCGGGCAGGGGTCTCGATGCAGACCGTGTCCAACGCGATCAACTCGCCGGACATGCTGCGGCCCGAGACCCTGGAGCGGGTCCGCCGCGCGATCGACGAGATGGGCTACCGGCCCAGCCGGGCGGCGCAGACGCTGCGCAGCGGTTCGAGCAAGCTCATCGGCTACGGCATCCAGCCCACTCCGCCCGGCACTGCGGGCGCGGTCATGGACCGCTTCCTGCATGCCCTGTCGGATGCCGCCGACGAGGCCGGGTACCGGATCCTGTTGTTCGCCTCCCCGCCCGACAGTCCGAGCCTGGAGGGCTACGAGGAACTGCTGGCTCAGCACGAGGTCGACGGCTTCGTGCTGAGCGGCACCGAGCGCGGCGACCCGCGCCAGGCATGGCTGACGAAGCGGGGCGTGCCGTTCGTCGGCTTCGGCCGGATGTGGTCGGGACGGCCCCTCGGTGACTGGGTCGACGTTGACGGCGCCTGCGGCACTGATGCGGCGGTCGAGCACTTGGTCGCCCTCGGACATCGCAAGATCGCCTTCCTCGGTTGGGCGCGCGGCACCTCCAGTGCGGGTGACGACCGTGCCGAGGGCTGGCAGCGGGCCATGCGGCGGCACGGACTTCCGACCCGCGGCCGGCGCGGGCAGAGCAGCGTGAACGACATCGAGGCGGCGCGTGCCGGGGCGGAACCGCTGCTGGACGGCGGCGCGACCGCGGTCGTCGCAGCGAGCGACGTGCTGGCCCTCGGCTGCTACCAGACGCTGCGCGAGCGTGGCCTCGCCCCGGGCCGTGACGTCGCCGTGGTCGGCTTCGACGACTCGCCGACCGCCGAGCTGCTCTCGCCCGGCCTGTCCTCCGTCGCCCAGCCGCTGGAGGAGGTCGGCCGGGAGTGCGTACGACTGCTGCTGGCCCGGATCACGGCCCCTGACTCCCCGCCCGAGCGGCTCCTGCTTGAGCCGTCCCTGATCGTGCGCGACAGCGCCGGCGCGCCACTGTCCGCCCAGGCGTAACTCCCGGCCGACCGGCCTGCCTTCCCCCTGCGCGGTCGGCCCCACCCCACCTCGAAACGTTTCTTCTCCTCCACCCCCACACCCCTGGCCCACGCCTTCGTGTGCCCGGGAGGAGCCGCATGTACCACCCGCAACCCTCGGAGGAAGCAATGCCCAACCGTACGGCCGTCGCGGCCCTCGTCACCTGCGCGGCGCTCCTTGCCGCCACCGGCTGCTCGTCGAGTTTCGGCAGCGACAAGGAAACCACGCAGGACACCAGCTCCAAGCAGCACCTCACGGTGCTGATCGCCTCCTCCGGTGGCGCGGAGACCAAGGCCGTCAAGGATGCGGCAGCCGCCTGGGCCAAGCAGTCCGGCAACACGGTGACCGTGGAAGTGGCCAAGGACATCAACCAGCAACTCGCCCAGTCCTTCGCCGGGCACAAGCCGCCGGACGCCTTCTACGTCGACTCCAGCCAGTTCGCCAACTACGCCAAGGGCGGCTCCCTTTACCCGTACGGGGACCAGATCAAGGACGCCGACGACTTCTCCGCCCAGCTGCGCACCTCCTTCACCTACGACGGGAAGCTGGTGTGCCTGCCCAAGGACACGTCCACCCTCGCCCTGGCGGTTCTTCGAGTCGATCCCCCGGGAAGTGGAGGAGGCCGCCCGCGTCGACGGTGCCGGAGTCTTGCGAACCTTCTGGTCGATCGTCCTGCCCATGGCCCGCCCGGCCCTGATCACCCTGACCATCCTGTCCTTCCAGGGCTCGTGGAACGAGTTCACCCATTTCCTCGTGGCCACCCAGTCCAGCCAGTACGAAACCCTCACCACCGGCCTGGCCCGCCTCGTCTCCGGCGGCCTGGGCGGCGGCACCCAATACCCCCTCAAACTGGCCGCGGCCCTCCTGGCCACCCTGCCCGTGGCCGCGCTGTTCTTCTGCTTCCAGCGGTACTTCGTCCAAGGCGCCAACGCGGGTGCCGTCAAGGAATAGCCCACCGCGACGACCCTCCATCCGGACACGGCCCCGCGCAGACAGCCTCCGCGCTCACTCCGCCCCACCACAAGGCACGTGTGTCCAGCACGCCCCGTGATCCGCATCGGCCCGTCGGCGTAGCGCAGCACAGCACAGCACACCGGTGCCGGGCTCGTCTTGCGAGCTCGCGTTCGGTCATGCGGGTCTCGTAGGGACGGGAGACCCATCTCCTTTCACGCCCGCCCGGTCATCAAACGCCTCGTGGCGCACGGTGCCGTCCACGATCAGCACGGTGTCCTTGCGGAACTATTCGCGAGGCTGGAGCGCGAGCATCGGCCCGAGGTGGTCGATGATGCGGTCCGCTGCCGATTCCCAGGATCGTCGGCGCAGGACCGGGGCGCCGTCAGTAGGCACGGAGGGCCATGATGCTGGCCTCGCCCTTTTCAAGGCGGGAGAACAACTCTTGAAGGGAAGCCGGGCCCGCGTGGTCGAGGAGGAGCACCGCCTGCTTGGTGCCGTTTCGTTCGGCGGGGACGAAGTCGGTCACGATCTCGCGGCGTAGCAGGGTTACCCGGTCGCTATCCGCAGCGTCCGGGGAGAGACCTGCCAGGCGCTCGCGCCAGGCGTCCTGGCGGTCGGCCAGGTCGTCGGCAAGCACCTGCCGGGAGGCTGTGACGCTAACCGCGAGCCGGTCGCCCTTGCGCGTATAGCGGGCCGACATGTCGTGCGGCAGCAGGTAGAACACGCCCCCCTCACCCTCGTGTCCTCTGTTCCCCAGCATGCAAACCATGCGCTCACCGGGGTCCTGGGAAGTGAAGTCGACGCTGAGGAGCACCCCGACGTCGTCCGACCCGAATGGAGGAACCGCAGTGATCCACATGCACGCCGAGTCATCCATGACGGGCATCCAAACACACGGCACAGACAGACTTAGCACGGTCGGGCGGGAGTTCCGGCCACATCAGTGGCCGTTTGCAACTGATGTGGCCGGGTCGGAAACCGCGGCGCACACATGCATGAACCAACTTGACCGGCTCAGGAGCTGGCACAGAAGCGCAGGCGGGACCAGTTCCTCCAGCGCGGTCGGGACGCGCAGGAGATCTGGGAGCGAGAGGTCGCCGCTCCCGGCGGGTCGCTGCCGGGGGCGGTGCTCGATGTGCTGGAGGACGCGCCGAAGCGGGCGTTCTCGCCGAACGAGAAGTACGCGACGCTTCTGGAGTCGTGCGGTATGTTCCGGCCCCGCTCAACGGTGAGGATTCCCGAGCGCTGGGCGACGGCTCGGACCCAGTGGTGGAAGGCCGTCGCCGCGCTGCCGGCAAGCACGGAGTCTACCGTTCAGCCTTGGCGGTAGGCCTACTTCGCGGGTACGGTTGGCCGCGGTCTTACGAGGGCTTTCATCGGGACCTACTCTTGGGCGATGGGAAACTCCGAATTTCCGCCGGGAGTTGTGTTACCGGCCAAGGCGGCAGGCGGTTGGCGGCTGGTGTTCGTGCCCAGTCGGATCCGCGAGCTGGCCTTCCTCCTCGGCGGAGGCGTCATGCTCCCCTCGATGATCGCCGCTCCATTCCTGCTGGCCGCTCTGGTGGCTGCCCTGTTCTCGGGGAGCCCGTTCTTCTGGGGCATCCTGTGGATTCTCCTGGGGCTCACGGGCGTAGCTGTGACCGTGCTCATCGTGGGCCTGATGTGTATGGCGGCATCCACGATGGTGCGGTGGGTTGAGTTCCGCCCTGAGGGGATTCCCGCCCAGGTCGTGATCGTCCGCTTTGCGCGTTCGTCGACCATGGCCATGGCTGAGCTGCAGCGCGTTGTCGTCTTCGAGCAGCTGAGGCTGGGCCGGCGAACGTCGATCAAGGTGCTGCTGCACACCCGCAGCGGGACGGTGGAGTGCGCACCCGCGACAATCTCGCCGCTGTCCCGGGTCGACGCACACACGCTGGTCGACCGGCTGACCGAGCAACTGGGGCCGGCCGGAGTGGCGGTGGAAGGTCAGACAGAGAGCGTACGAAATTTCCTGTGCCCGGATGAGTGGTGGACGCCTTCCCACGTTGCCGATCTGTGGCAGGTGCCCGCCGGTGCGGTCGACGGTATAGCCGCTCAGCACAGTGTCAGAGGCTACACGTACACACCCCGGGCAGGCGCCATGTACAGCCCCAACAGTGCGGTCAGGGTCTACGATCCGGGGCGGGCCTACGAAGTCGCCGAAGAAGTCCGCGCGGAGCGAGCGGTCGACCAGGGCCTCGGAAGCGGGGCAGCACCGGGTCCAGCCGAGGATGGCAAACCGAATTGAACCATTGATGCACCACCCGCGGCCGGGCGTGACGGAGACCCCAGCGCCGACCGGGCGGTGCCGGCGGCTCGTGAGCCGGCGGCCGACCAACAATCCGGCTCTGGCGATGTCACGCGGGCGCAGGTCAGCCGGCGACGGGCCACGCGCGCAGCAGGGTGGCGATCCTCGCAGCTGTGCAGGCAGGGTCTCGCAGGAGGTCTCGCAGGCCGAGTGCGTCCTCACGGGTGGGTTTGAGCGGGATGCCGGAAGCTTCCAGGTACATCACGCCGGTCGCCGCGGCGACGGCCATATTGGAACGCTCCAGCCAGCGGCAGCGGCCGAGGATGTGCATCAGAGCCGCCGCGCGGGCGTACGGGCCGTCGTACACGGGCTGCTCCAGCAGTTCAGCCTTGTGGCATGCGACGGCAGCCACCGGTACGCCGAAGTCGTCGGGGGCTGGGTCTCCCGCTCCCGCGATCTCTGCGACCTGCAAGATCCAGGGGACGTCGATGTGCAGTTCCATTAGGCGGCGTGTGCCCCTGGCGTGTTCCGGTCGGCGTCTTCGGCCTCGTCGAAGATCTGCTGGTGCTCGTCGAGGAAGCGGCGAGCGGCGTCCAGGCCGCGCTGGCGCAGGCCGTCGGCATCCTCACGGACAAGGCGGGCAATATAGTCACCCAGGTCCAAGCCGCGGTCCTTGGCCCGTGCCTGGGCAAGTTTCTTGACCTCGGTGTCGACGCGCACGCCCAGCTGAGTCTTCGCCATACTCGTATGGTAACAGCTGTTACCAGCAGAGGGGAATACGCCCAGCCCCTCACATGACCCATTCCGTTGCTGTGCAAGACCTTGCGCAGGGCGTCGCCGGTGAAGTCGGCGAGTGTCTCGGTCGCCTGGAGCACCACGCCGCCCACGGCCAAGGGAACGACCCGTGAGAAGGCGCCGCGCGCGGTGAGCACAAAGGGGCCGCCGAGCCGTCGGCTCAGCTCTTCGGGGCAGACCGTGATCCAGGAGTAGCCGCGCCTCCCCAAGCGCTGGGCCGCCCCGGCCTGGTACGACTACCCGAAAACCGCGCCCTAACGCCCCTCCGGGTCGGCAAGCGCGCCATACCGCCACCGCTGCCGCCAGGTGGTCTTGAAGATGGGCCGACATCGGCCTACCGTGCACACGGCCGGACGGCGCCCCGCAGCCAAGCTCGTTGACGTTTCGCACGCCATGCCAACGATGCGCCACCACGCTCAGTCACCACCGAACGTGAGCCAGGGCCGTTCATTAGATACTCCCGAATCGGCCACACGACCAAGGCGGTTCTGGCCTACTGAGGGTGCTACGTCACCGGGATCTGATGAAGGAGTGCAGGAGTGAAGAGCAGTTGGGGCGGAGTTGGGGCAGATGGTGTCTGTGACGACCGGCGCTTTCTCGCCGTATGCGGAGAGGCAGGACAGCAGTTGTGAGTGACCGACACACAGAGCTTGTCGTATCCCCGGACAAGAGCCGGTTCGGCCGCGTGGCACTGGCAATCGTACCGGCGGTCATCCTGCCGGGCATCAGCATGACGCTCATGCTCGCGGGCGGGCGCGGCACCAGTGAAGGGTTCGGGGCGACGGCCGTACCGGCGGTCATCGTCCTCGTCGCTTTCCCCTTCCTGTGGTACGCGACCTACGCCGTCCTGCACACCATGAACACGTACGTGGCATTCGTGGACGGCGCAGTCCTGGTACGAAACTGGGCGCGCCGGCTGACCGTCATCGAAGGGCCCGGCTTCCTGACCCGGACTCATATCGACTCCAGCGGCATCGCCGGCGAGGTGCTCATCGTGGGTGACGACCATGCCGCCGTAATGCTCAATCCCCGGCAGTGGCGTGAAGCCGAACTCAACAGAGTGTGGCGTAAGGCGGCTCTTCAGGAGCAGCCCGGGGGCATGCCGACCCCCCGTGACCTTCGCAAGCGTTACCCGACCATCCGGATACCTCTCTACATCCGGCATCCCGGTATCATCTACACCTTCTGGACCATCCTCGTCATTCTCTACATCGGAGTGGTCGTCAACGTCTTCGCCCGCATCTGAAAGGGTGGCGAACCGGACGCAGACGAGGTGCCCCAAGGCCACAGTTCGGTGCCGAACTTCGCGGGGCGCCGGCTGCCGGAACGGCATGTGGAGCCGCTCAGGTCCTCGGTGATGCCGCGCCTGCGGCCTGCGTTGGCATCATCAGCAGCGGCCAGACGCTCATCGCGCGGGTTTCCGGCCGGAGAAATCTGTCACTGCGTCCCGCCGCCCGGACAACGCGCCCCTCCCCCGCCGCGACGCCGTGCGCGCTGAGAATGGAGTAGATCGCCGCGAGTACAGGAGCTGACCCAGCAGGAGCAGCAGCCAGCCTGCCGCGAAGGCGGGTCTGAAACTCAAAAGGGCCGTGCTTTCCGCGACGTTCGCGGGGAACACGGGCCTTCGCTGTGGGAGAGGAGTTACAGTGATCGCTGGCCGACCCAAGTGGGCGCCAGCGGAAGCTACTTGGTGTCTCGTGCGTGACAACGCCGTGGCTCCAGACCCAAGTGGTCCAGTGCCATGCGGCTGCGAAATGCGCGCGACCGGTCACTCCGTCACAAGCACGACCTCCAGCTTGCGTGCCCCGTTTCCACCACGCCATCGTCTCGCCGCGTGCGACGCTACCGGTGATCAACGTGGTGCTGGGGTTGTACTGCTGACGGTCCGTCGTGTTCGTCGACGCCAACAGCTCCCATGTCAACCGTCAGGTCGGGTTGAGCTTCCCGGGCTGAACACGATCATCCCAGAGGCGGCCGCCAACTTCCCTACCTGCGTGACGAATCGGGAGAGGCGGCTTACATATGAACTGGGACGAGGCGGTGCTGCCGTACGACGGGCGCCTCCCTCAGCGGGTCGGCATCCCCGTCGTGCATGAAGGGACCCCCGGGCTGATGGCGGATCCGGTGTTCGGCAACCATTCCCAACCAGGTCCCGGCCCGTCATCCGGATTCCCCCGTGGATTGCCTGTCTTCAGGCAGGGGTGAAGCGGACTCCCGAGGAGCAGAACGGGGAAGGCCGATTCGTTGTGGGGCGGATGGGGCCCGCAGCATGAACCACCCGCCGGGCGCGGCGGCCGCAACGGACCGCACACCATCCGCACCGCGCATGCGGTGCAGCAGTCGACGTTAATCACTGCCCTGCCGCCTACCGGGTGAGTCAGAAGTTGCTGAACACTTCGCGTAGGACCTTGTCGAGGCTGCGGGGGTCCGTGGCATCGTAGCTCCAACCGCCGGTGACGCGGGCGATCGCGGTGAGGGTCTCGTCGTCGGCTTCGTGACCGTAGGCGATGGCGAAGACCCGCACGGGGTAATCGTCGCCGTTGGCGTCGACATGGCGGCGCAGGGCATCGAGGTCGTTGTCGCGCTCCCATTCGTTGCGTCCGTCGGTGAGGACGACGAGGGCGGTGACGGTCCCGGGGCCGCTGTCGGCGGCGAGGACGTCGTAGGCGTCGCGAATAGTGGTGTAGAGCGCCGTGCTGAGCTCGGGTTGGAGGGCGTCGATGCGGGTGCGCAGGACCTTGGGGGCGAATGGGCCCAGGGCGGCCTCCTCGGTGTGGGCGTTGTCGCCGGTCCTGCGGTCGCCGGAGAACGACCACAGGCCGACCCGGTCCTGAGCCTGGAACAGGTCGAGGGAGCGTTTGGCCGCCGTCTTGGCCAGGTCGAGCTTGGTACGGCCGGGTTTGGGAGTGGCGGACTTGTCGAAGGGATCTTCACCCATGGAAGCGGAGACGTCGAGGGCGATCAGCACCTGGGCGGGTTTGCGCAGGGACTTCCATGAATCCTGAACTCTGGCCAGTACTTTGGGGGCCGCCTCGGGAAGAGCGGTGACCCGGGTGTCGGAACGCAGACCGGAGGCAGCGGCGAGGGCGGGGTCAAGCCTGCCGTCGGCGCCGCGGAAGCCCGCTTCGCGGAACTCGTTCTGCTGGTCCGGCTCGAGCAGGTAGCGCAGGAAGTCGTGGGCCGCTAGGCGTTGGGGGGCGCTGGCGGTGGACAGGACGGCGTAGGGGTGGTCGGAGACGAAGGTGCCGTCAGTGGGGTAGAGCGGGACGAGGGGGACCTTGGGGTGGAAGGCCTCCGGCTGGGTCGTATCGCCGTCCGGCCGGCCTTGGTTGTAGTCGTGGACCGACTTCTCCTCCACCGCCACGGCACTGACGTAGTTCATGGCCTGGCCTCTCTGGTCGGCGAGGGCGAGGTTGGTCAGGAAGGCAAGGCTGGTCTCGCCGTAGTGCACCACCGACCGTTCGACACGGGCCAGATCGGCACGGACCGCCGGGTCGTCGACGGCGGTCTCGTTCAGCGGCAGACCGTGTTCGGTGGCGGAGGCCATGTAGGTGGCCAGCGTGGCCAGCAGCCCGGAGGTGGAGTAGTCGGGGTTGGTCTTGCCGAGCTTGACCGGTCCCCATTCGGGGTGGCCCCTGGAGGCCCACCACTGCGGGTCGCCCGACATCCGGATCAGGTCGCTCCAGCTGATCCGACCGCCCAGGGCGGCGGCCATGGGTTGGGGCATCGCCAGCACCAGCGGGGTCTTGACGATTGACGGCAGGCGACCGCCGCGGTCGGTGTTGACCACCTTCAGCGGCAGGTCACGCTGGGCCTGCAGCCGCAGCCACACCGACGACGCCGGGCTGATCACTGCCGGTGCCTCATGTCCGCGATGCTCGTCGGCGCTCCAGGGGCTTTCCAGCGCGGCGGCGAGGTCACCGGAGGGCTCGGCGAACACGTCGATGTCCGCGCACCGCCCGGCGAACAGTCGCCGACTGCTGTTGTACTTCGCCGCGAGACGGGCCATTACGTGCTGTTTGTCTGGTGAGACCGCGATGGACACCGAGATCGGGGGCGAGCCGCACGACCCGTACGTGACTGTGGGGTCGTCCGCGTCGCTGGCCGTCGCACCGGGACGCACGATCAGGTATGCCACGAGGACGACGGCGAGACCCGAGGCGACCGCGGCCACATAGGACAGCCGTAGCCGCCGGATGAGACGGTGGAGCGGCGTGGGTGTCTCCACGGTGGTTACCTCTCCGAGTCGGTCCGGGGCGGCGTGCCGCCCACGATGCTGACGCCGTAGACCACCCCGAAGGTCACCAGCGTGGTCATGACGGCGGGGACGGCGGTGTGCGCGGTCATGCCGACGACCGTGCCTCCACCGAGGCCCAGTACGACCGCGGTGCCGACGGCCCATGGGTCGGCGTACCGCCGTGGGCGGGACGGGTGTCGCGACGGCTTCGGTGCGGCACTTTCCGGTGCGGGCGGTGCGGCCTGTTCCCGAGCGGCGTCCGGTGCGGCCGAAGCGGCCGGTTCCGGGCCGGCCGGTGCGGTCTGTTCCGGCGCGGGGGCGCCGGTCACCAGGACCTGGAGCATCCGGTGGACGTCGTCGACGACGAATCCTCCCGGCACCCGAGTGAAAGGCTTGCCGTCTGCGCCGCTTCCAGGCACCGTCATGCCTTCGGCTCTCAGTACCGCGAGCGTGGTGAGAAGCGCGATGACCTCTCCGCAGTCGTAGCCGTCATCGTCGCTGCGCCGCAGAAGGCCGAACGGTGTGTCCGCGAGCGGGGCGTACTCTCCCGGTGCGGCCTCATGGACCGGTGAGGCCTCATGGACCGGTGAGGTCTCGGGCGCAGCCGCGGGGGCCGGAGAAGCGGCCGACATTCCCGGAGGGACCCGCTCACTGACACCGACGGGTGACTGCTCGGAGGCCGGTCCTGTCGCACTGGCCTGTTCATACCGGCCGGCGCGTGTCCGGAGCCACCGAAATGGAGCTGGCGCCCACCAGTTCCACCGGCCCATCAACGTCATGCTGGCCGGCACGAGCACGCAGCGCACGAGGGTCGCGTCGATGACGACCGCGGCGGCGAGGCCGAGGCCGACCTGTTCGACGCCACCGATCGTCGCCGCCGAGAAACTGGCGAACACCATCACCATCAGCAGGCCCGCCGACGTGATGATGCGGCCGGTGTGCTGGAGCGCGCGGCGTACAGCCGTGTCCGTGTCGTCCCCGGCGCCGACGTATTCGACGACCCGGCCCAGGAGGAACACCTCGTAGTCCAGGGACAGCGCGAACGCGAAGGACACGACGATGACGACGGTGAACGGTTCGAAGGCGGGGACGGTGCCGACCCGTAGCACGTCGGCCAGCCAACCGTCGACGAAGACCTTGTTCATGATGCCGAGGGTGGCCCCGAGCGACACCACATTCGTCAGGACCGCCTTGACCGGGATGACGACCGACCCGGTCATGGCGAAGAGCAAAATGACCGTGGCCAGCAGGGTCAGGGTGATGGCGGTCGGCAGCCCGTCGAGGATCCTGTCCTTGATGTCGATCAGTACCGCTGCAGGACCCGTGACCCAGGACGCCGTAGCTGGTGGCCGGTCGGCGCGGAGCCGGCGTACGACGTGCTGCGCGTCCGCCCCGCGTGCGTCGCCGCGTACGGCGACGTCGACGGCCGCCAGGTCAGCGCCTATTCGCCGGGCAGCGGCGATGCCGGTCACGGCCGGGTCACCGCGCCAGCGCGCGGCCCAGGCGTCCAGTGTGGACGGATCGGTTCGCGCCACGACCGTGACGGCCTCGTCGTCGGGCCGCCCGAACCGGGTCGCCAGCGGCTCCGTGATGTGGGCGCCCTCGACTCCGGAGGGCAGGCTCGAAAGGCGGGGCAACGCGATTTTCGTCTCCAGCGCCGGCATGGCAGCCACCATGAGAAGGGCGAGTGTCGCGAACGTCACCGTCAGCGGCCGGCGCTGAACGAGCAGAGCCAGCCGCTCGAACACGCCGGCGCGGTGGGCCGCGTGCCTGCTGCGACGCGCCTTGGGCCGGATCCATGGCCCGAGCAGGCTCAGCAGGGCGGCGGTCAAGGTCAGCGTTACCAGCACCGCCACCAATGCGACGGACACGCCGGCCGCGCCGACCGCGGCTATCGGTGGTATGTCGATGGTCAGCAGTCCGGCGAGTGCGGTGGCTACCGTCACCCCGCTGAACAGGATGGTGCGGCCGGCACCCGCCCACGCCCGTTCGACTGCGTCCTGGCGTGTACGGCCATCCAGCAGTTCCTCGCGGTAGCGGCCGATCAGCAGGAGGGCGTAGTCGATGGACAGACCGAGCCCCAGCAGTGACGTCACGAGCATGGCATGGCTGTCGACCACGACGACTCTGCTGAACCCGAGCAGGACGGTCATCGTGGATGCCACCGACACGATCGCCGCGACCACCGGCAGGCCCGCCGCTGCCAGTCCCCCGAACACCACGATGAGCACGAGCAGCGTCAGCGGCAGCGAGAATCCCTCGGCCCGTGCCAGATCGTTCCCGATGGTCTGCGACGTCTGACGTTCGACCGCGAGCCTGCCTCCGACCCGGACGGCGGCGCCGGGTTGGCCCTTCGTACGCAGTTGGTCGGCGAGGCGGTGCAACCGGTCGGTGACCGCACTGACCGCGTCCGCACGCGCTGTACCTTCGACCCGGGCGACGGTGACGACGACGAGGAGGCCGCGACGGTCGCTGGACCTGTAATTCGCCTCCGTGCCCGGCGAGCCCGGAGCGTAAGGGGTCCGGACATTCCTGACGTCGCCTCGGCGACGGAGGTCGGCCGCGGCCCTGTCCACGGCTGACCGAACCTTGACCGAGTCGGGGTCCACCCGGTCTACCAGGCCGACCACTTCACCGCTGCTGCCGGTTGCGGACTCCAGCGCCTCGTAGCCCTGATTGGACTCCACGCTTCCCGGTGAGCCGCTCGGGGCCAGCGCCTTGCCCAACGGCCCGGCTGCCAGGCCGCCGGCGACGACCGCCACCAGCCATACCGCCACCACGACCCAGGGTCCCCGGAAACACCAACGCCCGAGTCGGGTAAGCCCACTCGCCACCAGTCCCACGGACAGTGCTCCTACTCTCGCGCGCGGATGGACGGGCTGGCGCGCCGGACTCACCCGGCAGTACGCGGCCTTCGGGTGGTGCTGATGTGTGCCGCCTGCTCGTTTCAGGCGCCGACGGCCGGGTCAGGCTGGTTCAGCCATGCAGGGCGATCACGACATGCACAAGGAACGCAAGGGCGGCTAGGAATGCGATCGCCAGAATCCAAACAACGATCTTCGGCGGTTTGCGTCCATCGTCGGCCATGGGTCAGACACCTTCTTCCTGGCGTACGGGGTCAATCTTCCTGGCGTGCGGGGTCAATGGGTCGCCAGGCGGCTGTGGAAGGTGTCGAAGACAGCCGCCGGAGGCGCCCGGACCTCCCCACGAACGGCACGGCGGCCAACCGGCGGTGTGCATCCGGGCTCCGCCTTCTGATGGACACGAAGCGTTCTCGCCTGATGTTGCAGGAGACTTGCGGCGAACGTGAGGCGATCGAAGGCGAACACCATGTGCCCTGATCGCCGTGGAGCGAGTGATGTTCCGCACCTTCGGAGCGTCAGCCCGCCGAACCATGTGCGGATCAGCACTCATGGGCGGCGTGACCGGCATCGAGATAGGCAAGGGAACCTTCTTCTACATGGCGGTGGATGCGTGTATTTACTTGCGCAACGAGTGTTGTTCAACTCGTGGGTGAGGGTCAAGTGACAGGTTTGCGGAATGTGTTCGCTACGGAACTGTTGGCCTGAAGTGTTCGGAACGAGAGACGAATACGGCGGTTGCGGCCTGGTCGCCGACCTCGGGCTCGACGTACGGACAAGGCGTCAACCGGGCAGTCCGGTGACGGAGTCGGGCGTGCGGCGGCCGCGCATCGTGGCGACGAGCGCCTCGCCGTGCGGTGGATGTTCGGGACGATGCCGCAGGCGTACGGGTTGGCGTCGACGAAGAGCGGCACCATGTCGATCACGACCAGCGCCGTGCGAGCGGGCTCGAGGCTCCTGCAGGCGAACCGGCGGCCGCGTCGTTCCTTCTGACGCTGGTACTCCCGGTCGTCGATGCGCCGCTCATGGATGCTCGTCTCGGTGTCGGGCACAACCGGGCACCTGTCAGTCGTGGTCCGGGTGGAGGCGCAGGTTGGTGCCGGAACGCCCGATGTCCAGGTCCAGGATCGCGGTCAGCGTAGTGCCGCTGTTCCAGAAACCGAGCAGGTTGACATCGATGAGCGTCAGGTGCTGCCGAGCGGCGAATTTGCGGGCGGGATCGGTGAATACGCAGGAGGCGACGAAGACTGGGACGTCGGCGCCGTGTTCGGCGCGGGCGGTGCCGTTGAACGTCTGGATATCGCGACTGCCTACCGTGCGGTGTTTCGCATAGCGCTTGCACTGAATGACGATCTTCCGCCCGTCGGGCAAGCGACCGATCACGTCGGCGCCCAGGTCGCCGGCACCGCCGACTCGCTTCACGTCGGTGCAGCCGTCGCGGCGGCACAGTTCAGCGATGTATTCCTCGAACTCGCGGTCGTCCATTGCCCAGACCGCCTCCAGCGAGCGACGCGCCCGCCGCCGCTCTTCTTCGGCGAGCCGTGCTTTCTCGGCCAGTGCTTCGCGTCGCCCGGCGCGTACCAGACCCGTGACGACGACCACCATGACCACAACGGCTAAAGCGACCAGCAACACTGTCCCCATGCCTTCTTGCCCCTCCCCTATTGCGGCGGTGTGCCGCCTTGTTGCTCCCCATCAAGCGTCGGATCTATCCGGTGAGGTCGGCCAGGTCGAAGGTGCCTTGTTCCACGGGGTGAGCTCGACGCCGAAGCCGGTGTGGTCGCCGTTGTGTAGGTGGACGAGCTTTCCGGCGACGCGCACGGTGTCGCCGATGCGGAACGCTCCGGTGTAGGCACCGAGGTAGGAGCGCAGGTGCGTGATGCGGCGGGCGAAGCCGTCCGGCTCGTCAACGGTCACGGCCAGGATCGTGACGACCTCCACCCCGTACAGGGCCGGGGTGGACAGCCCCTGCTCGTTTGAGACCGCTTTCAGGCTCGCCGGGCGGCTTCGTATCGCCACCGCGCATGAGATGCATGGAGGGACGATCGGCCCGGTTCGCAGTATTTTGAGCACATGGGCATTGGGGTGCGGGTGAGCGGGGTGACGGGTATTCCAGCTGATGTGACCGTCTTCATTGGTCGGCAAGCAGAGGTTGCCGAAGTCAGGCGGCTGCTCTCGATATCACGTCTGGTCACCCTGACGGGAGCAGGGGGCGTAGGAAAGACGCGTCTGGCTCTGCGGGTGAGCACCGCGACGGCTCGGGCCTTTCCCGCTGGTGTCTGCTTCGTGGAACTGGCCAGTCTGCGCGACGCGCGACTGCTTGCGCAGAGCGTGGCCGCCGCACTCGGTCTTCAGAACCAGTCCGGCCGTGCTGCTGTCGATGCGATCGTTGACCATGTTCGCGGCAGAAGATTGCTGCTGGTCCTCGACAATTGCGAGCACCTCGCCTTCGAATGTGCACAGATCGTCGACGTGCTATTGCGAGCCGCACCGGGCCTGCGGGTGCTGACAACCAGCCGGCATGTCTTGGGAATCACCGGGGAGCATGTATTCAGAGTGCCTCCCCTGGAGGTGCCGGACCCGGATCGCCGGCACTCTGTCGAAGACCTGCTTCAGTACCAGTCCGTCACCCTGTTCGAGCAGCGTGCCGGCGCCGTCCTGCCTGGCTTCCAAATCACGCCTGACAATGCGACGGCTGTAGGCCAACTGGTGTACCGCCTGGAGGGGCTTCCCCTGGCGATCGAACTCGCCGCGGCCAGGATGCGGACGCTTACCGTGCGGGAAATCCTTGCACGGCTTGATGATCGCTACGCACTGCTTACGCAGGGCAGCCGCGCTGCTCTCCCCCGACACCGGACCCTGCGCGAGCTGATGGACTGGAGCTATGCACTCTGCTCACCGCACGAGCGCACGCTGTGGGCTCGGATGTCGGTCTTCTCGGATGGGTTCGATCTTGAAGCCGCGGAGGCCGTATGCGCAGCCGGCGACGTGCCAGAGCAGGGAATGGTCGAGCTCGTGCACGGCCTGGTCGAGAAGTCGATCCTGATCAGGACGGAGCACGGTGACCGAGCCCGGTACCACATGCTGGAGGCCGTCCGTGAGTACGGGCAGGACAAGCTGACCGAAGTCGGGGCCCTCAAGGAATTCCGTCGCCGCCACCGTGATCATTACCTCGACCTGACCGCACGGGCCGAGGCGGAGTGGTTCGGTCCGCAGCAGGTCACCTGGTTCACCCGGCTGAGAATTGAACATTCAAATCTCCGCACGGCTTTGAAGTATTGCCTCGACACGCCAGGCGAGGCAGAGACGGGTATGGCGCTGGCAGTAGCACCGCGCTACTACTGGATAACTGTCGGCTCACTGAGCGAAGGACGTCATTGGCTCGGCCGCCTGCTGGAGGCCGAAACAAGAGAAAGCGAATGGCGTACCGCGGCACTGGGAATGTATGCATTCCTCGGCATCATGCAGGGCGACATCGAAGCGCAGACACCACTGCTGGCCGAGTACCGCCAGACGGCTATAAGATCCCAGAATGCCTCCGCCCTGGCCTGGCACCAGCATCACCTGGCCCTGAGTGCGACATTCCGCGGTGAACTTCCCGGCGCAGCAGCACTGTTCGAGGACGCCGCTGCACGGCATCGCAAGCTGGGCGACCTCGCCGGCGCCACGGAATGCATGTTCAAGCGAGCCATAATTCTCTGCCTGCTCGGAGACTTCGAGCGCGCCCTGGCCCTGAGCCGCGAATGCCAGACGATCACCGCCCAGCACGGAGAGTCCTGGATCAGGGCGGACAGCCTGTTCACCGAGAGCTTCGTCCGGTGGCAGAGCGGGGACCGCAGTGCAGCGGACCTGCTGGCCCGGGAGGCCATCCATCTGCTGCGGCCCCTCAACGACCGGTGGGGCATCGCCCTGTGTGTGGAACTGGCGGCATGGAGCGCGGCGGCAGCCGGCAACCCCGAGCGCTCTGCCCATCTGCTGGGAATCCTCAAGTCCCTCTGGGAAGCAATCGGCGGCACACTCTTCGCAGCACCTTTCATGGTGGAACCCCATGAAAAGTGCGAGAGGGATGTTCGTGCGGCACTGAAAGGAAAGAAATTCGACTTCGCCTTCCAGCGCGGCGCCGGCTTCACGTCCGAGGCGGCACTTGACTATGTGCTTGAAGCCCAGTCTCCGGCTCCGCCGTCAAGCGGCGACAAAAAGGAGAAAGCAATCACGCTGACCCGCAGGGAACAACAAGTGGCGGAGCTTGTCGCCCTCGGCATGAGCAACAAGAACATTGCCGCGCAGCTCGTCATCGCCCAGCGCACGGCAGAGAACCACATCGCGCGAATCCTGGTGAAACTCGGACTCACCTCCCGGTCCCAGCTCACGGCATGGATGCATCAAAACGACACATCATCGGGTTCTTCAGCGACGAAGTAAGTGCTCACGAATACTTCGCTCCGTTCGGACACCGCCATCCCGACCTCTCCAGCTTGAGTAGTTCCACGGACCACTCAGGCGGACGCGACGCAAAATGGTCGCCCAAGGCCACCACCATGCGAGGCGGTCACGCCGGGTACTCCGGCAGCCATTGGTCAGCCGTGCCGATGTGAGGTACGCCGGAGCTGGCACAGCATCGGCCAGGCAGCGCCCTTCGGATGCCCAATTCGAGGACCGGGCACCAGGCCGGACGGCGTCCGCCGCTGTTTCAGGCTCTCCCCGGAGGGGAGCGTGGAGGTCACCCACGTGTCCGTCCCGGGAGACGGCACGCCGCGAGCCTACCGACCCGACGCGTCCGCCGAAGCGTTTGCCGGCCGCGCCGGATTCGGCGCCGCGACCCGCGAGCGTACCCTTGGCTCCCTGTGATCGCACCGCCGTGGCGCGGCTCGCGCCAGCCGTCAGGCCACGATGGGGCGGATGCCGGGCGTGGTCGTCTCGTGTGCGCGGGTCGTCATGAGCTGGCGCAAGGCCTGCTCGGCGGCGGCGTCGGCCGGGGTCACGGCGATCAGGCACTGGTCGGAGTCATCCTGGATCGCCAGCACGTCGTAGCAGACGGTCAGTTCGCCGACGGCCGGGTGCCTGATGCGTTTGGTGCCGTGGGAGCGCTGCTTGACGGTGTGGTCGTCCCACCAGGCCGCGAACTCCGCACTGCGCGCGCAGAGTTCGTCGATCAGCGCGCGC
The DNA here is from genome assembly GCF_055595715.1 of Streptomyces sp. NPDC040410. Taxonomy (NCBI): domain Bacteria; kingdom Bacillati; phylum Actinomycetota; class Actinomycetes; order Kitasatosporales; family Streptomycetaceae; genus Streptomyces; species Streptomyces sp. NPDC040410. The sequence continues at coordinate 73,730 of NZ_JBVIVK010000017.1, forward strand.
AGGGCCCTGTCGCCAGGATGGCGTGCGAGGGTGGCACGCAGGTTACCGACCGTCTCGCGGGCGATGCACACCCAGTCCAGCTGCGCCTGACGCACCCGCGGGACGAGGAACAGCATCCGGGCGACGTTGGCCGCCTCCCCCGTGCCGAAGTCCTCGCCGAACAGCGCGGCGGCGGCCGCGTTGCGGCCCAGGACGTCCAGACGGAAGTCGACGACGTAGGCGGGCAGCAGCGGCATGCCGGCCAGCAGTACACGCAGGGAGTCGGCCACCGGCGACGACACGTACCGCGCCACCGGGGCCTGTCCTCGAGCGATCAGATGCAAGTGCTGGCGCTCCGCAGGTGACAGCCGCAGGGCCTCGGCCAGCGCGTCCAGGACGGCAGCGCCCGGGGCCCCCACCCGGCCCTGCTCGAGCCGGATGTACCAGTCGACGCTGAGCGCGGCGAGCTGGGCGACCTCCTGTCGCCGCAGTCCGGGCGTCCGGCGCCGACCCGCGTGCGGCAGACCGACGTCCGTCGGCTGCAACCGGGCCCGCATCGCACGCAGGAAACGGGCCAGCTCCGGGCGCTGGGGTGTCGGACGATTCGCCACGTCCGCCATGTTCGGCAACCGCGCCGTGTCTGTCCACCCGCCAGCGTGGCACTGTGCGCACCAGCATCCGAAGAGCCTTCCCACGCCCAGTGCGGCCCCCGACAGTGGATTGCGCACCCCAACGGACAGGAAGACTTCATGAACAAGCGGACATGTGCCGTCGCGGCATCGACGGCCGTTCTTGCGATCACAACGGGCCTGGGCACCGCCACCGCCGACGCGCACGGCTCCCGCGTGGGCTCCGGTCGCGATGGCGGCTTCGGCTACACCGCGGTACGCAAGGGCGTTCCGGACGGCGTCGCGAGGTTCACGGTGACCAGCCCAGACCTGCGCGACGGCGGCGCCTTCCCGGCCGACACCTGGGCGAACGCCTTCGGCTGCACCGGCGGCAACCGGCAGGTCCGGCTGTCTTTCAACGGCGCACCCAAGGAAACCCGGAGCTACGCGGTGACCATGTTCGACAAGGACGCCCCCACGGGTTCCGGCTTCTGGCATTGGCTGACCTGGGACATCCCCGCCGGTACCACCTCGCTCGGCACCGAGCCGCCGGCCGGCTCGATCTCCGGAACCGACGACGCAGGCATGACCGGCTACGTCGGCCCCTGCCCGCCCAGCGGCGACATCGCCCACCGCTACCAGATCACCGTGTACGCCCTGGACACCCCCAGCCTGAACCTGGCCGCCGACACACCCGCTGCCGTGACGGCATTCACCCTGTCCCGTCACGTCATCGGTTACGCACGGCTCACCGCCTACGCCCAGCGGGTCTGACAGCTTCAACCCGTTCCCGTATGTGTCGGCGGCGAGTTGGCCGGTTTCGGCGGACTGCTTCGGGAAGATCAGAAATAGCAACTCGATGGCTGCAGTCGTCAACCACCGATGGCAGCAGACGGCGGGACCGGGCTCTCGCCGGCCGTACCTTCGTCGCCCGCGTGGCCCGGCGGTCGAGTGTGCCGCGATAGCTGCTTGGTGGGACGCCGACATGGTGCTTGAACAGGATCCGCAGATAGGCCGGAGTTCCCAGCCCGGACAGCGTGCCACGAACTCCAGGGGCGCGTAGGAGACTTCGAGCAGTTCTCGTGCGCGGTCGAGGCGAGCGCCCGGAAAACATGTGCGGTTCCACGGTTGTTGCCGGATAGTCGCGAGCCGGCGCGGCGGTCTCCTGCCAGTGCGTGGTGGCGCGTCGGCCGTCGAGCAGGCCCGCGGCGGCGAGCACGAAAGCGCCGGTGCAGATGTCGACCATGCGGGCACCCCGGGCAGCGGCCGTGACCAGGGCGGCACGTACCGACTGCGATGGCGTGGCCGGACATGCCTGGCCGGGCACGACGACCGAGGATGGCAGCGTCGGCCAGCCCAGCCTGTGTCACGACTGTCTCAGCATGCAGCCATCCCCGGATGTGCCGCGGCACCGGCCCCCATCCCCGGGCGCCGCGACACATCGGACTCTTCCGGCCTCAGCAGTGCATGGTGCGCCGGGGATCAGGCGTAGTAGAGGATGTCCCAGTGAGTGGACTCCTTGGCGTATTCGTTGCCGGCGGTTGACTTGTACATCGGTGCGCTGTCGCCGCTCCGCTCGCCGACGTACGTCATGTTCTTTGTGATCCAGTCGTTGACGCACGTGGTCAGCTTGATGTCAACCTTGTAGCCGTTCCAGTGGCTGTAGGTACCCGACGCATGGCCGGTCTCGGTGCCGCCGGTAATGGTGATTGCGCAGTTGCTGACCTTCTTGAAGCCGATGATGCCGTTGACAGTGGCTTTGTTGATCTTCTCGAAGGAGGTGCAGGTGGAGTCGTTGCGGTCGCTGCAGTTCCCGGACGACGTCCAGGTGATCCCTGCTGCCTTCAGCACATCAGCGGCGGCCTTGTGGGTGTCGTACTTCTCCGGGGGCGTCGTTGCGGCCGAAGCGGTCCCCGGAGTCGCCGTGACGGCGCCGAGGAGGGCCAGCGAGCCGAACAGGGTGGCGATACTACGCCTCTTCATCATCCAACTTCCTTCACTTGTCCGACAAACCATTCAGTCCCCGCAACCAGCTGCTGGCCGCGGCTGGACCCCTTCGATGGGTACTGGGCCCGGGCTGGCCGAGTGTTACAGGGAGGATCAAAAAAATGGAGGCGGGCCCGCATTTCTCATGCACGGCATCAGCCTTCACGGCGCCGAGCAGGACCCGCTTGGCAAGTGCCGCGGAATGAAGGGGTGGACGAGCAGGACGGCCACGAGGGAGACGACAAGCATCGCCATCTGACCATCTGAAGGCACTGCTGCGCAGGCGGAGCCTCGGCGGGGCCCAACTGACCCGGACCGAGCGCCACATAGTCCCCCCGTGCCGCAGCCGTGTTCGCCCGTGCCCTGCTCGGGGCCCGGCACCAACGGATCACCTGAACACCCCACGACACAACGGCAAGGTCAGGAGGTGCGAGCGCTTGCTCTCTGAAGAGGTCCACTACGCCTGACGAAGTACCAATGGAGGTGTTCTTGACCAGTTCAGGTCACTTCGCCCCGCTGTCAGGCTCAGCCCTGACTGACCGCCGTCGTATGCCGCGATCTTGATCGGCTTCGTCCTGCTCCTGACGCAGGCGTTCTGCTCCACGGCGAGGCTGTACTGACGCAAGAGCGGATCACGGCGACAGGTGTGGGCCGCTTACTCCGGCCGCCCGGCCGCCGGCGCTTCAGCACGCGCAGAGGACCTGCGTCACTCTGACGCCCGGGGGTGAACGGAATCATCGGCGTCGCTGGCCGAGTGCGCCCTCCAGGTGGCCTGGATCCTCAGCTGCTCCTCCGACGGTGAGCACCGGTCGGTGACAACGTTGTGGCCTTCACTACCCGACAACCCGACAAGACCGTGATCTCGTAGTAATTTCCGGTGACGCGACCGCGATCTCACCCACGATCCGTTCCAGTGTGGGGATCCGGCGCTCGGCCCGCCGCCAGCTTGCGCGGAGCCGCGGCGACCTGGGGCGCGATCTTGGCCCTCGCAGGTCAGACAGTGCGTGCGCACGGGCTGAGGAATGTCCACCGGGCAAGATTGGTAGGCCCATCTACTGCGCCGATCACCGCGTATGCAGCGGGCAGCCCATATGAGCACCTTCATTCCTAACTAAAAGTAATCAGGAACTACTGCACGTGACCCATGGTCGAGTGAAGGCACAAGGGAGCGAGGGCTGCTCTGATCTCGTACTGGATTCGGCGATCCTCTGATGTCCCCGTATCCCGTAGAGCGGTGCAGTGCAACACGAACAGCTTGCCCCTCTCCGTAGGGGGCACATGATCCCGACCGATGCCACTCCAGACCCGCCGTGCCGACACAAACTTGCTGACTACTCACTCGAGGCCTTGAGTAGTTTCCCCCTACCGGGGGGGCATTCCGCAGTCGAAACTCGGGGTGTACGTCTGGTGGACGTCCTGGCCACACTCGGCGCCCTCAATGACAATCGTCCAGCCGCAACATGGCAGGGGCCGAACGCCGGATGACATGCCGGAGCTCCGCTAGGGCGCTTCCGGCTCGTGGCCACGGATGCTTGACCAAGAGAGTCCAAGATGAGCACGCTAGTCGCCTCCCCTCCGCGGATTCAGTACGAGTCGGCCTTTCCGACCGTTGATCAGTCCGTTCCTGCTGTTCGTCGTGCAGCTCGGGCCGTCCTCAGTGACTCTGCGCTGGGCATGGAACAGGACTGCGTCGACCGCGCCCTACTGATCATCACCGAGCTGGTGACGAACGCCGTTAAGCACGCTGCTCGCCTGTCCCCTCGAGCAGAGATCATCCTCCAGACAGATCACCGGGCCCTGACCATCGCCGTCCATGACCGTGACCCCCACGTCCCAACGGTGCCGGCCACCCCGCATCGAGACGACGTTGGCGGATGGGGACTGCGGCTGGTGCACGACCTTGCTGCTGAGGCAGGTGGCACCCTCGAGGCGCGCTTCGACCCTGATCGCAGGGGCAAGGCTATGCATGTCTCCCTTCCGCTCTGACAGCCCAGCCGTGATGGGCGACGGGAAGGCCCCATGGCAATAGGGCAGGCGTGATGCACAGTCGTCAGGCGATCATTCAGACGGCTGGGGCCGTCTTCCACGAGAAGGGTCACCAGGCGACGCTGACGGACATCCCCCGAGCGGGCCAGTCTCAGCAAGGCGCTCTCTCATGCTCCCGACGCTCCCGGCTTGCCACACGTCGAGCATCCGCTCATGCACAGTACCCATCGGTAACTCCAGCCGCTCTTCCCACCGATGCACCCACCCCGTCGCCGGCGTGATCTCCAGCACGCCGCCGATATCGAGATTGACGCAGGTCACCGTCACTCGAAACTCCCCCTCATCGTCCTGCCCAGCTGGCGAGCACACACCGCCAGCTCGTGTGATCTACGAAGACACTCGCGTCCTTCCTCCCCGGGACAAGGTCAAGCGATCTTGGAACCTTGTGGCAGCCCTGTTGCGACGCCACCGCGGCCGTACTCGTGGTTGACGCGCATCGCCCGGGCTCGGCCCGGGGCCAACGTCGGATGACAGCGGCACCGGGCCCGGACGGAGGTCTTCTCGTCACTGGACAGGACGTACTCGTCCTCGCCCTGGGCAAACACCTTCAAACACGCGAGCGCACAGGTCCAGGACACGCTGCGCCTTGGCGCGGAAGTCCGCGTCGCGGACGAAGATCCAGGACCGGTACCGCCAGGGCTTGAGCGCGTCTTCGCGCAGCCAGCGGCGCACCGTGGACGCGGAGACGGTGTCGGTGATCCGGCGCGCGGTCAGCTCGGCGGCCAGTTCCGGGCAGGACCAGCGCGACAGCGGTACGCCGGTCTCGGCGGGTATCTGGCAGGCAAGTGCCTTGGCCTAGGCGACCTGCAAGGGGAAAAAGCGGGCGGGGCGCCCGAGCGATTGCGGCCGGCCAGGGCCGGCAGTCCGCCGTGAGCAAACCGGCCGCGCCAGACACGAACCGTGTCCAGGTGCAGGCCCGTCTCGCGGGCGACGCGCGTTGGAGCGCCCGCGTGCCGCGTGCAGGACGATCCGCGCGCGTACCCGCAGCCGGTGCTCGGTCTTGTGGCCGTACGCCATCTTCTTCAACCGCTTGCGTTCGGCGGCGGTCGGGACTATCGGGTAGGCCGGGGCAACGGGCATGGCAGACGGGCCGATCGGGAGAAGTGGATCACGACAGGTCGCAGCCCGCCGCATCCGGTACCGCGAGCGGGGAAAGCCGGTGCGCCCGCGCTACAGCGGCACCGCGAGCCGACGCCCTCTACCGCCAACCCCCGAAGACCTCCGGGATCAAGCCTCGAAGGACTTCTGGAACGGGACCACGAGATGCCCGCAATGCCTGCTCAGCCGGTCGACGTTCGAGACTACCGGTGCACACTCGTGACCGTACGGGAACTGACTACCGGCATGCAGAGGGCACGCACAGTTCGACTCAGTCGTCACCTATCACTGGGGGCGCTTTGGGGCTCGTGAACGTCGAAGGTCAGCCAGGTTCACCATGGCGTCCTCGTCACCGGCCGCCACGGCCCGCTCATAGAACGCCTCGGCCTGGTCGAGGTCCCCACGCTGTTCATACAGGTGGGCCAGTGAGTACAACGCATCGTCGGCATCGGCGTCGAGCGCTTGGTGGAAGTACTCCTCAGCCCGGACGAGGTCACCTTGATCGCGGTACAGGAAGCCCAGCCACAACAGCGCCGTGTCGGCGTAGCCGGCGTCGATGGCCTGTTTGTAGAACCGTTCGGCCTGATCAGAATTCCCGCGCAGGTTGTGCACAGAGCCAAGGTTCAGCAGCGCGCCCTCGTGGCCCGCATCAACTGCCCGCTGGAAGAGTGCCTCGGCTCCGTCAAGGTCACCCCGATGGAGCTGGATCGTGGCAAGCCCATGCAGGGCGTGGGTGTCACCTGCCTCGAGAGCGCGCCGGAAGCTGCGCTCCGCCTCGTCGCTGTCTCCCAGCGTCCGGTAGATCATCCCGACGGCAATGTCCGCCTCCGTGCTACCCGCGCCAGCCGCCCGCAGGTAGCACGCCTTCGCCTGCTCAAGGTCACCCAGCTCGTTATACCGAGCGGCCTGCTCGAGAAGACTGTCGACGGACTCCACTTCCAATCAGCTCCTCGCCTGGTCGCGTTCGCCGTAGAGCGTAGTCCACCGATGTCTTGCCATCCCATCGCCTCGACCCACCCTGCAGGGCTGCCTCGTTCTCGCGGTTGCGCCAGGCATCACGGGAATCAGGGAGGTGCCGATGCGCAACTGGCAGGCCCGTGTCCTGGCACTGGCGGACCTGCGCATCCATCACCGCGGGGCGTTGGCCTACGCGGAAGGCGAACTGGCCAAGCGGCGAGGCCGTCAAGCCAATGCGCCCACGCTGCAACGGCACCGCGAGCCCATGGGCTTCGCCTACGCCAGCAGGCCGGCACCAGAATGCCGGGTGAGGGGTGCACGGTATTCTCGCTGAGCCACATCGGCTCGGCTGGAGTAGTGGGTGCTCCGGGTCTTGCTCGGTGACGTGGGCGTGGACGTGCGCGGCCACGCGGTACAGCCCGACGTTGGTGGCACCGGAACAGATGGCTGGCGTCCCCGCTGAGCCGTCCCGCTTGCTCGTCGGAATCGCCGAAGAGGTCAGGCGAGCTCACGATCCTGCTCGCGCCCGGCTGCAGCAACCGCTGAGGCGCGTTTCTTGTTCCTTCTCGGTGGCAACGGCGCCGGCGGAGAGGAGCGTCGCAGCGGCGAGGCTGCCCCAGAGGGCGGCCGAGCCGTGGGGTGCGAGAGCGGTGATGACCGCCGGGGAGACGGCGAGGCCGAAGCCCGTGGAGAGCTCGAAGCGGGCGAGGGTGCGTCCCAGGACATGGGCCGGGGCGAGGGCGGTGACGAGCGCGGTGGCGCTGCCGGCGTAGATGATCTCGCCGACAGTGCAGACCACGGACACCGTGGCGACGGCCGGGGCACCCCAGCCGTGTCCCAGTGAGGTGGCCGCGAGGAAGCCGAGGTAGGACGCGGTGAGTACCACGCCGGCGAGAGCCAGCACGGTCCGCCGGGAGAAGCGGGACATCAGGACGGTGACCGGAACCTGCAGAGTGACCACCAGCACCGTGTTGGCCACGAAGATGGCTGCCGACCACACTGGGGATGCGTGCAACTGGGTCACCAGGACCAGAGGGAGCGCGATTTCGGGGACGTTGAGGCAGAAGACGTAGACCACGTTGGCGGCCAGCAGCGCGCGCATCCGGGGTGGGGGCCCCTCGGCCCTGTCCTTGGCCGGGGTAGCGGCCGGATGCGCGTGGAGGTGGACCGACCACGCCAAGGCCGCCGCGGCGAGATAGGCGAGCCCGGTGACGGCAGCCAGTGCCTGCAATGCGGTGGTGCCGCCCGCCAGGCATGCAGTGGCGAGGAGCGCGCCCGCACCCAAGCCGGCGTTGCGCAGGGCACGGCCTCCCGCGAGAGCGGTGTCGCGTTCCCGGCCGTGGGCGACCGTAGCCACAAGAGCTGCGTGGGCGGCCGGCCATGCCTGGTTGCCGATGCCGAGGAAGAGCGCCGCCGTCGCGAACAGCCAGACGTGCCCCGCCGGGGTGGCCAGCAGCAGCGCCACACCCAGCACCCGCACCAGCATCGACGCCGCCACGACCATGCTGCGTGCGCCCCGGTCCAGCCATCGGCCCACCGCGGGCATGCACACCAGACCCACGACGACGCCGATCGTCATGGCGATACCCGTGGCCGGCGCGGACAGTCTCAGCACCGCCACCCCGTAGAGCAGCAGAAAGGGCCGCAGCAGGCCGGTGCCGAGCGCGTCCACGGCCAGCGCGACGGCATAGCGGGGGCCGCCGGAGGCACGGACGAGGGCGCGGGGCTGGATCTTGGTGGTGGTTGCCATGGCGTCAAAGGGTGCGTTCGGCCGCCGGGCTGGGCACGTGGGTTGACGGACACCGTCAACCGACGCCGTCGTCGGCGATCCGGTCAGGGATGCTGAGGGGATGACGTTGAGGATCGACATCAGTGGCCTGCCGTCCGAGCGGCTGCGGTTCGCCGCCTCGCCGCTGGCCGAGCTGACCGCGATGCTGCACCTGCTGGCCGAACCGGGGCATCACCCCCAGCTCGCCAGCTGGGCCGGGGAGGTCTGGGCCGGGCTGCGGCCGGAGCTGGCCGAGCGGTTGCGGGAGGCGGAGTTCCTCTGGCGTTCCTCACGAGCCGACTTCCTGGTCCCCGCTCGACCCCGGCCCACCCTCGCCGAGGAGTTGGACGACGTGGACCGGATCGACGACGAAACCTACGTGACCGCCGCGCTCATTACCACGTGCGGCAGCAACCGGGTCCACTTCGCCGCACCGTCGCCGCTCACCGACACGACGGCGCGCGAGCGGGCCCTGGACCTGGCCCAGGCTCGCGGCCCGCTCCAAGAGGCCTTCGCGGAACGGCTGCTCAGCAACCCGGTCGCCGTGCGGGCGCGGGTGCGCGACACCCTCGAACAATGCGCGGAGGCCTTCTTCGACGCCGCCTGGACGGGCGTCGCCGTGCAGCTCGCCACCGATCTGCGCCTGAAGAACAACCTGCTCAAGCGCCAGGGCGTCGGGGCGGCACTCGCATCGATCTCCGGCGCCGTCACCCTGGCACCGGACGGCCACTGCATCGTCGTGGACAAGCTGCAGGACAACGCGCCCGGGTGGCAGCCGGTGGTGCAGTACCCCGCGGCCGAGCCGAGTCCATCAGAGCCGGTGTCGCTGGAAACGGTCACGCTACGGCTGGAGGCACTGGCACATCCGGTACGGCTACGGCTGCTGCGCACCCTGGCCCGCGGCCCGCACACCACCGGCGAGCTGGCCCACGCCTGGGAACTCTCACCCCCGGAAGTTTCCCGCCACCTCGCCGTCCTGCGCCGCGCGGGCCTGCTCACGACCCGGCGGCACGGTCGTTACGTCCGGTACACCCTCAACCTCACCGAGCTGACGACACTCGGCGCCGACCTGCTGGCGGCCGTACTGCGCTGACAGCTTCGGCCTGCCAGACGCGGGCGACCGCCGCCTTCGCAGCATCGTCCGACTCGGCAGGTGGCGGCGGAGAGACACAGCGCGGTCTTGAATGGACAGAGCGTCGTACGCGGGTGCTGGGAGAGGATCCGGGCGAACAGCCCGGTGACGAAGGGCAGGGCGAAGCTGTTGCCGGTGGCGCGGAGAGCTCTGCCATCCTGCCAGGCGACCTCCGGAACCCGAAGCCGATCCGGGCGGCGAAGCGTCGGGAGTTCTGCCTGGCAGGTCTACCGCGAACGCCACCAGTTTGCCGGACCAGATCTCAGCCACTCCCGGTGAAAGGCCGACCCGGACTCACCCGGGCGCCAAAAGAGCCCCGGTGGCTGCAGTGCGGCCGCCGGGGCTCCGTCATCGCCCGGGCCTACAAGGGGGGAAGGCACCGGGCGAGCTTCGAGGGAGGCAGGGGACGTGGCGGGTTAGACGGACCGACTTCGTGACCGCCCGTTGGTTTCGCCGGAATCGAGCTCATTTGAGGGCGAAGGGCTACGGGTGCTCGCACTCGTCAGCGGTCTCTGCCTTCTGGGCAGGCTGAGCATCAAGGTTGGCGGTACCGAACGGGTTATCGATGATGTATCGCCACAGACCGTCCGCGCCACGACGTGCCACGTCCGTCGCCGTACCCTCAATATGCACCTTCTCACCAGCAGGCCCTGGACCGTCGATGACCCAGTCGACAATCAGCAGAGCGATGTCGTCCGCAACATAGGTGTGCCGAGGATGAACGGCTATCGGCAGACCCAGGCGGAGGAATTCGGCTGTAGCCTCAGCCAGGTCATCCCCTGCAACGTGTCGACCAGGGTGGGGGACAAAGACAGCGTCCTGTTCATACACCCGCCCCACGGCCTCCGCGCTACCGCTGTTGAATGCCTCGGCGAATACCGCTGGGTGCTGCTTTGGGTCGGTGGTCAGAGAAAAAGTAGGGACATGGTGACTTCCGAGATCCGATTCGATGCTCATGACGGCAGCCAACCTGACCGCTACGTGGGTCACCAAACGGAAACCCCCGCCCCGATGCCTCCGGTGGGCTCGACCAGTCGGCGCTCCGACTGGGACGGCGAGCTGGCTCCGGACACGCGCGGGCGTACCAGTCAGCCCGAACCCGACTGCCCCGTCGAGATCGCTCTCGCCGCCGTGGCGGGCCGCTGGACCACACTTGTCCTGCGTGAGCTGATGCATGGGCCACAATCCTTCAGCAGCCTGCGCGACCGGCTGCCGAAGATCAGTGCCAAGGTGCTTGCCGAACGTCTGCGCGTACTCGGGGAACGAGATCTGGTGTTTCGCGAACGATTGGACGGATTCCCGGTCCGCACCCGGTACCACCTCACTGCTGCCGGAGCGGCCTTGCGGCCGTTGCTCATCGAGCTGTACCGCACAGGAGCCGCAATCGAGGCCGCACACGAAGGACGAACCCCAGCTGCGTAGGTCAGAGCCGGACAGGGGCGGCCTGGCTCGTAACACCACCTGCTGTTCGCGTTCGTCGGCCACGGCCTACTGCGGCGCGGTGGGCAAACGGGCCAACTGGCGGGTCGCAATCAGCGTCCACGCCGCCACCGCCACCGCCTCCTGCCCGCTGAACTGGCAGCTGCATCTGGTCATCCGGCCGTCCCACCAGACCCGGCGTCGAGCCGGCGGCAAGAACGACGCCATCCACGCCGAGGCCGACGCCGGCGCGGTCCAGGCGGGCACCGTCTTGGGCCAGGCGAAGTCCCAGGACGGCCCGGTGGAGATGATCCGCACCCTGCGGCTGGCCCGCCGCTCAGCGATGGAGGCCCGCACGCGGGCCGCCAATCAGCTCCAGGCCGTCGTGGTCACGACCCCGCAGGAATTGCGCGACCGCCTGCGCAAGCTGTCCCTGGCAGACCTGGTGGCCACAGCGGCCAGGTTCCGGCCCGGCTGCGTCAACTCTCCCGAGGCCGCAGCCAGGCTCGCGCTGAAGAGCCCGGCAGTCCGCTACCAACAACTCGCCCAGGAGATCGGCTGCGTTGGACCTGCAGATCGATCGGCTTGCCCACCGGGCCGCACCGGAGCTGACGCAGATCAAGGCGTCGGTGTCGACATCGCCGCGGCCCTGCTGGCGGCTGCTGGTGACAACACCCACAGCACCTTCGGTCGGAAGCGTCCTTCGCGCACGTGTGCGGCGTCGCCCCGATACCCGCCAGTTCCCGGAAGAACAACCGCAACCGACTCAACCGAGGCGGCAGCCGGGAAGCCAACGGGACCCTTTACATGCTGGCCATCTGACGCCCTCGTCATCGTGACCAGGCCCGCGTGATCGGTGACGGCTTGCTGGAAAGCCTCCGCCTGTTGCAGCCAGCGCTTCCATGCCGCTTCGCTGGAGGGGGCGGGGCTGGGCTTGATGCGGGTGGAACAGTTGAGCTCGACCGGGGCTTGCGCTCGGCCAGCACCTGCGGCTGGGCGGCAGCGCTGAGATGAACGGCGACCCCGGGAGCTACTGCAGGCCGAGGGCGCGTGCGACGGAACCAAGCTCGGCAGCGCTCGAGCTGGAGCTATAGCCGATGGATAGGGAGGTGTCAGGATCCTTAAGCCCGTTGCCAGTAACGGTGATGACGATGGTTTGGCCAGACGGGGATGCAACCAGCATCGTGCTGGCTCAGCAAACCCGCGACGCCTGCGGCGGACGCGGGTTCGACGAAGATGCCCTCGGATCGGGCAAGTAGGCTATAGGCGCTGAGGATCTGTTCGTGGCTCCTGCCGCGCGCGCCAGTCGGGTGCGTCGCCGAGGGCGTCGACAATCTCGAAAGCGAGTGTGCCGTCCTCATTGAGGGTGACACCACGTCACGGCCTTTCCGGCACTCGCGAAATCAGCCACGCGGGGGTGCGTGCGGAAAGCTCAGCCGAACCGCCGACCTCGGCTCTTGCGTTGGGTAAGGCGCCAAGCGCCGTAGCGAACAGCACTCAATGACCACAGCGACAACCAATAGACGGAGAAACTCATGAAGAACAGGATCGCAACACCGAAAGCATCACCGACGGCGGCCGATGGCTGAATCTTGAACAGTGAGACGAAAATCAGCGCAGCCGCGACCGGAGAGGCTACAGCTGCACACGCCGCCAGCACCTTCCATGCACGGCCGCCGCGCATGACCAACCGCTCAAATCCAAAGGCAACAGGAAAAATGAGAAGACTTGCGGTAAACCCCACGCCAGCGGCAACCAGAACGGCCTTGGCGTAATCGCTGGCGATAAAGTCTCCGTCAATGAAAAAGACTGCCGTAATCGGAAGGGTGACGACCATGAAGGACATTACGATGACTGCTGTCGTAATCGCGATGGACAATGAGTGCCGAAGGACCGCCCACCGTCGAGAATCAGGATTATAGACAGGTGTGGGGTTGTCGAAGGCGGCGGTGACGTGTGGATTCGTCGGGGGATTGCCAGGCAAAATTCACTCCTTCACGTTGGGTCTCACAGTCCCTGACGCATCCGCCCGCCTCCGCGGTTCCTGCGCCCACCTGTGGTTCGGGACGGGCCGGCGGGAGGGCGTCGGGCTCGACGACGCGCCTCGCCTCCCCGGGCGACTCGTCAGTAGCCGCTTCTCACCGTTTCCAGCGTCAATAGCTGTCTTGAATGATCCCGATGATGATCACCATGGCCAAGGCCGGTGAGATGATGCATGGCGGCGAGGCCGACAGGGGCGCCAAAAATGGCCCCGAACACACTGATCGCAAGGAGCAGGCCCACACTCCCGAGGGTCGCGACTGTGTCACATGCGTTGCGTGGCACAGTCGCCGCAACACGAGGCGTTGCACTCCGGGAGGGTCTAGGCCATTACTGATTCTCTTTCACTGCGTCGGCTTACGTTGTAGCCGCTGCCATCACATCCGGCTCCGGCGGGCGCGCAGATCGCACGTCACACGGGTGATGCTGTTCGGAACGCAAGCTCTATCGATGCGAGGGGCGCAGTCTTCGAAAAGTGTTTCGGAGGGTTCTCCCCCGAAATATGTCCCGGTGCCGTCAGGGAAATCACGCAATCGCCACGTAGTTTCAGGGCGGCGCCTGACGGTGAGCATCGTCGGCCAGCGGGCAGGGTCTACGCGATGGCCTGCGGCCACCGTACGGTCTTCGTTTGTCGGGACAGGACATCGCGGGGCTCTGCCGGGTCCTGAGCCTGCGGTGCTGGGGCGGGATCTCCCGCCAGAGCAGGTGCCGCAGTAGCTTGCGCAGCTTGTCCTGACTCTCCCCTTGACGACCGGGGGTAGTGGCCGTCGGCGGCGATGACGTGCTCGGCGTGTCCATTCCAGCAAGGGAGCGCAGGCGGGATTCTCGTTGCTATTCGCGGCGGCCCGGCGCTGGCGATCACGGTCTGGCAGGCGTGGAGCGCCGCGGCGAGGAGGTGGACGACCTCGCCGTCGGTGCGCGATCAGCGCACAGAACCTCCGTCGGCGCAACTCATCGGCCCGGGAGCCTCGTTGGTTGCATATCCTGCCGCATTCGACCTGTCTCACGCCCTGGTCGAGTGGGTAACCATGCTGATCGTCACCCGTGAGGGTGACCGCCGCTGCAAGCTCCCGCCCCACCAGCGGGCCCGCGTCGGCCTGGTTCGATCGTGAGCGGCCTCAGATATTCAACGAGCCTATCGGCATTCCGTATCGGCGACCGCAGCGGGTGTAGGCGAGGACGGCGTGGCCCTGAACGACGGTATGTGGGCCGAGCGTTTGAGGATTTACTGACAACTCGCCGGCCAGGGCGGGCACGGAGAGATACGGCGCGAGTCCGAACTCCGCCTCCAACTGCGTTTCGAATTCTTGGATTGCCTCTTCCTCTTCCCAATCCACTATGTCAAGCAGCCGGGCCTGCACTTCGGCGGGCAGGGGGTCTTCACCCGTGCGAAAGCGTTGCTCCTCGGGCAGCCGGTCCCCGATTCTCGGACCGGACCGCGAGGCGTCGTAGTAGCGGACGATCTCGCCGTCACGCGCGACACACCATGAGTGCCAGCCGTAGACGTCCACGGCGTACCAGTGCGCTTCGCCGAAACGGCGGCTCAGTCGTCGGCAGTACTTGAGCACGTCCGGGAAAGGCGATGCAGCGTCGACCTCCTCACCGATGGAGTGCGCGTCGTCGGGTGTGCGACCGAACGCCAGTGTCCATCCGTCGAGGACAGGGGTGACGTACATCCACCGGCACCTGTAGTGCTCCTGGTTGAACGTGTTGTGGACGGTTCTGTGCCAAGCGCTCTCGCCTAGACGCATGGTGACGTGCACGGGGCCGGTCAGGTCGAAGGCTTCGAGGACGTCCGTCTGGTTGTTGGTCGGCACGGCGTACCAGGAACCGTCGCGGAGTTTCATGGGCGCGGGCACGTCGAGGAGGGACTTGATGGTCACGAGCCGACGGATCAGCGCCTGATCGCGGGGATCGAGGCCGTCGAAGCCCACGGTGTTCGCCAGCATTTCGAGTATCCGCGAGCGCAGCCGGCCACGCGCAGTGCCTCGCGCTGACCGGAGGGCCGGCACGACACCGGGACCCGCACCGGTGATCGCGTGCTCAGCCCCCCACCGGACGTCCTCGTCAGGGTCGACGAGCAGCGGCAACAGTGCATCAGCGTGCTCAACCACCGGCTCGATCGTATTCCCGAACGAGTAGACGGCGGCCCTGCGCACGCTGCTGTTCTGGCCACTGAGGTACGGAAGGCACGCGGAGTGGTCCGTCTTCGCCGCGTCCCTGAAATCGCGATGGGCGGCCTGTCTGGCATCGTCTGACCTGGCAGTCGATATCTGCTCCGCGAGCGCGGCAAGGTCCTCATCGGCCATGGGGTAACCGTAACTGCAGGCACTGACAAGCTGAGGCGTGCGACGGCCGTTGGTGTCCGGGGCGCCCGCCCGGACACGTGAGTGGCTGGCTCAGCCGCGTTGGTTCAGCGCTCTGGTCAGGTCCCGGTTGGCTGCCGTCGCCATCGAGATCGGACCGGGCCTCCTCCAAGGCGGATGTCAGTTCGACGTTGTGCTGCTCCAGCCTCGTGATCTTTCGTTGGAGTTCGTCGATGTCCGCTGGGGTTCCGAGCCGTGACTCCTGCCATGCCTGAGTTCCCAGTGCCTGTGACAGTCGTTCCTCCAGCTGCTGAACGCGGGTGGCCAGGCGGGTGTTGCGGGCCTGGGCGTTGGCGAGGTCGGCTTGGAGCGAGGCCCGGCTCACCGGCGAACCGCTGGCCGGGTCCTGAGCTGCCGGTTCGAGTTCAGCCCGGAGGAAAAGCGTTTCGGTCACCAGAGGTCCGCTGAGTATTCTCCGGTCCTGCCTGCTTGCGGCCCAGCCGCCGTACCCCTGAACGGAGAGGGCATGACCGAAGCCGACAGCACGCATGTCAACGCCGCAGAACTCCTGACGCTCGCGCTCCGTCACCTCGACGACGCCGACACCCGTCGTCCGTTCACCGAGATCCCGACCCTCGACGATTCCACCCCCCTGCCCTTCCGGCCGTTCCCGGCCCTGGCGATCGCCATGGCCGGGCATGTCCTCGCCGCATGGGAGGTGAGGACGTTCCAGGTCGAGCGCGCCAAGCGGGGTGAGCGCATACGGTTCTTCACCGCGGCGGGCGGCGAGCCCAGACGGGTGTTCCGTGCATGCACCCTCTTCGACCCCGAGCTGGGTACCCAGCGGGTCATCGAGCTGTGCGGGCACTCCTTCTGCTCCAACAAGGCACCCGCGGGCCCCGGGAGCCGCTGCGCCGACCACCTCGGCGATCCGGTACCGGACGTCTGCGGCCCGGACTACTGGCTGCACATGGCCGGCGAAGCCGCCAGGTCGGTCGAGTACGGTCGCGGTGGTCTCACCGAGACGGAGGCGCTGGCCGTGCACGCGGCCCGGGCCGGTGTGCCCATGGCCGAGGTGGGCCGCGCGACCGGGATCCACGAGTGGACGGTGCACGCGCTCAGTGGGGGATCCGCCCGGGTGCCCGAGGACGTCGACAGCTCCGACGACCCCGCGTGCTGGCCGCTGGTGCTCACTCCCGTGCGCGACATCACCGCGGCGGAGGTGCACCGTGTCTACGACTTCCTGGGAGGCGGCTCCGCCAAGCCCGCCCCGGACAGGGTGCTCGCCCGGAAGGACCACTGGTACGAGTACGAGCCGCTGCGCCAGAACGGCCCGTTCCTGGTCCATGCGGAGGACGAGCACGGCTTCACGCTGGAGTGGTGGCAGATGCAGGACCATCTGCCGGAGCATCTTCTCGCCCGCTGTGGCGACGAGCGCCGCAGACGAGACATGTACGAGCCCCCCTGCCAGTGCGGCGACTGCGGCTACTAGCCAGGGCTGTCAGGTGGCTTTTCCCCTCCCCCGCACCTTCCCGAAGCCAGGGCTTCGCCCCGGAACCAGGCGGGACCGGTGCGTCTTCGGCGACCGCAACAGCGGCCGCCACCTCGCCAAGTTCTCCTGGACGAGGATCGTCCGGCATCAGATGGTCAAGGGCAGCGCGTCAGTGGACGACCCAGCCCTTGCCGACTACTGGGCCGAACGACGTCGCAAGCACAAGCCAGCACCTGCATAGGCCGGCGAGCCATCAGGGCTTGCTTGAGCCGTGTGCTCGGACAACCGGCCCGCACGGTTCTGAGGGGGGTACTGGAGTACTGAGGGGTCCTGTCACAATGCTGGGGCCTGCGGGCCGACTCGCTGGTGGACCTGTTCATCCAGCTCGTACTGTGGGTCCGCCCGGTAAGGGAAGCAGTCTTGAAGCAGGCAGGGTAATAACTCATGGTAAGTGCACGCAAGTTCTTCATACCGGCCGCCGCCGTAGCGGCGCTGCTCACAGTCTCGGGGTGTTCGGAGGACAAGCCGGCCGCCCATGCTTCCCCGTCTGAGCTCGCCCACTACACGGCCGCTCCCGGTCCGGCCACTCCGACGCAGAGCCCGACGACGGCCGCGCCCGTGGAGTGCGTGAAGACCGCGGGCATGGGCGTCGAGCAGCTGACCGGCTATCTGAGGAAACTGCGCAGCGCAAGCGGCGAATACCAGTCCAGGGGCTTGACCCTGGACTCCTCCGGCCTGAACTTCACCCCGGAGGCGATCCAGAGGCCGTGCGAGACAGTCACGGTAAAGCTCGCCCACTACTGGGTCGATGTCGAGAAGACGAGGGAGGCGACTGCCGTCAGCCCAGCCCGCTACGAGTACCGGTACACGCTGATCAGCGTCACCTCCCACAAGGCCGGCCCGCAGGACGGCAGAGTCCCCGATACCGCGCCGCCGGGGGGCACCGCCTGCCGGGGCACGGTTTCGGTCGCCTACCTCGGCGAAGACATTCCGCTGCGATCCCTGCCGTACAACTTGGAGCTGACCGATACCACAGCCCCCCTCCCGGTCGAGGTGGACGGAGACGGGGTGCTGTCCGCGATCTACGTCTCGCCCGTCGGCGTGGAGTCCTGCTGACCGCCGACTTGGGCGGGGGTATCGCGGCGGTAGCAGGCGGGTTCGCCGGTGGAGCGGCCTTGTCGCTTGTCGTGTGAGCGGTGGCGAACTGGTCGAGCGGGTGGGCCGCAGGCTACCGAGCCTGGACGGCTGCTGCGGTGGCCAGCACCGCGAGCAACATGCCGAGCGGGTCCGTGGCGGTGTTCCGCTTGCGGCCCAGGTTCGTCTTGCTGACCGGCCGGTGACCACCCGGTCCCGAACGCGTCGGGAGGGCGTCCGCGCCTCGGCCGGCATCGCCCGGCTGGCGCTCCAGCAGATCCAGGAAGGGCCTCACCGCCGACGACGTCGACGCCCCCGAACTCGCCGCGATCCCGCGCGAGCTCATCGACGACTGCGGTCGAGTCGCACGTGGCTGAACCCGGCAACGGCACGCACAAGTGCGCCGCACTGATTCACCTTCGTGCGGCCGGCGGCGCACCTCGTACGTCCCGTCCTGCGACCTTTCAACGGGGTCACATCTGCTGCCACTTGTGGAACAGCCAGTCGTTCGCCCCGCGTGCGAAGACTTCCAGACGCCCGTCCTGGTTGGCAGCCACCACAAGGTCGGAAGTGATGCCACCGGCCAGATCGAACCATCCCGACCATCCACCGCCGGGCGAAATCTGGCGGTTATGAGCCAACGCGCCATGGGCGTCCCGTGCGAAGACTTCGAGACGGCCATCACGGTTGCGTCCTACGGCGGGGTTACTGGTGATGGCGCCTGCCACGGGGTACCAGCCGTGCCATCCTCCGTTCGGGCTGGTCTGCCAGTTGTGGTAGAGCCCGCCGTCGGTGCCGCGAGCGAATACTTCCAGTCGTCCGTCGTGGTTGCGTCCTACGGCGGGGTCGCTGGTGATGGCGCCTTCCATGGGGTACCAGCCGTGCCATCCTCCTCCCGGGCTGGTCTGCCAGTTGTGGTACAGCCAGTCGTTCGCCCCGCGTGCGAAGACTTCGAGACGGCCGTCCTGGTTGATGCTCACGGCGGGGTTGCCGGTGAAGCCGCCTGCCATGGGATACCAGCCGTGCCATCCCCCGTTCGGGCTGGTCTGCCAGTTGTGGTAGAGCCCGCCGTCGGTGCCGCGAGCGAATACTTCCAATCGTCCGTCGTGGTTGCGTCCTACGGCGGGGTCGCTGGTGATGGCGCCTTCCATGGGGTACCAGCCGTGCCATCCTCCTCCCGGGCTGGTCTGCC
>NZ_JBVIVK010000017.1:92984-164585 GCF_055595715.1 Streptomyces sp. NPDC040410
CCCCGCGTGCGAAGACTTCGAGACGGCCGTCCTGGTTGATGCTCACGGCGGGGTTGCCGGTGAAGCCGCCTGCCATGGGATACCAGCCGTGCCATCCTCCGCCCGGGCTGGTCTGCCAGTTGTGGACCATGGCGCCGCTGTTGTCGCGGATGAAGACCTCAAGCCGACCATCGCGGTTCACGCCCGCGGCAGGATCACCAGCCAGCGCCCCACCCAGACTGGACCAGTTGCTCCAGAACGGTGGATACAGCTGCCTGACTCCGTTGATGTCATCCGAGGTCAGCACCCGATTCACCGCATTGGCAGGAATCCGCGGGAACATGACAGCGCCTGGCACGCGGGTGTGCAGAAGACCGAGGATGTGACCGATTTCGTGGAGAGCGACGCTCTCGACATCGAAAGCTTCCGGAGCGGGCCCAACGGACCACCGATGTTCATCGTCGTCGAAGTGGAGAGGCTTAGGAAGCCTCCGCCCGGTGACAGCACCGCAGTCCGGAGGAAAGTCAGCATGAGCCAGAACCCCGCCGCGCATGTCGTGATCTGGGTCAGCTGCCGGGCGCCAGCCAACCACAATGTCGACGGGCCCGGGCTGCAGCGGCACTTCAGTGAAGGACATCGCAGTTGCCGCACTCCAGGTGCGGAAGGCAGCGCGCACCGCCTGCCGTTCATCGTCGCCCGCGATGTCGTCAGTTCCAACATCGAATGCAAAACTGAGATCGCGTTTCCCCCAGGAACAGGCTGTCGAGAAGGCCAGCCCGCTTGCAACATCCGGTATTCCGCAGCGCGACTGGCTCATCGCATCCCGGGTCACCTCGTCGAACTCGCCGGAAACAGCTATCCCGTTGAACCGCTGAAAAGCCTGCAACGCCTGCGACGTCGGCTCGTCAAGGACTCCGGGATCGAAGGGACCTGGAAGACCCGCCGTGCTGGTGAAGATGGCCTGTACGACTGCCGGTGCTGACCCTTCCCCGGATGAGGAGAGATAGCCAAACCGAACCAGGTAGTCCTGGACAAGTGTCAGAGCTGATGATTTCTCGCCAGCTGCTGCCGTCGGCGCGTCCGCGACTTTTCGCACCTCTGGTAACTCCGTCAACGAATCCCCCAGATGCTCACGGGCCTCAAACGCAATCGAGGCCTCTCGAGTACCGCTAAACCTGCGCTTCAAATGCGCATGCAGCGGAGCGTCGAGTGAAGTGAAGCAGTTGGGTTTCTCACCGTCGAGGCCATCCGACCGACGACATGACAGCCGGCTGCTGTCAAAGTGAAACATACGCGGAACGGCGTAGAGCATGGCTCTGTACGCGCCCGGCATCAGTACGCCACCACTTCACACCGCCGAGGTAGAGCAGGCTACCGAACTGCTGGACCGGCACCAGCACCACCTGGCACCGCCCCCTGCCCAGAACGCCCACCACCATCACGAACCCGAGAAACTGAGCAACCTGACGGAGTCCTGATAGGGCCTATTTCGAAAGTGCATGGATAACTCAAGATCCGCTTTTGGAGCACGGTATCGAGGGTCAAGAGTGCCGTTGAAGGAACTGCACGATCGCGAGGTTCACGCTGTCCGGCTCCTGCTCTGCGGGGTAGTGGCCGGATTGCTCGAGGACGAGTGGGGTGACATCGGTGGCGAGGGTGGCCATTCCGTCCGCGACAGCCGTCCCCATCGCGTGTCTGCCTCCGACCGCCAGGACAGGCGTAGAAATCGGCTGGATGGCAAGAGCTTGGATGTCATGGACATCTTCTGACCTGGTGCGGTAGTAGGCCAGCCCGGCGTCCAGTACGCCTGGAGTGCTGTACGCCTCGATGTAGGCCTGAAGGGTGTCTGGGCCGAGGCCGCTTGGTCCGGCGCTCTGTTCCAGGAACGTGCCGTAGTACGCCGCTTCCCGGCCGGGCACGAGCTTCTCCGCGAGGCCGGGCGTCCGGTTGAACGGGCCGTGCCAGGATGGATAGCAGTCCCGGCCGGCCTCGGGAATCTCGACATCGACACCGGGAAGGATCTCTTCCTCGACCACGAGCCCACTGACCGATTCCGGTGCTTGGGCCGCGATGAGGTATCCGACCGTCGCACCCCAGTCGTGACCGATGACAGCGAAGCGGGTGACGCCCTCCTGTGCCAGCCGTGCCCGGACCCCGTCGGCAAGTGCCGCCTTGCGGAAGTCGGTCACGCCGGAGTCGGGAACGGTGCCCAGCCCGGGAAGCGTTACCCGGACCGCGCTGATGCCGGCGGCATCGAGTGCCGGAATCAGGTGCCGCCAGTGGTCGGACGTGACCGGCCAGCCGTGCAGCAGCACCGCCGTCGGGGTTCGATTCTCGCTCATCGCCCCATGATGCCCTTGCTCCGGAACACGCGTGCGTCCGCCTGGCGCTGATGCAACAGGGTCTGTCGCGGAGGTGCTGGTCACAGCTCACTCGTTGACGGCTGCGACCAACAGTGTCGCCTGATCCCGCGTCTGCGCGGGCAGGAGCGGTTTGCGCGGGAGCCGTAGGCTTTGTCGGCACGGACCTTGTCGGGGGTGGTGCGTGGTCGTCCGGGGCCGGTGCGGGGCACGCGGATGCGTTCGAGGACCGGCTGGAACTGCGGGCTGTCGTGCCGGTGCCCGGCGGTGATCAACAGGGACAGCGGCTTCAGTCCCTGCTCGGTCGCAAGGTGGATCTTCGTGGTCAGACCGCCGCGGGAGCGTCCAAGCCCGTGTTTGTCCGGCTCGGTGTCGATCCCGCCGGGAGGCTCGCGCTGCAGATCCCTTTTTTGCCGTTCATCTCGGCGAGGCCCGCCGTCCCCACGAGGCACAAGCAGTGATGGTGGAGGCCCGGGCTCTGCGTGACCAGCCAGCGCTGACCTCGGAGGAGTAGAGCCAAGTGCCAGCGGTGATACCGCAAGCCCGGTGTCGTCACCGATCAGCACCGCGTGGCGTCGCTGATGCTCTCCACGACGAAGCTCCGGAGGTCATCGCGGACCCCATCAATGTTCCAGTCCGCCTCACCCGGCAGCCGCTGCATCCCGACCGTACAGTCGTCATCTCGGTGGTACACGCGTCGACGGCACCGATGTCTGCGGGGTCGGACCAGTCGCCGCACGCGGTAAGGCCGAGGCCCAGGACGAGTGCGACGGCGCTGACGGTGGCGGTGCGAAGGCGCATGAGTGAACGTCCCCGGGTTCGGGCCAAAGGCCGGTGGATTTACTTGAATTCATCCACTCCCGGCGCACGCCCCCGGTTCCCCCGCCGCGCGCCTCAGCGGGGTGAGGTGACTCACCGGCGCCCAGGGCAACCATGCTCCGCGAGTCGCCGTCCGGGGGCATGTGGACGCAGGAGTGGTCACGGCCGTCGCTTGACATCCCGGTGCACTTTCCGGGGTCACGATGTTCGACACGGCCGACGTCTACTCCAGCGGCGCGTCCGAGGAGGTGCTGGCCGAAGCGATCAAAGGCCGCAGGGACCACGTGATCGTGTCCACCAAGACCAGCCTGCCGATGGGCGACGCCAACGGGAAGACCGGCAAGGTCGAGATGAAGACCGTCTACACCGTCACCAGCCTCACGCCCGAACAGACCACCCTCGCCCAACTGGCCCAACTCGTACAGGAAACACCGGTCAGTGGAAGCCCTGAACCACGTCCGAGACGTGACTTTTACAGAGGACGCCTCACGCGTGCGCACCGGGACCGCGCCTCGGAGCATGGCCGCCCTGCGCAACCTCGCCATCGGACTGATGCGCCAGGCAGGCTGGACGAACATCGCTGCCGCCGCCGACCACTACCGGTCACGCCCCGACCACGCGGCCGCATTACTCGATCTCGCAGCCTGAGAACGCATCAGCCCTGCCCATTGCCATGTCCGGCGAGATGTCGAACAAGATTTCCCCCTCTCTCGTATTCCGCACGAGGCGGAACAACGATTGCCGACCGTAGCGGCGGCTCGGCGATCGGCGGAATAGACCATGCCTGTGGATTCACCGACCGCCTCTGATCACTTCGATCACATTACGGTCATTCATTGACACTTTTGGAGCCGATTTCATCGGCCGAACGGGCATCCGCTGTCAGCAAATTCCTCATCTGCCAACCTGCTCCCTCCCGTCCCGGCATACATGTCGGCTCCCATGCTCCCGCGCTCCTTCTGGATATCGCGGATCCGCCCGCTCATTTCCGCACCATGACTGGTTTTCCTCGTCCGAGCGGTGGCATATTTCTGACCGTGTCCAGGCCCGGCCGGGGGGAGCACCATGGGTTGGCTGGAGAAATGGCGCCTGTCGCCGACGCGTACCGGCGGGGACGGTCTCCGAGGCGCCGGAGGGAACGGGCATTCGCAAGCGGGCCCCACGCACCATGAACCCGAGCGCCTCGCGGCCGAATTGCACGATCTCGCCGGGCATCCGCGGTGCGCGGTGCACGCGGACGCGCTGCGCCGTCTCGCCGACGCGGTACGGACCGGCAACCAGGACGAGTTGTGCCTGTGGGCCGGCGGCGGCCTGGTCGCCGCGTACTGCGGGCCGGACTCGCTCACCGTACCCGCCGCGGCCGAATCGGGCCGGGCGCGGCGGCTGCGACGCATCTCCGCGCTGCCCTCGGTGCTCGTCTTCGTCCCGCTGCTGGTCACCTGGGCGGGGCTGGGGGCAGCCACGTACGCGTACCAGCAGATGCGCGAATCGGATGCGGGCACGGACGGCGGCACCGGCCCGTCCGGCTCGTTCCTCACACTCTGGCAGCAGGGATTCGACGGCAACCTCTGGCCGTTACTGCGCTTCGACATGATGGTCGTCTACACCGTCGTCGCCCTTCTCGCCCTGATGGCCGGCACCGTCTTGAGCCGCCTGTGGGCCCGCGCTGAGGAGACCGAACGGCACCTGTTCGTCCAACGTCTGTCCGGGGCGCTCGCCCAGGTGGAGGCGCTGGCCGCACGCGCCGCACACTCTTCTCCCGCACGCTTCGCCGAGGAACTT
Organism: Streptomyces sp. NPDC040410; assembly: GCF_055595715.1. Lineage (NCBI taxonomy): Bacteria > Bacillati > Actinomycetota > Actinomycetes > Kitasatosporales > Streptomycetaceae > Streptomyces > Streptomyces sp. NPDC040410. Next base: position 97,925 of record NZ_JBVIVK010000017.1, read on the forward strand.
TGGGGCGCCGCGGCGGGCCTGCGGACGCTGCTGACCCAGGCGGCCGACGTCCAGGAAAGCGCTCACACCCTGCTTGCGCGTGCGGCGACGGCTGCCGAGCAGCACCTCGACGCCGTCAAGGCGCTGGAGTCGGCCGTCGCGGAGCTGCGCGCGGGAACGTCGGACGTACGCCGGTCGGTGCACTCGGCCGCGCAGGCGGCGGGTGAAGTGGCCTCCGGGGCTCAGCAGCTGACCAACGAGCTGGCCAGGTCCGGCGCCGCGATGGCGAACAGCGTGGACCGGGCCGGACAACTGGCCGCGGACCGGATCGGCGCGGCGGGGAAGTTCGCTGCCGACCGGATCGGCGCGGCCGGGCAGTCGACGGCCGAACGGATCGACAAGGCCGCGCACGAGGCACGGGAGCGGGACGGCGAGGCGGCCGGCCGCGCGGCGGAGTGGATGCGCAGGGCCGTGAACGAGGTGACCGAATCCCTCGACGCGGTGCGGGCATCGAGCGCCGAGTCGACCAAGCTTCTGAACGCGACGCTGAGCGGTCTCGACCGCACCGTGGCGCAGCTGCCGGCCGCCCTCGAAAGCGCCGCGGCCGAGGGGGCCGAGCGCATCGGCGGCGCCTACGACCTGGCGATCGCGGCCCTGGCCGCTGCCCTGCGCGATGAGGTGACCGCTCTGAGCACGGAGCTGGCGGCGCGCATGGCGGAGCTGCGGAACGCGGGCACCGCCCAACAGGACGGCCAGACCCGGATGCACACCCGTCTGCTGGAAGCGGTCGAGCGGTTGCACGACGTACTGCGGTCCGTCGCGAACACCCCGACAACACCCCACCCGGTCGCGGACACCCCGGACGTGCCTCCCTCCGCGCCGCTGCGGCCCCGCACCACGCCCACGAAGGTCCTGAGTCAGCCCGCGTCCGGGGATGAGCAGCCCCCCGCCGAAGCCCCCGGCACAGGCGCCCCACGGCATCCGGCCCAGCCAGAGCCTGGTGACGATCCCCGGACCCGGCAGACGGCGACCGAGGAGGACCGGTGAGCAGGCGTGGGCTGCCGGTAGCGCACCTGGCGGGCTGGCTCTTCGCGGATCTGCTGTTGGTCATGGTCCTGGTGGCGTTGGGCGGGACGGATTGGACAAGGTCCGGCCCGGCCCCCTGCGACCGGTCGCCCTCCCCTCCCTGCACACCGCCGACCACCCCCATACCTTCCACCTCGGCGCCCACCCGGGCCCCAGACCCTCCAGCCCCACCGAGCGGCGGACTGGACCCCGTCACCAAGTCGATCACCGTGCACACCGATCCCGAGGCCCTGATCACTGGCTCGGAGTCGGCCGTGACCGGCCTGAAGAGTGAAGTCGCCCGGAAGGTGAGGAAGTTCCGCGGCGAACGGGCCGCCTTCGTCATGGTCTTCGGCAACGCGGGGCGACTGCCGGGCGGAGCGGTCGACACCCAATCGAGCACGGCCTACGCGGAAGCCGTCGCCAGGCTTCTCCCCTCCGCCGCCCCGCGGTTCTTCCCGCCCTACGACGAAAAGATCATCCGCGGCTACCACAACACGGACCGACGCGTGGCCTCCGGCACCGCCCGCATCGAGCTGTTCTTCCTTCTCCACTGACGCATTGCCCCACTGACCCACGCACCACTGACCCACGCACGACCGACCCACGCACGACCGACCCACGCACCACCGACCCACGCACCACCGACCCACGCACCACCGACCCACGTCCCCACCGACCACCCCACCGCCCCACTCTCGACCGCACTCACCTCGGAGTCGCCATGCCCCGTTCAGCCGCCCCGGCCGCAGCGCGTCACCCAGCGGCCCCGCCCGTCGGTCTCGCCGATCTGCAGCGGTACGTCAAAGACGTCCAAGTCATGCTTCAGAACCAGGAGATGCCGGACACCCCGGAGTGCCACGCCGCCCGGGACCGCGTCCGGGAAGCCGCCCGGGAGCTGTGGGAGCGGGCCACGTCCCCGGTCACCATCGGCGTCGTGGGAGAGTACTCCGTAGGCAAGTCTCTGCTGCTGGGGACCCTCCTCGGCAGCCCCGACCTTCTGCCCGTCGAGGAACGTGCCACCACCGGCAACATCACCGTGCTGTCGCTCAAGGCAGGCGAGCACGGCGGCCCGACCGGCGCCGCCGAGGAGATCGAGGTCCGCTATCTGACCGAGTCACAGCTCAGCCGCTGCGTACAGGACATCCTCTCCAGCCTGATCACCAAACTGGACGAGCGGCACCCGGCACTGGGCGCGGGCAAGGCGCTCGGCGGATACGACCCGGTGACCGATCCGGGCGGCTGGGCACGCTTCGAGAGCTGGTACCCGTGCCTGTGGCCGGCCCCGCCGGGCGCCGCCCCCCGCCCCGTACCGCCCGAGGCCGTGGGCGACACCCACCGGGACACCGTGGCCGAGTTGTGCCGGATCAGGGATGCGTTCCTCAGCCAGCAGCGAGAGGGCGTTCTCGGACAGCGCGTCACCGTCAAACGAGCGATCGCCGACCAGGCCCTGAAACTGCCGACGGAGAGGCTCACTCCCCCCGCGCCGCCCAAGCCCGTGCTCCAGCCGTTCGACCGCGAGAGCGTCAAGAGCGACCCCGAGGCGCTCGGACACAGCTTCCCGTTGATCGAGCGGGTGGTCCAGGAGGTCACGGTGTCACCCGACCGCTGGCCCCTGGGCGGCCTGCTGACCGAACACCCCGTGCAGCTGCTGGACTTCCCCGGGATCGGCGCCGCGGGTTCCTACGGCAGGGACAAGTCCCTGAGCCGGCGGGCACTCGTGGACGTGCACACGATTCTGCTGGTCGTCCTCGCCTCCCGCCCGCAGTCCAAAGGCGCGTCCGAGTTCTGGGACATGCTCCTCGAGGACGGCCGCACTCCGGAGGCCCTCGCCCACGCCGCACTGGTGGCCGCGAACGTCTTCGACCGGACTCATCTTCCGTCCCTAGCCTCCGTGCCGGGTCCTGGACTCCCCATGCTCCAGCTGCTGCGGCACGCGGACGAGCTCAACGGGATCCACGTCCACGGCAACAAATACGTCCGGGGCCGCCAGGACGGCATCGTGGTGACCTCGCCGATTCCCGCGATCCGCCGCTACGAGCTGTCGTACACCAATCTCACCGAGGAGACACGCGACCGCGTCCGCAAGGCCATGGGCACGCTACCGCCCGTCGGTGCCCGCCAGTGGGAACCCATCGCGGCCCGTCTGGAGGAGACGGAGTCCGCCAATCCGTGGACGCCGCGGCTACGCGCGTACGACGAGGACGGGGGCATAGGCCTGCTGCGCAACCTGATCGAGGACCACGTCCGCAAGAACGGCGTGGCGCAGAAGCTGGAACGCGCCGAGGCCTCGCGCCGCAGGCTCGACGCGGCTCTGCTGACGCTGCAACGCCAGGTGCACCGCGCCACCGCGGGCGACAGCGCCGTCTACCGAGAGATCGCGGAGAGGTTCGCCGAGCTGCGCCGTCTGCTGGACCGGCAGGTGCGTCCGGCCCTGCACGCGGTACGGGATCCCGGCACACCGCTCGATCCCGGCTCATCGCCGGTGGGGGGTGCCACGGCGGATCCGCACCGCGACGCGGAGGCCTCGGACGCCCCTGCCCCGCCGCCCAGTCTGGCGGCGACCGCCGCCGCGGTGCACCGGGACGTCTTCCAGTGGACGCAATGGCGCCACCTGCTGGAGCGGGCCGACCGGGACCCGCGGCACCTGGTGACCAAGAGCAGGCCGCCGGTGACCGAGCCCGTGGACGACGAGGATCTACCCCCCGGCTACGACTTCGGCGCGGCCGCCGGCGCACCCGCCGCCGACGAGCCGACGGAGGATAGTTCGGACGTCTTCGTCGACAACTTCGTGCAGACGGTCCAGCACTGGAGCCGGAACGGCACCGACGGGTTGCGGGACTGGTGCCAGGACTGGGCGGACCACTGGCAGCAGGAGTTCGCCGCGCTCCGCGAATGGTTCGCCGACCCGGGCACCGCCACCGTGCTGACGGAGCTGTACATGCGACGGTCCGGCGACGGTGCGAAGGCACGTGCGCGCCTGACACACCTGTGGAACGGGCTCGTACCCGCGAAGGCGGTCGAGAAGCTGATGCCGGCGCTCGGCTACCGGGCGTGGGACACGGCGGAACTCGAACAGTGCTTCCCCGCGCAGCCACATCACGCACTGTCCTGGCACCACTTGATGCGGGACCTCGAGGAGTACCTCGAGGAGCGGGAGCGCCATCCGCTGCGAGTGGTGGAGCTGCGCCAGCACGCGGCGGTCGCCGCCGCCCGGGCGGTCACGGACCACCTGGGTGAACTGCTCGGCGCGGTCGCCGAGAACCTCGTCCCGCTGTACGACCGGGCGTCCGCGGCCCTCCTCCAGGAGAGCGACATCGTGCCCCCGCCCCGGGAGGACCCGCCGCAAGGCTCCGCCGGCGGCCCGGCGGACCGGCCCGAAGGCCCATCCGGGTCCGGGGAGCTCACTGGCTCGCCGGACGGTGACGACGGCACCACGCACGACACGCACGCCGAACGGCCGATCGACCGTCTCGTCCAGGCATGGAGCGTCGACTGACATGAGCGCACTGGAGATCTCGTTCCGCGTCCCGTGCCCTGCCGGGACTGAGTCCCCCGCCTTGGCACCACCCGGCGTCGTGGCCCTCGGCCGGCGCCACTTCCGTGTGTACGCCGGCCATCAGGGCTATGCCCTCCCCGAGGTGCTGGTGGAGCGCGAACCCGGCACCTCGGGCCACCTCTCCGTGCACCTGCCGCCCCGTGTCGAGGTCCGCGCCGAGCATGGAGTGCTCATACCGGCGCAGGTGGCCCACGCCCTGGAGACGGTCTGGACGCCCCAGGACTACACGGTCGTCAGCGTGGATGGGCCCCGCATCCTCTCCCGCGAGGCCGGGCTGCCGGTGAGCCTGGTCCACGGCGACCCCCGTGCAGCGGACTCCGCAGGAACCAGGCCGCCGGAGCTTCGCATCGACGTCCACTGGTCCGTGGAGTACACCGGATCGGCGGGAACGGCCACCGCTGCCGGCAGCGTCACCCTGGAGTTCGCCCCGCCCGGCGAACAGCCGCCGGACGCGGCGGGTGTCACCGCGCAGTCCGACTCCGACGACGAATTTTTGAGGCTGCGGCCCCCGCAGCCCAGCATGGACAGCCTTCAGCAGTTCATCGCGGTCGACCTCGGTTCCACCGCCTCCACGGCGACCGTCTGGGACCTCGGGAGGATCACCCACAAGCTGGTCGATCCCGGCCGGACGGCGGCGTTGGCGGACATGCTCAGCAGGCTGCTGGCGCCTCCTGCCGACTCGCCAGAGGAGTGGCGGAAGGCGGTGGAAGGCATCATGTCCGGCGGCATCGTCCTGGGCCGCCGCGGCGGGCAGCGGATTACCGGCAGGCAGGCCCTGTGCCGGCTGGACGACCCCCATGCGGTGGACGCCCTGATGGTGAAGGTCGAGCAGGCCCTGTGTGAGGACGGCCGGCCCGCGCTGCGGGACTGGCTGGTGCCGAGGCTCTTCGAGGAATACGCCCGCGTCATGAAGGCGCCTGCGCTGGACCGCCAGCGGCTGCGGCCGGTGGACTATACGGATGGCACCGGGGAACGGACCATGGCCCCCGCCAGCGCCCTGGTCGAACAGCCGCCGGAGTTCCACGAGAGCCGGATCGGCCGGGTCGAGCCGGACGGCGGGGTCATGTTCACCAGCTGGCAGGCGCCCGAGGAGCGACGCTTCGACCTGCAGGGTCCGCTGAGGGCTGGCGAGGTCACCGCGATCACCGGCATCAAGCGCGCGCTGCTCCAGCAGCAGCCGCCTCCCCTCGACGGCACGGACATGAGCGCGGTCCATCTTGCCCAGCATCTGTATCTGCGCCTGGTGGAGCGGGCGGAGGAACTCCTGCACCGCCCGGCCGGCCGGGAACGGCCCACCGTCCGGACCGCGGTCATCACCTCCCCGACGACCATCCTGCCGGAGATCAAACTCCGGCTGGAGAAGCTTGTCCGTGCCGGTCTCGGCATTCCGCAGGTGGTCATGGACTACGACGAGGGCCTGGCCGCCAGCCTCTTCTTCGTGATGCGGGAACTCTCCGACAACCAGAACCTCGGTCTGGAGGCCATGCGTTCCCGCTCCCGGCGGGTCGGCGACGACCCGCCGACCTGGCATCGCATCCTGCTCGCCATCGACATCGGCGGCTGTACGACGGACATCGCCCTGCTGCGCCTCGCCCTGGTGGACGGCACACCGGACCTGACGAAGGAGCAGCATTTCGTCTCCGGCCGTGACTACCGGCTGGAGCCCGTGCTGCTCGGCTCGACCGGGCACGGGCAACTGGGCGGAGACCTCTTGACCCTTCAGGTCTTCTACTGGCTCAAGGCGTGCTTCGTCGACCAGTTGCGGCCGAAGGCGTCGCCGACCGCCCCCGGTACGGCGAGCGAGTTCGGGGAGCGCACCCTGTCCACCCGGGTCGCCGAGCAGGCCGCCGACGCGCTCGGCACGATCGTGGCGCCCGACGTCCGGCTGACGCTCGACGAACACCTGCCGACGAACTGGGGCAGCGAGGAGCTCTCGGAGGAAGAACATGAAGGGCTGAAGCGCCGCTTCTCGTCGCTGTGGGCCCTGGCCGAGCACAAGAAGTGCGCGCTGGGCCAGGACGGCGACAGGCCGTCGGACGACACGCTCACCATCACCAAGACGGATGTCCAGGGGATCCTCGACGCGGCCCCGCACCGGCTGGGCCACGTCAAGGAGGTCATCCTCGACCCGGCCGACTTCCGCAAGCTGATGGATCCGGTGCTCAGGCGGGCGGCCGAGATGGGTGCGGACCTCGTCCGCACCGTCTTCGCCCACGTCCACGAGGACAACGCCAAGCGGGTCGCCAAGGGACTGGAGCCAGAGCCCCTGCCGATCCTCGACCAGGTCGTGCTCTCCGGCCGCAGCAGCGCCCTCGACCAGGTCGGGGAGACCGTGACCGACGTCCTCACCAAGGCCGACGCCGGTACGCAGCTACGCCTCGGCTGGAATCCGACGGCGCTGTCCGTGGAAAGGGGCGACATCGCCAAGCAGGCGACCTCGCTGGGGGCCGCCTGGGCCCACTCCACACGAGCGCTGGCGGGGCACCTGGCGCGGCGGGACGAGCTGTCCGCCACGGATCCGTTGATCCGGCTGAGCGAACTCGACATCAGGACCCAGGGGCTGTTCAGCAGCCTGCCCAGCGACTTCGGCGCGGCTGCCGAGGGCGGTGCGAGCGTACTGACGCTGCTGCGGGCCGGGACTCCGTTCGCCGAACTCGACGCACGGGGCCGCCGAGGGGTCCGTACGGGCTGGAGGCCGCTGACGGACATGGTGATGCTGCACCGGGCCACGTCGTCCCGGGACTCCATCCTCTGGGGGAGCTTCAACCTGTTCCTCGCCGCGCATGACGAGTCGCTGCCGCAGCCGCTCGCCGAGGTGTGGGGACGCAAGGACGGCACCGGGGTCAACTACCAGCTGGAGCTGGACCAGGAACTGTTCCCGTACATCCTGCTCTGCCACGGCACTCCCCGTCTGCTGGTCGCCGGGCAGGCGCTGGAGCTGAACGGTGCGCGCCCGGGTCTGGAATTCGACGCCGGACTGGGCAGGTTGGCGCTGCCGGGCAGTATCTGCGTGTCGCCGGGCGAGGCGGGCTCCGGCGGCCCGGAGTTGGTGGAGGTGTTCCCGGCGGCGCGGGACACGGAGGCGTATCTCGGCGCCCTCTTCCACGACACCACGGACTCCGAAGAGCCACCCGTGCCCGGCCGGACGGCGGTCGTCGACGCTCCGCCCCGCGACGGTGGCCACCACTTCTACCTGTTGCGTGAGGAGACGGGGGAAGCCGAGTACCTGGGCCGGCTCCCCGCGCCCGGCGGGACCGAACACCGCGCGACGCTGGACGCCCATGGCCGGCTGCGGCTCCATCGCGGTGCCGTGCCCTACCTGCCCGCCGAGACCCTGCGCGAGGTCGAGCAGCGCCCCGGGCGGGTGCTGCACCGGCCGATGAACAGCGGCACGACGGATTTCAACCCCTATTGGGACCCGTGGACTGGGAGGCACTGATGCCCGACAACGCAGCCGCGGCCACGGCAGCCGGTCACTGGGAGGAGTTCTCGGCGGCCGTGACCGCCTTCCTGCAGGAGGGGCCGTCGGCGACCCTCGACGCCCTGTTGGACGCCCTGGACGCCTGCTGCGTGGAGCTGGGCAAGGTGGGGCCGCACACCGTATACCTCGGCGACGGATTCGCCGTCGTCAACCGTGCCACGACCGCACGTGACGCGCTGGGCTTCGCGATCGCGGAGGCCAAGCGCATGCCCGTCGAAGGGCCGGGCGCGGCATCCGCGGCGAATACGGCGTGGGACGGGACCGAGCGCGTGGGGCCGCGCCAGGACGTCACCGGCAGCGTGTCCGGCCGGAATGGCCTGCCAGGTCCGGGACCGGGCCCGGAAGTCGAACCGAAACCGAAACCGGAAGCGGAAGCGGAAGCGGGGCCCGGGCACCGGCCAGGGCCCGACGTCGCGCCAGACTCCGAATCCGGGACACCGGAGTCCGAGTCGGCGCCGGAATCCGAAACCGTGGCCGCCCGGGAGCCGGACTCCGAACCCCGGCCCGTGCCCGAAGCGGAGGCCGAGACGCAATCCGAAGCCCGTCCCGGACCTGGGTCCGGCCCCGGCCCCGCGCCGGAGCCCGTGGCCCGGTGGGCCTTGCAGCTCGGCGAGTTGCGAGCGGAGATAGCCAAGCGGCATGGCAAGCACCTCGGTTCCCGTGTGTCCGACCCGGGGGACGCGGCCGGCGCCGTGACACCGGCCGCCGAGGCAGCGGCGGCGGCCTGGACGGCGCTGCACCTGACGCTGCTGCGACTGCCGGACGCCACCAAATGGCACACCCGGGCGGCGCAGACCGTACGGGACTGCCTCGGTGCCGAAGCGTCACATGACGATCCGGCCGTGATCGTGCCGGCGGTACAAGGTGCCGAAGAACTCCTGGGTGCCGGTGGCGGCTCGGGACCGCACCGCCTGCGCCAGGAGACCGCGGTGCCCCTGGAGTTGCGCGACCCCGCCGTCCTCCAGCGTGCCGCAGCCGCCGCGCCCTCCGATGTTCTCGAGGCACTCGGCCTCACCGCGGAGGTCATCGAGGTCCTGACGCCCGACGATCCCCGGCTCGCCTGGGCGGTCCGGGCCGGGCAGGCCCTGCTCCTGGCCCGGCTGGATGCGGAGCTGTGTGCCGTCGACGACCTGAGCATGTCTCCCAGCGCTGTCCCGCTCAGGGACGGCAGTCGCCGCAGGGCGTACGAGAAAAGGCTGTGCACCAACCTGAAGGGCGCGGCCGACGCGCTGCGCGGAGACCACTGGACGGACGACGAGCGGCTCGGGCCCGCCCACCGGCTCGACGGGGTGCTGGGCTCCTTGCTGCACTGGCCCCCGGCCGCTCCCGGAAGCTGGTGGTGGCGGTGGCGCCTGGAGGTGGCGGACATCCTGCGACCCCTGGCGCGCAAGGCGGATCACGTACTGGTCGCGGCTCCGGAGACCTGGAAGGAGAGCGACCTCCTCGAACACACCGGCGCCAAGCCCAACATGGGGTGCTCGGCGAGGCAGGGGCCTTTGGTGATGTGGCTGCTGCAGACACCGCTGCGCCGGACCGGCGCACAGCGGACGGACCTCAAGGGGCGGGTGGTCCGCCGTTCCGCACCGCCCGCGACCGGCGGGCTGTGACATGACAGAAGTTCGTCCGACCGGCCACGACGTTGTGCGTGGTCCGTGGTGGGTGCGTGCGAGCGCCGCGCTCGCCGCGTCCGGGGTGGGCCGGGCCGCAGGGTTCTCGCCGCACCTGGCTGCCGATGTGGCGCTGCTCGGCGCCACACCCGGAAGGCGGGTGCCGGTCCGAGTGGCGGTGGTCCGTACCGGCCCCGGCCCTGGGCCGGTACCGCTTCTGACGGGCCTGCGGGCCGCCGATCCGTCCGTGGAGGGGGACCTTCTTCCGGTCTCCGTGGTCTACGCAGGCGGCGTCCCGCGTCCCGAACTCCGGTTTGCGCCCGGTCAGGCCGCGGCGCTGAACCGCCTTGCACGGCTGTTGGCCGCCCGGCCGCACCTGTTGAGCGAGCGACTGCGCGCCGCGCCGGAGACGGCGGCGTGGCTCCGTGTCCGCGCCCACGAGGGTACGGCCGGCCAGGTCTTCTTCGCCCCGAGCTGCGCGGGCGCCGACGAGGTTGCCCGCACCTGGCGCCGCTGCCAGGACCTCGCGGCCACCGGCCGGTTCTCGTCGGACCTGGACGCCACGGTGGCCTCGATTCCGGCGTTCTCGGCAGAGATCCACACGCCGTTCGGCGCCTGCCTGCTGTCCTGGCCCCCACCTGACGTGGAGGACCTGTGGATCGAGGTCGTCGACCTGCCCGTGCAGTCGCCGGGCGAGGCCGGGCCCGCGGCCCTCCGTGCGCTGCGCCGGCGGGCCCTGGAAGTCATGAACGCCGCGCACCTCGTGCTCGCCGCGGTGCCCGCCTCCGCGCTCGCTGGGGACACGCGGTCCCCCGCCGCTGTCGGTGAGCTCGGCACGCTGCTGGAGCAGATACGGCGGCTCCCGCATGCGCAGATCGTGCTGCTCGCCACGGTGTCCGGGCTGCGCGGCGCGCAGGGCATGGCCGACCTGGGCGGTTGGCTGCGGGGGCCCGTCCGCCGGGCCCTCGGGCCTGCGGCGCACGGGCTGCCGCTGTACGCCGTCGCCCTGGCCGAGGCCCAACAGGCGGCGCGACTGCTCAACGACACGGTACGGCGGCCGACGCACGCGGTGCGTCAGGCGGACGCGGACTGGGTGGCTTCCGGCGCCGCGGCACTGGCCGACGGCGTCCTGTGTCCGCTGCTCGACGGGGCACGCGACCGTGTTCCGGAGCTGACCGCCCGGCGGCTCCTGGCGGCGTGCCGGGACATCCGGGTCGCATGCCGTGAGGTGACCGCACGTCAGGCCCCCATCCGGGCGCAGGCCTCGGCCGCCGGTGCACCGGGCCGTGGTCCGGGAGGGCCGGCAGGACGCGGCGCAGGCGACGGAAGCGGCGGAATCGGCCCCTGGGATGATCTGGAGGCCTTCGCGACGGCCGGGCTCGCCCAGCGGGTCGTGCGGCGGCTGGCCGCCGAGGAAGGGCGATGACATGGAGATTGAACCATTGGGCGTGGTCGCACTGCTCGTCCTGCTGTTCGCCTCGCTGGCGCTGCTCGGCGTACTGGCCGTGCGGACCCACCGCAGGCCCCCCGCGTCCCTCCCGGCGCCGAGGCCTCCGGGGCCCGGTCCGGAAGACCTCGAGCGCATCCGCAGCTCCTACGAAGCCCAGCTCGCCGCCCTCCGTGACGAGCGGCAACAGGCGCTCGCCGGCCATCACGAGCTCCGCTTGCGGCTCACCGATCTGGAGAGCGGCAAGGAGGCCGATGTCGCGGCGCGGCTGTCGGCCCGCCTCCCCGTACTGAAGGCGCAACTGCAGGCCGAGCTGAGGGCGGCATTCGACGCTCGGGTCGAAGCGCGAGTGGAGGCGAGGCTGGCGGCCGAAGTCGAAGCACGGGTGGAGGCCAGACTGGCGGCGGAAGCACAGGCGCGACTCGCGGCGCGACTCAGCGTGGGGCGGCTCACCGCGGGCGGCGGCGCTCCTGGAGAGACGCCCGAGGCCCTGGACCCGCCCGGCGGGGAGCCGTTCGGGCCCACCGTGCCGCAACCGCTCCCCAGAGGCAGGGACGCGGCCGCCGACAGCACCGTCGACGGCGCGGACCTGGGTCCGCTGACCGTCCGGGCGGCGTCCGTGCGGGGCGATCGGCAGCGTGAGGATGGTGAGCACCGGCGGGACGCGGTCCTGCTCCGGGTGGTGGAGGAGATCCCGTCCCCCACACTGCTCAGCGTGGTCGCGGCAGGTGCCCCGCGCGCGCCGTGGTCGCGGTCGGCTGCGGAACGGGCCTGCCGGAGCCTGACCGCCGAACTCGGCAGGTACAGCCGTCAGCTCGGCGACGAGCTGTATCGCGATCCGGGCACGGCCGGCGAGGAGGCGGAGGACGGTGAGCTGGGCGGCATGCTGTGCACGGCGGTCCAGGCCGTCGCCCGGTCCGTACGGCTCTTGGCGTGGGCCGAGGCGGGCGGCTCCGCCCCCGGCGCCCCCGCCGTCGGCGACGCCGCTGCGGGGAAGGACGCGACGGTCGAGGTCGCGCTCACCGCGCTGCTGACCCGCCTCGGTGATCACGGGGTACGTGAGCACGTGGCGTTCGGCGTCGGCGAGGGCTCCGTGCTGCGGCTGCGGGACGACGGCTGGCAGCTGGTCTTCAGCGGCGCCGCGGAGGCGCGACTGCCCGCCTCCCCGCTGGCACTGCGTTGCGCGCGGTTCGAAACCCGGCGGGGCGATGTGCTGGCCGTGTGCAGCCCCCACATGGGGCAGCTGCTGCGCCGTCCGGATCTCGGGGAGTGGTTCGCACACAGGTGGGCGGGCCGGCCGCGGGACCTGCCTGCGTTCCTCGACGAAGTGAACGTCCCGGCGAGACCCGCGGACGGCGACCGGTCCGTCGTCTGCCTGTGGGACTTCGGGGAGGCCCGCCGCCCCCCTAGCGACCCCTGACAGCGGTCGCAGTCCTGCGCGACCAGCCGGGCCACTTCGGCGGCCCGCCTCACACCCGTCTTCGACGCAGCCCGCCTCGCCCGCGAACTGGCCGCCGTCACCGAACACGAGTGGGAGCGCGCCAGCGCACCCACCACGCCGCTGACCGCATCGGCCCGGACACACCGACCGACTGGCGCGTCCTGCCGACTCTTCCCCGAAGCGTGGCAGGAGGAGCTCGCTGACAGCGACCTGCTGTTCAACCGGCAGCCCACCCGCACACGGCCGCCCGCGCCACTGCCGGCCCGGACCCCCGACCCGGGGCGGCACCCGCGTCGAAGGACTCCTCATGCTGTGCACCGGCGGGTCGAGGACTGTCCCCACCCGCGGAGAAGTTGGTCTCATCCGCAAAGCACGGACGTTCGTCGGCCTGTCCTGTTTGCGAGGGTCGGGCGGCCCTCCGTGCAAATCCTTGGGCGGCGACGCCAGCCATGCTCAGCATCGGCGGCGACAACGGCCACGACTCCTTCACATTTCCGTTTCTCTGAGTGATTCAACATAAGCTGAGCGCAATCGACGTGACGCGAAGCCCCCTTGAGTCGGAACGGAGGCGGCGAAAGACTTCTGCGGCAGCAAGGCCGCACTTGTGTCGCGGGACCCGCGACACAGCAGTCACGATCGCAATGTGAGGAGAACGTCATATGCCCGACGCCGGCGGTCGAGACGCCACACACTCGATCACGCTGACCGACGGCACCGCCACCCGGACCCGGGAGGGCACCCCCGTCGACCTGGCGCCGGTCCAGGAACTGCACCGCCGCTGCTCACTGGGCAGCCGAGCCCTGCGATACCACGCCGCAAAGTCCCAGATTTCACCCGTCGAATGGCGCCAGTTGTCCAATCCGGAGCGCGGCACCACCCTCGTGACCACTCCGGCCGGGCGTGCGAACCACATCATCGCCATGACCAACGTCATGCACACCGATCAGCAAGGGGTGGGGGAACTCGCGATCCTGGTCGAGGACGCGTGGCAGGCCAGGGGTCTCGGCACCGCGCTCGCCGAACACGCGGCCACCGTGGCCCGCCGCGAGGGACACCACACACTGACCGCCGCGGTGGCGGCGAGCAACGAGCCGATGCTCCACGTCCTGCGGAGACTGGACGCGACGCCGGTCGACGCCACCGGGCCCGTGCTCGACCTGCGCATCCCGCTGTAGCGGCCACTGTGGCCGGTCCGCACCGACGGGGCGATACCGCCGACACGGGCGGGTGGGTCAGGCGGGGTGTTCTACCGCGGTCGGCCAGACGCCCCGTTCAGAGAGGTGAAGCACGAGGGCCGCGATGTTCCAGGCATCGTCCTCGCCCCGGTGGTGACGGCCTTCGAGCCGCCGCCCGGCGATCTTCAGGGCCTGTGCCATGCCGGGGCGTTTGCGCAGGCCGTACGCCTCGGTGAAGACAGCCTTGGCGTTGGTGTGGTGGCGGCCGAAGGGGTAGGGCGTCCGTGTGCCCTGACACTGCCGTGTGAACTGGTGGCGGTCGTAGTCGCCCCAACTGACCCACGGCCGGGCGCCGGCGCGGTGCTCGGCCGCCAGTAGTCGGCATGCCTCGGCGAATGTGACCCCCTGGTCGACCTCGTGTTGAGTGAGGCCCGTCAGCTCCGTGCAGAACCCGCTGACCATGGACCGGGCGGGCCTCACCAGGATCCGGTGCCGGGCGAGGCGCTCGTTGGCGCCCAGGTCGATGACGGTCAGTCCGATCTCGATGATCTCGCTGACCTCGCCAGGCGGCTGGGAACCGGCCCAGCAGGTCGCTTCGACGTCCACGACGTTGACGAGGTCCTCCGTCCAGGTGCTGTTCATGGTGAGAAGCGTAGGGAGGCACAGCGGCGGGAGCACGTGGTTTTCGGGGCTCCCCGACGCCGGCCCGCTCTACACCGTCCTCGCCCCGTCGGACTCCGCCCATGGATCGCCGGAACCGCAGTACATGCTCGATCCGGCGGACCCCTACTCGGTGGGCTTCACCCTCTGAGCGGTCTCGTGTGCCGACCGTGCGGCGGTACGAGGCGCCCAAAGGTCACGCATCCATCACAAGAGGCAGCGAATTTCCCACCCCGCAGCCTCGGCAGCTACGGTCTGCGCAATGTCACACACCGCAGTACAGATGTGACATGACGCAGCCAGAGCCAGGCGTCCACCACAGGAACCACCAAGCTCCCTCCGGTGTCGCACTCCATGCCATGTCACAGTTTGTATGGCGTGGCGTTTGACGCTCCGGAGCGACCTCGGCCACCGGATGTTGGACCACGCATGATGGAGTACTACATGACCCTGATTCGTCGCGGCACCACGGCGGCGGCCGCCATTGCACTCGGGCTCACCCTCGCTGCATGTGGCGGCAATCTCACACAGGAAAGCTCCGGACAGAAGAACTCCGGCCCCATCAAGCTCGGCATGCTGACGCCGCTGACCGGCAGTTCGGCCGCCATCGGCCCGTACATGAAGAACGGCGCCCAGCTCGCCGTCGACGAGATAAACGCCAAGGGCGGGGTCAACGGTCGAAAGCTCTCGCTCACGGTTGAGGACGAGGCCTGCGACCCGAAAACGGCTGCCGCCGGTGCCGCGAAGCTCGTCAGTGCCGGCATCGACATCTCTGTCGGTGGCTATTGTTCGTCGGCGACCCTGCCGACGCTGAGCATCTTCAACAAGGCGCACATCCCGATGCTCATCCCGGCCGCCAACTCCGCCGACCTGGTCGCGAAGAAACTGCGGAACGTCTTCCTGATCAACGGCACGGGCATCCAAGAGGCAGAGGCCGCGTCGAAGTTCATCAAGGCGCAGGGCAGCAAGGGCGTGGCCCTGATCGACGACAACACGTCGTACTCGGCCGACATCACCCAGCGCACAGGGGACGAACTGGGGCTGCTGGGCGTCAAGGTCGCCAACCACGAGTCGGTCACGGCAGGCGAGTCGGACTACTCCGGTGTCGTCAACTCCGTGCTGGACTCGAAGGCGGACTTCGTCTACTGGACCGGCTACTACCAGGAGGGCGGCCTGCTCATCAAGCAGCTCAGAGCTGCCGGTTACCAGGGCAAGATCATGGTCGCGGACGGCTCGGCCGACGGCAAGCTGGTCCAAATCGCCGGCAGGAAGAACGCGCAGGGCGTGTTCGCGACGATGACCAAGACGCCGCAGACCATCCCCGGTGGGGAGGCGTGGGTCGCGAAGTACAAGAAGAGGTTCGGCTCCGAGCCCGGCACGTACTCGACGCAGTCGTACGACGCGGTGCGCATCGCCGCGGAGGCCGTCAGGGCGGCCGACTCCACCGACGGCGACGCCCTCACCAAGGCGCTCGAAGAGATCGACGGCTTCAAGATCTTCTCCGGGCCGCTGAACTTCACGATCCAGCACACGCTGAGCGTGGGCGGCTTCGACATCCTCGTCGTCAAGGACGACAACTTCGTCCTCACCAAGTGATCCGTGAGCCGGCTGCCGTCGCCGGCGGCGGTAGGCGCACGGGAGGCCTGTTCGTGTCGGTCGGTGGCTGCGGCCAGCTGCCCGGCGGTGGCTTCGATCTCTTGGAAGGGACTGCTGCGCTGCTGGTCATGTCGGTGACGCCGTCGGGGGTGCGGACGGCAGCCAGCAGTCGTTGGCGACGCTGCAGTCTCTCGTGTCCCTGTCGGGCCTGGTCGCGGCGCTCACGGCTCTCCTCGATACCGCGGTGGGCCTTGGCGACGACGTCCGCCGACGCTTCCAGCCGGTCTTCGCACTGCGCCGGCCCCCCTTGGGCGCCCTCGGCAACGGCGTAACGCCGTCGCGGCGCCCGGCCAGGGCTGCCTTCTCGGTGTACCGGTCGCGGGCGACAGCCAGCACGGTGCGCTGCGGGCACGCCTGGGCCGCTTCGGTGGCGTCGAAGAGAGCCTGAGCGGCGGCGTCGGCGGCGCTACGGGCATGCTGGGCAGCCGTCCGTGCCTCTGCGGCATGGCGTTGCAGCTCGGATTGGCCAGGACATCGCGGACGAGCCGGCCGTAGGCGCCGGCGTTCTGCGACGGGGTGTTGGCGATGATCTCGGCGGCCGGCGAGGTGGCGTCCACCAAGCCGCAGGCCGACCGCGAGGCCAAGCGCCGCTGCCACGCCCGCGGGGCCAGCCCGCTCCACCTGCTCGTCGACAGGGCTCGGCGCAGAATGAGTGGTGACGCTGGTGTCGTGCAGAAGGGTGTACCGGTGGACGAGCGCAGGGCCGCGTCGGTGAGCCGCGACGCCGCCGTGGCCGCGGCGGACGCCGAGGGGCTGGTCACCGCATGGAGCGACGCGGCCCGCCGCCTGCTCGGCTTCGGGCCCGGTGACGTGATCGGCCGCTCCGCGGCTGATCTGCTGGCCGAACCGCTGCCGGCCGACGCCATGCGCAGCCTGGCCGAACTGGAGGAGTGGAGCGGCACGGTCGCGGTGCGGCACCGGGACGGCCATCGTGTCGAGGTGCAGCTGGAGGCGCACCCACTGCTGGACACGGCCGGTGCGGTCCGCTGGTATGTGAGGGCCACCGTGCCCGAGCCAGCGGCGCGGCTGCAGAAGTGGGCGCTGGAGCAGTTCCCCGTGCCGGTGGCCCTCTTCGACCAGGACGGGCTCGTGGTGTCCGTCAACTCCGCGATGGAGGGGGTGATGGGCAGGCCCTCCAGGGATCTGCTGGGCTGGCGGGTGGGCGAGTCGGCCGACGGCCTGCGGCGCCTGCCCGGCTTCGAGGGCCTCGGTGACGCGGTGCAGCGGGTCTTGCGCACCGGGCAGACCGTGCCCTACGAAGCCCGGTTGCACGCCCCCGGCGAGCTCCGCGAACACGCCTGGCTGGTGTCCCTCAGCCCGCTGAAGGACAGCGCCGACCGCGTACGGGGCATGTGTCTTGCGGCCATGGACAGCACGGAGCAGTTCCTCGCCCGGCGCAGACTGAGCGTCCTCAACGAGTCCAGCGTTCGGATCGGCTCCACCCTCGACGTGGCCCGCACCGCCGAGGAACTCACCGAGGTGTGCACGGAGCACTTCGCGGACTTCGCGCTCGTGGACCTGCTGGACTCCGCGCTGGCCGGGGACGAGACGGCCGCCGTGCCCGATGCCGCGCCCGTCTTCCTCCGCACCGCCTGCCGGTCTGTGCTGGAGGGCTGTCCCGAGGTGACGATCCCCGTCGGTGCCCGGCACGGCTACCGCGAGGACTCGCCGCAGGGACGCGTGCTGACGGACGGCCGTGGTCTGTTCCACGCGGTCGACGACGCCGGGCGGCGGTGGTGGGCCGCGGACTCCCCTGACAGCGTCCGGAGCATCGACACCCACGGCATCCATACCCTGTTGGTGGTGCCGCTGCGTGCCCGCGGCATCACGCTCGGCCTGGCGATCCTCGGCCGCCACCGGACACCGGAACCCTTCGACGATGACGATCTGCTGCTCGCCAAGGAACTCGCGGCACGCGCGGCGGTGTGCGTCGACAACGCCCGCCGCTACACCCGGGAACGCGACACGGCACTCGCCCTTCAGCGCAGTCTGCTCCCGCAGCACACACCCAGACAGGCGGCGGTCGAGGTCGCCTCCCGTTACCGGCCAGCGAGCTCCCGCGCCGGCATCGGCGGCGACTGGTTCGACGTCATCCCCCTGTCCGGAGCCCGGGTGGCCCTCGTCGTGGGCGATGTCGTCGGCCACGGGGTGCAGGCGTCCGCCACCATGGGCCGGCTCCGCACCGCCGTACGCACCCTCGCCGACGTCGACCTCGCCCCCGACGAGCTGCTCACCCAGCTCGACGACATCGTCCTGCGCCTGGACTCCGAGCGGACACCGGATGCCGCCGAGGAACCACAGAGCCCGGGCGAGGTCGGAGCCACCTGCCTCTACGCCGTCTACGACCCCGTCTCACGCCGCTGCAGCGCGGCCCGCGCCGGTCACCCCTTCCCGGCCATCGTCACCCCGGACGGAAACGTCTCCTTCCTCGACCTGCCGAGCGGGCCACCCCTGGGGCTGGGCGGTCTGCCGTTCGAAACCGCGGAGTTCGACATCGCTGAGGGCAGCGTCCTCGCCCTCTACACCGACGGTCTCGTCCACACCCCCGACCGCGACCTCGACGACGGGCTCGCCCTGCTCCGCCGGGCCCTCGGCGGCCCCGGACGCGCACTGGAGGAGATCTGTGACGGAATCCTGCACGGCCTGCTGCCCGACCGGCCCGCCGACGACGTCGCCCTCCTCGTGGTCCGCACCCGCGCGCTGGAAGCCGGCCGGGTCGCCGCTTGGGACGTACCGGCGGACCCCTCGTCCGTCGCCCGCGCCCGCGCCCTGGCCTGCGAGCAACTGGCCGCCTGGCACCTGGAGGACCTCGGCTTCGTCACCGAACTCGTCGTCAGCGAACTCGTCACCAACGCAATCCGCTACGGCGGATCCCCCATCCAACTCCGCCTGATCCGTGACACCGCGCTCATCTGCGAGGTCTCGGACTCCAGCAGCACCGCCCCCCACATGCGCCGGGCCCGCGTCTTCGACGAGGGAGGCCGCGGTCTGCTGCTCGTCGCCCAGCTCACCCAGCGGTGGGGCAGCCGCCACACCCGCACGGGCAAGACGATCTGGGCCGAGCAGGCCCTGCCCACCGGACCCGCGGAGGCCGAAGAGCCAGGTCCCGGAGCCGAGGAGCCACCCGGCCCGGGCACCCCGGACGGTGGTGGGAAAGAGCCGCTCGCGCGACGATGATGGTCCCGGACCGCGGCGGCCAGAGCGGTTCCCAGGCCCTTCCCACGGACGTCGCGTGCGACGTACACGTCACACAACCAGGCGAAGGTGGCCGGGTCAGTGACAACGCGGGCACAGCCGACCTGGGCGCCGGAGGCTCTGTCGTAGACGCCGAAGTGTAGTTCGGGGTCACCACCACGTCCTCGTCACCGGCATCAAACAGGACGTTCAGTGCCGGCCGTGGAATGCAGCCGCCTCCATACGACGACGGCCGCGGCGGCCGGCGGTGGGCGTCACCGTGCTGAGCGCAGGCGGGGAGTCCTGCTGGTGCCGGATCCCCTGGTACCGGTGTTGGCGGCTCGTACGGCGGCGCACACCCGCTCCACGGTCACCTCGCTGATCAGGCCGCGCAGCCCGGCCTGGAACACCTCCCGACCCTCCTGGCCGACCAGATCTCGGGCGACCTGGTTCAGCATCAGCAGCAGCGTCAGCGAATCGCCCCCCAGCCGGTGGAAGGCGTCGGCGGGCCCGATCGGGAGGTCGGCCGTGCCGAGGTGCCGCGACCAGATCCGCGCCACGGCCGCTACCAGGGGGTCGGCCTGCGGGGCGGTCCGCTCCCGGCCGGCGGGGTCGTGCTCGTACGGGGCCGGCAGCGCGCGAAGGTCGACCTTGCCGTTGACCGTCCAGGGGAACGCGTCGACAACCCGTATGGCCGTCGGGACGAGATGGGGCGGCAGCAGCCGAGCGGTGTGCTCGCGCAGCGCCTCGGGCTCTGTGCTTCCGGTGACGTACGCGCACAGCAGCGGCTCCCCTGCCGGTCCGGGGCGGGCTGCCACCACGGCGCGGGTCACCTGCGGATGCTGTTCCAGCGCTGCCTCCACCTCGGCGGGTTCGATCCGGTACCCCCGGACGGACAGCTGGTCGTCGGACCGGCCCAGGAACTCCAGGGCGCCGTGGCAGGCCAGCCGGGCCAGGTCGCCGGTGCGGTAGGCGCGCGTGCCGTCGGCCAGGCGGACGAACCGCTCCCGGTCGAGTCCGGGCCGGCCGAGGTAGCCGCGGGCCAGTTGGACCCCGGCGAGGTGGATCTCGCCGACGTCACCCGGGCTGGCCGGACGGCCGTCGTCGTCCAGCAGCAGGACCCGCGTACCGGCGGTCGGCAGGCCGATTGGTACGGCGGGCCGGTCGCCGTCCCGCTGCGGGTCGAAGGTGTGGACCACGCAGCCGATGGTCGCCTCGGTGGGTCCGTACTCGTTGAAGATCTGGCATCCGGGGCCGAACAGCCGCTGGGCCCGAGCCGCCGCGGTGCCGCGCAGTTGCTCGCCGCCGACGATCAGGGCCCGGAAACCCTTCGGCTCGACGCCGAGCGAGGTGATCAGATTCAGATGAGCCGGTGTGAGTTTGAGGGCGTTGGCGCCGGAACCGGTCAGCAGTTCGGCGAGGGAGCAGGGGTCGGCCGCCTCAGGGACCAGGGCGACGCTGCCCCCGGCCAGCAGCGGGAGGAACACCGCCGTACCGGTGAGGTCGAAGGCGAGGGAGGTGAACAGGGCGAAGCGGGTGGTGGCGTCGATGCCGTAGCGTTCCGTCGCCCAGCGCACGTACGCCACCAGGGCGCGGTGCTCGACCTGCACGCCCTTGGCCACCCCGGTGGAACCGGACGTGTAGATGACGTACGCCACGTCGTCGGGCGTCGCCCGCTCAGGGGCGGGCTCGGCGCCTTCCGTGGGCAGGCGGTCCAGCACCAGCACCGGGCAGTCCTCGCCCGGCAGGCCCTCGTACGCCGCACCCACCAGGCACAGGGCGGCACGCGAGTCGGCGAGCACCCCGGCGATCCGCGCCGGTGGGTGCCCGGGGTCCAGCGGCAGATACGCCGCGCCCGCCTTGAGGACCCCCCAGAGGCCGGCGAGCGCCGCCGGGGTGCGGTCAGCCAGCAGCCCCACGACCGCCCCGCGCCCCACCTGCCTGGCGGCCAGCTCGGCCGCCACCACGTCGGAGCGCCGGTCCAGTTCCCGATAGCTCACCGGACCCTCCGGGCCCACCAGCGCTTGTGCCTCCGGAGTACGCGTCACCTGACGCTGCAGCAACGCGGTCAGGGTGGCGGGGGCTTCGGCGGGCATGGGCGGGCCGGCGCTGATTCCAGCACGGTGGGCGGCGGGCGACAGTGCCTCGCACACGGCGGCCAGCAGTGCGGCGGCCCGGTCCGTCTGCCGGCTGCTGTCGGCCGACACCACCAGCTCGGTGCGCCGGTCGAACTCGATCGTCGTGAAGGACGCAGGGATGAGAGGCGCTTGCAACGGCAGGGGGTACACGGTGTGGGCCTCAAAGCCGGGCGCGCGCAGGTCCTGCGGCTCGACCCTGCCGAGATGACTGACCAGCACCGTGCACGGGTAGCGGTCGAGCGCGGAGACGGCGGCACCGGCGGCCCGGGACAGCCCACGCAGCACGCCCCGGGGCAGCCGGGTCACGAACCGCTCCTCGCCTGCGGCCAGCTCGCGGTCGTCGGCGAGCGCCCGCAGAAGCTGCTCGTGCCACTCCTGCCAGGTCCGGCCGGGGCTGCCCGCGAGGAAGACCGGCAGGGTGAGGTTGGCGGTGGAGCGCAGTCCTGGGCGGTGCCGGCGCAGATCCACGGGGACCATGACGCGCGAGGCGGTGCCGGAGTGGTCGGTGACGGCTGCAGCGATCTTCGCCACCAGCCCGGGATGGACGCCGTCCAGAGCCCGGCGCGCCCAGCGCGCACCGGATTCCCCCGGACGCGCTGCGCGGACGAGCGGGGAGCGCCAGGCGGCCCGCTGCCACTGCCTGCGGGGAGTGCCTGTGGCGCCGGTCA
Source organism: Streptomyces sp. NPDC040410 (assembly GCF_055595715.1). NCBI lineage: Bacteria > Bacillati > Actinomycetota > Actinomycetes > Kitasatosporales > Streptomycetaceae > Streptomyces > Streptomyces sp. NPDC040410. The sequence goes on from NZ_JBVIVK010000017.1 coordinate 119,975, forward strand.
GGTTCTCCAGCAGGGTGTAGTCGTGCCAGGGTGAGGGTGCGCCGACGGGGTCCTCGCCGCGCAGGACGCGGAAGACGTCGAGAGCCCATGCGTGCAGACCACGGCCGTCCATCACCGCGTGGTGGGCCCGGAAGGCCAGCGTCACCGCCGGCTTCGCGGCGCCCGGAGGGCTGGCCGGCTGCACCGAGACCACGACCTCACAGCCCTGCCCGGCGAGGGGATCCAACGGCGCGCGCAGCGCCGTGTCGAGGTCCCCGGCCTCCCGGACCGCCGGGGGCCGTCCGCTGTCCACCCACATCCTGCCGCTGAGCGTCAGCCGCGCGCCGGGGCACGCCTCGGAGGCCCGGTGGACGGCCCGGCGCAGCGCGTCGAGCGTGACGGTGCCCTCCCCCTCGACGACCAGTTGGATGACGAAAGGCGACCCTGACCGCTCCAGGGCCAGGCAGAGCCACTCGTTGGGGGACACCGGCCGCCGGAACCGGTATCCGGCGTGGCTGCCGTCTCCGTCCCGATGGGGGGCTGTCGCTCTCATGGTCTCCCGTATTCACTCTTCACACCGGCGTCCTTCGCCGTGGCCCGCCCACCGGACGCGGCGCAGCCGTGGGCGGCGGTGCCACCATAGGGAGGGCCGGGGTGCCTGCGGATGCGTCAATTCACCCGGCCGGAACCGGCCGGTGACGTTGATGTACTCACGGCTGTTGAGTGCAGGTACTCAGGTCCGCCGCCGGCCGGGTTCGCAACCATCCCTCCATGCACATACATCTCGCAGCGGACCAGAGCCGCCGTGTGGGGATCACCGCTGTCGGCTCCTTCCTTCCCGAGCAGGAGGTGACCTCCGATCAGGTGCAGGAGCGGCTCGCCCGAGCGATCGGTCAGCCATTTCCGGCCGGAATGCTCCGGCGGGCCACCGGTATCGCCGCCCGCCGGGTCGCCGCCGAGGGCGAATACGCCTCCACCCTTGCGGTGGCGGCGGCCCGTGACGCGCTGGCCCGTGCCGGGCTGACGCCGTTCGACATCGACCTGCTGGTGTTCGCCTCGGCCAGCCGCGATCTGGTGGAGCCAGCCACCGCGCACATCGTGCAGGCGGCACTCGGCTCCCGCGCCCACGCGCTGGACGTCACCAACGCCTGCAACAGCTTCGTCAACGGCATCGACACCGCGCGGGCGCTGATCCTGGCCGGGCGCGCCCGGCGCGCCCTGGTCGTCACCGGCGAGACCCCGAGCCGCGCCGTCCGCTTCGACCCGGCCGATCGGGCGGAGGTCGTGAGCGGGTTCGCCGGCTACACCTTCGGCGACGCGGGCGCCGCGGTCGTACTGGAGCCGGTGGACCACGGCGGCGTGCTGGACGTGGACACCGAGACCCGATCCGAGCACTGGCCGGTCGGCGGCATCTTCGGCGGCGGGTCCCGGCACCCCCGCTCCGAGGAGCACACGTACTTCACCGGCGACGGGCGGGAGTTGAGGGAGGTCTTCGAGAAGGTCGGTACCGCGGTGCTCGACCGCGTCCGCCACCGCACGGGCCTCGGCTGGGACGACTACCGGTATGTGCTCGTGCACCAGGTGACGGTCCCGTACCTTGAGCGCTTCGTGGAGCTCACCGGAGTGCCCGAGGACCAGCTGGTGGTGAGCGTCCCGGAGATCGGCAACGTCGCCTCCGCCACCCTCGGCGTCCAGCTCGACCGGGTGTACGACCGGCTGTGTCCGGGTGACAAGGTGCTGTTCGTGGGCCTGGGCGGCGGGGTCAGCATCATGACGATGGTCTGGGAGAAGGCGTGAGCGGGCAGCGGCCCGCCGTGCCCGCCCGCCGGTCCCCCGACGCAGGCAGCGGCCGCCACGGAAAGGACATGGCCTGATGCTTGACGCCGTCCCCCTCGCCCTGCGCCGCCGCCCGGAGCGGCCCGCACTGCTGGGCACCACACGGTCCGGCTCCGTACGGACCCGGGCCACCTGCGGCGAACTGGCCGATCTCGCCGAGGTGTACGCCTGCGCGCTGCACGGCCGAGGCCTGCGCCGCGCCGACACGGTGGGCGTCGCCGTACGCCCCGGGGTGCATGCTCTGGCCGTACTGCTGGCCGTGCACCGGCTGGGCCTGCGGGCCGCCGTCCTCGACCCGGCCGCCGGACCGGAAGTGCTCCGGGCGCAGCTCGCCCTGGCCCGCCCCGGCATGGTGGTCGCGGACTGCGCCGCGCAGGCCGCCGCGGGCTGGGCCCGCCCGCTCGCCCGCCGCCTCGGTGTTGACCTTCCGCACCTGGCCGGGCTGGGTCCGGTGGCCACGGTCGGCCCCCGGCTGCCCGGCTGCGCGCCCGCCCTGGAGCGGGTGCCACGGGCCGGTGTGCTGCCCGCCCCGGTGGACGGGGACGGTGACGCCGTGATCGTGTTCACCTCGGGCACGACAGCCCGGCCGCGTGCGGTGGTGCACACCCGGTCCTCGCTCGCCGCGGGCCTGGCCCAGGTCTCCAGGCTGGTCCGGCCCGAGCCGGGGGCGCCCGTGCTCGGCGATCCCTTCTTCGTACTCGTGCCGTCCCTGGCGAGCGGGGCGCCGGTCGCGCTGCCCGCCCGGTCACCGCAGCTGCTGGTACGGCAGCTGCGCCGACTGGACGCCCAGGCCACCTATCTGACGCCGCCGCAACTGCGCGCCGTGCTGGCCGTGGGCGGCGGTTTCACGGGGCGGGTGTGGACGGGTTCGGCGCCCGCGAGCGCCGGGCTGCTGACCCGCGTCAAGGCGGCCGGGGCGCACGAGGCGTGGGGTGTGTACGCGCTGACCGAGCTGTTCCCCGCTGCGGCTGTGGAGCAGACGGAGAAGGCCGCCTACGACGGGGACGGCGACCTGGTGGGGCATCCGATGCCCGATGTGGCGGCGAGGACCGGCCGTGCCGGTGAGCTGCTGCTGTCCGGACCCGCGGCCCGTCACCGCTACCTGGGGGAGGACCCCGACCCGTGGGTGGCCACCGGCGACCGCGGGCGGCTGGAAGGTGGACGCATCGTACTGGAGGGCCGCATCAAGGACATGGTGCTGAGGGACGCGGAGAACATCTATCCCGGCCTGTACGAACCCGCCCTGCATGTGCCGGGCGTGGAACTCGCCCTGCTCGTCGGGGTACCGGCCGATGACGGCGACGAGCGGCTGGTGGCCGTCGTACAACCGGGCCCGGGGGCCGATCCGGCGCGGGTACGTGCCGAACTGTCCGGCCCGCTGCGGCGGATGGGGGCCGCCCGCCCGGACGCCGTGCTGCTGGCCGAGATCCCGTTGGCCGGCCGCTCCCGCAAGCCCGACCGCGCGGCCACCGCACGCCTCGCCGCCGCCCGCCTCACCGCTGCATGCCCGGCCGCGCGATGAGGGCCGCCACGGCCGCGGCCCGGCGCCGGGACCGCAGGGTCTACACCCGCTCACACCCCGCGCTGTTCGTCCTGCTGGCGGCCACACGCCGTCGGTCCGTCGCGCGGGTCGGCGGCACCGTGCTGATACACGGCACCGAGGCGTTCCGCCAGGTCCTCACCCGCGTCCCGCTCGACCGAGGCGCGGCCGGCACCACCGGAGCGGCGGCCCGGGAGCTGTCCGGTGGCGGCCTACTGTTCGACCAGGAAGGCGACGAGCACCGCAAGGCCCGGCGCGCCGTCGCCGAGCAACTCTCCTCGGCCGGAACGGCGGATCTGCGCCCGGTCTGGCTGGACGTCCTGGACCGGCACCTGGAACCGCTGCGCGCCGGCCGCCCCGTGGACCTGGTGCCGCTGGCCCGGGAACTGGCCGGGGCCACCGTCGGCGCGCTGCTCGACGTACCGGCCGACCCGCCGACGATCGCCCGGGCCGCCACGGAGGCCGCGGCGACGGCCGTACGGGACCACCTACCCGGCCCGCGATGGCCCGGCAAGGCCCGTGCCGCCGCTGCCGCGGCCCGGCTGGAGGCACTCCTGGCGCCCGGGGGCTCCGGTGCTGCGGCACTGCGGGCGATGCTGGCCGTCGCCGCGGTCAACACCACCGTCGCCGCGCTGCCCCGGGCCGCCGCCTGGTGCGCCGACGCCCGGCTGTGGGACCAGGCCGCCGACGACGCGCTCCGCCCCACCCTCGTCGCCGAACTGCTCCGGGTCACCGCGCCCTCACCGCTGCTGCCCCGAGTCGCCGCGGCCGACGCCACCGTGGGCGGCTGCCCCGTCCGGGCCGGTGACAGGCTGCTGCTGGTGGCTCGGCACGCCGCGCGCTCCCACGACACGCCGCCCGACGCCCGCTGCCCGGCCGCTCCCGCCGTCGCCCAACTGGCCTTCGGCGCCGGACCGCACGCCTGCCCCGGCGCCCGCCTGGCCCGGGCCCAGCTCGACGACCTCCTCGCCGCGCTGGCGGTTCACCGCCCGCGCGTGGTCCGCGCCCGTGTCGACCGCAGTGCGGCCCTGCCGGGCTGGCGCTCCCTGACCATCGGCCCCAGCAGCACGCCGGAGGAGCAATGATCACCGTCGCCGTCACCGGGGCCAGCGGATTCTGCGGCTCCCACGTCGCGGTGGCCGCCGCCGCGCACGGGGCGGAGGTGCTCTGCGTGGGCCGCCGCCCCGGTCCGGTGGGACGTCACCTCCCCTGGGAGGCCACCCGGCAGGTGCCTGATCTCGGGGGTGCCGACATCGTCGTGCACTGCGCGGCCGCCGTCGGCGACCCACTGCCCGGCTCCCCGGCCGAGGCGGTGATGCACGCCGTGAACGTCGACGGAACGAGGCGGCTGCTGGAGGCCGCTGCGGGCCGCCCGCTGGTATGGGTGAGCAGCGCCAGCGTGTACACCCCGAGGACCGGAGGGACCCCGGTCACCGAGGACCATCCGGTACGCGGCCAGCCCACCGCATACGGACGGACCAAAGCGGCAGGTGAGTCCCTGGCCCTGGCGGCAGGTGCGGTCGTGCTGCGGCCCCGCGCGGTGTACGGGCCAGGCGATCCCCATCTGGTGCCGCGCCTGCTGGCCCGGGTGCGCCGTGGCCGGCTGCTGCTGCCGGGCCCAGACGTGGAGCTCAGCCTGACAGCCGTGGAGAATCTCGCCGAGGCCTGCCTCATGGCCGCCGACTGGCCCTCGGGCGCGTACAACATCGCCGACGCGCTCCCCTACCGGCGGGACGAGACCATGCTCGCGGTGCTCCATGCCCACGGGGTACGCGCCCGGCTCGCACATGTGCCACGGCCCGCGGCACGGGCCGCGGCACAGGCCGCCGAGCGGCTGGGGCGGTTGCGCCCGGGAGCCGAGCCGGTCCTCACCCGCTACGCGGTCGACCAACTCGCCCGGGGCATCGTCCTGGACACCACCAGGGCCCGGCAGCGGGGGTGGTCGGCGCGCAGGAGCATCACCGACTACACGGCGGCGGTGGCGGCCGGCCGATCAGCCGTGACGCAGCGGTAGTGGAAACCAGTGGGCGCCGTCATCAGGTTCCGCAAGTGCCCGGCAGCACAAGTGCCCTGCGGCCTGCTCGACAGCGGAGGTCCCCCGCATGTCGCAGCCGATCCAGCTCATCATCCTCCTCACCACCCTGCCTGGCCGGGGCGCGGAGCAGATCACCACCCTCGAACACCTCGCACCCCTCGTCAACCCGGAAGACGGATGCCTCAAGTACGACCTCCCCCAGGTCGCCACCGAGCGCGCTATCCGCGAGCTCACCGTCTGCGGCTTGGACGGGTCCCGGTGCCGTCCGGACGTGACCAGCGCGGCCCCGTGCAGCTCGCGGAAGCTGCTGTAGCCGAACGCTTCGGACTCGGGGACACGGTCCCAGGGCTCCGTCGATCGCGCCCTGGCGGAAAGCGCCGACGCGATGCACCAGGCGTGGGGACTTGGCGGGCCGTCCGCCGACGGCTGAGCCGTGCGGGTGACGTATCCTCACGCCACCTGCCATGCCCGCGACCGGGGGGACTCACGGTCTGCGGCCGGCTCCAACCGTTTGGGAATTCATGCGCGCAACATCCATAAGTGCCGTTCTCACCGGCGCCCTGGTCCTTTCCGCCTCCGCGGTCACCGCCCCTGTCGCGTACGCGGCGGAGACCAGTGTGGTGATCCAGAAGCTGTCCGTGAACGGTGGCAAGCCTGTCGTCCTCGGCACGTCCCAGACCGAGTCGTTCACCATCTCGGTGACCGCCTCGGACGACTCGGGAATCAGCAGCAACATGGCGTTCCTGCAGATCGACCGCGAGGTCGGGGACGACTACTGGTCGTACCACGGCCGCCCGACGTGCACCACGGTCAGCGCCACCACCTCCACCTGCAAGCTCACCGTCAAGCTCGACTCGGGCTGGGGCGTGCCCCGTAACACCCTCGCCGGTCCGTGGGACGTGACCGTCCAGCTCCAGGCCAAGGACGGCGACCTCTACAACAACGGCGGCGAGCCCAAGCACCCCGTCCTGCGACGCGGCAAGCTCACCGTCGACGCCTCGCCGGAGCCGGTTTACAAGGGCAAGCCGCTCAAGGTCACAGGCAAGCTGACCCGCGCCAACTGGGACAAACGCACCTACGCGGGCTACGCCGACAAGCTGGTGAAGCTGCAGTTCCGCAAGGCGGGCACCAACACCTACACGACCGTCAAGACGGTCTACACCAGCAGCTACGGCAACCTGTCCACGACGGTCACCGCCTCGGCCGACGGTTACTGGCGCTGGTCCTTCGCGGGCACGTCCACGACATCGGCGGCCAACGCCGCGGGCGACTACGTCGACGTCCGCTGACGACTCGGCCGCTTGCAGCCCCGCCTTGACGGGGCTGCAAGCGGCGACCTCAGGTCACCCGGCCCACGACTTCACACACAGCTGCGGCGCGACGTCGTCGAGTTCGTCGAACGCTTGTGGAACGTTCACGCGGCCCGCATGCCAAAGGTGGCGATCTCGACTGGCCGGCTCGGTCGTCACCCTCCGCGTGGCCGGCCGCCCCTCGCACGCTTCTGACGGACACTCCGCTCACCGGCTACGTCCGGCTGCGGAGCCGCAGGCGTTGCGCTTGCGGTTCACGCGCCGCCCCAGACGCCGCAGTTCGGCGTGGATCCGCGGGACGCCGTAGGTCCTGCGGCAGGCGATGCGCGGCACGGTGATCTCGTGTGCGGGCTCGTGGTCGGCCATCAGGCGGACCCGGCGGGCGGCGTACAGCTCCCTCACCGGTCGCTCTCCTTCACGAAGAGCCTGGCACTACCTCCTCTGGAACCTCACGTCCCAGTCTCCAAGTGTCCACGACCAAGGGGAAGCTTCACTGCGGCTTGGCTCTTGCGCCAGCGAACGCCTGCCTCGAGGAAGCCGTCGATGTCGCCGTCCAGCACGGCCCACGGACTGCCGGCCTCGTGGCCGGTGCGGACGTCTTTGACTGTCTGGCGTGGAAACAGGTCATATGAACGGATGAAGTCGTCACCGTTCCCGGAACTGTCGTCGTTGCCATGAAGGATGTCCATCTTGGCCTGCTCTGCCTGCTCTGCCTGCTGTGCCTGCTCTGCCTGCTGGCGCTGATGGTGCAGCTTTGTCTGCAGGACATCCATGGCATTGGCCTTGTTCCGGGCCGGGGAGCGCTCGTTCTCGCAGGTGATGACGATGCCGGTCGGGATGTGTCTGATTCGCACTGCGGAGCCGGAGGTGACGCTGGAGCAGCCGACGCCTGAGAAGCGGTACACGTCGACGCGCAGGTCGGACTCGTCGATCTCGACATGGTCGGACTTCTCGGCGACCGGCAGCACTTCGACACCGGCTGAGGAGGTTGGGCCGCGGCGCTGGCTGTCGAACGGTGAGCTGCGGACCAGCCGGTGCGTGCCTTGCTCCACGGAGAGCGTGCCGTAGGCGTACGGCGCCTTGACGACGAAGGTGGTCGACCTGATGCCGACCACCTCCGCGTACGACGTCTCGTACACCTCGGTGCCGTAGCCGTGCCGCTCGGCCCAGCGCAGGTACATGCGTTGCAGCTGCTCCGCGAAGTCGGCGGCGTGGACGCCGCCCGCCTCAGCCCGGATGTTCACGAGCGCCTCACGCCGGTCGTATTCGCCGGACAGGAGAGTGCGGACCTCCAACTCACCGAGGGCCTTGCGGACGGCCGCGAGCTCGGCCTCGGCCTCGCCCCGGGTGTCCGGGTCGCCCAACTCCTCCGCCAGCTCGAAGAGGACCGCGAGGTCGTCGATCCGGCCGCGCAGGCACTCGGTCTTGCGGACGTCGGCCTGGAGGTGCGAAAGCCTGCGGGTGATCTTCCGCGCCCCCTCCGGGTCGTCCCAGAAGGACGGGGCAGCTGCCTGCTCCGTGAGCACGGCGATGTCTGCCCTCATCTTGTCGAGGTCCAGGTTCGCCTCGATCGACCCCATGGTCGAGGAGAGAGACTTCAGCTCTTCGGATACGGCGACTGTCACTGGCGCCACTATGCCAGTCGGCACGCAGCCTTCGCCTTGCCTGTTTTACCCGGCGGCGAGGCCCGGGGAGACGGCGACGATGAGCAACTGCTGCGCGGCCGTGTGTACGGCCGCCACCACGACGACCGAGGCCCGGGGCTACGGCCGGGACGGACCCAGGCCGAGCTGACCGGCGGGCCGCTGGACGGGCTCTTGCAGTTCTCTGAACTCGTCCGGTGCCAGGCAATGTTCGCCCCGGCGAGGCTCGGATGGTGATCTCCGTGATACGTTCGGCGCCGCCGTGCACCACTACGCATTCGAGGAGGTGAGACCGATCAGTGCTGTCACAGGTCGGGGTTCCCTCCTTCGCAAGGCTTGGGAACGCCCGAACAAGGCATTCCCGAAAGGCTTGCAACGCTGATGCGCTTCACCTCTCAGACGTCATCGGAAGGCGTCACTGAACAGTTCTTCACCTTCGACGGGATCCCCGGCGTGCTGTGGACGCCGGAAGGCGCCTGCGGTACTCGTCCCATGATTCTGCTGGGTCACGGCGGCGGGCAGCACAAGACGGCCCCCAGCACGGTGTCCCACGCGCGCCGCTACGCCGCCGAGGGTTTCGCGGTCGTCGCGATCGATGCGCCCAACCACGGCGACCGGCCAAAGGACGAGGAGTTCGGTCGGATCGCGGCCGAGATGCGCGCCGGCATGGCCGCCGGTGAGGATCCGGGCGCGCTGGTCGGCGGCATGCACAGCTATCTGGCCGGTCAGGCAGTCGCCGACTGGCAGGCTGTCTTGACTGCGACCCAGCGCCTCGACCATGTTGGCGTCGGCCCCGTGGGCTATTGCGGCATGTCGATGGGCTGCGGGCTCGGCATCCCGCTCATCGCTGCGGAGCCCCGGATCCGCGCCGCGGTGCTGGGTCTGCTCGGTGTGCACGGGCTGGCCGAGGACGCCGCGCGGATCAGTGTGCCGGTGCAGTTCTTGGTCCAGTGGGACGACCAGATGGTTCCGCGGGACCAGAGCCTGGCGTTGTTCGACGCCTTGGCCTCGGCTGAGAAGACACTGCACGCCAACCCTGGCACGCACGGGGATGTGCCGTCGTTCGAAGTGGACAGCTCGCTGCGGTTCTTCGTCCGGCATCTGAGCTGACGCGAGATCGCTGTGCTCGGCGCGCTGGCCGGAGCTCGTTCCCGGCCGGCGCGGCACTGCGGGTCACGGCTGCCGTACGATCGCCTCGCGGGGTTCATGCGGACCCGGCCGGGGCGACGACTACCCGCCGACGCCCGCGAAGTCCTGGACACCTACCGCGAGCACTGGCGCCGCCCCTTCACCGACGTCTCCGCGTACCACCGCGAAGCCCTCATCGGCAACCGGCGCCTCATCGGCGGCGACCAGTCCGTGCGCGCGAAGCGCCGGCCCAAAAGGGCTCTGGTAGAAGTCCTCGGCGTGCTGGGCGAGTTCGACGACGACCCCGCCGTCACGGCGGGGAAGCGATCGCCGCGTACGCCGCCGAGGAGCTAACCACCGAGCATGCCCGGCTGATGGACGTGCCCGCCGGCACCAGGACGCCTCGTGAACCGCGCAGTCCAGAACAACCTGCTCCCCGGAGCGCCGTTCGCAACGTCCAGGGCGACGTGCTCAACACCCTGGTTGATGATCGGCCAAGTGGTCCGCGGAGCCGGCACGGCACCCGGGCGGGAGCGCCGCCTCGGGCACCGTGCCGGCCGTGGGGCGGGCTCAGGCGGGAGTGATGTTCTCCGCCTGCGGGCCCTTCTGACCTTGGGTGATGTCGAAGGTCACGGCCTGGCCTTCCTGAAGCTCCCGGAAGCCGCTGGCGTTGATGTTGGAGTAGTGCGCGAAGACGTCGGGACCACCGCCGTCCTGCGCGATGAAACCGAAGCCCTTCTCGGCGTTGAACCACTTGACGGTTCCGCTGGCCATGCTGATGCCTTTCATCTGTTGACGGGTCCGCACCGCGCGTACCCGGAGGTGGTCGTCTTGGTCCTCGGGTACTGCACAGCAAAACGCCCGCACCTAGGCGCGGGCAGGAACTGCGAACCACGACATCTGCGCACGACGCTACAGGGCGGATGCGCCGGTCACCAGTGAGTAGGCCCCTCAGACAGAACTGTGTTGCGCTTGCCTCGACCTGCCTGGGCGTCCAGGCAGCGACCCGTCGCCGCGTGCAACGACTGGTCAGGCTTGGTCAGCGTCACTTGTGAGTGGCGTGTCTGTCGGGCTGCGGTGTCGTTGTCGTGGTGTGACACCTGGAGAGACGGCCGGGTCCGGGAGGACCTGGAGGCGTTCACGGCGGAGTTGTTCGACGGGATGATCGACGAGGCCCGCAGCTGGGGCGTTAGCGTTCCGCTGGTCGTGGCGGACGCCGGATACGGCGACGCCACCGCCTTCCGTCTGGGGTTCACTGGCGTGAAGGCACCCGGCCGAGCACCGGCTGCAGCGCATGGCCTCGGCGTGGACCACGCGCACTCCATGGCCGCAGGCAAGGGCAGCGGGTGGCCACGAAACGCGGCCCTTGTTGCCGGGCGCGTGCCACCCAGAATGCCCCGGGCGCGATCACCCCCATGGGACTCGCTCCAGGCCCCTGCTCCCGATACCGAACACGACCGTGCCATATCGGCTGATTGCCGGGGCCGGTGGACTGGGAGAGCCTGGAGAGGTGATTCGTCGGAGTGTGTTCTTCCGTCCGCCCGACGCGCCGCAGAGGCCGCGCACCGAGCGCGGGGTAGAGCCGTTTCCTGGAAGCGCCGTCAGGGCTCCGATGGCTTACGTGGTTGTGCTGACCGTTCCGATTGTGCTGTTGGAGCTGGCCATCGACGACCGCACAGTACGGCTCGCTCCCCTGCTGGTCCTGCTGCCGGCTTTCCCGGCCGCGGTCGGGACTGTGCGGCAGACTGCCTGCGCAGCCGGCTGGGTACTGATCGTCCTCACTGCAGTGCTGCTCTACCGTCCCCTCCCCTCCTGGGGCAACTTCGTGATCATCATGGTGGTGGCCGCGGCGCTCGGCGTGTTGTGCGTTCTGACCTGTCACGTGCGGCTCCGGCGCGAGCAGGATCTGCATCGGGTCCGGTCCACGGCTGTCGCCCTCCAGCGTCAGATGCTGCGCCCGTTGCCCGTCCTGACCGAGCAGGTGATCGTCGACGGGGTGTACCTGCCGGTGGAGGAGGACCGGCTGGTGGGAGGAGACATCTACGAGGCGGTGGCCTCACCGTACGGGACACGGCTGCTTTTCGGTGACGTCCAGGGCAAGGGACTGCCCGCGCTCGGAGCTGCTTTCGCCGTGCTCGGAGCTTTCCGCGAGGCCGCCCTGCGCGAGCCGACGCTCACCGCGCTCGTGGACGACCTGGAGTGGGCTGTCGTCCGGCACAACGCTTTCGCTCAGCAGACTGGTGAGCCCGAGCGGTTCGTCACCGCTCTCATCTTGGGCATCGACGTCTCGGCGGAGACGCAGGCCGTCAACTGCGGCCATCCTGCGCCCTACGTGTTGCATGCCGGTCCGGTGACCTCCGTTCCGCTCGGCGAGCCGGGTGTGCCCCTTGGCCTTGCCGACCTCACCTCGAAACCCCGGACCGTTGCCTGGTTCCCGTTCCCGACCGGCGCCACCCTTCTCGCCTGCAGTGACGGCGTCACCGAGGCCCGCGACACCACCGGTGCCTTCTATCCCCTCGAAGAACGCCTGCAGCTCTGGGCGGATGGCTCCCCCTGGGAACTGGCCGCCAGCCTGGCCGCCGACCTCAGCCGCCACACCGCAGGTGAACAGCGGGACGACATCACCGCACTCCTGGTCCGCAGGACCGCCTGAACAGGCGCAGCCCACTCGGGCAGTGCACGACACGGCTTGGAGGATCCGCAATGACGAACGCCGCCCCTCCCGCACCGATCGTGGTCGGCACCGACGGCTCCCCCGCCTCCGGGCCCGCCGTACGATTCGCCCTTCAGGAGGCACAGCTGCGCCAGACCAGCCTTCGCGCCGTGTGTGCGTACGACTTCACCACCAGGTACAGCGGCTTGGCGTGGCCTGCCGCCTCGGGATTTCACGATCTGGACACGCAGCTGCGTGACGCCACCTGGGAAGCGGTGACCAAGACCGTTCAGGAGGCCAGAGAGCAGGTCGGGGGCGCGCCGGTGGAAGTGGAGATCAGGGTCGAACCGGGCCGCCCGTCGCAGGTCCTGCTGGACGCAAGCCATGACGCCTCCCTCCTGGTGGTCGGCAGCCGGGGCTCAGGCGCATGGGGGCGCCTCATGCTGGGCTCCACGAGCACCGAGGTCGTGCACCACGCCCAGCTCCCGGTCGTCGTCGTGCCTGTCGGGCGGCCGGGCCAGGGGCAGTGAGCTGCTGACCGAGACCCCGCCACGTCATGCAGGGCACCCGTGGCCATGAGCATGAGGAGAGGTGGACTTGCTCCGTCTGCGTTTGCCAAGCGGGCCCATGGCCAACAGGCTGAAACTGATCGCTGGTTGCAGCGTCGGGTGCCCGGCGGCGCGGCTCGGGACAGGAACCTGGCACGTGACCTCGGCGTTTACGGACGCTCTCCGCCTCGGCACGTTCGGGCGGAATCCCCAGGTATGTGACCAGCGGCCTTCACTCCGCCGCGCAGCGTGAAGGAGAAAACCGTGAGCGACCCATTGACTGCGCTCAGTGACTACGGGGTTTCGATCTGGCTTGACGATCTGAGCCGGGAACGCCTTGCAACGGGCAGTCTCGCTGACCTGGTCGCCGACGAGCACGTGGTGGGAGTGACGACCAATCCCACCATTTTCGCCAAGGCCATCACAGCGGGCGACGCCTACGATGCGCAACTGCGCGACCTGTCCGTCCGGGGTGTGGAGGTAGGGGAGGCGCTGCGGGCGCTGACCACGTACGACGTCCGCGACGCATGCGACGTGCTGCGGCCGGTCTACGACGCCACGGGTGGGGTGGATGGGCGGGTGTCGATCGAGGTCGACCCACGCCTGGCCCACGACACCGCGGCGACCATCGCTGAGGCTCGGGCCCTGTGGTGGCTGGTCGACCGGCCGAATCTGTTCGTCAAGATTCCCGCCGCCCGTCAGGGGCTGCCGGCGATCGCCGCGTGCCTGGCCGAGGGCATCAGCATCAACGTCACGTTGATCTTCTCGCTGGCCCGCTACGACGCTGTCATGGATGCCTTCTTCGACGGGATGGAGCGAGCCCGGCAGTCCGGCCGCGACCTGTCTTCGCTCGGGTCGGTGGCATCCTTCTTCGTCTCCCGCGTCGACGCCGAGGTGGACGCGCGACTGGACAAGATCGGGACGGCGGCGGCCGCCGGACTGCGCGGCCGGGCCGCGCTCGCCAATGCCCGGCTCGCCTATCAGCACTACGAGCAGGCGTTCGCCTCGCGGCGCTGGGACGTGCTGCGCGAGGCCGGTGCCCGCCCGCAGCGGCCCCTGTGGGCATCGACCTCGACCAAGGACCCGGCCTACCCAGACACGCGTTACGTGGTCGACCTGGTCGCGCCTGGCGTGGTCAACACCATGCCCGAGGCCACACTCCGTGCGGTCGCCGACCACGGCCAGGTGCCCGATGACTCGGTGCGCGGCTACTACGCCGAAGCACAACAGGTATTCGAGCGGCTTCAGGCCCTGGGCATCGACTACGACGATGTGGTCCAGAAACTCGAGGACGAGGGCGTTGCCGCGTTCGACGCTAGCTGGGACCGCCTGCGCGAGCAGCTGTCCGCCACGCTGCGCGCACAGCCCAAACAGCAGAGGAGCTGACCATGGACTCGGAGGCGACGTACACCCGCCCCAGTGGTACGCCGAGCACGGTGTCCCTGCGTCTCGGCATCACGGGCGTGGACGCGGCCGCACACAGAGTGACCTTTGTGCACGCTGCAGGACAACGCGACAGCCGCTCACGGCACCGGGGTCACCTTCCTCCCCAGCGTCTTCGGCCGCCCGCACCTGGTTGTGGTGCACGCGCCCGGGTGGCAGCCGGTGGTGCAGTACCCCGACGACCGGTGTTGATCCAAGAGCCGCGGCGGGTCGGCGCCCGTGACGGACGCGGGTGTTGGCAGGCGGAGCCAGGCCGCCGACGACCGCCCAACCGGAGAGCCCTCCGCCGTCCGCTCGATTGCCGGAGAATCCGCCCCTCATCGCGGTGACCCATACCCGAACTCCGCTGTCCCTACGTTTGTTACTGAGCGAGCCATTCGTAGGGTCGGCTCACCCATGGGCGCCGGGTATGGGTTTCCGCAGTCTGCCGTGGGCGTGGGGCGATCTGCATGAGGGTGGCGCGGAAGCCGTCGGGCATCCAGCCCCTGGGCTCGATGCGCTGGTCGCGGGCTGTGGTGTCCTCGAAGGCGGAGTCCGGGCTCTGGGACGCTGATGATGTGCCGGTCGGGGTGTTCATGGTGTTCGATTCCCGGTGTACTCGGCGTGTGGGTGGGTCAGTGGCCGCGAAAGGCCGGACGGCGGCGTTCGAGGAAGGCGGTGACGGCCTCGTGGTGGTCGTCGGTGGCGCCGAGCCGGCGCTGGATGACGGCCTCGCGTTCCAGCGCCGCCGGCAGGGGAAGGGAAGCGGCCGACCGGAGCAGTGCCTTGATCTCCCGGTAGGCGGCGGTGGGGCCCCCAGCCAAGGAGCGGGCGAGAGTCAGTCCTTCGGCCGCGGCGGAGCCGTCCGGTACGACGCGGTGGACCAGGCCCCAGCGTTCGGCGTCCTGCGAGGAGAAGTGTTCTCCCAGAAGCATGATTCCGGCTGTCCGTGAGGGGCCGAGCTGGCGGGCGAGGGCGCGGGCCACGCCGGAGTCCGAAGCCAGGCCGATGCCGGTGAAGGCGGTCGCGAAGCGGGCGCCCTCGGCGGCGACCCGCAGGTCGGCGCCGAGCACGATGCCGAGCCCGGCTCCGACGCAGGCGCCCTCGACGGCCACGACGAGCGGGATCGGCAGCGCGTGCAGCTCTTTGATCAGCGGGTTGTAGTCGTTGGGAAGGTTCGCGAAGGCCGTGGCCGGTGCGGTCTTCAGCAGTCCGGCGTGTTCCTTGAGATCCTGGCCGACGCAGAAGTGCTTGCCGCGCCCCGTGATCAGGGCTGCCCGTACCCCACCGCGTGCGGTGTCCGTGGTGAGGCGTCGCGCCGCCATGAGGAGTGCGCTGCGCATGTGCGCGTCGAGCGCATTGCCTGGGGCGGGTCCTCGCAGCTCGATGACGGCCACGGCATCGGTGACGTCGTACGCCACCCCGTAGGGGGCAGGGTGCCCCGGTCCGTTCTCCTCAGCCGGGAGGGCAGGGCTGTCGTTCATTGCCATCGGTGGAACACCTAACCTGTCTTTCTTGCGGCCCGGCTCGCCGCGGGCGACCTTCTCCCGCAGCAGTGTGGGGCCCGGGTACGGCCTGTACGAGTGAAGTGGCGCTCAGGTCGAGGTGCCACGACATGCCGCCGCCAGCTCCGTAGGCGCTCCGGCGACCCCGGGCAACAGCCCGCAGGGGGATTCATCGCTGGCCAGCACGACCGCACCGGGCGGCTTTTGGCCCGGAACAAAGTCGGGCACCTGCGCCAGGGACGAACGGACACGCACCATGCTCGACTCGCTTCTGAAGCGGCGGGGCCCGGGGCCGTGCTTCCGGGCACTTGACATGGCAAGCGTGAACAGCGGAGGCCAAACGCTCAACAGTTTGGAGAATTCGGCGACAGATCGCTGCAATCCGACGTCCGGCACGGCAAGCCGTCTCCCCGCCTGGTCGTTCGGCCTCCTGTCACGAGACGGACAGCAGGGAGTCCGTCAGGCGCCGATGGCTTCCGTTGGTCACAGATCGGACACACGGGGTTGTCGGGCCCACCGACCGCCGAGGCGGTCCGTGAAGGCTGCTCCCCGCACCCTCCGCCAGAGCTGCCCCGCGTCTCGCCCGCTCCGATCGAGGGAGACCATGTCCAGGACTCACTCCCACACGGGTTGTTGACGTGGCTGGCGGCGGTTCTCGCACTGCTGACGGCCGGCTGTTCGGGAACGGCCGAGGGTGCGGAGACCGGTCTCTGCCACGAGAAGGGTGGCCGGTCGGCGAATGGGCGGCCGAGTCGCTGGGCCCCGGGCTGCCTTCCCCCAGGCCACCAGCGACGCGAGCACCGGGAACGAGTCCGGAAACATGGCGCCTGCACCGGCGTCCTCATGGCCGCGTACCTGGGCGCGACTCTGTTTCGAGGCCGAACTGCCCGAGGACGTCGGCCAAGAGGCTCCCTCTGCCAGGGTGTTAATCAGTTCCTGGAGTGGGTCACGGCCGCCCGCAATGCCGTGCTCAAGGTCTGCCAGGGCGCCGTCGAGGGACGACGAATGACCAGCCAGACGCCGCCGGTACGGCCCTGCCAGGGAGGAAGCGTGGTCAAACGCCACGCGAGAACGCGACATCAGTTTCCCGGAGAAGGTTCTCCAGATAGTCATGTGCCCGCTGTGGACGTGTCAGCGGGCCCGCCTGTCCGGCCCACAGATTGACGTAGTCGGCCAGTCCCTGGGCACCAGCCGCTCGCCGGATCGGCAGCATCAGTGCGTTCTGCAGCGGGTAAGGAGGGACATGGTCCTCCAAGGCGGCCATCTCCTTCATGAACCGATTGGGCAGTGCACGAGCGTGGCGTCCGGAGAAGAGCCTGGTCAGTACCGTTGTACGGGCCTGTGGGCCGTGCAGCGCCGCCTTGTGCACAGTGCTGGCTCCCGACTCCTCCGTCACCAGGAAGCCGGTGCCGATCTGTACCCCGTGCGCACCCAAAGTGAGTGCGGCGGCGACACCGCGCCCGTCGGCGATGCCCCCAGCGGCGATGACCGGGACCGTTATGGCATCTGCGACCTGGGGCACCAGCGAGAAGGTGCCGACGAGGGACTCCTCGACCGGAGCCAGGAAGGAACCGCGGTGACCACCCCCGTCGCTGCCTGCGGCGACAACAGCGTCCATTCCGGCCGTCTCAAGGGCGACAGCCTCGTCGACCGTTGTCGCCGTGCCGATCGTGACGATCCCGCGCCGACGGGCCTCGGCCAGGATCCTTTGCGGTGGAACACCCATGACGAAACTGATCACCGGGGGCTGGGCTTCCAGGAGCGCCTCCGCCTGAGCCGTGAAGTCGTGTACGGTCGGCAACTGCCGGGGAGGGGTCACGCCGAGCCGGTCGAAATACGGAAGCAAGGGCGCGAGGTGGGCCTCGAAGTCAGCCCCTTCGAGGCGCAGTTCGGTCTCCCCCGGAAGCGGCACCCACAGGTTGACCGCGAAGGCCTTGCTCGTGCTGTCCCTCAATTTCCTGACCAGGGCCGGGATCTCCTCCGGGGCGGTGATGTTTGCACCGAAGGAACCCAGCCCGCCTGCTTCGGCGACCGCGGCGGTCAGGCGAACCGAGGACAGCCCGCCGCCGAAGGGGCCTTGAATAATCGGGTGTTCGATGTTCAGCAGATCCAGCAAGCGGTCGTTCGCCCAAGCCCGTCGGGTGGTACTCATTGCGGTGATCTCTCCTTGACAGTTCATAGAAACCGGAACGACTATCGCCGACCCGGGCATCGGCCGACAAGGGCCGCCAGGCGCGCGGGAGCAGGCCGCCGCCGGCCAGGGCGGGGTCCGTCTCCGGAACACCCCCTGCCGAATGCAGCGGCAGCACACCGGCCCACAGGCCGAGTGCGGCATCGGGCCCGTCCCGTCCTCCGGGGACCCAGTGCGCGGCTTCAGCGCGGGCTCCAGCAGCGACAGCGCGAGCAGGGCCGTGGCAGCCAGTTCTTTGCGGCTGGGCTGCCTTGCGTAGTCCCACTGGCCTCCCTGCGGCTGTCCGACCGCACATCGATGGCCATGTAGGCGCCACCGGCCTTCAACACCCCCAGCAGGACGACGAAGAGGCCCGTGGTGCGGGGCAAGGAATGCACACGGAGCGGTGAGCCCGGCGCCGAACGCTGACGGTGGTACCTGTGCAAACAGGTGTCTGCGCCTGGAAGTTCCGTCGGCAATGCCGCAGACTGCGCTGCGTGCCGTGCAGGCCTGCGCAAGCGACGACGTGCAAGAAGTAGGCCGTCCAGCCGCAGGCCACCTTGCGGGCGACGTGGCCGACCGCTCTCTCTCCTTCGCCCTGACCGGCAGGAACACCAACGACTGCACCCGGTTCACAGCGGTGATTTACGCGATACGGGAGCCCGGCTCGGGCCGGGCCGGCCGCGCATCAAGCCTGATCAGGTCATCGGCGGCAAGCGTTGCTGCTCGTCGATCGCGCGGAGCGTGAGCCACCCGCAGGCCGGCCGCGGCCACGGTGGCGATCGTGGTGTCCGCGATGAGGGTGCGGCAGGCAGGGTCGGACATGCCCTCACTCTACAGTTGTAGAGTGAGGCTCTACAACTGTAGAGAATGCCTGAACGAACTGAGGGGTCTTCCATGCCGAAACGTCACGCGGTGGTGGTCGGGGCCGGAATAGGCGGCCTCACGGCCGCCATCGCACTGCACCGCCGCGGCTGGCACGTCACCGTCTGCGAACGCGCCCCCGAACCGCCCACCACCGGCGCAGGCATCGGTCTCGCGCCCAACGCCCTGCGCGCACTCGAAACCATCGACGTCGACGCCGCCCACGCCGCCGGCCGCGCCGTACCCGCAACCATGGGCCTACGCCGCTCCGACGGCCGGTGGCTCACCCGGACCGCCACTGCCGACATGGCAGCCCGGTACGGCATGCCCCCGATCGCCGTCCCGCGCCCGGCCCTCACCGCCGCTCTGTCGGCCGCCCTGCCGCCGGAGGCCCTCCGCTACGGCACCGCCGTGATCGCCGTCGACGACGCCGCGGGCCGTCCGGCCATCCGTACGGCAGTCGGCCCGGACCTCACGGCCGATCTGGTAGTCGCCGCCGACGGCATCCACAGCCCACTGCGCCGCGCGTACTTCCCCACCCACCCCGGCCTGCACTACATCGGCGAGACCGCCTGGCGGACCATCGTGGACGCCCCGGACCTCCGGATACCGGCCATGAGTGAGACCTGGGGACGGGGCGAGCGGTTCGGCGTGACCCCGCTCTCCGACGGCCGGTTGTACCTCTACGCCACCGCAGTCGTCCCGGCCGGCACCAGGTCGGCCGACCACCGCGCCGAACTTCGCCATCGCTTCGGCTCGTGGCACGACCCGATTCCGGCCCTGCTGGACCGCGTCGGCCGCCTCGACCCCTCCGAGGTCCTCCGGAACGACCTCTACGATCTGACCGCCCCGCTCCCGCGCTTGCACCACGGCCGGATCGCCTGGCTTGGCGACGCCGCCCACGCCATGGCCCCCAATCTCGGCCAGGGCGGCTGCCAAGCCATCGAAGACGCGGTTGTCCTCGCCCACCTGCTGCCCGCTGGAGACAGCGGTGACAGCTCGGACTCCACCCCGGCCGCCCTCGCCGCGTACACCGCCGCCCGCCGCGACCGCGGCGACGCCGTGCGCGTCCGTGCCCGCCGGGTCGGCCGCCTGGGCGCACTCCGTAACCCGCTCGCGGTGGCGGCCCGCGACCTCGCGGTCCGAGCCACCCCTGCTCGCCTGGCCGTGCGCGGTATGGACGACCTGTTCAACGGCTTCCGCCTCCCCGAGTAGCAGAGACCCGTTGGGTTCCTTCGTCAAGTCCCGCCTGGCCCGCGGCGGACGTCACGGCATCTCGCTTCGCCGTCGCACGGCAGCGTGACCTGATTCTCGCCCTGTACACGGCGCACTCCCCCGTGTACAGGCAACCCACAGGTCCCTATTCGCTTCCTTCGAGTCGTGAGGGGCGCCCGGTACGGACGGGGCGCCCGCGCTCGAAGTGCGAGGAGGGACTCTTGATCCATGCCCGGCGAATAGGTGTCACCGCTGTGGCCGCGCTGGCGGCACTGGCGGGCTCAGTGGGACGGGCGCAGGCCCAACAGCCATTCCAGGTAAAGCCGTTGACCGTGAGAGCCGACAGTGCGCTGCCGCCGGGCTGGCGCGTCACCGGGGAGGGTGTCGCGCGTGAGCTGGTCTGGCGGTCGGACAGGGCCGTGCCCATGGGCGACGCCCGTGTCGAGTTCCATGCGGACGGCCGGCTGCTCGGCGTGCCGAAGGCAGCCAAGGACGGCCGCACGTTCCGGCTCACCCTCGACGACGCCGGTCCGCTCAGGAATCTTCAAGTACTTGCGGGTGGACGCCGGTTGGACGCGCCCACGGAGAACTCCGGCAAGGACCCGAAGAATTCCCTGGCTGCCGCCCAGCCCCCCGCCCAACTCCCGGCGAATTCCGTGGACCCCGGAGAGCCGGGCTCGTACCGCACGGTCACCGGGAAATACGACCTCGCCCCGGTGAAGCTGCCCGGTTTCGCCCAGCCGGTCGAGATGCAGGCCGTCGTCGTCGCGCCCACCGGCGCCACCGGCAAGCGTCCGCTCGCACTGTTCCTGCACGGTCGCCACACCACCTGCTTCAAGCCGGGTGGGTCCGAGGACGACGTGACCGGTCAGTGGCCCTGTCCGGCGGGCATGAAGTCGATCCCGAGCTACAAGGGCTACCTGCAGGACCAGAAGCTGCTGGCCTCCCAGGGCTACGTGACGGTGTCGATCTCGGCGAACGGAATCAACGGCCAGGACTGGGAGGCTGAGGACGGCGGTGCGCAGGCGCGCTCCTCGCTGGTACGGCAGCACCTCGCCAAGTGGGCCGCCTGGGCGGCCCACCCGAACAGCGCCCCTCCGGCCGTGCCCGACGCGGCGAACGCCGACCTGTCCCGCGTCCTGCTCGTCGGGCACTCGCGCGGCGGCGAGGGTGTCAACCGGGCTGCCATGGACAGCCTCTACCCCCCTTCGGCCGCTGAAGACGGCTACCGTGGCCCGGTCCGCTGGAAGATCCGCGGAACCGTCCTCATCGGACCGACCATCTTCGGCCAGAATCCGGTCGCCGACGTACCGTCCACGACGATCCTCCCGGGCTGCGACGGCGACGTCTCCGACCTCCAGGGCGAGGTGTACGTCGACGGGACGCGCGGGATCAGTCGCGGCGCCGCTCTGCACAGCGCCGTCTACGTGGTCGGCGCCAACCACAACTTCTTCAACACCGAGTGGACGCCGGGCAAGTCGGAGGCGCCCTCCTTCGACGACTTCTGGGACGACCCGGATGGGCGCGACCCCGTGTGCTCCTCAGGGACGCGCACCCGGCTGACCCCCGACCAGCAGCACAAGGCGGGT
This sequence comes from Streptomyces sp. NPDC040410, assembly GCF_055595715.1. Lineage (NCBI taxonomy): Bacteria > Bacillati > Actinomycetota > Actinomycetes > Kitasatosporales > Streptomycetaceae > Streptomyces > Streptomyces sp. NPDC040410. The sequence goes on from NZ_JBVIVK010000017.1 coordinate 141,412, forward strand.
GCCACCTACATCGCCGCCGCTGCCCGGCTGTTCGTCGGCGGCGACGACCGGGTGCGCCCGTTGCTGGACGGCTCGGGCCGGCGCGCCCCCTCGTCCGACCCGGCCCGCGTGCTGACCCACGCCGTCGGCGCCCGCCGCACGGGCGGCTTCCTCCCCGACGCCCCGGTCAAGGTGACCGGCGGCAGGCTGTGCTCGGCGGTCCACCCCGACCCGGCCGTGGCCTGCCTGGGCACCGGTGCCAAGGGGTCGTCCCCGCATTTCGCGCTGTGGCAGACGGAGAAGGAGGCAGGCCGCAGGGCGGTCGCCCTGAAGTGGTCGGCGCCGGGCACCGCGACGAAGGTACGCCCCGCCGCACCGCTGTCCCTGGCCGGCGCCAAGAAGCTGGCACTGCGCCTGGTAGTGCCGCCGAACACGACCGGCGCCAAGCTGGACGTGGCTGTCACCGACTCAGCCGGCCGCCGCGCCGAGCTCGGCCAGGTGAAGGTCGACGGGCTGCCTGGCACCGAGCGCACCGCCTCCTACTGGGCTCGCGAGCTGCGCGTCCCGCTGACCGCGGCCACCCGGGCCGGTCTCGACCTCAAGCACGTCAAGTCCCTTCAACTGACTCCGCGTTCACGGTCCGGAAAGGCCTGGCTGATGGATGCCTGGGGCTGGGCTCCCGGTACCCCGGGGGTCAGGGCGGCGGCGCTGCCGCGCGTCGACATCGGTCGGCTCAGGGTCCAGGAGGGCGACTCCGGCACCCGCACCTATCACATCCCGGTGCAGGTCTCCGGGCACGGCAGCGGCAAGGTCCGCTTCTCCGTCCTCGACCCGGACACAGGTCAGGCCAAGGACAAACTGGTCACCGTACGGCCCGGCAGCAATCCCATCGACGTCCCCGTAGTGGTGAAGGGCGACACACGCTTCGGCTACGACGAGCAGCACGACCTCCTCGCAAAGGCCGTGCGCGGCGCTGTCGTCGGCTCGTACCGGGGCGGAGTCACCGCGGAGAACGACGACCCCGCGCCGAAGGTCACCCTGACGCCGGTCGCGGACCGGGTGACCGAGGGAGAGACGCTGACCTGGCGGATCTCCCTCTCCCAACCTGCCGATGTGGACATCTCGCAACCGGTGCAGGTGCTTCCGGTCACCGAGGGCACCGAGCTGTCCACGAAGGACGTGGCCGCACAGTGGCTGCTGGACCACGCCGGTGAACTCCCCGATCCGGAGCGCCCGCTGTCCGAGGCGAACCTGTGGGTGTGGACGGACATCCCGGCCGGGACCACCACCGCCGAATTCATCGTGCCGACGGTGAAGGACCGGCTCGCCGAACCGACCGAGTCGGTACGCCTCGCACTGACCGACTTCGACGGCGAGCCGCTTCCCGACCGCCCGGTCCTGACGGGCACGGTGGTGAACGCACCGTAAAATTGCGCTGAGTCGGGGGCATGGACCACGTGGTCCATGCCCCCTGCCTGTTCGCAGCGACACCCGGATCCCGACCGATGTCATCCCGGTCGAACAGGGGCTGCATTTCTGATCCTCGAATGGGCTTCAGAAGTGGCGTGACGCCGGCGGCGTACAACAGAGCGTGTACGCCGGCAGGTTCGCAAGCATGAGCAATCAGCGCTCAAGGCGTCTCGATGCTTCTTGCGTACCGGTGACGTCAACGCTCTGAGTTGGTCCCCTTTTCCGCCTTGCGGAAGGCCCCATCCCCGCCTGGCCGAGGGCGGTGGGACAAGGCGGCGATGAGGGCGAGCACCAGCAGCAGCCGGTCGCGGTCGCCGCCGGGCTGTCACGGTGGTCACCCCAAGGAGCGAGCCCCTTTCTGATCGGCGGCCTACCCACCTCCTGAGCGTCCTGGGCACGACCCACCACCCGGTCATCACCCGATCGGTGACCACCCATGAAAAGGCTCACTGGCAATCAATACATTGTCCATCATGGGGAGTCATACAGTTACACCCAACGCACTTGACACTGAGGCAGGGGTGTCCTCAAACAAACCGCAACGCGTAATTAGCATATTTTAGGTCCTGTGTAAATATGAATCCAAGCACTGTCGTGAAATCTTCGGAAGTGACGCTCTGAGTAACAACTGCTCTCGATGCGCGCAGCGCACTTGGCTTTTATGGCAGCACCTAACTACGTTGACCCGACAGGATTCCATGACCGCCGCCGATCAGATCATTGCCTGGACCGTCCTTGGATCACTCATGGTGTCCCTCTCACTGCTGGCTGCGCTCGTTCTCCTCGGAGTCATTCGAGAGACAACCAGGAAGCTTCGCGACAGGGGCGAGCGCCGCTGACCGAGTGCTCCAACCAGGACCGCTTCTTCAGCGTCGACCGCCAGCCCGTCGGCCTGCCCGCTCGGGCTCTGCCACCAGGGCGTGAGCTCATGCCGTTCCGCGGCAGACCACCGGGCGCGCAGGACCGTACCAGTGGCGAAGTCGCTGAGACAGAGCCATTCACCGGCGACAGCCACGCCGTTGGGCCAGATCACATCACCGGGGACCTCGTGCGCAGCGACATCTGCTCCGACCACGAGGGAGCCACCAGGAACTGTCGGCTCTCCCCGGAAAGGCCGGTAACGGAGCATCCCGCCAGCAGCTGCCCCGCCGGACCCACGCCCAGATCATTGAGCCCGTGACATGAGGGTCCGTCAGGACCTGCACGACGCGCTCTGTGCCGGGGCGGGGATCCAGTTCCAGGCGCAACGCCTCGAAGTCCGGGTCGGGCAGCAAGATCGTCATCCCACCATTCGGCGATCCAGGCCCCTGCCCTGTCAGTGCAGACCTCTGCCCTGAGCGGCAGGCCTCCGGCTGCCGCATCCGCCCGCTCGGCGGCCCTGGCCCACCTCGCCCGGCACGCCCGGCACGCCCGGCACGCCCGGCACGCCCGGCACGCCCGGCACGCCCTGCACGCCCTGCACGCCCGCTGCGATGTCCTGCCGGTACACATGCGTACCTGTCATGACTTTGGGCAGCGTTTGTCAACTGACTCCGAGGGGCTGCCCCATGCTCGAGGGGCTGAAGGACCTCACCGGTAATCTCTTTCGAGGCCGAGAGCCTCACATTCATCCTCGGTGATGCTGTCTGCATCCACACCCTCGAAGCCGGCATAGCACTCGACCTCATCACCCTTATCATTTCCGGCCACGACGGTGAAGATCTTGAGCAACCTCTCGTTGCCGATCCGTACGCAGAGCCCGGGAAAGGGCGGGAATGGCAATTCGACCCCTTTACTCCATTGCGCCGCTTGCGCGAAAGTGATGAGGTTCACTCGAACCGACGGGCGAATTTGCATGCGGGGCGTGGTAGGGGCGCTTTCCGCGAAGCCAAACTGTTCAACCTTGGAAGCAGTGACCGCAGTATTTTCCTGGCCATCGAATTCGACGACGCAGGTCACGCTACTATCGGCGTCATCGAAAATAACCGTCCCGATGTTCAGAACTTCGTAGGTGTCGATACGCACACCAAGGCCAGGAAAGGGTGCGAACGGCAAGTCCACATTGCGCACCCACGTCCTATCCGCCGCTGACAGAACGAATCGTGTACTGAAGGTCTTGGTCTGGTCATGATCCATGGTGGGGAGACTGCCGGATTGTTTGACGAGATGTCAAACCGTCCCGCTCCCATGGGGTGGACGAGCATCTTTCAAGATGCGGCGCGTGCCCATCCGCGAGTTGAGTAATCAAGGCTCGGACGCCGGGAGGGCGTCAGCCGGGCTGTCCGACTCAGGCTCGTGTGCTGGCGAGGCAGCCGAACGACTCATCGGAGGCGATGGCGACGCTGTTCTTCTCCTCGCGTTCGGTGAGGACCTGAGAGGAGTTCGGCTCCATGCCGGTCGAGCTCCATGTGTTGGGTCGGGGACGGGACGCCGAGCACTGTTTCCAGTGCCGGTTTTCCCGTCCCCGCCCGCCGAACCGGACGGGCCCGTCTCATCGATGTTGCCTGGCGTGCTGATCTGCGCTCCTGGACCCGCATCTTCGCCGGGTTGTAGAGGACGACCCGCCCTAAGGGAGCGTTTCGGCCTCGGACTTGGTGCCGTGCACTGGCACGACGCATGAGGACCAACCCGGCGGACATGTGCGAGGACGAGGACACCACCCGTCCCAGCGAGGCGAACGGGTCGTCGGGACTGCCCGATGTCCGCTCCTCGCAGGCGCCGTCCACACACAGCCGGATCCTCGCCGCGTCCCGGCCGCCGAAGTCGGCGAGCCGCCACACGGCGAAGACCTGCGAGTCCGCGTCGGCCTCGGTGCACGGCGCGTCCTGACCGAGGAACGAGCATCCGGTCAGGGTCGCCGCCAGCAGTGGTGTGATTCCTGGGGCTCTGCTACTCGTCGATCGCCGCTCCGAACCGCGCATTGGCCACGGGCGCCCCGAGGCGTGCCCCGTCATAGGTCCACGTGCCGTGGGCGACCAGGCCCGACGACGACGGTGGGATGACCCACACGAAGCCGTCGTTGGTGTTCTCGCCCGGTGCCGCCGCAAGCAGGCCGAACAGGCCGTCCTTGTTGGCGTCGACCAGCCGTACCTGTCCGCCCCAGCGGTCCAAGGCCTCCGCCCCGCCGGGGATGTCGGGGTGGTTCTGGTCGAAGCTGCGCGCTCCGGTCGCCGTCAGCCCGCCCCGTGCGCCACGCAGCGCCCAGACCGCGCCCGCGTCGAAGACGGAGCCGATGTCCTCCCCAGGCGCGCCGATAGCGAGGTCCGGCAAGCCGTCGCCGTTGGTGTCGCCGGAGGACATCTCGGCGCCCCACCGGTCGCCGGCCTCGGCTGCGCCCGGAACGCCCGGGGAGTCCTGCGTCCACGTCTGCGCCGGGGTCGGGTCGAGGCCGGAGAGGTCGCCCTTGCCCAGATAGACGGAGACGGATCCGCCGACGGGTGAGCCGACGCCCGTGTCGCCGATGGCCAGATCGTCCTGGCCATCCTGGTTGAAGTCGCTGGAGACGACCGCGGGACCGCCGTCGAACCCGCCGCCATCCGCCAGCGCCTCGACGCTGGGTGCGCCGTGCAGCACCTGGGTGGCGCCGATGCCCGGCTGGTCGCCGGTGGTCACCCCGGAGATCGCAAGGTCCGCCCAGGAGTCCTCGTTGTAGTTGCCGTGGCTGAGACTGCGCAGGGCGAAGCCGGTCTCCAGCGGGGTGGCATCCAGGGCCTGGACTCCGTTGTCAGCCGCTTTCAGCTGCTGGGCCGCCGCTCCCGGTGGGGCGGTGAAGAACAGCAGCGTGTCGTTCTCCAGGACGGCAATGCTGTCGCGCGGGTTGGCGTCCGGGTCCGACGGGTCCGGGGCGAAGAAGCGTGCCGCTTCGATCGCCCGCCCGAAGTTCGCGCCGGCCCGCAGCTGGCCGGGATCCTCCAGCCAGGTGCTGTCGGCCCCGTGCAGCCCGGTCGGCGAGCCCCAGAAGACGATGGCGCCGCCCGCGTTGGACAGCCCGGCCAGATCCTCGCCCGGGATGCCGACGATCGCGTCGTCGTAGCCGTCGTTGTCCAGGTCGCCCGAGGCCACAGCCTGCCCGAAGCCGTCGCCGGCCTCGGCACCGCCCGGGACGCCCGAGGTGTTCTGGTGGAGGACGCTCTTCTTGGTGGTGCTCAGACCGCTCGACGAGCTGTACTGCACGGTGACGTAGCCGGCGCCCGTGGCGCCGCTCACCGTGGCGCCCGGGGCGCCGATCAGCACATCGTCGAAACCGTTGCCGTCGTAGTCGCAGTTGCGCTGCTGCCAGCCGATGGACGGAAAGGGCGTTGCGGCCTGTGCGGCGGGGGCCGCCAACACGGCGCCGCACAGGGTGAGGGCCGCCACGGCCGTGAGGGCCGCGCTTGTGAAATGACGCACAGGAGAACCTCCTTGGTCCCCAAGGTTGCCCGCGGCGTCCTGCTCAGCCGCGATGGACTGTGCGTGGGGGGTTGGTCGGCGGGTGAGGTGCGTTAGTCCGTTCCCCGGGCGAGAGGACAGAAACAGACCCGTGCGGGTGCCTGAAGCGTCCAGGCTTGATGCCGACAGGGCCGTAGCGGAACGGCGCGGATCGTCTGCGCCGCCCCTGTTGGTTGGTGCGGTTGAGGACAATGCCTCTTACTTCTCACCTCGAAGACACCCGAAGTTCGTCCAGGGTTGTACGCCTCGTGGCGGCAAGCTCGTGCTCGATGACCTGGCCGCTGCGCATCCCGGCGTGTCCAAGGTCTGGGCCGGCGGTGATTACCAATGCAGGCTCTTCGGCCATGGCGCTGGGCTGGGCATCGATGTGGAAGTGATCCAGCGACCCGCGGGGGAAGGGGTTCGAGCCGTTGCCGAAGCGGTGGGTGATCGAGTGGGCAGGCGAGCACCGAAGTCCCGCGGACGGCCCTGGGGTCAGGCGGCGGCGTTGCTGGAGGTGAAGGCGCGCTCCGGCGGTGCGTGCAGCGTGTCCCGCTCCTGGGCACTGAGTCCGTCCAGGCCGGCGAGCGTGTTGTGCATCTTCCGGCGGATCACGTCGCTGGCACGCTCGCCGTCGGCGGTGAGGACGACGTTCTTGACACGCCGATGGGAGGGTCTGGGCTCGCGGCGTACCGGGCCGCGTATCTCCAGCCGGTCGATGATCCCGGTCATGTTGGAGGCGTCGCAGGTCAGCGTCGTGGCCGTGACGCTCATGGAGGCGGGCCCCCGGCGCGGCACGTTGAGTGTCCTGCCCTGGCCGGCCGTGAGGTTTCGCCCGCAGCGGCGGCCGCGAAGTCGCCGCGCAGGCAGCCAGCGACGCCGGGAACAGCTCCATGAGCTGGGCTGTGTCGACGTGGGGGGTTGCTGTCATGCACGTCACCTTACGCCGGGAAAACTTGACGATCTCAAATATCGCTGACTACGGTCCCGACAATACTTGAAGTTCTCAAGCTTAGAGTTCAGCGCCGCGAAGGTCACGGAGTCCGGAACGGCGGGGCCCGCGAACGCGGAACCCGGTTCCGAGCTCGTGGGGCCGGGCCCCTCGCGGGGCGTCAGCGCGGCCGTCTTTCAACCATCTGCCCGGCTGTACCCCCACCTTCTGGCGAAAGGCACGTCACGATGAAGACCTCCGACCACAACGTCCGCGCCTCCGTTTCGGCCCCGGTCGACCACCGCACGGCCGTCGCGGCGGAGACCGCCCGGTTCGCCGCAGTGGTGAAGGACACCGACCTGGCAACGGCGGTGCCCAGCTGTCCCGGCTGGACGCTGGCCGACCTGATCAAGCACACGGGCAGCGTCCAGCGCTGGTTCTCGGCCCTGTTGCGGGCAGGCATCCAGGAACCCCCACGCAAGCGTGAAGTGGAGCTGCACCTCCCGAACCGGGAGGACGGATACGCCGACTGGCTGGCCGAGAGCGCGACCGTGGCCGCTGACGCCTTCGCGGCCACCGACCCGAACCTGCAGATGTGGGCATGGGGCGTCGACCAGCATGCCCGCTTCTGGGCACGCCGAATGCTGTTCGAGACCCTGCTGCACCGAGCCGATGCCGAGCTGGCGCTCGGCCTCCGGCCCACGATCGACCGCGCGGTCGCGGTGGACGGGATCGATGAGTTCCTCGTCAATCTGCCCTTCGCCACCTCCTTCGCCCCCAAGGTGGCCAACCTGCGCGGCCCCGACAAGACCATCCGCTTCCGTGCCACCGACGGGGGTGGCGGCTGGCTCGTCCGCCTGCGGCCCGACGGCTTCGGACTCGACACGGCCCAACTCACCGAGGACACCGCGGACGCGACCGTCCGAGGAACCGCGGCCGACTTGCTGCTGCTCGTTTACGGGCGCCTGCCCTACGACGCAGAGACTCTTGCCTGCGAGGGGGACGAGGGCCTGCTGGCCCACTGGTTTGCCAACTCCGCATTCTGAGACCGCGCTTGAGTCCCCGTCGGGCTTCGCTGCTGAACGCGGAGTCCGACAGGCCCGGTCCCGCCCCTCCGACGCGGTGAGGATGCCAGGACGGGGTCCAGGTCAGGTCAGAGGGAGCACGGTCAGAGAGGTGGCGATGCCGCAGGCGATCCGGGACGCCGCCCGCCGTGGCCCCTCCCCACCGGCGTCAGGGCGGACAGCGCCGCGTCGCCGTGACTGAATTGGGGCAGCGCCAGCGGGCAGGGCCCGCTGGATGAGCCGGTGGGAAGGCCCGAGCCACCACCCTCCCACCGGCCCCTCACAAGCGGCCTGCCCGGTCGCGGCCGGGCCGGGCCTCCCGACACGGCGTGTGACGAAACCCGGGTAAGTCCGGCCCCTCCGATCGGATTGCTGAATCATGCTCGAGCGCTGAACTGTCCGTGGCGGCTCCGAGGCAAGTCTGTGGCCAGAGGTCGGGGACGCTCACGGCAGGGCCTTGCGGTAGTGGCCGAGGAAGCGGAAGGTGCCGTCCGTGGCCCGGAAGAGATAGAGGGCGTCCTCGTCGCGTACGTATGTGGTGCTCGTCGAGTACCGCAGGGTCTTGGTGACTCCGCGGTACTCGGTGTCGCGCAACTGGTGGAGGATCGCGCCGCGTTCCGCGCCGGACGGGCCCAGCGCGGTCATCGCCGTGACGACGAACATCGCCGCGTCATGGGCCTCGGCGGCGTACCAGGGCGGGGAGTCCGCCCCGAAGAGTTTCCGGTAGGCGGAGACGAAGGACTTCGCGGAGGAGTCCGCCGCCGGGTCGGTGAACACCGTCGCGAAGAGCCAGCCGTCCGCGGCGGGTTGGCCCGCGCGCCGCAGGAACTCCGGGGCGACAGCGCGTTGGGTGGCGAGCCGCGCACCGGAGTAGCCGGCCGAGCTCAGTGCCCGGGCCAGACTCGCGGTGCGCTCGGGTCCGCCGGTGAACACCACCGCGTCGGCGTGCGAGTCGGTGATGTGGCCGGCGAGGGCGGAGAAGTCGTCGTCGTCCGCGGCGAGTGTGCGCTGTACGGACGTGATCGCTCCGGCCGACCGCAGGCTCTCGGCGGCGTAGGCGCAGACGACCGAACCGAACTCGCCCTCCGCCCGGTCGTCGACGAGCATCGCCCTGCGCGCGCCGGGGAGCCGGCTGACGTAGGCCACGAGCGGGCCGGCCAGTGCCGCGTCCGATGGGCTGGTGGGCACGACCTCCCGGGTGGCCACGGAGGACACGGGCAGCTCGGCGGTGCTCTCGCCGACGGACACCCAGAGGGTGGGCAGCAGTGCCTCCTGATAGGTGCCGTGGACGGCCGTCGCGCAGGCGTCGGCGGTGGGGCCGATCACCGCGCGGATGTCGCCGTCGGCGGCCAGCTGCTCCGCGATGCGCCGGGCCCGTACCGTCTGCCCCGCGTCGTCGTGGACCCTCAGGTCCAGCAGGAAGTCGTGCTCGGCGCGGGAGTTGAACCGCTCGACGGCCAGACGCACGCCGCTGCGCTGGGCGATGCCCGCTGCCTTTCGGGGGCCACTGAGATCTGCCTGGACGGCGATGGTCAGGCGGGGCGGTTTCGCGGCCGTCTTGACCGACGAGGCGCCCCGGCTGCGGTGGGCGGCCCACCAGGCGGCCGCGGTGCCGCCGGCCGACACGACGCCCGCCGCCGATCCCAGCACGAGGAACCGGCGGCGCGTGTACCGGGTCGGGGGGACCGTGTCGCCGGCGGGCAGGTCCGGGGACACGGTCGGTGCGGCCGTGGTGCCCTCGGGCACAGGGTGCCCGTCCGTTCGTCCGGTGTCCGCCGACATCTCTGTCGCCTCGACCGCGGGCAGTGCGAGCACCTCCGCGGAGCGGCGGGCGATCAGCCGCGTCACCGGTTCGGGCAGCCACACGTCACCCGGCGGTGGTTCCGATTTCGACGGCCATGCCTCGCCCCGCCTCGGATCCGGCGCGGTCAGGGCCCGCCGCACCTCGGCGGCTGCCGGCCGCGATCGCGGGTCCTTCTCCAGACAGGCCCGCAGCAGTGGCTCCAGGCCGGCCGGTACGCCGCCCAGGTCGGGCTCGTCGTAGACCGTGCGGGCCAGCATGGCGGCCGGCGGGCCCTGGCCGAAGGGGCGGGCGCCGGTCACGGCGTAGCCCAGCAGGCAGCCGAGGGAGAAGACATCGCTGGCCGGGCCGATCTGCCCGCCGCTGCCCCGGGCCTGCTCCGGGGAGAGGAATCCGGGGGAGCCGACCACCATGCCGGTGGCGGTGAGCGCCGTGTCCTCGGCCTCGCGGGCGATACCGAAGTCGATCAGACGGGGCCCGTCGTGGGCGATCAGCACGTTCCCCGGCTTGACGTCACGGTGCACCAGCCCGGCCTCGTGCACGGCGTCCAGCGCCTCGGCGAGCCGGGCACCCAGACGCCGTACCGGCCCGTGGGGCAGTGGCCCGGTCTCCTCGACAACCTCGGCGAGCGCCGGCCCCGGTACGAAGGCGGTGGCCAGCCAGGGCGAGACCGCGTCGGGGTCGGCGTCGACCAGGGGCACCACCCAGGGGCTGCGGACCCGGCCGGCGGTCTCCACCTCGCGACGGAAACGCGCCCGGAAGCCGGGGTCGTCGGCGTACCCGGCCCGGATGACCTTGACCGCGACCAGGGCACCGCCCGGCGAGCGCGCCAGGTACACCACGCCCATGCCACCCGCGCCCAGACGGTGCAGCACACGAAGGCGGCCCACCCAGACCGGGTCGGTGCCGCGCAGGGGCTGCATCAGACGGAGACCTCGTACGGCGCCGGACCGACGTACTGGAACCGGCCGTCCGCGACCTTCCACAGGAAGACGCCGCTGCCGTCGATGACCAGCCCACCGGTGTTCTTGTCGAAGGCGAAGTTCTTCGTGATGCCCTTGTAGGTGGCCGCGCGGATCCGTTCCGTGAGGTTCTTGCGGTTCCGGCGCTTGGCGGGCAGGGCCTGCAGAGCGCTCACGACGAGACCGGCGGCGTCGTACGCCTCGGCGGCGTACCAGTGGGGGGCGCTCCCGAAGCGCTTGCGGTGGGCGGCCGCGAACTTCTTCGCCTCCGGCTTCACCGACGGGTCGGTGGCGGGTGCGACGATCGTCCAGCCGTCGGCGGCAGCCCCCGCCGCGCTCAGGAAGCGCTCGTCGAGTACTCCCTGCGCCGCCGCGCGCGCCCCGGTGAAGCGCCGCTCGTGCAGTTCCCGGGCCAGCACCGCGGCCCGGTCCTGATAGCCCGCGAACACGAGGGCGTCGGTGCCCGCGCGGAGCAGGGCGTCCAGCGTGAGAGCGAAGTCGGTCTCCATCGCGCTGACCACTTTGGGCACGGTGGGCCGGTGTACCTCCCGCAGCAGCTTGCTCAACGGGCCGCAGATCTCCCAGGCGTAGTCGTCCGCCGCCCGGTCGTCGATGATCCCGACGGTCCGCGTCCCGGCCGTCCCGAGCAGGAACGCACGCAGGTAGAACGGCAGGATCGAGTCCTGCGGGCGGGCCTGGAAGAAGGACTTGAAGCCCTGGACGGACAGACTGATCGCCCCCGGCGAGACCGCCACGACAGGCAGCAGCGCGGTGTCGTACGTCGTGAGGGACGCCGCCGCCGTGGCGTCGGTGGTCGGGCCGACCACGGCGAGCACCGAGCGGTCGGCGGCCAGCCGCTTCGCCGCCCGCGCCGCCTCGGCGGGGTCGCCGCCGTCGTCCACGGCACGCACCGAGAGTGTGAACGGTCTGTCCGTGCGGGCGTTGAACTGCTCGGCCGCCAGCCGCACGCCGCGCTCCTGGGCCCTGCCGATGTCCTTGCGGGCCCCGGTCAGGTCGGCGTGCAGCCCGAGGGCGTACGTGGGACGCCCGTCGGCGGTGCCGGTGGGCGTGTCGTCGTCCCGGGTGACCGCCCACGCGATCAGCCCGCCGCCGGCCGCGACGACCGCCGCACCTCCGGCGAGCGTCAGGAAGCGGCGACGTCCGGTACCCGGGCCGGCGGGTGCCGCGCCCGTCTGCCCGGCTCCCGCGGCGGGACCGCCCTCGGTGGGGGCGTCCGCGGTGGCCACGGCCGCCGAGACCACTTCGGTGGCTTCGATGTCCGGCAACTCCAGCACGGACGCGGACCGTTCGGCGATCAGCCGGACCACCGGTCCGGGCAGCCACGTGGAGGCTTCCGCCTTTGGAGTGCTCCGCGACTCACCGGCAGGAGCATCGCCGACGGCGGATCCCGGTCCGTCAGCGCCGAAGGCCTCGCTCAGGTCACCGGCCGTGGGGCGGTCCTGCGGGTCCTTCTCCAGGCATCCGCGCACCACCTCGGCGATGCCCTGCGGTACGCCGTCCAGGTCGGCGGGATCGTGCACCGCGCGGAACATCAGCGCGTCGCGGGCGCCGGTACCGAACGGGGGCCGCCCGGTGGCGGCGAAGGCGAGGACGCAGCCGAGCGAGAAGATGTCGCTGGGCGCCGCGACCGACGAGCCGTCCTGGGCCAGTGCCTGCTCCGGTGAAACGTATCCCGGGGTGCCGACCATCATGCCGGCCGCGGTCAGCGTGGTCTCCTCCGGTGCCCGTGCGATACCGAAGTCGATCAGGCGCGGACCGTCGAGTGCCAGCAGCACGTTGCCGGGTTTGACGTCACGGTGCACCAGTCCGGCCGTGTGCACGGCGTCCAGTGCCTCGGCGAGACGGGTACCCAGCACCCTCAGTCCGGCCTCCGCGAGCGGACCATGGGCGGCGACGGCCTCGGCGAGGGACGGGCCGGGCACGAACTCGGTGGCGAGCCAGGGAGCCGCGGCCTCGGGGTCGGCGTCGATGACCGGCACGGCCCACGGACTGGTGATCCGGCGGGCGGTCGCCACCTCGCGGCGGAACCGCTCACGGAAGTCGGCGTCATCGGCGAACTCCTCCTGGACCACCTTCAGGGCGACCAGGGCCCCGCCTGTGGAGCGCGCCAGGTACACCACGCCCATGCCACCCGAGCCCAGTCGGCGCAGCAGACGGTACTCCGCGACCCTGGCCGGGTCGGAGGTACGCAGCGGTTCCATCAGCCCACCACTCCCAGCAAGGTCCGGATCCGCTGCAGCATGCGCACGAGCCCGTCGACCGCCGTCTGGTTGAGCTCCTGCTGCGTGCAGTCGGCTGCACAACGCGCGGACACGCCTACGGTGACCGTGCCCAGCCGGGCCACCAGCCACTGATACGTGTACTGACCCTGGCTCTCGGCGTCGCCGCCCTTCGCCGCCACGCTGTCCGAGTCGTAGACGCCGGCCTCGTAGACCGCGTCGTCGGCGTACTTCTGGTCACCCTTGCCGAAGGGGTTGCCGAGCGAGCCGAGGCCGGTGATCCGCTCGCCCGTCCTGATCTGTTGCTCCGGGCAGCGCAGCACCTCTTCGAGCGTGGTGCTCAGCTGGCGGTCGGCGCTCAGCACCGAGCCGTGGACGGTCACCATGGACGTCACCTTGACGGTGCCGCCGTCCGTGGCACCGGGCAGTTCGCTGTAGCGGGAGAAGCCGGCCAGCACCCCCGCTGGGAGCTTCTCCCGCCGCCAGCGACACGACTCGTCCAGCACAGGCCAGGTCCCCAGACCGCTCGTGGCGGGATTCTGCGCCACGAAGTCCTGGCTCCACTCGCCGGGTCGCAACGCGACCGCGCGAGCGAGCCGCTCGGCGTCCACCGCCGTCCTGGGCACCTTGGCGGGGTCGGGCGTGAAGGTGCCCGTCGAGGCACCGGGTGAACCCGTCCCGGACGGACTGCCGGACGGACCACCTGCCGGACTGCCTGACGAGGTGTCGGTCGGATCCGGGGCTACGGCGGACTTGGTGGCCGTCGCCGAGGGCCCCGACCCCCGCTGCTGCCCGGCCGCGGACTCACCCCCGTCGGCCTGTGAACAGCCGGCCAGCAGGCCCACCGTCACCACGATGGCGGCCCAGCGGCCTCTTTCCCGACCACCCGGCGTGTTTCTGAAACGCACTCACTCACCCCCGGGCCACGGCGTCACGTTTTCGGTCCGCGCGACGGGAACCCTGACCCTGGCCCCACCGGTCCCAGGGCCCCGTCCCGACACACGTCAGTGAACACCGGACCATGATCTACGAGGTTCCGAACCTAGCGGGATCCCGTGCGGGACCGTGTCAGTAGAATTACGCAATGTGTCACCGAATTCGCCGCCGCCGGAAGACGAGGGAGGACGTCGGCATACCGCTCGAGGAGGAGTGCCCCGTACCGGAAATCGTCGCCAGGTCGCACCGGTCGGCACATCCGGGCGACCATGATTTCGGTCATGTCACACGATCTCGGCCCCCTCGTTCAGAAATCCGTCGACCGCCTTGCGGAGCAGCGCGTCGGCGTGGTGGTGGCAGCCGTGGCGGGCGACTCCGTGGAGATCAGGGGTGCCGGGCGCACCGGCGCCGGCCGGCAAGGTGAGCCCGGCGCCGACACCCTCTTCGAGATCGGCTCGGTGACCAAGGTGTTCACGGCGCTGGCCCTGGCACGGCTGACGGTGGCGGGCACGGTGGAGCTCGACGAACCGCTGGCCGCGCTGCTGCCCGAGAGGGTGGACGTACCGTCACGCGGAGGCCAGGAGATCTCACTGCGGCATCTGGCCACCCACACCTCGGGCTTGCCGCGTCTGCCCAAGGGCATGCTGCCGCAGGCTCTGTTGCGTCCCTCGAAACCAGACCCCTACGCCGGTTGCACCGCCGACGTCCTGCTGCGCGGCCTCTCCAGGACCCGTCTGCGTGCCACGCCGGGGCATCGCTTCCGCTACTCCAATCTCGGCGCCGGGCTGCTGGGACTGGCGCTGGCCCGCCGGGCCGGGACGGACTACGAGTCGCTGGTCGTCCGCGAGATCTGCGTCCCGCTCGGCATGGGCGACACCGTCGTCACCGTCGGCAGCGGCCGGTCGGGGCGCCTGGCTCAGGGACACAGCCGCCGTCGGCAGCCCACCCTGCCATGGCACTTCGCCGACCTGGCCGGAGCGGGCGCGCTGCGCTCGACCGCGGCCGACCTGGTGGCCTTCGCCCGGGCCCAGCTGGACTGCGGTCCCGGAGACCTCGCCGAGGCCGTCCGTCTCAGTCGGAAGGTCGAGCACCGTAACGGCCCGTTCGCCCGGGTGCACCTCGGCTGGATGGGACAGCGCCTCCACCCCCGCCAGGGCGGCCACCTCCAGATCTGGCACAACGGAGGCACTGGCGGCTACTCCTCTTTCGTGGGCTTCGACCCGGAGAAGCGAGTCGCCGTCATCGCGCTCAGCAACACCCAACGCTCGGTGGACGTCCCGGCTTTCGCCCTCCTCCGCTCCCTGCAGGACGCGCACTCCTGACGCCGGGCCGGCCGGCCGTCGCTCACTGCCCGGCGGCGAGGGTGTGGGTGCTGAGGGTGCCGACCGTGCCAAGCGGTGTGCGGGAGCCCAGGCCCAATGCTGGTGAACTTGGATATCCCGAGCTCGTTGGTTGTGTTGTGGCGAGGGTGGGGCAGTCAAGGCGCCTGCGGGTGAGCGTTTGTCTGACCGGATTTCCGATCGGGGTGCTGACGCGGGCGTTTCCGCCGGAGGCCGTCGATGAGGTGATCGCGGAGACGGGCGGGTCGAGCAGCGCAGTCGTCTGTTGCCGGCCCGTGTGGTCGTGTACTTCGTGCTGGCGATGTGCCTGGGCTGCCCCGCCGGCGCCGCCCTGCTCCACGGCCCGGAACACGGGGAGGTCGGCGAGAGGGACGGCTCGCCGGGCCTGGCAGTCGAGTGGGCCAGCAGAGCTGGATGCGGGTGAGGACGATGGGCGGCGAGTCGGCGTGGGCGACGATGACCTACTCGGCGATGCCGAGCACGTGAGTGCACCGGATCCTCGCGGACATCAAGGACGACACGGAGCGTCGGAAAAGCCAGGCAGAGGAACGGCAGTGCGGCACTGCCCGAACTGGGGCCGGAAGCAGAGCGGGAACTGGAACGCTGCGGGTTGCGTCTGGTCCTTCCAGTGACGCCGGACTGACTGAGGGAGCATTGTGCGCACCGTGATCGGGAGCAGTCGGCCAGGCGGCGGCTGGGACGACCGCCTCGCAGATGCCCTGTGGCCGCCGTCCTGCCCGGACACCCCGCACGCCCGCTCGGCGGCGTATGGTCTGGCCGGACTTGTCCTGGAGCTGTCCGTCGCCGTCGCCTTCGACAACCACTACTGGGCTGACGGTTACTGGCACCGGCCGCCGCTGGGCTGGCGCGTGGTCGTATGGACTGCCCCATCGGTCCTGCTCATGTGCGGGGCTCTCGTCGGCGCCCTCACCACCCGACGGAACAGCGTTCTCCGCCGGTCGCTGTCCGCCGTCGCCTGGACGGTATCTGTATTCACGAGCTTCAGCCTGCTGTTCGTGCTGTTTGTTTCCAGTGCCGACCTGTGCGAAACGATCCCGCCCCCGGTGCCGGTGTACCTGGAGCCGGTACTCGTGGTTCCGGTCTGCCTGGCCGCCTCGCTTGCCATCGGATCGCTGGCCAGTGCCGGCGCATGGGCCGTGACACGGCGTCGCATACACCACGTCGGGCTGTATGCAGTCTGGCTCGTATCCGCCGGAGTCGCGGTCTTTCTCCTTCTCGGACCAATCCTCGCCGCGTCCCCCACGTGCTCTCCCATACGCGGCGGATAGCCGACTCCCGCTGCGGCACGGCCTACTGACGCGATGTCACGAACATCCATCCCGCGGCGTCCGTTCAGACCGATTGTGGTGGTCCGATTCGGGCCCTGATTGAGATACCGACCGTTGCACAGATCGCCCGGAATTGCGATGAGACCTTCGCTCCGAAGGTAGAGTCCCTCCGGACGGTCGCGCGACAGATCGTCGACAACGCACGCGAGCAGGACCTGATCGGCCACATCGAGGAACGACCACCGCAAGTTCCACCTGAGCTGGCTCGGCCTCACCGGCAACGAGCACCTGCCCAGGCAGCACATGCTCCACGTACATGGCACTCGGGCAGGCACGACCAACCAGACCTTCACCTCCCGCGGCCGGGCATGCCTTTCCTTCGACGTCGAGCCGCGTCTGGCCACGACCGCCTCGCCGACGCGCGGCGCAAAGCGTGGAACAGAGTCGGTCCGTACGCCGTCAGCTGATGCCGCCCGCTGGGACAGCCGCCAGTTCCTCGGCGGTCCAAGCGCGTGAACCTGTGGTCGGGCCCGTACTTCGCCGGGTCGGTCGGCGGTGCGCCGCTCAGCATCGTGAAGCAGTACATCGAGCAGCAGAACCGGCCGCTCTGACTCCGGCTGAGGTGAACCCATACCAAGCACCCTGTCTATTTGCCGCCTTCACCGCCCTGGGCCGACAGACTCCGCACCTGCGCCACGGCCTCGCCCAGAAGGTGTGCGGGGACGAGCCAGTAGTCGTAAATGCCACCCTGCGAGGAGTTGTAGCCGCAGAGCACGGCCACGCCGGTGCCGAGGCGGTCCTTGAGCTCGCTGGCCAGCCAGCCCACAAAGCCGCTGTTGTCGGCTGCGGCCGGGAAGTGAAAGGAGAAGACGCCGAAGACCTCCGCCTCGCCGCCCTGCGACGGCTCGAGGACCGACCAGCTCTCCTCGTCGCGCACCAGGGCCAGCGCTTGGGCGGAAGGCTGCGGTGTCGGTCCTGCGGGGTGCTCGTGGTACGCCCAATGCCCTGGCAGTACATCGAAAGCGGCCTGGGCAAGCACTCGGCGTAGCCGTGTGCGGGTTTCCTGTGGTGTTTCGTGGCTGATGTTGACCATGTGTCGTTCCTATCTGATTCTGGGGTGTCCGTCGATTCCGCAGGATTCGCCCCCGTGGGCGTGCGTCAGTGGACGGCACGAGCGTTCACTGGGAGACAGCCCTGCCGGGACGCCCGGCGCCTAGCATGGCAGCCGCCACGGCACGTGCCTCGTGGGCGGGGGTGGTCGTACGCTCCCGCAGCGCGGTGACGATCGCCCCGTCCATCAGCAGAACGAACCGCCGTGCGAGTTCCCCGGCTCCGGGATGGCCGGTGTCCGCGAGCAGGCCGGCGACATAGGCGGTGACGCTCTCCTTGTGCTCGGCCGCGACCCGGTATGCAGGGCTGCCGGTGTCGGCGGTCTCGGCCATGGTGTTGATGAAGGCGCAGCCGCGGAAGTCGGCGCGGGAGAACCGCTCGGCCAGAGCATGGAACACGTCCAGCGGTTCGCCGCCCAGCGCTGCCACCCGTTCGGCCAGCCAGGCGCGCCACGCCTCATCCCGCCGCTGCAACACGGCCACGACGAGGTCGTCCTTGCCGGCGAAGTGACGGTAGAACGACGCCCGGCCCACGCCGGACTCGGCCAGGATGCGCTCCACTCCGACCGCCCGGATGCCCTCGGCATAGAAGAGTTCCTCGGCGGTGTCAAGAAGGCGTTCGCGCGCTCTGGTGGCCATGAGCTCACCTTATCCGGCCTTGACGAGAAATGGAACCGATCGGTACCGTCCTGCAAGACGGAACCGATCAGTACCATCTGGAGCTCATCGTGCCACGAATCCCCCAACTCACCGAGGACGCCTCGGAGCTGCTCGACAAGACCCGCCGCCAGCTGGGCCGCGTGCCCAACCTCTACGCGGCCCTCGCCAACGGCCCGGCCGCCCTCGCCGGCTATCTGGCCATGCGCGACCACCTCACCCGAGGCGCCCTGACCGCCCGCCTGCGCGAGCAGCTCGCACTGCTGATCGCGCAGGAGAACCACTGCACCTACTGCGTCAGCGCCCACACCCTGCGGGGAAGCAAACTCGGCCTGACCGACGACGAACTGGCCCGCACCCGCGACGCGTCCGACGACTCCGACCCGCACGCCGACGCGGTCCTGCACCTGGCCCGCGACATCATCCGCACCCAGGGCCGGGTCGACGACGCCGTGCTGGCCGATGCCCGCAACTCCGGGGTGACCGACGCCGAACTCGCCGAAATCGTCGCCCACATCGCACTCAACACGCTGTCGAACTACTTCAACCACCTGGCACAGCCCGACCTCGACTTCCCGGAGGTTGCCGCATGACACGCGACTGGCGTACCGGCACCATCGAACTCATGGACGGCTACACGCTCGCCGCCCTCGACGGCCACCGCACCACCCGCGCCGACGGCGTCCGCTTCGCGATCGAGGGCGGCTTCGTCAACGTCCAGGTCCCGGACGTCCCGCACATCCAAGTCGTCTCCGCACCAGCCGTACGCCTGATCACCTGCACCCGATAGAACACCCGCCAGAACAACGTCGGAGGCCGGCTCCGTAAAGGAACCGGCCTCTGCTGCGTGGGCCTGGAGTGATCTGTCCGACGCCGCGGGGAGTCGGCCGAGCCGGTCCTGACCGTGCGGCGAGCCGAACCCCGAGGCCGAGGGCTGGACATCGGCCGACCACCGGACCACGACATGCGCAGCCTTATCAACTTGCAGGCCCGCCTGGTGGACAACGCCGGACGCGAAGGGCTGCTGCCGTCCTTCTTCGACTACGTGCACTCCGCCCGCCGTACGCCGGTCAACGCGGTCGTCACCTTCACCGCCACCGCGCTGCTGATCATCGGAGGATGGGGGCTGGGCCATCAGGTCGGGCCCGGCGGCGGCTCGATGAACCCGGTGGTCTCCGCCTTGCGCACGGCGAGCCGCAGCGGCGCGCTGGTTCCTTCCGCCGCCTCACGTCCCCTGTAATAGCCCACGGTGGCTTCGGTTTTGGGACGTCGGCGCCCGTAGCGGCGGAGCCGAGACGAGGGGAAGAAGTTATGGCATGGCTCTTCAGACGGCCAGCGGGTAGGGCTCGGTCGTCGCGGACACCGCCGCCCGAGTTGGTGGCGGAGGCTCGCCGACACCCTGGTGGTTGGGTGTACGAGATAGATGGCGGCATGGTGAGCGATCCCTGTGGAGCGGTGCCTCC
Source organism: Streptomyces sp. NPDC040410 (assembly GCF_055595715.1). NCBI lineage: Bacteria > Bacillati > Actinomycetota > Actinomycetes > Kitasatosporales > Streptomycetaceae > Streptomyces > Streptomyces sp. NPDC040410. Next base: position 161,039 of record NZ_JBVIVK010000017.1, read on the forward strand.
TACGGCCATCGTCGGAGCATGGGAGGTTGACCAGCACGGGGAACTCACCGGCACCTACCAGGCGAATCCGAACTACGGCTCAGGGGCATGACGAGTACCGTCATGCAGTGGCGGGACCGTCGCGTCGAGATGGGGCAGCAGCTCGGTGACGTCGTTGCGGGCGCCGCCGGTCAGCAGGTGTCCTGTCGCGCCGAGGATCGGTCGTCAAGAAGAGCCCCTGAGGATCGTCGCTGCCGCTCCACCCGCAACCGACACCCCAGCTCACGCGTCGCATTACGCATGGAACGCGAATGGCTCTTCTCCCTCATCCCCCTGACGATCGGCACGATCTTCCTCAGTTTCGGCGTGCACGGCCTCCGCCGCGCCAGCGCGCTCCGCCGCATAGGTGTCACTGCCGAGGCCCGGATCGTCCGCCACGATGTCAGGCGGGACGACGAAGGCGCCACGTTTTACCACCCGGTCGCGGCCTGGGCGGCGCGGGACGGGCGCACGTGCGAGTACTCATCCAGGTTCGGCCGCGGAGTCGTCGGTAGCGACTTCGGCGTGGGGGCGTACGTCATGGTCCGATACGATCCGGAAGCCCCGCACCGGTTTGCGATCGAGGGCTGGGACATGAGGGCGATCGACTTGCTGTTCACCGTGCTGGGGTCGATGTTCACAGTGGGCACGGTGACGGTTTTGCTCGTCCGGCTGCTCACCCTCTGACCGTGACCCACCGCGCGAAGCGGCTGCAACCCGCTGTCTGCGCAAGCTCTTCGGCCGGGATCTGCCGCGCTTACGCCTTCCGGCAGAGCGCGTGCCCGACGGGCTCCTGTCCGCATACGCCGTCCGGGGTGCAGTTCGCGAGCGTGCGGCGGTCGCTCGGCCACCACCCGAGCCAACGCTCCGACGTTGGCTCGATACCAGCCGAGCAGGGCAGCCGCCCTACCCGGCTGGGAGTACACCGAGACCAGGTGGTCGAGGTGTCCGTCCGGCGGCGCGAACTCCGGGCCGGCCCAGTGGGTCCAGAAGTGCCCCAGGAAGACACGCATCGCATCCGGCCTGCCGTCCAGCACCTCCACCGCGAACGGAAGCTGGTTGAACGACAGGTACCAGAACTCCGCCGCCGCCTGCGGGCCGAGGATTCGCTCACCCATTCCCGGCAGCTGCGGCGTCAGCACCAGGGCGCGGATCAGATCCGGTCGCAGCCGGGCGATCGCGACCGCGATCCGGCTACCGATGTCGTGTCCGGCGACCACCGGCCGGTCCAGGCCCAGCTCTTCGATCAAGCCAACCACGCTACCTGCCTGCGCGTCAGCGCCGTACGACGTCGGATCGCTGGATCGCCAGTCCGAAGCGCCGAACCCACGCAGGTCCGGTACCACGACGTCCATCGCCGGCAATCGCGCGACGACCCCCTGGTACTCGCTGCGGTCACCCGGCCACCCATGCAACAACACCGCCGCCACCCCACTACCGACGCGGTCGTAGCAGAGCCGGAATCCATCGACGGGACTCCTCCACTTCACTGGATCAGGGTAGGTGGAGTAGCGCCACACATCAGCGGCGGGCCGGCAGCTTCGCAACGCCGGCGCGCGGGTCAGCGACGCGCACGAGCGAGGAGCGCCGCATGCGGCAACGTGAGCACACCGTCCTCGTCAGCAAACTCCGTGCTCAATAGATCGAAGTGGCGCTTGATCTCGGCTCGGATCCGGCGGCTCTGGCTCTGCACCATCTGACCGCCGAACGCCACTCCACTCGCAGTACACGACGCCGGATCCCGCTCGCGGGCCAGGCGGCCTGCGCGCCTCGAGGGATCAGGTCAGGGTGGTACTGGCGAGGATCGCCTCGACCTCGTGCTCGACTCCAGGATCCGATGTGCCGGAGACAAGTCCGAGGACGAACGAGGTGTGCTCCCCGTGATCCGTCACGAGCGTCATCTCCAGGCGCCCACCGGGGCCGTCTTTCCCCACTACGGCCAGGACGACGGTTTGCGCCGGCTGCCCGCTCACCCTCACCGCCATGGACTCCTCCACAGTGACCGGTTGATCAGGGAAGAAGAACTCGGCGTTCGACCGCGCCGCGTACTCGGTCGCCTGTCTCAGATCGGCTTGCGGGACGGCCTGTCCCGCACGGCCGGCGGCGACCATCGCGCCCGCGCCGCCTGCACTCGACTCCTTGCTGATCCGGGAGGTGAAAGCGCTGATCAGGTCCTTGTCCTTGGCCGCGTCGTGTGTCCAGCCGTCCGGAACGGCGTACGAGAGCCCGGCCTTCGTGTCCGTCACGCGGGGCCTTCCCGCCAGCGGATCGCCCGCATCACTCGAAGCCCACCAGGCAGCCGCCCCGCCCACAACAGCCAGGACCACGACCAGCACAAGGCCCGTCAACAATCGCCGACGCGTCGGCGGCGGCGTAGAAGGCGCCGGCGGCGGACAGCCAGGATAGGGCGGCGGAACTGTCGTCGAAGGCGTTGTCATGCCCCCACCCTCTCTCGCTGCCCACTCAGCGCGCCTGAGTTGCCGTACTCAGAACCGGGACCCGCGTACCTACAGAACGCCCCGTGGAGACCAGGCCCACACCGGCCGACACAATGGGAGGCCGGGCGGGAATGCCAGACGCCACGTGTTCCCTCGTGAACGGCACACATCAGCGTGGGCTTTTCGGCAGGTTGTGTTCCGGTCCTCCCTGATACGACGAGAGGGCGGCACGGACATGGTGTCCGTACCGCCCTTCGGTGCTGCTGAGTTTTGGGCCGTCAGAGGACCTTGGACAGGAACGACCTCGTGCGCTCGTGCTGGGGGTTGGTCAGGACGTCGCGCGGGTGGCCGGACTCGACCACCACGCCGTCGTCCATGAAGACCAGCGAGTCGCCGACTTCACGGGCGAAGCCCATCTCGTGCGTGACGACGATCATCGTCATGCCGTCCTCGGCGAGGTCCCGCATCACGTCGAGGACCTCGCCGACCAGCTCCGGGTCGAGGGCCGAGGTCGGCTCGTCGAAGAGCATCAGCTTCGGCTGCATGGCCAGCGCACGGGCGATGGCGACGCGCTGCTGCTGGCCGCCGGAGAGCTGGGCGGGGTAGTGGTCCTTGCGGTCGCCGAGGCCGACGCGGTCCAGGAGCCGCCGGGCGCGTTCCCGGGCGACGGCCTTGGACTCGCCCTTGACCTGGACCGGTGCCTCCATGACGTTCTCCAGTGCCGTCATGTGGGGGAAGAGGTTGAAGCGCTGGAACACCATGCCGATGTCCCGCCGCTGCGCGGCCACTTCCTTTTCCTTCAGCTCGTAGAGCTTGTCGCCGCTTTGCCGGTAGCCGACCAGCCTGCCGTCGACGGACAGCCGGCCGGCGCTGATCTTCTCCAGGTGGTTGATGCAGCGCAGGAAGGTGGACTTGCCGGAGCCGGACGGGCCGATCAGGCAGAACACCTCGCGCGGGTTCACCTCCAGGTCGATGCCCTTGAGGATGTGCGCGAGCCCGAAGGACTTGTGCACGCCCTCGGCCCTGACCATCGGATGGCCGCCCGTGCTCTGGGCGACGTCCTTGCTGAGAGCGCTCATCGCGGCACCTCC
>NZ_JBVIVK010000018.1:0-146213 GCF_055595715.1 Streptomyces sp. NPDC040410
AGCAGCTCAAGCGTCGGCGACGCGGTGACCAGCTCCCGCAGCGGATACCGGGCCAGCACCGCGTCCACCTCCGGCGTCAACGCCGCCGCAAGGCGCGCCGCCGCCGGGCGGGTCTCGTCCCGCAGGGCGTCGACGGCGGAGCTGAGCACCTCCCGCGCGCGCCCGTTCCCGGGGACGCCCGCGGCCGCCCGTTCGTACAGCCGCGCGCCCTCCTCCAGGACGAGCTCCGTGTCCATTCCCGCCGGGATCTTGATCTCGGCGTGGTGCCGCCAGGTGGTGACCGGGTCGCCCCAGGCCTCCACGGCATACGTCCAGCGGCCGGGTTCGCCGACGGTGACGGTGGCTCCCCAGCGGTCGGTGCCGGGGGCCAGTTCCCGCATCGGGGTCCACGGGCCGGTCCGGCCCTTCGGATCCTTCAGTACGACGTTGGCGGCGACGGCGTCGTGTCCCTCGCGGAACACGGTGGCCGAGATCTCGAACGTCTCGCCGGTGACCGCCTTGGCCGGCCTTCGCCCGTGGTGGACGACCGGCCGGACATCGAGGACGGGTATGCGCCCGATGCCTGCGGTGTCGCCCGCGGAGGGTGGCTCCGGGGCCGGCCGGCCGGGGTGGACCTCGCGCACGGGAGGCGCTTCGGTACTGGATGTCGGGGGTGCTGACGAGTGGTGCGTGGCGGGCATGACCGCTCCTGTCCGCGTCAACGTGGGTGGGCGGATGGCTGTGGGGAGGTGGGTCCTGCTTGATGCTGCTGTGAAGTACCTGAGAGGTGTACGGGGGAACCTTCCCACCCTATTCGGGTGGGCAATCCGGCACTTTGTTAACTACTCACGCGTATGTCTGCACACAAGACCGGCCCCGTTCAGGAGGAACAGGGCCGATCTCGCACTTTGTCATGACAGGCCCGCTACCTGCAGAAGTTTGTTCGGTGATCCGAGCCCCTGGCCGGACACCTTGCCGGATACGGCCTCGGCGACGAGCGCCCGGGAAACCCGGGCGGGTGTCGCTGCGGATGGCCGGCCAGGTAGAGCGCGGCCGCGCCCGCCGCGTGCGGCGCCGCCATCGACGTACCGGAGTAGGTCACCCGGCCGGTGTCGCTCGCGTAGGACGCCGACGTGATGGCGACGCCCGGCGCGAACAGATCGAGGGCGGAGCCGAAGTTGGAGAAGGCTGCTCTGGCGTCCTTCCTGCCGGTGGCGCCGACGGTGATCGCCTCCTGCACGTCCGCGGGCGAGTAGAGGGCGGCCGCCGTGCCGTCGTTGCCCGCCGCGACGGTGTACGTGACGCCGGACGCGATGGAGCCGCGCACCGCGGCGTCCAACTGGGCGTTGTGGAAGCCGCCCAGGCTGAGGTTGGCGACCGCGGGCTTCCGCGCGTGCCTGGTGACCCAGTCGATGCCCGCGATGACCTGCGCGGTCGTGCCCGCGCCGGCGTTGTCGAGGACGCGTACGGACACGACCCTCGCCTTCTTGGCGGCGCCGTACTTCGTGCCCGCCACGGTGCCGGCGACATGCGTGCCGTGGCCGTTGCCGTCCCCCGCCGACCTGTCGTCGCCGACGAAGTCCCAGCCGTGGCTCGCCCGGCCGCCGAAGTCCTTGTGGGTGATCCGGACCCCGGTGTCGATCACGTACACCGTGACCCCGGCGCCCCCGGACTCCGGCCAGGTGTACCTGCCGTTCATCGGCAGGCTCGGTTGGTCGACCCGGTCCAGGCCCCAGGACGGCGGGTTCTTCTGCGTGTGGTCGAGGGTCACGCGGGTGTCCTGGACGACGGAGGCGACCCGGGAGTCCGCCGCGAGCAGCTTCGCCTGTCGCTCGTCGGCTCTGACGGCGTAGCCGTTGAGCACCGTGCCGTAAGTGTGGCTGATTCTTGCCCCGTACCTCTCGGCGAGGCTCTTACCGGCCGCCGACGGAGCCCTCGTTCCCCCCTTGAGAGTCACCAGGTAACTTCCGCTGACGGAGCCGGGCAGTCCGGCGCCGAGTACCCGCCCCTCCGGTGCGGCCTGCGCGGGCAGGGTGATGACCGAAAGCGCCGCGGCACACACCACCGCGGTCAGGCCCCCCGCCCGGCGCAGACGCCGTGTTCGCGTCCGTGCCATGGTGTGAGTTCCCCTCCTCGACTCGGCGTACGCGGGTCGCAGCTCCCGGTGCACCAGGCGCGGCCGCTACGCCACTGGGCAGCCTCTCGTGCGGTGTGAAGCATTCACAAGAACGCGTACGGGGTGGAATCGGCCATATCGGATCAGTAGTCGCCGGTCGACACCGCATCGACACCCGCAAAACGCGCCATGGTTCACGAGCCCGCACACCGATACCGTCGAAGGTGACGACGAGACGCACAGCGCGGTGCGTCCTCTTCCGCACGCCTGGAGAGGTGGCAAGTGAAGGCGATCCGTCGATTCACCGTCCGTCCTGTTCTCCCCGAACCCCTCAGGCCGCTCAGTGACCTGGCCCGGAATCTGCGCTGGTCCTGGCACGCGGAGACCCGTGACCTCTTCCAGTCCGTCGACCCCGAGCGCTGGGCCGCCTCCGAGGCCGATCCCGTGCGCCTCCTGGGCAGCGTGCCGCCCGGGCGGCTCGCGGAGCTGGCCGAGGACCGCCGCTTCCTGCGCCGCCTCACCGCGGTCGTCGACGACCTGAAGGACTATGTGACCGGCGACCGCTGGTACCAGGACCAGCGCGCCGGGCTGCCCGCCGCCGTCGCCTACTTCTCGCCCGAGTTCGGCATCACGGCCGCCCTGCCCCAGTACTCCGGCGGCCTCGGCATCCTCGCCGGCGACCATCTCAAGGCGGCCAGCGACCTCGGCGTACCGCTGATCGGCGTGGGGCTCCTGTACCGCCACGGCTACTTCCGCCAGACCCTGTCCCGGGACGGCTGGCAGCAGGAGCACTATCCGGTCCTCGACCCCAACGAGCTGCCGGTGGCCCTGCTGAAGGAGCCCGACGGCACCCCGGCGCAGGTCTCCCTCGCCCTGCCCGGCGGCAGGGCGCTGCACGCCCGCGTGTGGCTGGCCCAGGTCGGCCGCGTTCCGCTGCTGATGCTGGACTCGGACGTCGAGGAGAACGACCTCGGCGAACGCGGGGTGACCGACCGGCTCTACGGCGGCGGCAGCGAGCACCGGCTGCTGCAGGAGATGCTGCTCGGTATAGGAGGAGTGCGCGCCGTACGGACCTACTGCCGGCTCACCGGCCACCCCGCGCCCGAGGTCTTCCACACCAACGAAGGACACGCGGGCTTCCTCGGCCTGGAGCGCATCGCCGAGCTGTGTGACGAGGGGCTGGACTTCGACGCCGGGCTGGAGGCGGTCCGCGCCGGGACCGTCTTCACCACCCACACCCCCGTCCCCGCCGGTATCGACCGCTTCGACCGTGAGCTCGTCGCCCGCCACTTCGGCCCCGACGCCGAACTCCCGCGCATGGACGTCGGACACATCCTGAACCTGGGCATGGAGACCTATCCCGACGGCGAACCCAACCTCTTCAACATGGCCGTGATGGGCCTGCGCCTGGGCCAGCGCGCCAACGGCGTCTCCCTCCTGCACGGCCAGGTCAGCCGGGAGATGTTCTCGGGCCTTTGGCCGGGCTTCGACCCGGCCGAGGTGCCGATCACCTCCGTGACGAACGGTGTGCACGCCCCGACCTGGGTCGCGCCGGAGGTCTTCCGGCTCGGCGCCCGGCAGATCGGGGCCCAGCGCACCGAGGACGCCATGACCGTCGGCGGCTCGGACCGCTGGGACTCGGTCGCGGAGATCCCCGACCAGGACATCTGGGAACTGCGTCGCAGCCTGCGCGAGCAGCTGGTGACGGAGGTACGCGAGCGGCTGCGCGCCTCCTGGCGGCAGCGCGGCGCCGGCACCGCGGAGCTGGGCTGGATCGACGGTGTGCTCGACCCCGACGTCCTCACCATCGGATTCGCGCGCCGCGTCCCGTCGTACAAGCGGCTGACGCTGATGCTCCGCGACCGCGACCGGCTCATGGACCTGCTGCTGCACCCGGAGCGGCCGGTCCAGATCGTCGTCGCGGGCAAGGCGCACCCCGCGGACGACGGCGGCAAGCGGCTGGTGCAGGAGCTGGTTCGGTTCGCCGACGACCCACGCGTCCGCCACCGGATCGTCTTCCTGCCCGACTACGGCATGGCGATGGCGCAGAAGCTCTACCCGGGCTGTGACATCTGGCTGAACAACCCGCTGCGGCCGCTGGAGGCGTGCGGGACGTCCGGCATGAAGGCGGCCCTCAACGGCTGCCTCAACCTCTCCGTCCTGGACGGCTGGTGGGACGAGTGGTTCCAGCCGGACTTCGGCTGGGCGATCCCCACGGCGGACGGCGTCGGAACGGACCCCGACCACCGCGACGACGTCGAGGCCGCCGCCCTCTACGACCTGCTGGAACAGCGGGTGACCCCCCGCTTCTACGAGCGCGGCCAGGGCGGCCTGCCCGACCGCTGGATCGAGATGGTGCGCCAGACCCTCTCCCTGCTCGGCCCCAAGGTGCTGGCGGGCCGCATGGTCCGCGAGTACGTCGAGCGGCTCTACGCGCCGGCCGCCCTCGCCCACCGCTCGATGGACTTCGACTCGGCGCGCGAACTCGCCGCCTGGAAGGCGCGGGTGCGTTCGGCCTGGCACGGGGTGAGCGTCGACCACGTCGAGACGTCCGCTGCGACGGCCACCGCGGAACTCGGTACGACGCTGGCGCTGCGGGTGCTCGTGGCCCTCGGCGAACTCGGCCCGGACGACGTCGAGGTCCAGGCGGTGTCGGGCGCCGTCGACCCCGAGGACCGCATCGCCGACGCGGCGACCGTCCCGCTGAAGCCGGCAGGCGGCCCCGACCACGAGGGGCGGTGGGCGTACGAGGGCCCGCTGTCCCTGGAACGCACCGGTCCGTACGGCTACACGGTCCGCATCCTGCCCGCCCACCGACTGCTGGCTTCCAGTGCCGAGCTGGGACTGGTGGCGGTGCCTTCGGAGGAACTGGTCGAGGGGGCCGGGGTGTTGATGCGCTGAGGCGCGCGGTAGCCCTCCGCGAAGACAGGGCGGGCGCGATCTTCGCCCGCCCTTGGCGACTGCCGTACCAGCCCGGTACGCCGCCCGCTGGGCATCGAGGACAGCGATGCCGATCTCGGGGCGGCCCGGGAACGGGCCTGTAACGTGCTGCGGGACAGCACGCGCGGGCGACGCCTGTCTGACCGCCGCACCAGAGGCCGGTCACGGCGAGTCCAACCCGGCGCACAGCTTCCGCAGCACGACCCCGCACCGACGCGCGTACGCCTGCTGCAGGCCCCGTGTTGCCGGTCCGCCCGCCCGGGAGTACCACTTCGCGGCGCGGCTGAAGGCGGAGACGGTCAGCCAGACCGTGCCGTCGCCCGTGCGGTCCACGACGAACGACTCCTCGCCGCACTCCGGGTGTCCGGTCAGCGTGCCGTACGCCCACCCGGCGCGGCGGAATTCCTCCACCGTCCACACCACACGGCAGGGCGCCTTGATCACGCCGGCCAGGGTGACGGTGACATCCACGTCGAGAGCCGCGCGGTCCGCGCTCGCGTCGATGCCGACGCCCATCGCCCGGTGCATCTCCCAGGCGAGGACGGCATCGGCGGCACGGTGGAAGACCTCCTTGCCCTCGCCGATGCGGGTGCGCACGTGCAGGGGGTGGAAGCCCGGCGGACAGAAGCCGGCCTCACGGGTCGCGCCGACGTGGTCGTACGTGAAGGACATGGGCAACAAGAGTAGGGCGGTGCCGGTCAGCGATCGCCGTCAGGTTCCGGCGGGGAGAGCGCGTCCACCAACTGCTGCAGCACCGGCTCGAGATCGAGGAACGGGTAGGCGTCCGATTCGGACATCTCCAGTTCCTGTGTTTCGGGGTCGAAGTCGACCTTGATGACGTCGCCCTTCCGCAGGAGCTTGCGGGACGCCCGCTGATCACGTGTCTGCTTGTCCACGTAAGAGACATGGCCGACCTGCGGCACCACCAACTCCATCCCGAAGCGCGGCAGTCTCCTGGGCCTCTTCGGCTTGGCGGCCCGGACCTCCGGCGGCAGGTCGGCCGGTTCCAGTGGCAGGTACTCCGGTGGGCCGCCGGTCAGGTACGGCGGCAGACCGCCCTTCGGTGAAGCGCCGGTCTTCCGGTACACCCGCACCCTGATCCCCGCCCACTGGCACAGCCGCGCCCAGCACCGCGGCCAACGGGTCTGCCGCAACTCGTCCCGCCACTCACGGTCGCGGCGCGGTGCCGCCAGCAGGTTGGCCTCCCGATGCAGTGCTTCCCACCACTGGATTCCGGCCCCGGCGTCCCAGGCCAGTTCCGCGGCCTCACGCAATGTCACCTCGACGGTCCTGCCGAACTCGTCGGGCTGTTCCTCGGCCAGTTGCCGGTACAGGAGCAGTGCCCGGAACGCGCTGCGGACCGCCTCCTCGCGCTGACGCCTGCTGAGCACACCGGCACGGGTCCGCAACACGCGGGCCAGCAGCGGCCGGTGGATGGTGGGCTGATCCTCCACCAGTTTCAGCGTCACCCGCAGGCACTCGTCGATGACCTGGACGGCGCCGGCCGCGTAGCGGCCCAGCTGTGTCATCTCCAGGGCCTGGTTGTGCAGCGACTCCACCAGGCTGGGCAGATAGGCGTCCGGATGGGCCTGGGCGAGCCGTCGGCGGATCAGTACCGCCTCGGTCACGTTCTCCAGGGCCTTCTCGCTCGGAGAGCGGCGGTTCGCGAGGTTGTGCAGCGCTCCGGCGAGAAGGGCCAGATTCTGACGGGTGGGGCGGTGGTGCACCACTTGTTCGAGGATGTCCACGGCCTCCCGGCCGGCGACGAGCGCTTCCGCGGTCAGGCCCCGCGAGGCGAGCACGACGGACAGGTTGCTCAGGGCCTGGCCGAGCCGGGCCCAGTGTTGCGGAAGCACTTCGGCCGAGGACGGAGCGGCCGACTCCTGGTCCGCCACCAGCCGCCGATTGACCCGCACCGCCTCCACGCAGTCCACCAGAGCCTCGCGGAACCGCCCCAGGTCCAGAAGGGCGGCCCAGCGCACCCCCAGGGACTCGGCGAGCAGCGGCAGATACCGTGCGGAGTCGTGCCGCAGAAGCGCCCGGTAGAGCCGCACCGCCCGGCCGCTCGACTCCACCGCCTCCGGCCAGCGCCGCACGGAGCTCAGCCGGACCGCGAGATTGTGCTCGGCGCGCGCCAGATCCGCGCGCACCAGGGGAGGAGCAAGTGCCAGGTCGCCGCCGGCCAGGCGGGCCCGGCGGCGGTGCGCGCGGGCGAGTTGCTCCGCGATGTGCAGCGCCTGCTCGCCGAGCAGGCGGCTGCGTTCCGGCACCGCCATGTGCAGGGTCTCCAGCAGGTCCGGCGGAAGGTCGCGCCGCGCCGCCAGCCGGCGAAGCGCGTGCAGCAGGAAGCCGGGGTTCTCCGAGCGCCCCGCGACGACGACGGCGGGCACGGCCAGCGCCGCGGGGTGGGCGACGATCAGCCGCTCCGTCCGCTTCGGCAGGTCGGGGCAGGGGAGGTTGTCCTGGGCCGCGGCCCGGGCCAGCACGGTCAGGGCCCGCTCGGCCTCCCGGGCCCGCAGCCGCGGCAGCAGCCGGGCCAGGAGGTCGTCGTTCTCCCGGACGCGCAAGGCGACCTGGTACTCGCCGAGCAGGTCGGGCTCCAGAGCGCCCAGGTAGGAGCCCTCGGGCGGCGGGTACAGCTCGTGCAGCCACTCCGCCGCCGCCCCGCTTCGGTCCCCCGTCAGTCCGGGCAGCAGCGACAGCAGTTCCCGGGCGCGCTCGGGCTCGGAGGCGCGGGTCAGGGTGGCCACCGCCACCGCATCGGCCAGCACGTTGTCGCGGAGGCCCTTCAACTCCGGCCAGGAGCCGGCGGTGCGCGTCCAGTAGTGCTGTTCGTGAGCGAGAAGTTCCGCCTGGACCTCCTGGTTCCCGCCCTTGTTCGCACCGTTGTTCCCGCCCCTGTGGAGGCCGGGCTGAGTGCGGTCGTCGGTCCGGTCGTTGCCGACCTGGCGGTCTGCCGACTTCAGCAGCTCCAGCAGGGCGCGCATGTGCAGATGGAGCGCGGAGCCGTTCTCCGTGTCCCGGTACGGCCGAGCCACGACGGAACGCGCGACGGCGGTCCAGTCGACGGACGCGTACTCCTTCAGCTTCTTCAGCTCGGTCAGCCCGGGAAGCCGCCTGGCCAGGGCGGTCGCGGCCTCGCGGTACATGCGCTCGCGTTCCTCGTACGTCGTGGCGAGCTCCCGCAGCTCGACGGGGTGGGCCCCGCTGAGGACGGCCGCGCTGCGGGGTGTCGCGCCCGGGAGCTGCTGCCACCACTCGCCCGCACTCCGCGCGATGAGCACGAGACGCACCGCATGATGGCCGCCGCGCGCCTCCAGCGTCTCCAGAACGTTGCCCACCAGCTCGGGGCTGGTCTCGGCGTAGTCCATGACGAGCAGCATCCGCCGGTCGACCTCGGTGAGCGCGCGCAACCCGCGTACCAGTTCCGCACGGCCCGCCGCGTCCGACTCGTGCAGCTGCGCGGTCACCCAGCCCTTGGCTGCCATCCGCGCGGACAGCTCGCGGGCGATGCGGGTCTTGCCCTGACCACCGGGCCCGGTGATCAGCCGGGTGGCGAGCCCCTCGCCCTCGGCGGACCATTCCTGGAACTCCCTGAGCTCCTCCGCCCGGCCGGTGAAGGGCACCGCCTCGGCCTGCGGCCGCAGCAGCTCCGAAGGCAGCCGTGGGGCCCGACTGGGCACCGCCGGTTCGCACAGCGGCTCCAGCTCCACCGCCTCGGCGACGGGAACGTAACCGAGGTGGGTTTCCAGCAGCTTCGACAGCTCCCGTTGCCGCAGCAGCACGTGGGCGGGTACGGCCTCCAGCTTGCCGTGCCGCCAGTGTGCCGAATCCACGACGATCACGCCGCACAGCATCCCGACGCACCACAGGGCGGATCCGGACAGCCCGCTCCACGGGGACTCGCCCAGTTCCTCCGGCGCCCGGTCGACGCTGAGCACCCAGCGTTCGCCGATCATCCGGTCGCCGGGGCTGACCGTCCCGGCGACCTGAGCCGTCTCCAGTCCCAGGAGCCGGGAGCTCTGCACCCGGGCGAAACCCACCGTCTGGGCGGGCTGCCCCGCCCGAAGGGTCACGAACTGACCGAACCGGACAGGGGAGTCCGTGATGTCATGCGGCCAGTGTTTCCGGTCGATCCGCAGCACGGCCGCGTCGAGACCGGCCGGGCGGCCGTCCCAGGCGACGGCGGCCGGCACGAGCCCGCGTACGGTGAGGAACTGCACCTGCACATGCACGTGGGCCGTGGCGGCGGCGGCTCCCTGTGGCTGGAGGGCGTGGCCCGCCGTCAGTACGAGACCCGGTGCGATCACACAACCCGAACTGACGCGAGGGTGCTTGCCCTGGAGGCTTGTGCGCACCGCGGTCAGCCGACTTCTGTTCATGCCGTCCGGCCTTCGTCCGAGTGAGCGCTCAGGACGGTCGCGGCGGAACGAACAGGGACCCCGCCTCGTCCACGGCAGCGGGTTCGTCGTCCCGGGAGATCTCCACCGCGGAGCCGTCGGCGCGTTTCGGGGTGAGGGTCAGCGAGACCTTGTGGGTGCGGGTGCGCCCGGCCTTCGCTTCCGCGCCGGCCGATACGACCCATGCCTGGAACCCGGTCTTTGCGCCGACCTCCTTGCGCAGCTCGACCGTGAACTCCATGCCGACCGGGCCCACCTCGAAGCGGAGATCCTCGTGCGTCCCGGCGGCTGCGGCACGCAGCAACTCGTCGCGGACGAGTCTTACGGCAGCGGCCAGTTCCAGCTCCTCGGGCATTCATGTCCCCCATTGCCGACGCGGAGAGAAAACACCAGCGGTGTCAGGTGGACAGAGTGCCAGAACGACCGCCGCCGGGACAGGCGAGTTGCGCGATTTCCGCCCTGATGACCGCAACCGGCGGCGGGCGGTCCGCCGGAACACCGTGCGTTCCGGCGGACCGCCCTCGGTCACTCGGCGTGCCGTCGTTCAGCCGACGTTGACCGCCGACCAGGCCGCCGCGACCGCCTTGTACTCGGTGCTGCCGGAGCCGTACAGGGCCGCCGCCGCGCTCAGCGTGCCCGTGCGGGCCGCCTTGTAGTCGGTCGTCGACGTGAAGTAGGCCGTCAGCGCCTTGTACCAGATCTGCAGAGCCTTCGCGCGGCCGATGCCGGTGACCGTGGAGCCGTTGTACGTCGGGGAGTTGTAGCTGACCCCGTTGATCGTCTTCGATCCGCTGCCCTCCGAGAGGAGGTAGAAGAAGTGGTTCGCGACGCCGGACGAGTAGTGCACGTCGAGGTTGCCGACGCTGGAGGACCAGTAGTCGGCGGAGCCGCCGTCCTTGCTGGGCTTGTCCATGTAGCGCAGCGGGGTGCCGTCGCCGTTGATGTCGATCTCCTCGCCGATGAGGTAGTCACCGACGTCGTTCGAGTTGGCCGCGTAGAACTCCACGCCCGTGCCGAAGATGTCCGAGGTGGCCTCGTTCAGTCCGCCGGACTCGCCCGAGTACTCCAGGCCCGCGGTGTTGGAGGTGACGCCGTGGCTCATCTCGTGGCCGGCCACGTCCAGCGAGGTGAGCGGGTTGACGTTGCCGTCGCCGTCGCCGTACGTCATGCAGAAGCAGCTGTCGTCCCAGAACGCGTTGACGTACGCGTTGCCGTAGTGGACGCGGGAGTAGGCCGCCGCACCGTTGTTCTTGATGCCGCTGCGCCCGAAGGTGGACTTGTAGAAGTCCCAGGTGGTCGCCGCGCCGTAGGCGGCGTCGACGGCCGCGGTCTGGTCGGTGGTCGAGCTGGAGGCCGCGCCGGTGCCCCATGTGTCGTCCGCGTCGGTGAACAGGGTGCCGGCGGACGAGGACGACGTGTGCTTCTTGTTGTACGTCTTGTGGCCGCCGCGCGTGGTGTCGTACAGCTGGTAAGTCGAGCCCGACAGGTAGGTGTTGAGGCTGACCGTGCCCGAGTAGAGGCTCTTGCCGGTGCCGGTCTCGATGCCCTGGTACTCGTAGAGCTTCTTGCCGGTGGCGGCGTCGGTGACGACGTGCAGCTCGTTCGGGGTGCCGTCGTCCTGCAGGCCGCCGACGATCGTCTCGTAGGCCAGGGTGGGCTTGCCGTCGCCCGCCCAGACGACCTTGCGCGGGGCCTGGTCGGCGGCGGTCTTCTCGGAGCCCGCGGCCTTCGCGGCGGTCAGCGCCTGCTTCTCCGCCTTGGCCGCGGCGATCTGCGGCTTCACGGAGGCGACCTTGATGGTCGCCTTGACCGCCTTGGTCACGCTTCTGGTCGCGCCGGCCGCCGGCTGGTGGACGACCAGGTCGCCGCCGAGGACGGGGAGGCCCGCGTAGGTGCGCTCGTAGCGGGTGTGGAGGGTGCCGTCGGCGTCCTTGACGACGTCCTTGACGACCAGTTTCTCCTTGGTGCCGAGGCCTATCTCCTGTGCGGTGCCGGCCGCGTCGGCCTGCTGCTTCTTGATGAGCGACGTGCGCGCGGCCGTGGACAGCTGTACCGGGGCGCCGGCGGGGCCGGCCGCCTTGGCGGTGGAGTCCGCCGGTACCTGGGCGGTGGCGGCGGTGGCGGTCAGGCCGGTGGTGAGCAGGGCTCCGGCGGCGACGGCGGTCGCGATGGCCAGAGTGGTGCGCTTGTGACGCGCGTAGAGGGGGCTCACGCAAGCTCCTTTGTGGGGGAGTCCGGCGGGCGTGGGGTTGCCCGGCGGAGCGATCTGAAGTTGCTCAAGCGGCGTGAGGGAAGACTGTCATCAGGTCGCGTACATGTCAGGACTGCGAAGTGATGTTGGCTCAAAATCGACTACCGGGTGAACGTTGCCGGAATGTAAACAGACCCGGCCTCGGTACTGCCCCGGCCAAGCGGGCAACCGGTACCGGCACGGTCATGGCGACAAGAGGGCGCCGCCCCGGGAGGTCGAACCTCCGGAGCGGCGCCCTGCCGGGGCCCAGCGCCCTGACCGTGCGGGCTACGGGAAGGTGAGCTTCCAGCTGTTGATGTACCCGGTGTCCTGTGCCGCCTGGTCCTGGACCTTCAGCTTCCAGGTGCCGTTGGCGACTTCGGAGGACGCGTTGACCGTATAGGTCTCGTTGACGTTGTCCGCCGAGTCCGAGGAGCTGAAGCTCTTGAGGCGGTACGCCGTCCCGTCCGGGGCCACCAGATCGATGACCAGGTCACCGCGCCAGGTGTGCACGATGTCGACCGCGACCTGAAGGTTCGTCGGCGCGTTGCCCGTCCGTCCGGACACGGTGATCGACGACGTGACCGCCGCACCATTGTCCGGAATCGACACGTCGCCCGTGTTCTCGAAGGAGGTGCCGCCTCCGCCGCCACCGGGGCGAGCTCCGACCGCCACGCCGGCCCAGGCGTTCTGCACCGCCGTGTACTCGGCGGAGGTGGTGCCGTACAGCTCACCGGCCGCCGCCAGGGTGCCGGTGCGGGCGCCCGCGTAGTTGGTGGTGGACGTGAACTTCGTGGCCAGTGCCCGGAACCAGATCTTCTCCGCCTTGTCCCGGCCGATGCCCGTCACCGGAAGTCCGTCCGAGGTGGGCGAGTTGTAGGTGACACCGTTGATCGTCTTGGTGCCGCTGCCCTCGCTGAGCAGGTAGAAGAAGTGGTTCGCCGGGCCGGACGAGTAGTGCACGTCGATCGACCCGATGCCGGAGTACCAGCTGTCCTTGGACGAGCCGTCCTTGCTGGGCTTGTCCATGTAGCGCAGCGGGGTGCCGTCGCCGTTGATGTCGATCTCCTCGCCGATGAGGTAGTCACCGACGTCGGAGGAGTTGTTGGCGTAGAACTCGACCGCCGTGCCGAAGATGTCGGAGGTGGCCTCGTTCAGTCCGCCGGACTCGCCGCTGTAGTTGAGGCCCGCGGTGTTGGAGGTGACGCCGTGCGTCATCTCGTGGCCGGCCACGTCGATCGAGGTCAGCGGGTGGGTGTTCCCGGACCCGTCGCCGTAGGTCATGCAGAAGCAGCTGTCGGACCAGAAGGCGTTGACGTACGCGTTGCCGTAGTGGACCCGGGAGTACGCGCCGACGCCGTCGCCGCGGATGCCGCTGCGGCCCTGCACGTTCTTGTAGTAGTCCCAGGTGAGCGCGGCGCCGTAGTGCGCGTCGGCGCCGGCCGTCTCCGAGTTCGAGGGGCTGCCGTTGCCCCACACGTCGTCGGAGCCCGAGAAGAGCGTGCCGGTGCCGGAGGTGCCGCGGTTGAGGTTGTACGTCTTGTGGCCGCCGCGCGCGCCGTCGGTCAGGTTGTACGTCGACCCGGACTGCGTGGTGCCCAGCGTCACCGTGCCGCTGTACATGGTGTTGCCGGTGCCGGTCTCGATGCCCTGGTACGCGTAGAGCTTCTTGCCGGTGGCGGCGTCGGTGACGACGTGCAGCTCGTTCGGCGTGCCGTCCTCCTGG
Organism: Streptomyces sp. NPDC040410; assembly: GCF_055595715.1. NCBI lineage: Bacteria > Bacillati > Actinomycetota > Actinomycetes > Kitasatosporales > Streptomycetaceae > Streptomyces > Streptomyces sp. NPDC040410. Next base: position 13,392 of record NZ_JBVIVK010000018.1, read on the forward strand.
AGGCCGCCGACGACCGTCTCGTACGCGAGGGTCGGTGTGCCGTTCGCCGCCCAGATCACCTTCCGCGGCGCGCGGTCGGTGTCCGGCGACTCGGCGCCCGCCGAACGCGCGGCGGACAGGGCCTGCTTCTCCGCCTTGGCGGCGGGCAGCGCCGCGGTGGTGGTGGCCGGCTTGATGGCGGCCCGGGTGGCCTTGCGGACGGCCTCGGTCCGGCCCGACTCGGCGGTGTCCACGATGAGGTCGCCGCCCAGGACGGGGAGGCCCGCGTAGGTGCGCTCGTAGCGGGTGTGCAGGGTGCCGTCGCCGTCCTTGACGACGTCACGGACGACGAGCTTCTCCTTGGCGCCGAGGCCCAAGTCCTTGGCGGTGTCCGCCTTGGCGGCGTCGGCGTCGCGGATCAGCGCGGCACGCTGGGCTGGGGACAGCCTGACCGACTCCGAGCCCGGTATCACCTTGCCCGTGGCCGACGGTGCCTTCTCCGGGGCGGCGGTGGCGGCGCCGGACTGGACGGCCGCGGCGATCAGGGCGGACACGCCGACGAGGGCGACGGCCGCGGTCTTGCGGTACGGGGTGTGGGAGGTGCGTCTGCGAGAGGAACTGCTTCTCAACACTGACTCCTTCTGCGTGGCCGCGGGTCGCGCGGCCAGGGGAGACCGGACGGCGGGTGGGCAGTCCGGGCAGAACGGGGCGTTGCGCGGAACCACATGCAAGGAAGGTGCGACCGCGGCCCAGCGGTGGAGCCGTGGGGTTGCTGAGGGGCGGCCGTGGGAAGCGTGCCAGGAGATCGCACTTCCTGTCAGGAGCGCGTCAGAAAATTGGCCGGAAAATTTCCGTTGTCCGGTCGTCCATGTTCGATATACGGACCATTCTGCTGGTCGTCGGCGGCCGTCGACGGCCGTGAGCGGACGACTCGGCCGGAGGCCCGCCGCTCCCCGTGCCACGAGTGCACAGCGCCGCGTACGCGCCGCCCGCCGCCACCAGCTCCTCGTGCGTGCCGAGTTCGGTGAGCAGCCCGTTCTCCATCGCGGCCACGGGGCCGGCGTCGTGTCAGCGCCCCGGAGCCGCCGGGCTCAAGGCCGTCGTCGCTGGCCCGGGCCATCAGGTACGGCGTCGCCGCCGGCAGCACCATCCAGCTGCTCCCGGCAGCGCCCCGGCCGCCGATCCGCCCGGCCGGCACGCGACCAGCCGTCACAGACACCGGTGCCGCCGCGGCAGTCGGGCGTCCCGGGGTCCTCGTAGGCGTCGATCATGAGCCGTTGTCCCCCCGGTCGTTCACGCCAGGCTGTCCCGCCAGGCCCGGTGCAGATCCGCGAACCGGCCCGTGCCCGCGATCAGTTCGTCCGGGCTGCCGTCCTCGACGATCCGCCCGTGCTCCATGACCAGGACCCGGTCGGCGATCTCGACGGTCGACAGCCGGTGCGCGATCACGACCGCCGTCCGTCCGCGCAGCACCGTCGCCATCGCCCGCTGCACGGCCCGTTCGCCCGGGATGTCGAGCGAACTGGTCGCCTCGTCGAGGATCAGCACCGCCGGATCGGCGAGCAACGCCCGGGCGAAGGCCACGAGTTGCCGCTGACCGGCCGAGATACGGCCGCCCCGCTTGCGTACGTCCGTGTCGTAGCCGTCGGGCAGCGCGCTGACGAAGTCGTGCGCGCCGATCGCCTTCACGGCCTGCTCGATCTCCTCCCGGGTCGCGTCCGGGCGGCCGATCGCGATGTTCTCGGCGACCGTGCCGGAGAACAGGAACGCCTCCTGCGTCACCATGACCACCCCGCGCCGCAGTTCGGGCACGGTGAGCTCGCGCAGGTCGACGCCGTCGAGGAGGACCCGGCCGTCGGAGGCGTCGTAGAACCGGGCGAGCAGCTTGGCCAGCGTCGACTTGCCGGCGCCGGTCGAGCCGACCACCGCGACCGTCTGCCCGGCCGGGATCGTCAGGTCGAAGCGGGGCAGGACCTCGCCGCCGGTGCGGTAGGCGAACCGGACCCCGTCGAAGACGACCTCGCGGCCGGGGTGCTCCGACTCCAGCGGCGGAAGCTCCCGGGGAGCCGACGGCTCGGGCACGGACGGCGTCTGCGCGAGCAGCCCGGCGATCTTCTCCAGCGAGGCCGCCGCCGAATGGTACGAGTTCAGGAACATGCCGAGCCGGTCGATGGGGTCGTACAGCCGGCGCAGATACAGCACCGCGGCCGCCAGCACGCCCAGCTCCAGCGAGCCGGCCGCCACCCGCTGGGCCCCCCACAGCACGATCACGGCGACAGCCGTGTTGGCGACCAGCCGGGAGCCCGTGACATAGCGGGCCATCTCGAGGAGCGCGTCGCCGTTGGTCCGCTCGTGCCGCCGGTTCAGGACCCGGAAGCCGGCGTCGTTGACGGCCTCGCGGCGGAACGCGCGCACTGGCCGGATGCCGTTCATCGTCTCGACGAACTTGACGATGACGGCGGCGATGGCGGTGGACCGCAGCCGGTACACCCGCCCCGCGCGCCGCCGGTAGACCCGGACGAGGAGGTGGAGCGGCACGAAGGACGCCACCGCGACCGCGCCGAGGCCCAGGTCCAGCCAGAGCAGCATCGCCGAGATGTAGACGAAGGACAGGACGACCGTGACCAGCTCCTGGAGCCCTTCATCGAGCAGCTCGCGCAGCGACTCGACGTCCGTCGTGGAGCGGGAGATGAGCCGGCCCGAGGTGTAGCGCTCATGGAAGTCGATGCTGAGCGCCTGCGCGTGACGGAAGATCCGGCCGCGCAGGTCCAGCAGCACGTCCTGGTTGACGCGGGCCGAGGCGAGGATGAACGCGTACTGCAGCGCCCCGGAGGCCACCGCGCACAGCAGGTAGGCCACGCCCACCGCGACCAGCGGCCCGCGATCGGCGCGGCGGAACGCGGGGACGGCGCTGTCGATGGCGTACGCCACCAGCAGCGGGCCCGCCTGGACAGCCGCCTGCTGGAGCAGCAGCAGGAGCGTGGTGACGGCGACTCGGGCCTTCATCGGGGCGAGCAGAGAGCGCAGGAGAGCAGCGGTGGCGCCCGGGGCAGTGGGCAGGACGTCACGGTCGAAGGGGTCGCCGCCCGCGGAGCCGTGGGGGCGGGGCAGGTCCTGTTCGTCGCCGGGGGCGGTGGCGGACGTGGTGGGCGCGGTCATCGCTCGTCCTCCTGCTTCCCGGACTCCTCGCCGGACATGAGATGGGCGTACTCGGCGTTCGTGCGCAGCAGTTCGTGGTGGGTGCCCACGGCGGCGACGCGGCCCTCGGAGAGCAGGGCCACGCGGTCGGCCAGCAGCACGGTGGACGGGCGGTGCGCCACGATGAGGGCGGTGGTGTCCGCGAGGACGTCCCGCAGCGCGGCCTCGACGGCGGCCTCCGTGTGGACGTCCAGCGCGGACAGCGGGTCGTCGAGCACGAGAAACCTCGGCCCGCCGACGACGGCTCTGGCCAGCGCGAGGCGCTGCCGCTGTCCGCCGGACAGGCTCAGTCCCTGCTCGCCGACCTGGGTGTCCGTGCCCTGCGGAAGAGCGTGCGCGAAGTCCGCCTGGGCGACGGCCAGCGCGCGGTGCAGCTCCGCCTCGCCCGCGTCGGCGCCGGCGCCCATGAGCACGTTGTCGCCGACCCCGGCCGAGAAGAGGGTCGGTTCCTCGAAGGCGACGGCGACCAGGGAGCGCAGCTCCTCGCGGGACATGGCGGTGATGTCCTGCCCGTCCAGCGTGATCCGGCCCGACGTCACCTCGTGCAGGCGGGGGATCAGGGCGGTGAGGGTGGTCTTGCCGCTGCCGGTGGCGCCGACGAGGGCCATCGACTCGCCGGGCCGGATGTGCAGGTCTACGCGGTCGAGGACGGGCGGGGAGTCGCCGGGGGCATCGGGGTAGCGGAACGTGACGCCGCGGAAGCGGAGCCCGCCGTCCCGCTCGGCCGCGGCCGCGCCGGAACCCGTCGGCTCCTCCGGCTCCGCGTCCATCACCTCGAAGTACCGTTCCGTGGCCGTCGCCGCCTCCTGGCTCATCGCGAGCAGGAAACCGATCGAGTCCACGGGCCAGCGCAGCGCGAGTGCCGTAGACAGGAACGCCACCAGCGTCCCCGCCGACAACTGCCCGTCGGCCACCTGTACCGACCCCAGCACCAGCGCAGCCCCGATCGCCGCCTCCGGCAACGTCACGATGACGCCCCAGATCGTCGCCAGCAGCCGCGCCTTGCGCAGCTCCGTCCCCCGCAGCGTCCGGGACAGCTCCCTGAACGCCCGCGCCTGACTGCGGTGCCGCCCGAAGCCCTTGATGATCCGGATCCCGAGCACGCTCTCCTCGACGACCGTCGTCAGGTCGCCCACCTGGTCCTGCGCGCGCCGCGCCACCTCGGCGTACCGCCGCTCGAAGATCACGCAGGTGACGATCACGGGGAGCGCGGGACCGAGGATCACCAGGCCGAGTGCCCAGTCCTGGAGCAGCATGATGACCACACCGGCGAGGATCGTCACGCCGTTGACCAGCAGGAACGTCAGCGGAAAGGCGAGGAACATGCGCAGCAGCATCAGGTCCGTGGTGGCGCGGGACAGCAACTGTCCCGAGGCCCACCGGTCGTGGAAGGCGACCGGCAGCCGCTGCAGATGCCGGTACAGATCCGCCCGCATCTCCGCCTCGACGTGCGACAGCGGCCGAGCCACCAGCCACCGCCGAAGCCCGAACAGCAGCGCCTCCGCGAACCCGAGCAGCAGCAGATACAGCGCGCCCAGCCAGACGCCCGCCGGATCGCGGTCGGCGACCGGCCCGTCCACCATCCACTTCAGGACGAGCGGGATCACCAGCCCCAGACACGACGCGACGATCGCGACGAACGCCGCGGTGAACAGCCGCACCCGCACCGGCCGGACGTACGGCCACAGGCGCAGCAGCGTGCGTACGGCGGAACGGCCGGCCTGGTCCTCGGCGGTTGCACGTGTCGTGGGCATCAGGGGCGAGCCTACGGATTGCCGCTGACGGCGCCCACCGAGTTTTGGCCGGACCCGCATCGGCCGCTGGTCCTACGACCTGCGTGTTCGAGGGGTCGTACGTCCGCCGCCACCGAGGGACGCAGGTGCGGCGGAGACGGCGACCACACGGTGAGGACGTGGGCGGCCGGGCTGCCGTACACCGCAATGCCGGCCACGTGGGGTCACCCCCGTAGTCACGGATGGCGCGGCGCGCCCTCCTCGACGTGCCGGCTCTCAGCCCACCCGGAGCAGCAGCACCGCCCGGGCCGGCACCGTGATCGCCGCCCCCGCCCGGTGAACCGGACCCGGCGCCTCCCCCTGCTCCTCGCGCGAGGTGTCGACGACCACCTCGTACCGTTCCGCCCAGGGCGGCCCCGGCAGCACGAAGCTCGCCGGCCGGTCCCCGGCGTGCAGGACGGCGAGGAAGCTGTCGTCGAGGATGGGCGCGCCCCGTTCGTCGCGGCCCGGGATGTCCCGCCCGGACAGATACATGCCGAGCGTGGCCGCGGGCGCGTACCAGTCCCGTTCCGTCATCTCCGTGCCGCGTGCGGTGAACCAGGCCAGGTCCCGCAGTCCGTCCGCCGAGTGCGCCCGCCCGGAGAAGAAGGCCCGGCGGCGCAGCACCGGGTGCCGATGGCGCAGCGCGATCAGCCGGGAGGTCAGGTCGAACAGGGCCTTCCAGCCCGGTTCCTCCAGCAGCCCCCAGTCCAGCCAGCTGATCTCGTTGTCCTGGCAGTACGCGTTGTTGTTGCCGCGCTGCGTCCGCCCCAGCTCGTCGCCGGCCACCAGCATCGGCACGCCCGTCGACAGGAGCAGCGTGGTCAGCAGGTTCCTCAGCTGACGCCGCCTGAGTGCCCGTACCCGCTCATCGTCCGTCTCGCCCTCGGCTCCGCAGTTCCACGAGCGGTTGTCATGGGAGCCGTCCCGGTTGCCCTCGCCGTTGGCCTCGTTGTGCTTGCGCTCGTACGACACCAGGTCGCGCAGGGTGAAACCGTCGTGCGCCGTGACGAAGTTGACCGACGCGTAGGGCCTGCGCCCGCCCCAGGCGTACAGGTCGCTCGACCCCGACAGGCGGTAGCCGAGATCCCGCACGTCCGGCAGGGCGCCCCGCCAGAAGTCCCGTACCGCGTTGCGGTACCGGTCGTTCCACTCCGTCCACAGCGGCGGAAAGGCACCCACCTGATAGCCCCCGGAGCCCACGTCCCACGGCTCGGCGATCAGCTTCACCCGGCGCAGCACGGGATCCTGCGCGATCACCGCGAGGAACGGGGAGAGCATGTCGACGTCGTGCATGGAGCGGGCCAGCGCCGCGGCCAGGTCGAAGCGGAAGCCGTCCACGCCCATCTCCGTCACCCAGTACCGCAGCGAGTCCGTGATGAGCCGCAGCACATGCGGCTGGACGACGTGCAGGGTGTTCCCGCAGCCCGTGTAGTCCGCGTACCGCCGGGCGTCCGACTGCAACCGGTAGTAGCCCCGGTTGTCGATGCCCTTCAGGGACAGCGTCGGGCCCAGCTCGCCCGCCTCCGCGGTGTGGTTGTAGACCACGTCGAGGATGACCTCGATCCCGGCCGCGTGCAGCGCGCCGACCATGCGCTTGAACTCGCCGACCTGCTGGCCGGTGGTGCCGGAGGCCGCGTAGGCGGCGTGCGGGGCGAAGTAGCCGATGGAGTTGTAGCCCCAGTAGTTCTTCAGTCCCCGGCGCAACAGGTGGTCCTCGTGGGCGAACTGGTGCACCGGCAGCAGTTCCACGGCCGTCACGCCCAGCTTGACCAGGTGCTCGATCGCCGCCGGGTGGGCGAGGCCCGCGTAGGTGCCCCGGAGTTCCTCGGGGATGTGGGGATGGAGTTTGGTGAATCCCCTGACGTGCAGCTCGTAGATGACCGAGTCCGCCCAGGGCGTCTTCGGCCGGCGGTCGTCCGTCCACTCGTCGTCGGGCGCGTCGTCATGGACGACGACGCCCTTCGGGACGTACGGCGCCGAGTCCCGGTCGTCGCGCACGGTGTCCGCGACCTGTTGCTGAGGCCAGTCGCGCACATGCCCGTACACCTCCGGCGGCAGGCTGAAGTCGCCGTCCACCGCGCGTGCGTACGGGTCCAGCAACAACTTCGCCGGGTTCCAGCGGCCACCGGTCCACGGATCCCAGCGGCCGTGCACCCGATAGCCGTACCGCTGCCCCGGCATCACGCCCGGCACGAAGCCGTGCCAGATCTCGTGCGTCAGCTCGGTCAGCCGGGCCCGGGTCTCCCTGCCGCCCTCGTCGAACAGACACAGCTCCACCGACTCCGCCCCGCCCGCCCACAGCGCGAAGTTGGTGCCCGCCACCCCCTCCGGGCCGACCCGGAAACGGGCGCCCAGCGGCATCGGCCCACCCGGCCACACCGGCACGCCCGGCGCCTTGTGCCGCGCGCCGTTCACGACGGCGGCAGGGCGCCCGTCCTCGGCGGCGCGCCCCTCGGCCACCGCCTCCTGCTCGGCTGCGCTGGACACCGTTCAGCCTCCCACGGCTCGTGGGACGACCTGAATGGCGCGCACGGCGTCCCCGCCGCGGCTCCCCGTCGCGTCGTCCTCCCCACTGTTCTGCCCAGACCTTGGGTCGCACTCACGTTTCCCCAGGGCGGGCCCGGTCGTTGGGCCCCTCGTGAGGCATCCACAAGGGCGCGCACGGCGCGCGAGGGCAGCACTGGCCGCCGTACTGACATGGGCAGGACTGCTGGCCGGAGCCGCCGGCTGCACCGCGGACGGCACGAGCGGCTTCGACCGGCTGTTCGGCAAACCCCCGGCACCCGAGGACGTGATCCGCATCTCACCGGACGACGGCAGCAAGGGCGTCCAGCCCCGCCGGACGCTCCGGGTGGAGGTGCCCAGCGGGCGCCTGGAGTCGGTGAAGGTGGTCAAGTACCAGGACGCACAGGAGTTCTTGGTGCGCGGGCACCTCTCCGAGGACGGCCTGCGCTGGGAGCCAGACGGGGCCGGACTCGCAATGGCCGCCAAGTACACGGTCGACGCGGTGGCCCTGGACGGCCACGGGCGGCGCTCCGCACGGCACACCACCTTCACGACGCAGGTCCCCGACGAACGCTTCGTCGCCTACGTCACCCCGGAGAACCGCTCCACGGTCGGCACCGGAATGATCGTGTCCCTGGAGTTCAACCGGGAGATCGAGAACCGCGCCGCGGTCGAGCGCGCCGTCCGGGTGACCGCGCAGCCGCCCGTCGAGATCCGCCCCCACTGGTTCGACGGGGCCCGCCTCGACTTCCGCCCCGAGCGGTACTGGAAGCCCGGCACCAAGGTCACCGTCTCCCTGCGCCTGAGGGACGTCGAAGGGGCGCCCGGGATCTACGGACTCCAGTACCGGACCTTCTCCTTCACCGTCGGCCGAAGCCAGGTCTCGTTGGTCGACGCGGCCAGGCACACCATGGAGGTGCGGCGCGACGGCGCTCTGCTCGCCACCGTGCCGATCACGGCCGGCGCCCCCAAGACCACCACGTACAACGGCAGGATGGTCGTCACCGAGATGCTCGAGGTGACCCGTATGAACAGCCGCACGGTCGGCTTCGGCGGCGAATACGACATCAAGGACGTCCCGCACGCCATGCGCCTGACCGACTCCGGCACCTTCCTGCACGGCAACTACTGGGCGCCGGACGCCCCCGGAAACGCCAATGTCAGCCACGGCTGCGTCGGGCTCAGGGACGAGAAGGGCGGCGGCTCGGACACGCCCGCGGGCTGGTTCTTCGACCGCAGCCTCGTCGGCGACGTCGTCGAGGTCGTCCACAGCAATGACAAAAAGGTCGCTCCCGACAACGGGCTCGGAGGGTGGAATATGGGCTGGAAGGAGTGGAAGGCGGGCAGTGCGGTGAAGTAACCCGACAGGGGGGCGGGTTACTCCTACTTTCCGTTGAAGTTGGGACTGAACGGTGACAATCATGAGGCCCCGACGCCCTTGGCCTTGTGGTTAATATGCGCCGAGCGCGCGGGAGACGCGCCGGGGCTCGGGCCTGGCCAGGCCCGGCGAGGGGAGAGGGACTTGAACGTGCGACCGATATCGGGGGCGTCGGTTGACGCGCGCCGGAGTGAGCCGGGGCGAACGACCCGGAGGAAGGCGCGGAGCGGCAGGACGCTGCTGGCGCCGACGCTCGGGGTGCTGCTCCTTGCCGTGACCGCGTGTGGCGGGGGCGGCGGCTCGGATTCCGGGTCCGCAGGCGAGGGCAACGGCAAGGGCAAGGACTCCGGCACGGCGCAGAGCGGGCAGTCGGAAGCCGTCGTCTCCATCGCCCCCGAGGACGGCGCGAAGGCCGTCGACACCAGCGGCGCTCTCAAGGTCGGTGCCACCAAGGGCAAGCTGACCGAGGTCGTGGTCAAGGACGCCAAGGGCACCGAGATAGCCGGGAAGATCGCCGCCGACGGGGCGAGCTGGAAGCCGTCCACGCATCTGGCCGCGTCCACCAAGTACACGGTGCACGCGGTCGCCAAGGACTCCGGTGGCCGCGCCGCGGCCGAGGACTCCAGCTTCACCACCCTGACCCCGCAGAACACGTTCGTGGGAACCTTCACCCCCGAGGACGGCTCCAAGGTCGGCGTCGGAATGCCCTTCTCGATCCGCTTCACCCGGGGCATCACCAGCCCCGACGCCGTCGAGAAGGCGATCAGGATCAAGACGGAGCCGGCCGTCGACGTCGAGGGTCACTGGTTCGGCAACGACCGCCTCGACTTCCGTCCGGAGAAGTACTGGAAGGAAGGCACCAAGGTCACCGTGGAACTCAGCCTCGACGGTGTCGAGGGCCGCGACGGCGTCTACGGCGAGCAGTCCAAGACCGTCTCCTTCACCATCGGCCGCAACCAGGTCTCGGTCGTCGACGCCGCCAAGCACACGATGAAGGTCATGCAGGACGGCAAGGTCGTCAAGACCATCCCGGTCACCACCGGCAAACCCGGCTACGACACCTGGAACGGCCAGATGGTGATGAGCGAGAAGCTCACGGTCACCCGTATGAACGGCGAAACGGTCGGCTACGGCGGCGAGTACGACATCAAGGACGTCCCGCACGCCATCCGCCTGACCACCTCCGGCACCTTCATCCACGGCAACTACTGGGGCGGCGGCGCGTTCGGCAACTACAACGCCAGCCACGGCTGCGTCGGCCTGCGCGACGTGCGCGGCGGCTACGACAGCGGCGTGCCGGCCGCGTGGTTCTTCAACCACTCGATGGTCGGTGACGTGGTCGTCGTCAAGCACTCCGACGACCGGACCGTGGACCCGGACAACGGTCTCAACGGCTGGAACATGTCCTGGGAGAAGTGGACGGCGTAAGCACTGCCGACCCACGGACCGGTGTGACGGAGCGCACCGGGTCCGTTGTCGTTAGTGCCCGTTAACCTGCCTGCATGACCGTGAATCTGGAAGTCGCCGAAGGCGTCGGCGTCCTGCGCCTCGACCGCCCGCCCATGAACGCGCTGGACGTCGCCACACAGGACAGGATCAAGGAGCTCGCCGAAGAGGCGGGCCGTCGTGACGACGTACGCGCCGTGGTGATCTACGGCGGGGAGAAGGTGTTCGCCGCAGGCGCGGACATCAAGGAGATGCAGCTCATGGACCACACGGCGATGGTCCTGCGCGCCCGGGCCCTGCAGGACTCGTTCACGGCGGTGGCCCGCATCCCCAAGCCGGTGGTGGCCGCCGTCACGGGGTACGCGCTGGGCGGCGGCTGCGAGCTGGCGCTGTGCGCGGACTTCCGGATCGCCGCGGAGGGCGCGAAGCTGGGCCAGCCGGAGATCCTGCTGGGCCTGATCCCGGGCGCGGGCGGCACGCAGCGCCTGTCCCGCCTGATCGGCCCGTCGAAGGCGAAGGACCTGATCTTCACGGGCCGCATGGTCAAGGCCGACGAGGCGCTCGCGCTGGGTCTGGTGGACCGGGTCGTCCCGGCCGACGAGGTGTACGCGCAGGCGCACGCCTGGGCGGCGAAGCTGGCGCAGGGCCCGGCGCTCGCGCTGCGCGCGGCGAAGGAGTCGATCGACACCGGCCTGGAGACGGACATCGACACGGGCCTGGCCGTGGAACGGAACTGGTTCGCGGGCCTGTTCGCGACGGAGGACCGTCAGCGCGGGATGCGGAGCTTCGTGGAGGAGGGGCCGGGAAAGGCGAAGTTTCTCTGAAGATCGCCGGATCCCGCTGATCTGCATCGCATCCCTCGGAATCCCTCTGTGTCCCTCTGAATCCCTCTGCGTCTCTCTGCGTCTCTCTGCGTCTCTCTGAATCCCTCTGAGCCACTTGCAATTGACGCGATGTCTGATCCGGGTCCCTCGATGGGGCGGTTTATGGGAACCTTAAGTCAGCCTTAAGCCTGCCTTGTCGAGGGAGCCGGTCGATTGCCTCCAAGTGACCCGTCGCCGCAGGCCAGATGGGCTGTTGAGGGCTCCGATGTGCCTTTGGCATATGCCGATCGAATCGGGCGGAATGACGGGTTCCGGGGGGCGTATTCCCGAGGAACGCCCCCGGCGGGCAGTCGCGGCGGCCATGATGGGGGCATGGCGGGGCTGGAGGGTAGCGAACAGCCGCGGGGACACGGCCGTCCGACGGCGGCGCGCTGGTCGCCTGCGGTCGAGGACGAACACGCTCTGAAGGCACTCGAGTTGTTCGGCAATCCGACGGAGACGGAGGTACCGCTGCCGTCCCGCCCCGAATCCGCCGCCACGGCCCGCCGACTGGCTCAGGTGGTGGTCCTGCGCCAGTGGGGACTCACTCCGAAGCTGACGGAAGACGCGGTCTTACTGGTCTCGGAACTGGTCGGCAACGCCGTACGCCACACCGGCGCCCGCGTCTTCGGCCTCCGCATGCGCCGCCGACGCGGCTGGATCCGCATCGAGGTCCGCGACCCCTCCCGAGGGCTGCCCTGTCTGATGCCGGTCCATGAGCTGGATGTCAGCGGCCGGGGCCTCTTCCTGGTGGACAAACTCTCCGACCGCTGGGGAGTCGACCTGCTGCCGCGAGGCAAGACGACCTGGTTCGAGATGAGAGTGGCGGACCGCTAGACCCGCTAGACCCGCTAGACCCGCCAGGCCCTGCCGCGTGCCGCGTGCACCGGGCTGGGTCTGTCTTTAACCCGCCCGTCGTAATTCGGGCCAATCGCCGGTTTTTCATCGATACCCCCCTTAAATGGTGCGGGTGACCACGACCAACCGACGCGGGGTGCTCCGTGCCGGCGCCGGGCTCGTCGCCGGGGCCGCCGCCGCCGGGTGCGCGGAGACCGGCGCCGCGCGACCCGCCGCCACCGCCGCGTCCGCCACCCGGACCCACGCGTCCGGCGACCCGGCGGCCACGCCTGAGCCGGCTCCCGCACCCCGCGCCTTCCCGGGGCAGCCCGCCCGGATCACCCACGGCCCCCGCACCCAACCCCGTGTCGCCCTCACCTTCCACGGCCAGGGCGACCCCGCACTCGCCCGCGGCCTGCTCACCGAAGCCGAACGGCACGGCGCGCGGATCACCGTCCTCGCCGTCGGCAGCTGGCTCGACGAACACCCCGATCTGGCCCGCCGCATCCTGGACGGCGGCCACGACCTCGGCAACCACACCCAGAGTCACCTCGGGATCAACGCCATGTCAGAGGCCGACGCCCGCGCCGAGATCACCGCCTGCGCAGACCGCCTGCGGAAGCTCACCGGCTCCATCGGCACCTGGTTCCGCCCCTCCCGCTCAGCCCGCGCCTCCCCGCTCGTCGAACGCCTGGCCCGCGCCGCGGGCTACCCGCACGTCCTGTCGTACGACGTCGACTCCCGCGACTTCACCTCGCCCGGCGCACCCGCCGTCGCCCGCACGGTCCTCGGCAGGATCCGCAACGGATCCGTGGTCAGCCTGCACCTCGGCTACCCGGACACGGTCACCGCGCTCCCCGCCGTACTGGAAGAACTCGACCGCCGCGGACTGCGCGCGGTCACCACCACGGAGCTGCTCAGCTGATGCACCCCACCCGAATCACGCGCACCCTGATCCTCGCCGCCGCCCTCTGCGGTCTCTGCGTCCTCGCCGCCTGCGGCACTCCGGAAGGGCACCACGCCGACGAGGCCCCGACCACCAAAGCCGCACCCGTGCCCGCCCCGTCGAAGAAGCCGCCCGTCCGAGGGCTGCCCGGCATGCCGCCCGTCCTCGACCCGCAGGACGTCTACGCGGCCGACCGCCCGGGCAGACTCTCCCCGGTGGTCAAGGACTTCCCGTCCCGGGTCTACGTCCCCAACAGCGAGTCCGACACCGTCTCCGTCATCGACCCGAGGACGTACGAGGTGATCGACACGATCCGCGTCGGCCACCAGCCCCAGCACGTCGTCCCGTCCTGGGACATGAAGACGCTCTGGGTCAACAACAACCGAGGCCACACCCTCACCCCCATCGACCCGAAGACGGGGAAGGCGGGCAGGCCCGTCGACGTACACGACCCCTACAACCTCTACTTCACACCGAACGGCCGATACGCCGTCGTCATGGCCTCCCTGGACCGCGAACTCGTCTTCCTGGAACCGCACACCATGAAGCGGGTGAAGACGGTCCCGGTCAGCTGCTACGGCGTCAACCACGCCGATTTCTCCCTCGACGGCCGCTACTTCATCGTCTCCTGCGAGTTCAGCGGCGAGCTCCTCAAGGTCGACACCGAACGGATGAAGGTCGTCGGGCAGCAGAAGCTGCCCCTGCACGGCGCGATGCCGCAGGACGTCAAGATCTCGCCCGACGGCAAGAAGTTCTACATCGCGGACATGGTGGCCGACGGCATCTGGATCCTGGACGGCGACAGGTTCACCAAGCCGACCCTCCTCCCCACCGGCAAGGGCACCCACGGCCTGTACGTCAGCCGCGACTCACGCGAGATGTACGTCTCCAACCGAGGTGAAGGCACCGTCTCCGTCTTCGACTTCACCCTGAACAAGGTCACCAGGAAGTGGCATCTCCCCGAAGGCGGCAGCCCCGACATGGGAGGTGTCTCCGCCGACGGAAAGGTCCTGTGGCTGTCCGGGCGGTACAACGGCGAGGTGTACGCCATCGACACCCGCACCGGCATCCAGCTCGCCCGCATCAGGGTCGGCAGCGGCCCGCACGGCCTCGCGGTGTACCCGCAGCCCGGCCGCTACTCGCTCGGCCACACCGGCGTCTTCCGCTGACCCGCGGCCGGCTGACCCGCCTGGGCAGACGCGGCACTAGCGGGCGATGAGCAGTGCCTCCGCCCCCACCGGCGCATACCCCGCCGCCTGGAACGCCCGCACGCTGCGGGCGTTCCCCGGCGAGATCTGGGCCCACACCGGCTCGCCGCCGCTCAGATGCCGTGCCGTCACCGCCAGGGCCCGCCCCAGCCCCCGGTGCCGTACGTCCTCGTCCACCTCGACAGCCACCTCCAGCCGTCCCCCGATGCCGCGTCCCAGGACGAGCACCCCACCCTGCGCGGCCCACACCCGCACGCGGTCGCGCCGCCTGCGGGAGCTGACGACCCTCGGGTGGTCGGGATCGGAGATCTCCGCCACCGCGAGCGGCGGCTCGCCCGGCAGGGGAGCGGCCACCTTCATCACGTCGATGGTGTCGGTCCCGCGCCCCGTGCGCTCCATGAAGGCCGCGAGGAACCTCGCGTTCATCGTCGCGGCCAGCGCGTCGCAGTCGACGCTCGCCAGCGTCCGGCGCACCCACTCGGGATCCTCGTCCGTGAAGACGACGGAGTGCGCGGTGAAGGAGAGGACGCCGGCGTCGCGGTGGGAGTGCTGCGGCACCACCGTCGTACGTCCGTCCGCGGGCGGGAAGACACCCCGCGCCGCCGCGTCGAGAATGTCCCGCAGGGTCCCCGCCATCGCGTCCCGTCTCCTTGCTCGCGCCCTTGAGTCGCCACCCACTGGAAGGCCCACACTCGCAGACATGATCGAGTCGCCGCAGCGGAGGCTCGGACGGGCGGTTAGTCTGACCTGCGTCAGTACGACAGCACGTTGTGAGAAACACGAGTAAAAGGGGCGGATCGGTGGCGGACATCGACGAGGCACGCAAGCAGTTCGAGCGGATCGATACGGACGGTGACGGTTTCATCACCGCGGCCGAGTTCAAGACCGCGCTGGCCCAGGCGGGCGACTGGAACGTCACCGAGTCGGTGGCCGAGGCGATCATCAAGGCCCGTGACCTCAACGGCGACAAGCTCCTCTCGTTCGACGAGTTCTGGTCGCACCTGAACCAGTGACGGGCGCGGCAGGGGGCGCCGGTCCGGCAGCGGAGGGGCGCCCCTTCGGCATGCGGTGCCTGGTTTCCGGGGCAGCGGTCACTCTCCTGCCCCATCCGGAATAGCCTGACGTGTCCCGCGGTCGACGGTGCCCATCGGCGGAGCCGCCCGGCTCCTCAGGGCCTCGACACGGTCGACGCGGGCGGCCTCGACGACTCCTGGCGCCAGCAGCCGGGCACCCCGGTGTACGGCCTGCGGGACGGCGTGGACGGGGTGAGGAAGACGCTCGCGGAAGCTTCACCGGAACGGACGCCGGACTTCCGCGCGTAGGCCCTGTCGTCGAATTCCCGTCGTCCGCCCGGCGGGGCAGGCGGGGCAGCGGGAAACGACAAGGCCTGGGTCACACGATGTCGAGCGGTCGGTGCGGACCGGCGGGCAGCTCGACCGTCACGGGATCCCCGGCCCGCACCACGCCGCCCTTCACGACGACGCTCATGATCCCGGACTTGAACCGCGCCTTCCCGTCCGCGCCCCGCCCGACGACCTGCTTCATCAGCCCCTTCCGGAAGGTGTCGATCTGCGCACAGGGATTCCGCAGCCCGGTGACCTCGACGACGGCCTCGTCCCCGAGCCGCAGGAGCGCCCCGGCCGGCAGGCCCAGCAGATCGATCCCGCGGGTCGTGACGTTTTCCCCGAGCTGACCGGCCGCGACCTCGAACCCCGCCTCCCGCACCTCGTCGAACAGCTCCTCGTGTATGAGGTGCACCTGCCGCAGATTCGGCTGCGATGGGTCCTTCTTCATCCGGAACCGATGCTTCACCGTGGCCCCGGCGTGCACGTCCCCCTCCACCCCGAGCCCGGCGAGCAGCGTGATGCTCTCCCGGTTCGGCTTGGTGAACGAGTACGTCCCGTTGCTGCTGACCGCGCTGACCGTCCCACCCATGGCGCGAAGCTCCCCTCTTTCTCACGGTTGCTGTCGAACCGCAGGTCAGAAGCGTAAGGGACGCCCGCGGTGCTGTGGGGTGCAGGGACAGGCGGAGTGAGTCAGGCGTCGTTGGCCCACTCCCTCAGCGCGGCCCGGCTCGAGAAGTCGGCGACGTTCCTGTCGTGCGGGTCGTCGGTGTACTGGTGGAAGCGCCACTTGGCCTGGATGCGGGGCTCGCCAGCCCGCACGTAGTCGGCTATCCAGAGGCCGTCGCCGGCGTAGGACGTGCTGTCGATGTTCAGCCAGTAGTGGCGATTGCAGTACAGGACGACCCGGTGGTTCGGCCGGAGTTCCTTCACCTTCTTGATGAAGCGGTCCTTTTCCGCATTGCTCGCATGCGTCCCCTCGCCGGTCGTCTCCCAGTCGACGGCGAGGATGTCGCCCGCCTTCTCCGGAGCGTGCTTGACGAAGTACTCGGCCTGAGCCGTGAGGTTGCCCGGCCAGAGGAAGTGGTAGAAGCCGACGACGAGTCCGGCCTCGCGGGCCGTCTTCGTCTGGGCGCCGAGTTTCGGGTTGACGTACGAGCGGCCCTCCGTCGACTTGATGAAGACGAAGGAGATGTTGTCCGTGTCGTAAGAGGAGGACTGGTACGCGCTCACATCGATGCCGCGCAGCATGGGGGGCCTCCCTAAGTGCCTGTGGGGGAAAGGATTTGGGCGTTGTTGATGTGTTGCCCACCCTGGCACGGGTGATCCGTCCCGGTCTCGACTTCTCCCCGGTCGAGGATCGGCAACGTGGGACGGCGGGGAGCGGCGGCTGCCACCGTGCCCCGTTCAGGGCATGGCGGAGTAGGGCACTCTCGCGGCAGAGGCTCGCTCGGTGCGGTCAGCTGCTTGCGCTGACGAGCCGCCGGGAGGCCGGTCTCAGGCGGGCCACCGACGCAGGCTCCCGCTCGGTGCTTCGTGTTCTGGGGGCAGGGCCTGGCCGTCATCACCGACGCTCAGTCAAAGTGGCATCGGAACGGCGAACTCAGCAGACCCCCCTGACCCGCCTGCCCTTGTGGCCGAGGGGTGAGATTCCC
This sequence comes from Streptomyces sp. NPDC040410, assembly GCF_055595715.1. Lineage (NCBI taxonomy): Bacteria > Bacillati > Actinomycetota > Actinomycetes > Kitasatosporales > Streptomycetaceae > Streptomyces > Streptomyces sp. NPDC040410. Next base: position 30,525 of record NZ_JBVIVK010000018.1, read on the forward strand.
CCTCGGCTACTCGGCGGCTGTCAATGCCGGCCTCACCACAGGGCCGTTCACTGGACTGCCCCGAACGGCATTCAGCTTGGACGATCCTCAGTGGGGCGGTCGCGACGCCGGCGGGTGCGCAAGGCCACATAGGCGGTCAGGCCGGCCAGGGTCATGCACAGGGGTGAGTACAGGGCCAGGTCCCAGTGGCGGAATGCTCGGGGGACGTTGCCCAGGGCGAGGCCGGAGGCCGCGAGGCCGCCGATACCGCGTACGGCCAGCACGCCGCTCACCGTCCACAGGCCGATACGGACCAGCCGTGAGGCGCCGATCCGGCTTCCCGGCCGGGTTGCGGTGATGACCAGCCAGGCGGACGCGCAGAGCAGCGCGGCAACCGCGAAGGTAGCCGGTTTCGATGGAAGTCGGGACTCCTCGACGCCGACTACGACGGTGGCGAACTCCGCCCGCGAACCCAGCGGCCACGGGGTGAACACCCACACGCCATGGAGAAGCCCCGCAGCCAGTAGACCGCTCGCCGACAGCACCCCTGCCCCCCGGGCCCCCGCGGAGGCTCCCTCGGCACCGCCCCCCTCCTCGGCAGTCCTGCCCGCGGGTGCGCCGAGCAGCCAGTTCGTGGCGTTCATCCCCGTACTCCCCTTCCCCGTGCCCTGTCGCGGGCACACGTGAGGTGCCTCATCCGTACAGTGCTGTATGGATGTTCCGTACAGTACTGTACGGAACGTGGCGAGGAGCAAAGTCAGCAAGGACGAGTGGACGATGGCCGCGCTCCGCGCGCTGGCCCGGGGCGGGGTATCCGCGGTGGCGGTGGACCAGCTCGCCCGGGAACTGGGCGTCACCCGCGGCAGCTTCTACTGGCACTTTGAGAATCGCGACGCCCTGCTCGTCGCAGCTCTGGAGACCTGGGAGGCACGCGCCACCACCGACGTCATCGCCGCACTGGGCGAACTGACGGACGCCCGGGTCCGCGCGAGAGCACTGTTCGACGAGGCGCTCGGCAGCGAGCAGATCGGCGGGCTGGAACCCGCCCTGGTCGCTCAGACCATGCACCCCGCCGTCGCCGAGGTCGTCGCCCGGGTCAACCGCACCCGGATCGCCTACCTCACCGACGTCTTCACCGACCTCGGCTTCGGGACAGACGATGCCCGGAATCGGGCCCTGTCCGCGTACGCCGCCTATCTGGGCTGGCTGGAGCTGCGCCGCATCGCCATCGACAGCGCCCCCGAGGCGCGGCTCACCGACCCGCGCTCCGCCGCAGCTCTCGAGCACCTCATCGCCATGATCCTTGCTCCTGCGGGGCCATAGGCACTCACGAGGTGGTGCGGGCCGCCCAGAGTACGGCGTTGACCGGCTCCTCGATGAGGTGGCCACGGATGCGCGGGAAGATCGCCGGCAGCTCCAGGGCCAGGCGGGACATCGGGCCAGTTCACTCGCGGGGGTGACCGCTCACGGGCATCGAGCACCCTGAGTCCCGGGGACAGTAAGTGGCATTGGGGCGCAGCCATCTCCGATGTCACGAAGGAGTCAAAATTCGAGCGCCCTGCTCCGCGTCTGGTAGGTCACCAGTCCCCACTGTCCATCCGCGACAAGTGCGAGACCGTGGTCACCGAAGTGTGGCAGCAGCCGTTGGATCCGGGCCTTGAGGGCCCGCAGTGACATGGGAAGGCTGGGTGTTCCTAGGAGCAGTCGCAGGTGGTGACAGCACCGGGGTTTTCGAGCCTTGGCAACCACATGAAACAGGAGGCGCTGGCTTGCGGTCCGCTGGGGGTATGCACAGGGTGGTGGAACTTGCGGGCAATGCCTCAAGTCAGCACGAATACGCCAGACGAGCTCAGCAGCCGGTGCCTGCCGGTCGAGAACATCAACCGCCCCGGCAGCGAATGCGGCGACGGCATCCTGTCCTTCCTCTCTCAAGACGGCTACGGGAGCGACCATAGAGGCGGCTCGGATGAGTGCAACCAGCCCGTCGGCCCCAATAGTCGGGGCGTCAAGCAGGATCATCCTCGGTCGTTCCAGCATGGAGGCGCAGGCTGATTCGCTTCCCCACCGCACAGCGTCGCCGAGATCAAGACCGGCTTTGGCCAGCCTCATAGCCAGCACCGTACTGACGGGTTCGTCCAGCGATACCAGGGCCGGAGAACGACGGTAGACCGACGCGTCCCGATACATGCGCCGCGGCGTCTGTGTGTGCATCGCTTGTTCCTTTGTCCTGTCGACTCTCGGTAATCGGCACCCTCGTCGGGATATGGGGGTGCGGTGGCGAACCGCTGAAACGAAGGCGGGTTGCGAGTTGCTTCTAAAAATCGCAGCCTGCGTATGCGTCACTTCCACGAGCGAATGCTGGCCGTAGGTTTTCCTCCAGGTCGGCGCCGCGTTCTGCATGGCCGAGTGCGCGACGACGAGCATGCCGTCCAGGTCGATGGTCACCTCACAGCCCGCATCCGGCGCGTGATCGCCTGCCAAGGACCAGACGCTGCTGCGGACTTCGGACGGTGCAGCGCGGACCGTGTCGATGAAGCGGGAGACGGCTGGCTCGCCAGAACCGGACTCTCCCTCACCACGACGACAACCCGACCTCATTGGCCTTCTGGCGGATTGGACTGACATCCGGTGTGAGAAGCAGGGATGGCACGCCCGGGTCGGATTCCGCGTCGAGCGGCAAGGGGATGGTTGCCTCTCCACGGACGTAGCGGAGTCGCTGCGAGCACCGGCGTCCGCAGGCGCTCAACTGCAGATGAGCTGAGCCCGGCGTGGTCAAGCACGCTGTCGCGTGCGCTGGGGACCGGGTGCCCCGTGGAGTGGCTGTGCCATTCACTGACCCGAAGGCTGCTGTCGGCCGCGAAGGTCACGTCGGTTCATACAGTCCAGCGGAACAGCTTGGCGGCGCTGGCAGCGCAGACAACGGTGGTGCCGCTCAGCACTGTGAGTGCGACGCCGATCGAGTCGCCGCGGTCGAGCCAGGCCCATTGCATCGCGCCGATCGCGTAGGTGAGCGGCAGAGCGTCAGTGACCTTCCGCAACCAGTCGGGCATGAGCTCGAGCGGGATGGCGGCGCCGGTCAGGAAGATCATCGGGAAGTACACCAGATTGGCGATGACCAGCGCCGCCTGTTCGCTGCGGGCGATCGAGGCGATGAGCAGGCCGAGACCGAACATGGCGGTGGCGGACAGTAGTGCGATACCGGTGAACGCCAGCGGCCGCGCCGGTGCGTGCAGCCCGAACGCCAGGGCGCCGACGACGATCAGCATGGCGACGCCCAGCGCGGAGATGACGATGTTGACCAGTAGTTGCGCCATGAGGAACGCTGAGGGCCGGGCGGGGGTGGCGCGGAGCCGGCGCAAGAACCCCCGTGAGCGGTATTCGACCATGCCGAGTGGGAAGCTCATGAGCCCGGCGACGGCGAAGACGAGGCCGACGTAGGCGGGCACGGACACGTCGACGGTGCCCAGGCCGCCAAACAAGTCGGACGGTTCGTTGCCGTAAATGCCGCCGAAGATGCCCAGCACCATGACGGGGAACACGAGGCCGAAGAACAGCGGCGGGAAGTTGCGCAGCGTCCGCCTCGCCTCGAACACCAGCACTTTATGAAACACCCACGTTGTCCGCTTCACTCGAGGCCGGTCCGGTCAGGTTCAGGTACGCATCGTCGAGTGAGGCCGGCAGCACCCTCGGCGTGCAGTCGTAGTCGGCCAGGACGCGGTCGACGTCTGCGCGGCGCGCCGGCCGCACGTCGAGGAGCAGCCGCCGTCCGGCCAGTTCCACCCGCACGCCTGCCCCCAGCCCGATGAGCTTGCCGCGCAGTTCGTCGTTGCCTCCGAATCCGTCGAGCACGAACCGGGCACTGTCGCTGGCGTGGTCGCGGATCAGCTCGGTGGGCGTGCCGGTGGCGACGATGCGGCCCTTGCGCATCACGTTGACCCGGTCACAGAGGTGCTCTACCTCCTCCATGTGATGGGAGGTGATCACGATGGTGAGGCCGTCGTCGTTGCGACGGCGCAGCTCTTGCCAGACCACGCGCCGGGCGGCGGGGTCCAGTCCGCTCGTGAACTCGTCGAGGAAGACCACCTGCGGATTGTTCAGCAGCGCCAGGACCAGCGACAGCCGCCGCTGTTGGCCGCCGGACAACCTGGCGACCTGACTGCTCCGTTGTTCGGTCAGACCGAACCGCTCCAGCAGTTCGCCGTGGTCTGCCGGGTCTGCGTAGAACGACGCGAACAGCCGGCACATTTCCTCGACTGAGGCGCGCGGCGGGTAGACGAGCTCCTGGAGCTGGACGCCGGCGATGCGGGTCATCCGGGTGCGGTCGCTGGCGGGGTCGAAGCCACCGACGCGGATCGTGCCCGTGGCCGGCTTCCGTAGCCCTTCGACGCACTCCAACAATGAGGTCTTGCCGGAGCCGTTGGGGCCGATCAGGCCCACAATTTGGCCTTTGGCGGCGCTCAGGTTGACGCCGTTGACGGCGGTCAGATCACCGTAGCGGACGGTGATGTTCCGGGCGTCGACGAGTGGTTCGGCTGCTTGGTGATCCACGGTTGTCGACCTCCTCATCATGGCATTACGGTCGGGACGCGAGCGGCCCGGCGCACGCTGGACCGGGTGAAGTACGCGGCGAACGAGGCGTGCACCGCGATCGCCGGAAGAACGCTGCCTTCAACGGCCACCAGCAACCCGCACAACACCGCGAGCACCACACAGGCGAGTCCGATCACGGTGGCCTGCAGGGCTGTGTCGGTGTACAGCACCTGGAGGACGATGAAGGCCGCGCCGCTGATCGCGATCGCGGCCCAGACCTGTGTGCCGGTGGCCAGCAGGCCGCCGAGGAAAACGCCGCGGAAGAAGAACTCCTCGACCGCGGCGCTGATCGCCGGGACTGTGTAACGCCAAGGCCGGGGTAGCACCATAACCTCTCTTACCCAGTTGACGTTGGCGATCGCGGTGGGCACATCGATGCCGGGTCGCACGGCGTACATGATGGACGTCGCCAACCCGCTCAGCAGGTGGGCACCGACGGCGGTGAGCAGCATGAGTCCGACGCCGTGCGGGGTGACACGCCAGGCGAGCAGGCCGGCCAGGCTGAGGTCGCCGGCGTAGGTCAAAGCGATCGACCCCAGGACGCCAAGGGCCAGGTAGATCAGGGTGCCCAGGATCGGGATCACGTATCTGCCGGGAACCGGGGTGTGGCTGACGGCCCAGAGGCGGACACGCTGGTTGGTGCGTTTGTTGAAGACGCCCAGCCGGAACACGATGAGCCAGATCGCGGAGGCCGCGAGGGCGGTGGCGGCGAACACCGCCGCGTCGCTGGTCACGGTGCCTCCCGGCGCGGCAGCATGGTGAGCACGACGACGTTCTGCACCACGTGGGCTACCAGCGGCACCAGCACGTTGTGGCTTCCGAGTAGATAGAGCAGGCCGAAGCCGACGCCGGTGACGGTCTTCTGCGCGACGGTGATGGCGCCGAAGTAGAGGTGGTTAAGGCCGTACACGACAGAGGTGATCGCGAGCGCCGCAGCGACCGGCCAGCCCAGGACCCCTTCCAGCAAGTGCAGTCCCACGCCCCGGAACAGCACCTCCTCCGCGGCGGCGGCGACGACGTAGGCGAGCATCACCCAGACCGACCTGGCCGTCGCGAGACGGTGCAGGCCGATGCCGGGCAGTCGCCGGTACCGGATCGCCACCGGGGCCGCGCCGACGGCCCACTCCAGTACCGGGGCGAGGCACCCGAACGCAACCGCGGCGCCATACCAACGCCAGTCGGCGGGCGAGAGCGCCCACCGCATCGGCGCGAGCGTGGCGGCCAGCGCCGCCATCGCGATCAGCGCCCCGGCGAGCACCAGCGGCCCGGTCATGGCGCGGTCGAGGCGGCGCGGCGCCGAGCCGGACGTGCCGCCGCTGCGGCCGGTGGAGGTAGCCAGCTGGAAAACCTGTGCCGGGAACGCCGCGCAGAGCACGACCAGCACGCTAAGGCACAGGGTGCGGGTGGTCATTTGTCACTCCTCCGTGCGTGACCATGCGTGGATGCGCTTTGGGTGGCATCCCCGGCAGGCACATGCTCAGCAGTTCGGGGATGAGGACACGGACCACCTTCCAGTCGGTGGCGGCCAGTTCCGGCGGTGTCACGTCGAGGTAGGTCGCCCAGCGGCTCACCCCGGCAACCATCGCGATCAGCGAGTCAAGGGTCGACTCCCCGCTCAGCGGGGCGATCTCCGAGAGCTTCACTGACCCGCTGAACCGCTCGTCGAAGACGGCGCGCTTGTGGTCCGCGTCCGGCGGGCTGGCGTAGTACAGCACGTTGGAGTCGAGGTCCATGTAATGCGAAGCGCTCGCTGCCGCGTGCACCGCAGTCGGGTCGTAGATGGCGGCGAACGCGGGCATTGCGAGGATGGCCGCGGTTTCCATCGCCCCGCGCAGCAGCGCGCGCCGCGGGTCGGCGTCACCCTGCATCCCGTAGGTGAGCATCGGCAGCGCGTCGGTCTTATGGTCCAGGATCACACCGATGGTTGGCAGCGGGAGGTCTGGCCGGGTCAGGTGGATCGCCCTGACCCGGTAATCGGAGTCGGGCCCGAGCCGCATTTTGTCCAGCACCCGCAGCGCGTCGTCGTCGTCGATGACGATTTCCGGGCACGGGTTCGGGGTGTACCAGTTGAGAATGAACGAGTCGAGCTGCACGATCTCGATCAGCGCATTGCGCAGTGCGTTCTCCAGGCTCACGTGCGCGGCCGTACCGGTGGAGAAAGACGGGGTGAACACCAGGTCGCCGTGCGCGGCCGACGGGGTGTAGCCGCCGAAGAACATCTGCGCTGGGACCCAGAGGTCCTCCCCCGGCCGGGTCAGCGCCGGGCAGCGCACCCAAGCGATGACGTCGTCCTCGGTGGGAGGGCGGTCGGCGAACCCGTGGAGCAACCCGCCGATTTCGCGCTGCTGTTCAGGGCTGAAGATGCCTAGATATTCCAGTGGGAGGCACTCGCCGTCACGCGACAGTTCCCGGAACGAGGCATACCGGAAGCCCTGATCGAACAGGCGTACGGCTACCATGCCGGCGTACCGTTCGACCGTCTCTCCCATCAGCCTGATCATGGCGTCTTCGTGGTAGAGGCTGTACCCGCTAAGGTGGTAGCTGACATCCTTTTGCGGGTCGTCCAGGATCAGGCGGTGGTAATGCGGCATCGTCGCAGTCATCGCCCGTAGCCACGGGTCGCCCGGGATCTCGGCGACGTTGTAAAAATAGCCGGGCATGATGCCGGTCTGGTTTCCCCCCAAATGACGGTATCGCCGCAGCAGTCCGGTCATCGATGGGTAATGCGCCAGGGCACTCACTGCAGCACCCCCGCCACGATCCGGTCCAGAACCGCCCTGCTGTTGAAATTGATCTCGTGTGCACGCTCGCGGGACACCTTGCCGCAGGCCGGACAGCCGGGCATCCGCAGCAGGTCCTGCGCCTGGATCTCTAGCGTGGGTAGATGCACGCTCAGCGCCCGACCCGAAATCCGCGACCCCTCTACCGCCGCGTGCAGGTAGCCCTCAGTAAGTGCCATAGTGGTCAGCAGGCTCATCATCGGCGCGTCCGCGGCCCGCGGCGCCGCCGCGCCGACCGACGAGCGGGCGAAGTCGTGGTAGGACACGTGATCCTCCAGCCTCGCCAACGCCCGCTGCTCGAAACACTCGAAGCAGCCGGTGTGCGGGGACTTCATGCCCACGATGGAGACGAAGGGCCCGTCGATGAACGCACACACCCAAGGCACGTCGCTACCTTCGATCACGCGGTTGATGTTGCGCAGCAGCGGCAACGACGGCCGCTGCAAGCACGTCACCAGCGCCGCCGAGCCGGTCAGGGCCGGCACTAGGTCGACCACGGCCTGCTCCGTAGCCAGCCCGTCGATACGCGACGTGAGGTCGGCGGTCGACAGGCGCTCCACCGTAGCCGGCGCGAGCGGCACCAGCTGCAGCCGCAGCCCCGCCGCCAGGTGCTCGGCCTGAGCGGTCGCCGCCGCCGAGTCCGACAAGAAGGCGACGTCACCGTTCGGCGGCTCGCCGTCGCCCGGGTAGGGCGATACCAGGCGGCCCAGTAGCGCCGCGGTCACCGCGTCCTGACTGTCACGGTCACGGGCCGGGACCATCATGCCAGCCTTCGCCAGGTCCCCAAAGAGTTGCTCGACGTTGGCCGACTCGATCGGCAGCAGCTCCGGACCCAAGTGGTCGGCGACACGCACCGGCCCGGCAGCCGCGGCGCGCAACGCGGCGGTGACGGTGGCCGCCACTGCCGGAGATTCACCACTGACGTCGATCACCGCTTCCTCGAAGTTCCACACTCCGGTGCGGATACGGAACCGGCCGGCGCTGTCCTCGACCAGGCGCGCCGTGCTCGCCAGCACGTAGGTGGCCGGCATGTGCTCGTCTACGCTCATTGACTACTCTCCCTTCCCGACCATGGCAACGTGCACGACGTGGCTGGTCAGGCCGTCCAGATTCAGCATCTTCTCGATCATCTGCTTGTCATAGGAGCCCTGGTCGCAGCCGGCGAGGCCGAGCGCAGTGCGGGCCAGGTGCAAGTTCTGCAAGATCCCGCCGACTTCGATGAGCCCGAAGACGACACCGCAGTCGCCGTACTTGCGCGAGTTCTCGTAGAGGTTGTAGACGAACGTCAGCGCAAACCCACTGCGCTCGACATCCAGGTCCACCGAGTGCAGCACGTGTGCCGGGGACAGCTTCGGATGCGGCGCGACCGGCGAAATGGCGTGGGCGTAGGGCAGATACTCATACGCGCCCGACGCAAGCCCCGCGACGTTGAAGGCATGGACGTACAACGTCACCGGATAAAGGCCGCCGCCCGACGCGACGGTACGCAGCCGGATCACCCCCCGCGGGTCGTCGGGATCGCCGTGGTGCAGGCTTCCGGTGGTGCCCTGGCATTGGAACAGCAACGCCGACAGGTCCGCCATCGAGATCGCCTCGCCGGTGAACGCGCGGGTGCTGCGCCGCTCGGTGACGACGGTGGTCAGTCCCGTACGGATGGGTTTCGCAGCGGGCAGTTCGATAGCGTCACGCAGGTCCTCCTTGAGGTTGGCATGGCAGGAGGACAGGACCGCGTCCGGTTCGTAGAACCGGCCGACGCCCAACTGAAAGCCCAGCCGGGCATTGTCCGTACGGTAGTTGAGCGTGGGCTGTTCACGGATCGAGGGCCTGTTCGCGCAGGCCCCGGACGAGGCATGGGAGAAGATCTCCTGCGGTGACGGCGCCAAGGGGCCCCGCGTCTACCACTGGGCAGCGGTGCGGCTGCCGGCCGCCGCCGAATTCGACTATCAGGGCGAGGTCCCTCACCGGATGCGGTGGGCACTGGCCCGGCGCAGCATCAGCAAGCCCGACGAGATCGCCTACTACCTCGCCTACGCGCCCCTCCAGGTCACCGTCCAGGAGTTGGTGCGGGTCGCCGGGGCGCGCTGGGCGATCGAGGAGTGCTTCCAGGCCGCGAAGAACGAGTGCGGCCTGGATCAGTACGAGGTCCGCCGCTACGTGGCTGGTACCGGCACATCACTCTGGCCATGCTCGCTCACGCTTTCCTGGCCGCCACGGCACACCAGCCCTGGGAAAAGGGGGCGGAACAGGTGAGACACCCGGGGCCATCGGGCTCACAGTGGCGGAGGTTCGGCGACTCCTGGCAGCTTGTCGTGCCCGGCCCCCGCACCTGAGCGGACACCGCGGACGACACCACGCACTGAGCTGGTCGAACTGGCGCCGCCGACGCCAAGCAGTCGCCCGCCGCTGTCACTTCCTGAGGCGTTGTCGCACGATCGAGGGGCGGTCTCCGTGAGACCGCTCCTGCACGATCGAAGTCCCGCTACACTCCCGCCACCCGAAGAAAAGGGCCAGGTCAGACAGCGAAATCCTGCTGGAGTACTAGCCCACACGATGTGTGTGGGTCGTCACTCCGAGTTCGGAGAACCCCAGTGGATCCCTTACAGATCGGTCGTCGAGTCCGGTACTGGCGCACCCGGCGGAACATGACGCATGAGACCTTTGCCGCGCTCATGGGCAAGAGCGTGCGATGGGTCGAGGAGTTCGAGGCCGGCCGCCGCCAGGCCGATCCGCAGCTCTCCATCGTGAGACTCGCCGCCCTGCGCCTCAACATCACGCTGGAACGCCTGTTGACCGATCCCGTCGACACGGAATGCGTTGGGGAGAGTGAGATCGAGGCCGTACGCCGCGCGGGGGAGTGGAAGAGATGAGGTCCGCGGGTGCCAGGGACTCGTCGTCGGCCTCGGGCGCGTCGAGACCGCGATGGGTTCCGTCAAGCCTCCGTCTGCTCCAGCTCACGGGCCACCGCTCAGCCTCCGGAACGGCACGGGGGGACCTTGGCAGCGACAGCGCGCTCCAGCCACGGGTACCCTCCGGGGTCATCCTCACGCCCTTTCCTGCCGAGGAGTATCTGGCCCGGCGCAGAATCGCGAGCCGGGCCAAGGAGATCCACGCTGCCACGTAGTCTCAGGAACTGACCGCGTCCTCGTAGTCCTCCTCGCTGATCTGGACGACGGTGCTCGAATCACCTGTTCCAGACACATCAGGCTGACTGCCGCTGGCGCTGTTGACCCAGCCGACCGTCGCGCTCCAACTGCCTTTGCCCATCTGGATGGCGCCGACGGTCTTCAGGTACGCGATGCAGGACTTGCCCTTGATCGCGAGCGTGTCCACCGTCTCCACCGCGATGACGTTGGAGAAGCCTTCGAGGGTCACTGTTCCGCAGGTGCCCGTGAGCTTGATCGTGTTCGAGCTGCCGGTGATGACCACGTCGCGTCCCGCGCAGTCAGCGGACTGGGTGAGGGAAAAACCGTCGATCTTGAGCGGCTCGGTCTTGTCAGCGGAGAGGGGAGCGCTGTCCGGACCGGAAGGGGCAGCCGGATCCGAAGGACCGTCCGAAGCGGCTCCGACAGTGGCATCCGGAGTCTGCGGACCCTGCGTCTGGTCAGATTTCTTCCCGCCCGGCGTCGTCACGTCAATGGCGCAGCCAGCCGTTCCCGAAAGGGCCAGGACTATGAGGGCGCTAGACAGCAGAGTCGAGATGCGCATGGAAGTACTTTCGTTTCGGGGAGTGAAATCGGCGGCCTTCCGGTTTCTGCGGAGCCCGCTGATAGTGAAGCCTAGAAACGCATTGTCGCAACGAGGTGGCGCCGATGTGCCAGATCTGGGACACGCCGTAACCGGTTCGAGAACAGGGCCGCGGACTCCCCTGACAGCGTCCGGAGCATCGACACCCACGGCATCCATACCCTGTTGGTGGTACCACTGCGTGCCCGCGGCATCACGCTCGGCCTGGCGATCCTCGGCCGCCACCGGACACCGGAACCCTTCGACGACGACGATCTGCTGCTCGCCAAGGAACTCGCGGCACGCGCGGCTGTGTGCGTCGACAACGCCCGCCGCTACACACGGGAACGCGACACGGCACTCGCCCTCCAGCGCAGTCTGCTCCCGCAGCATGCACCCAGGCAGACGGCCGTCGAGGTCGCCTCCCGTTACCGGCCGGCGAGCTCCCGCGCCGGCATCGGCGGCGACTGGTTCGATGTCATCCCCCTGTCGCACCGGCACGACGTCATCACCGGGTCGTGCGACAACTCGTCTGCCGAGCCCCTCCCCGTCGAGCAGCTGCGCCGTTCCCTCACCCATGCCCGCCTCGGCTTCCAGGCCGGGCACTTCGTCCAGCTCAGCGGAGCTATCCCGAAGCTGCTCGTCGACACGACCCGGGCCGCGCAACGGCACGCAGGGGACGACCGGCTCGTCTCGTACGAACTGCTGTCACTCAGCTTGGAGTTGACCGAGGCGGCCGCCATCAAGTGGGGGGTCCACCGACTTGGCCGTCATCGCAGGCCACCGCGCCGTCGCGGCCGCCGAGCGGTCCGAGAACCCTGTGATCAAGGCCAGCGCCGCGCGGCACCTCGGCGACGCAATGACCAACAACGGCCAGGCCGCCGAGGCCGCGGAGTTCGTGTTGGCCGCAGCCCAGCGGCTACAGCCCGAGCTGCTGCGCAGCGGACCGGGCGGTTACAGCGTGCTGGGCATGCTCTACCTCAAAGCCGCCATAACGGCCGCGGCCGCCGCTGAGGCCGAGGACCGCAACCCCGGCCGGTACTCCCGCCGCGTGCCTGACTTCCTGGGCCAGGCCGAGGAGCAGGCCGAGCACCTCGGAGGCGACGACAACCGGCTTTGGACCAGCTTTGGGCCGACCAACGTGGCGCTGTACACCGTCGCCGCCCACGTGCAGCTGTCCGAGGGGGCGGACGCCGTGGCGGTCGCATCGGGGATCCCTGCCGAATCGTTCGGGAACTTGCCGAAGGAGCGCAGGGCGCACCTGCTCACGGACCGAGCGCACGGCGAGCTGCAGGCCGGATTCCGGGAGCAGGCCGTCGCCACCTTGCTGGAGGCCGAGGAGCTGGCGCCCGAAGAGGTCCAGTGCCGCCCCCGCACGAGAGCGCTCGTCGAGAACCTGCAGCTACTCGTGGCCGGTTCTGCAGAGGGCCGGTTGCGCGCGCTCGCTGATCGCTGTGGACTGCCCGGGTGACGAACCGCACCCTGTACCTGATCGCCTGTGCTGCACCGCCCGCCAGCCGCCTGCACATCCCCATCAGCGCCGCCCAGAGCGCCGGTTGGGATGTGTGCGCGATCCTGACGCCCGCCGCCTACCGGTGGGCCACCGAGGACGTCGAGGGCGAGGTCGAGGCCCTGCAGCAGCTCACCGGGCACCCCGTGCGCTGGCAGTACAAACTCCCCAGCCAGCCAGACGTTCTCCCACCCCCGGACGCCATTCTCGTGGCGCCTCTGACCAGCAACATCTTGAACAAGTGGGCCGCAGGCACAAGCGACACACTGGCATTGGGGCTGATCACGGAAGCGATCGGGCTGCAGATTCCGACCGTCGCGCTCCCTCACTGGAACGACGCCCAGGGCGCCCACCCCGCCGTTCCCCGCAGCGTCGAGACCCTGCGGGCCGCCGGCGTCACCATCCTGCTCGGGGAAGGTGGGTTCACCCCGCACAAGCCACGCCACGGTGACCTCGACGCCTACCCGTGGCAGGCCGCTGTCGACGCACTGCCCTAAGAAGCCATCCGCTTTCCGAACGTGATCGGTTGGTTCGGCTGTGGTGGGCATGAACTCCGCTGTGTGACGGGAGAGATGGGCGTGGTTGGTCCGCTTGCGTCGCTCGTGGAGGTGGCTGGTGCCGTCGGTGCTCGGTCTGCTGGAGGCTCGGGAGAAGAAGGTCCGGGAAGAGGTGGCGCGGTTGCGGGCTGCGCTCGACGAGGCGGAAGCTGCGCTTCAGCGGCTGGTGGATGCCCGAGCAACGGTGGCCGAGGTTTTGGCCGAGCCGTCTTGTGTTGTCGCTAAGCCCGTGGGGAGCGCGGTGGTGGGATCGGTGGTGCCGCACCGGGCCGAAGGCATGGACGCGTCGGTCCTGGTGCCGGACTACGAGCGGATCGTGTCGGTGCTGGAGTCGGAAGCGGGCCGGGAGGGCATGCGCTGCCAGCAGTTGGCCGCTGCCCTCGGGCTGGAGGCGGTCCCGGCGAAGGTTGAGGGACTGCGGTCGAAGGCGAAACGTCTGGTGGAGCGGGGATGGGTCCGGCAGGTGCGGCCCGGCGTGTTCACCGCGCTCGCACCGGCCGGCTGAAGGCGCCTGGGCGGCGTCCGGCCAGGCGACTGCTCATGAGCATGGTCATGGACCACAGCACCATGGCCTCGTGTATGGCGGGCAGTGTCTCGACATCGCGCACCAGGCGGCGCGAGCGCATCAGCCAGCTCAGCGTTCTTTCCGCGACCCACCTGCGCGGGAGCACCACGAAGCCGGTGGTGTGGTCGGAGCGTCTGACGATGTCGAGGATGAGCTGGAGCTTCTCGGCCGCCCAGTCGACGAGCCGACCGGCGTAGCCGCCATCCGCCCAGACGAGGCGGATGGAGAAGTACAGCTTGCGCAGCCGCTCGAGCAGCGTCACGGCTGCATCCCGGTCCTGCACGCTCGCCGCGGTCACCATCACCACCAGGACCAGGCCGAGGCAGTCGACCACCAGGTGCCGCTTGCGCCCGGCCACCTTCTTCCCGCCGTCCCAGCCGGACGTCGAGCGGGGGATGTTCGCCGCGGCCCGCAGTGACTGCGAGTCCACAATCGCCGCCGTCGGGTCCACGTTGCGGCCCTCCTGCCGGCGGACACGGTCACGCAGCCGGTCGTGGAGTTCGGTGAGCAGCCCTGGATCTGCCAGCGGCGGGCGAAGGCGTGCACCCGTTTGAACGGCGGGAAGTCGCTGGGGAGGTTCGCCCACTTGACGCCGTTGTCCACGACGTAGCGGACCGCATCGATCATCTGCCGGTGGCAATACCCCTCCGGGCGGCCGCCCCGCCCTTCCAGCCAGGCCGGAACGGGCAGCAAGGCCCGGACGATCTGCCATTCCGCCTCCGTCATGTCCGAGCCGTAGCAAGGAGCGCGGTCTGGGCCGTCGGCCGCATTGCCGAACCTGTGCGCGAGGCAGTCACACGACGGAGAAGCTGAGTTGGACTGCACACACACGAGCGCGAAAGACTGCGGCAACAGGGCCTCCCGGAACAACTCGTTGGCTTCGACAACCCTGAGCTACCGCGAGGCCCTGCCGTCATGCGCCGGCCGCACCGCGATCACCCGATCAGGACCCTTGTTCGACCAGGCAAGCCCGTTGATCGGTAAGCGGATGGCTTCTCAGTTTCCCCGGCCTTGGTGTCCAGCTCGGCGCCCGGGTGCTGGCCGAGATGGGCGACGACCGCACCCGGTTCACCGACGCCCGCGGAGGCATACGCCGGCTCCTCGACCATCACCGGGCCTCCGGCAAGAAGACCGGCCCCGTGGCCTCACAGAACGCCGCTCAACCTGCTTCGTGCACACGGACGTTGCGCCGGCCCCGACGCTCGGAGGCAGCGTTCGCCTTGCGTGCCTGACCCAACTGCGCTGCCAAGTCACCTGCCCTGCAAGCAGAAAGTCTGCTGATATATTGTCGAACAAGTCAACAGAACTAGGTTCAGGATTCATTTCGAACCGAGGCTCCCGTTCTGTGTGGCTCCCGCGGTCCACCCCCTTTGCACGACCACTGACGTAGTGGCACGGCACCCGGGCTCAGCGGGGAGGTTCATGTCTTGAGTCGATGGAAAGTCAGGTCACTGATGAAGAAGGTCCAGCGCTCCGCCCTCAAGTTCCGCGCCGAGCCGAGGGCGGTCTCCGCCCGGCCGTTCATGCCGGGCGCCGGAGCAGTGGCGAGGGCCACGGCCTCGCTCGCGAGCAGGCGCGCCCTGTTGGTCACCGTCGCTGCGGCGTTTGTGATGAGCGCGCCCGGCGTGGCCGCCGCCGACGAGTCGGAAGGTGGCGCGGGCACCACGTACTACATCTCGCTCGGTGACTCGCTCGCCTCCGGCTACCAGCCGGACGTCGACAAGGACACGGACGCCGCCTACACCGATGTGCTCTTCGCGGAGCTCAAGCAGCGTGAGCCGGGTCTGAAGCACCTACGCCTCGGCTGCTTCGGAGAGACCACCGAGTCGCTGATCAAGGGCGGCACCTGCGACTACCCGAACGCGCGGTCCCAACTGGAGGCCGCTCTGCAGGCCATGGCGAAGTACCGCGGCAAGGTCAGCTATGTGACGGTCAGCGTTGGTGCCGCCGACATCGACAAGTGCGTCACGGCGAAGGGCTCCGTCGACGGCGCCTGCATGAACAGTGCCGGCCAGACCGTGGGTGCGAATCTCGCCCAGATCACGGGCGCACTGCGCAAGGCCGGTACCGCCGGCACCCACTACGCGGGTGCGACGTACTACAACCCGGTTCTGGCGGCGTGGCTCCTCGGCGATGCGGGACAGCAGGCCGCCAAGGACTCAGCTCCTTTGATGAAGGCCGGGAACGCTGCAATCTCCCAGGTGTACGGCGCCGCCGACTTCAAGGTCGCCGACGTGGCCACGGCCTTCTCCTCCGATGAATTCGACACCTCCGTCGAGCTGCCCGGCCACGGCGAGGTGCCCGCGAATGTGGCCAAGGTCTGTCAGTTGACCTGGGCATGCACCACGGCACACGACCCGCATCCGAACGCCGAGGGGCACAAGGCGATCGCGGGCGTCTTCGCCGGCGCTCTGCCGCAGAGCGACGGCGGCGCGAACCCTGGCGATCCCGGTGAGCCGACCCCGTCCGCCTCAGCGACCCCGCCCGGCAACGCGAGCGCGTCGGCCGGGGCAGAGGACGGCCATGGCACCGACACGAACCAGCCGACGGCCCAGAGTGGCGACCTGGCCGAGACCGGCGCGTCGAACAGCACGCCCGTCATCGCGGGGATTGCTCTGACCGCCATGGCGGCGGGCGCTGCCACGCTCTTCGTCGTCCGTAGGCGTCGTACGGCCGGCCGGGGCTGAGCCGTCGCGGGCCAACAAGGCATCGGACACAGGACACGGCGCCCTTACCCCTCGGGCGCCGCGTCCGCGGGTCGCGGGGAGCGTTTTTCCGGTGCGGGTGGACGCTCTTGCGGCAGGGCCGGCGCGGCGAGCGGGATCCGACTCCGGAAACAGCGGCGGAAGCGGCGGACCTGGTCACGGGGCGCGTCCACGGCGAGTCCATGCGCAGCGCGGATTCGCATTACTGCCTGAAGGTGCTCCAGTCCACGCAGGGAATGGGCACCGCTCACAAAGGAGTTGGAGAAGAGCCGATGACCGCAGTTAGACGGAGCTGACCGAGCTGTGCCCGGTTTGGCCCCTGTACAGGCCCGCGAATTCCACCAGTTGGCTCTGACATCAGGTCGTTATCGGTGGTGGCGGTCCGTTGTGGGGACGGTTGTCGTGCTCGTCGGTTTCTCCCTCCTGGGCGTGGTGCCGTTGGTTCTTGACGACATAGCGCTGAGCGTGGCGGGCGGAACGACCGACGCTGTGCGGAGCATCGGCCTGACGGCGTCACAGTTGCTGAGCCTCGCGGCCTTGATCCCCGCCGTGTTCCTGGCCGCGCGCTGGACGCAGCGCCGTCCGGCCGGGACGGTGTCGTCGGTCGTCGGGCGACTGAGGTGGCGCTGGCTGGCTACGTGCACCGCGTTGGCGCTTCCCCTGGTCGTGGCCTCTGGCATCGCCGACTCCCTGCTCAGACAGTACGTCCGGGACGAGGGCGCCGAGGAGCCGCAGTGGGTCGACCTCCCCTTGTTCATGCTCCGGCCGACTGTTCACCAGAGGGAGATGCGGCCAGTCGGAACAGCGACTCCAGGACAGACCGGTCGATGCCCCACTCTGCATCCAATTCGAACGCGAGTATCGGCGCGCGCCACCGCCACAGGGCCAGGGCGGCAGCCTGTCGCTGGTGGACGGGCTTCAGGTCCGCCAATCGCTCGATCCTCACCACGTTCTTGAGTCAGCCCTTCTGATCTGCCGTCCCGCCCGCCCCGCCTCGGGACACTGTAGAAGCCGCCGAAGGACCACGTGACCGCCAGGACGGCGCCTGACCAATACGGGAATCGGGCATACCGGTTCAGAATGTCCTCTAAGAGGGCTGGGGCAGGCCCTGACGTTTCAGCCCGTGCCACCATCAAAGAGCGAGGTGCCTTGGGGACATCCCGGGGACTTTTCAGGGACTTTCACGCCTGTCCCAGGGAGTTCTCAGGGACTTTCCGCCGCGTAAGCAGGGAAGGCCCCGACAGCGCTGAAAGACACGAACGCGCTGGGCAGGGCCCGTTCCCTCAGCACTCGATGATGTTCACCGCCAGCCCGCCCCGGGCCGTCTCCTTGTACTTCACCGACATGTCCGCGCCGGTGTCCTTCATCGTCTTGATGACCTTGTCCAGGGACACCTTGTGCGAGCCGTCGCCGCGCATCGCCATCTTCGCCGCCGTGACGGCCTTCACCGCGGCCATGCCGTTGCGTTCGATACACGGGATCTGGACGAGGCCGCCGACCGGGTCGCAGGTGAGGCCGAGGTTGTGTTCCATGCCGATCTCGGCGGCGTTCTCGACCTGTTCGGGGCTGCCGCCCAGGACCTCCGCGAGGGCGCCGGCCGCCATGGAACAGGCCGAGCCGACCTCGCCCTGGCAGCCGACCTCGGCGCCGGAGATGGAGGCGTTCTCCTTGAAGAGCATGCCGATGGCGCCGGCGGCGAGCAGGAAGCGGACCACCCCGTCCTCGTCGGCGCCAGGCACGAAGTCGATGTAGTAGTGGAGTACGGCGGGGATGATTCCCGCCGCTCCGTTCGTGGGGGCCGTCACCACGCGGCCGCCGGCCGCGTTCTCCTCGTTGACCGCCATCGCGTAGAGCGTGATCCACTCCATGGCGTGCGCCAGCGGGTCGCCCTCGGCGCGCAGTTGGCGGGCCGACACGGCGGCCCTGCGCCGTACCTTCAGGCCGCCCGGCAGGATGCCCTCGCGGGACATGCCGCGCGACACGCACGCCCGCATCACCTGCCAGATCTCCAGGAGACCCGTCCGGATCTCCTCCTCCGTGCGCCAGGCCCGCTCGTTCTCCAGCATCAGCGACGAGATGGACAGGCCGGTCTCCTTCGTCAGCCGCAGCAGCTCGTCGCCCGTACGGAAGGGGTATTTGAGGGCCGTGTCGTCCAGCTTGATGCGGTCCGCGCCCACCGCCTCCTCGTCGACGACGAAGCCGCCGCCCACCGAGTAGTACGTCCTCGACAGCAGTTCGGCCCCGGATGCGCCGTACGCCCACAGGGTCATGCCGTTGGCGTGGTACGGGAGCGCCTTGCGGCGGTGCAGGACCAGGTCGTCGTCGAAGGAGAAGGGGATCTCGCGCTTGCCGAGCAGACGGATGCGGCCGGCCGCCTTGATGTCCTCGACCCGCTGGTCGGCCGTCTCCACGTCCACCGTCCGCGGCGAGGCGCCCTCCAGGCCGAGCAGCACCGCCTTGGGCGTGCCGTGGCCGTGTCCGGTCGCGCCGAGCGAGCCGTACAGCTCGGCCCGGACCGACGCGGCGGAGTCCAGCAGACCCTCGTTGCGCAGCCGGCGGGCGAACATGCGCGCCGCGCGCATCGGGCCGACCGTGTGGGAGCTGGACGGGCCGATGCCGATCGAGAACAGGTCGAAGACCGAGATGGCCACGGTGACTCCTCAGGACGGGGCGGTGCGGGGGTCGGGGTGCCCCGCCCACTCACGAGTGTGCGGGGCACCCCACAGAAAAGAACTACTTGTTCAGACCGGGGTACAGCGGGTGCTTGTCGGCCAGCGCCTTGACCCGGGCCTTCAGGCCCTGCGCGTCGTAGGACGGCTTGAGCGTCTCCGCGATGACGTCCGCGACCTCGGCGAAGTCCTCGGGCGTGAAACCGCGGGTGGCGAGGGCCGGAGTGCCGATCCGCAGACCCGATGTCACCATCGGCGGACGCGGGTCGTCCGGGACCGCGTTGCGGTTGACCGTGATACCGACCTCGTGGAGGCGGTCCTCGGCCTGCCGGCCGTCCAGCTCGGACTCGCGCAGGTCCACCAGGATGAGGTGGACGTCGGTGCCGCCGGACAGGACGTTGACGCCGGCCTCGCGGGCGTCCGGCGCGGTGAGACGCTCGGCGAGGATCCGCGCGCCGTCGACCGTACGGCGCTGGCGCTCCTTGAACTCCTCCGAGGCGGCGACCTTGAAGGAGACCGCCTTGGCCGCGATCACGTGCTCCAGCGGACCGCCCTGGAAGCCCGGGAAGACGGACGAGTTCAGCTTCTTGGCGAAGTCCTGCCTGGCGAGGATGATGCCGCCGCGCGGGCCGCCCAGCGTCTTGTGGGTGGTGGAGGTGACGACGTCCGCGTAGTCCACCGGGTTGGGGTGGAGGCCGGCCGCGACCAGGCCCGCGAAGTGCGCCATGTCGACCCACAGGTACGCCTCGACCTCGTCGGCGATCCGGCGGAACTCGGCGAAGTCCAGCTGCCGCGGGTACGCCGACCAGCCGGCGATGATCACCTTCGGCCGGTGCTCCTTGGCGAGCCGCTCGACCTCGGCCATGTCGACGAGGCCGGCGTCGTCCACGTGGTACGCGACCACGTTGAACTGCTTGCCGGAGAAGTTGAGCCGCATCCCGTGGGTCAGGTGACCGCCGTGGGCGAGGTCGAGCCCGAGGATGGTGTCGCCGGGCTGGGCCAGCGCGAACAGCGCCGCCTGGTTGGCGGAGGCGCCCGAGTGAGGCTGCACGTTGGCGTACTCGGCGCCGAACAGCTCCTTCACCCGGTCGATGGCGATCTGCTCGGCGACGTCGACGTGCTCGCAGCCGCCGTAGTAGCGACGGCCGGGGTAGCCCTCGGCGTACTTGTTGGTGAGAACCGAGCCCTGCGCCTCCATGACCGCGAGCGGGGCGAAGTTCTCCGAGGCGATCATCTCGAGCGTGGACTGCTGGCGCCGCAGCTCGGCGTCGACCGCGGCGGCGACGTCCGGGTCCAGCTCGTGCAGGGGCGTGTTCAGAACGGACGTGTGGTCGGACATGGGGCTACGACTCCTCAGCCGGCGGAAAAGGCGGTGTACTCGTCGGCGGAGAGCAGGTCGGCCGGCTCCTCCGCGACGCGTACCTTGAACAGCCACCCGCCCTCGAAGGGGGCGGAGTTCACCAGCGACGGGTCGTTGACGACGTCCTCGTTGACCTCGGTGACCTCACCGGAGACGGGGGAGTACAGGTCCGACACGGACTTGGTCGACTCCAGTTCGCCGCAGGTCTCGCCCGCGGACAGCGTGTCACCGACCTCCGGGAGCTGGACGAAGACCACGTCGCCGAGCGCGTTGGCCGCGTGCTCCGTGATGCCGACCGTCGCGACGCCGTCCTCGGCGGCCGACAGCCACTCGTGCTCCTTGCTGTAGCGCAGCTGCTGGGGGTTGCTCATGGCCTGAATTCTCCTGTACGCGGGAACCGCTGATGAATGGGGGAGTGAGGGGAGCGCGCGTGAGCAGGCACGATGTGCCCGACGTCACGCTGGGACGGCAATGCCGTGACGACTACGACTGTGTCACTTCTGCCGCTTGTAGAACGGCAGAGCCACGACCTCGTACGGCTCGTGGGTGCCCCGGATGTCCACGCCGACCCCGGGGGTGCCCGGCGCCGCGTGCGCGGCGTCGACGTACGCCATCGCGATCGGCTTGCCCAGCGTGGGGGAGGGGGCGCCGGAGGTGACCTCACCGACCACCTCACCGCCGGCCACCACGGTGTACCCGGCGCGTGGGACCCGGCGGCCTTCGGCGACCAGGCCGACGAGGACGCGCGGGGGGTTCGCCTCGGACCGGGCGGCGGCCTCCCGCAGCGCCTCGCGCCCCACGAAGTCGCCCTCCTTCTCGAACTTCACCACCCGGCCGAGCCCGGCGTCGAAGGGGGTGAGCGACGTGGTCAGCTCGTGCCCGTACAGCGGCATGCCCGCCTCCAGGCGCAGCGTGTCCCGGCAGGACAGGCCGCAGGGGACGAGCCCGGCCGGGGCGCCCGCCTCGGTCAGCGCCTGCCACAGCTTCTCCGCGTCACCGGGGGCGACGAACAGTTCGAAGCCGTCCTCGCCGGTGTAGCCGGTGCGGGCGATCAGCGCAGGGACGCCGGCGACCGTGCCGGGCAGGCCGGCGTAGTACTTGAGGCCGTCCAGGTCGGCGTCGGTGAGGGACTTCAGGATTCCCGGCGACTCGGGGCCCTGGACGGCGATGAGCGCGTAGTCGTCCCGGTCGTCGCGCACCTCGGCGTCGAAGCCGGCGGAGCGCTCCACCAGTGCGTCCAGCACCACCTGGGCGTTGGAGGCGTTGGCGACGACCATGTAGTGAGAAGAACCGGCCTCGGTCTCGGCGAGCCGGTAGACGATCAGGTCGTCGAGGATGCCGCCGTCGGCCCGGCAGATCATGGTGTAGCGGGCGCGGCCGACGCCGACGGAGGCGATGTCGCCGACCAGGGCGTGGTTCAGGAGCCGACCGGCCTGCGGGCCGGTGACCGTGATCTCGCCCATGTGCGAGAGGTCGAAGAGGCCGGCCTTGGTGCGCACGGCGTTGTGCTCGTCGCGCTCGGAGCCGTAGCGCAGGGGCATGTCCCAGCCGGCGAAGTCGGTCATCGTCGCGCCGAGCGAACGATGGAGGGCATCGAGCGCGGTGTGACGGGGTGCGGTGCTGCTCATCGGTCGGTCGTCTCCCAGGGCATGACGGGCGAGGTCGTTCCTCCCCATCTGTCATCGGAACCTGAGAGGTTCGCCATGACCGGCCCTTCGGGGAGCGGTCCTGGCTTGCACCTTGGGTGGAGCCGCCGTCGTGGCGGCCCGCTTTTCAGATGTGCCTCGCCCGCGCGGTAATGGGGCCTGAGAGATTCAAGGGAGGGACTTGCTCCTTCGGCGCCCCAGCAAGACGCTTCGGTGAAGCACTGCTGGGAACTCTCCCGCGCGGATTCAAGCGGCCGGTATGCAGTTGGCGCGCACATCATTGCACGCCTCGCCCGCACACGGCAGACCGCCTCTGTAACCGGCTTGTGGCAGGACGAACACGAAAACGCGAGACACCCGGTATTACCTTCTCTTTACACTCGACGGGGAGGGAACTCGTGACCCACCCCAGGGGAGGACGATCACGGTGAACAGGACCACGGCGTACGCCACGACCTCGGCCGTCGCGCTGCCGGAGCAGCATGCGGCCCCGGGCCGCGAGGCGTGCGGCGCACGCCCGGCACCCGTCCTCCGCGACCTGCGCGAACGCGGCGGCCACAGCCCGCACGCACTGCTCTTCGGACCCGGCGACCTCGTCGTGATCACCGGCCTGCCCGGCAGTGGCAAGTCCACGCTCATGCGGCGCACCGTACGCGGCACCCGTATCGACTCCCAGGACACCCGCGACCGCTGGGACGCCCGGATGCCGCGCTTCCTGCCGTACGCGGTCTACCGCCCGCTCGTCCGCCTCGCCCACTACGCAGGGCTGCGCCGCGCCCTGCGCACCGGCGAGGGAGTCGTCGTACACGACTGCGGTACGCAGGCGTGGGTGCGCGGCTGGCTGGCCCGCGCGGCCCGCCGCCGCGGCGGCAGCCTGCACCTGCTGCTGCTCGACGTCACGCCGGACACCGCGCTGGAAGGTCAGCGCGAGCGCGGCCGGGGCGTCTCGCGCTACGCCTTCCTGCGCCACCGCGCGGCGGCCGCCCGGCTGTTGCGCTCCGTGGAGCAGGGCGATCTGCCCGAGGGCTGCGGCTCGGCGGTGCTGCTGGACCGGGACGCCGCGGACGCGCTGCGCCGGATCGGCTTCACGGGCTGAGAGCCTGTGGACGCCGCCACCCGTTAGCCTTTCCAGCCACAGCAGTGGTTCTCAGCAGGCGGTCATACAGATGGACTTCCCAGTGGATCTCCCCGCGGACTTCCCCACGCAGGCGCATCCCCATTCGCACGGCGGATGGCCCGGCAACGAGCTGGAGGAGGTGCTCTCCGCCTCGCTCGGCATCCCCTCGGCCGGGGGACGGATCATCGAGGTCCTCGGCCGCAGCTTCGTCTGGGTGCCGCTGCCGAGCGGCGGCGGCCCGCACAGCGGCCCGCTCGACCTGCCGACCATGGAGATCGAGGGCCGGACGTACGTGCCGGTCTTCAGCTCCGAGGAGCAGTTCCGCCAGGTCGCCGGCTCCCACATGTCGTACACCGTCGCGCCCGCCGTGGAGTTCGCCCGCGGTCTGCCGCCGCAGGTGGGCATCGCCGTCAACCCCGAAGGCGTGGTCGGCGTGCCGCTGCCGCCGGCGGCCGTGGCCGAACTGTGCCGCGTCGGACGGACCCCGCTGGACGGGCCCTCGAGCGGCGGCCGGGTCCGGCTATTCGAGCCCGACTGGCAGGACGACCCGATGGACTTCCTGGCCGCCGCGTCGGCGGAGTTCGCCGAGACGGGCGTCGTCCGCACGGCCCGCCGCTGTCTCGCCGCGATCGAGACGGCCGACCCGGTGATGTTCATAGGCGTCGAACTGTCCCGGACGGAGGGCGACCTGCGCGCCGGTCCCCTGGACGCCCTCGGCCGGGCCCTGGGCCGCGTCCCGGTGCGGTGGCCGGTGAACCTGGTCCTGCTGGACGTGGCCGACGACCCCGTATGCCGCTGGCTGCGCGAGAACGTCCGGCCCTTCTACCAACAGGGTTACTGACACGCGCTCTGCAGGGGCGCGGGGTTGTGCCGTCGAGCGGCTCCGCCGCGGGGCCGCGATCAGCCACAAATCACCCGCACCCGTCAACGTTCAACAAGTCCCGGGCTCCTGGGCGCCCGTTGCCCGCGGAGCCACCTAAGCTGGTTCCCTGTCCATATCCATATTCCTATTACGTCTTCCCAAGGGGGCGGTACCAGGTGAGTGCGAGCAGCACGGCCGCGGCCGGCCAGGTCGAGCACATGCTGCGCCAGGTGACGCCGGGGCGCTACGACGCCTACGAGGCGCTCCTTCGCGCACTCGCGACCCCCGCCTCCGGCCAGGTCTGGATGCTCCTGTGGCACGGCCAGGCCGGTTCACCCGATGCCCAGTACGGAAGGATGGAGGTCGACGGCCACGGCTACGCACCGTGCGTCACCTCTGCCCAGGAACTCTCGGCCAGCGGCTGGAACCGCTCCTATGAAGTCGTCGACGGAGTCGACGTCGCCCGGACGCTCTACCCGGAGCACTACGGTCTCTGGCTGAACCCGCACGCCCCCGGCGGGGGCGTCGGTGTTCCGTGGCTCGACCTGCGCCGCATCGCGACCGGCCTGGAGCGTCAGCCCGCCGGCCCGCTCCGGCTGTCCGAACCGGGCATCGAGATTCCGCAGTTCTACGCCCTGCTCGCGCAGAACGCCCACCGCACCCCGGCCGTCCGCGCGCTGCGCCGCGCCTGGGTGCAGCCCGCGCTCGGGGCGCCGTACCTGGCCATCGGCCTGGACACGTACGACACCAGTCCGCCGGCGGTGGACTCGGTGCGCGCGATGATGCAGCAGTCCATCGGCGCCGTCCCGGACGGGCTGCCGGTGTCGACGGTGGCGATGTCCGACGAGTACGACCCGGTCGCGATGTGGATGCGGGCGAGCGCCCGCCCCTTCTACGACCGTGAGGCACATGCGGCCCCGGCCCAGTCCCCCGCGGCCGGGTACGGCTACCCCCCGGTCCACGGCGGGTACTGACCGTCGGACGGACAGTGATCGGCCCGCCAGGCGCGGTGGCTTCGCACACCCGGGTGTCTGCGCGCGTAGATAGGGGTAGAGTATTCCTGTCTGTCCCAAACGACCCACTTTATACTCGCCCGACCCTCGTTACCCGCTGTCCGAATAACGGAATCCTCCGGACTGCATCACGGTTGCGCATACTTTCTTCGTCAGGTCTGGCACGTGATCGTGAGAGCGTTGAAGACTCGCCTCTCAGGCGCGAGGGCGTCGATCCTGTCAGCGCTACCAGGCGAGGGATCGGCGTGAAGGCGGCAGTGTCATCCGCGGCCGCCACGCACCAGCATCAGAAGATCGAGCCGCCGACAGCGGCGGGTAAAGGGGCCGGTCACCACCGGCGAGAGGGGTCAGGTCACTGTGACCGCACCGATCGAGACCACCGGGGCGGCAGCCGAAGCGCAGCCGGAGGCTGTACTCGTCGGCGCCGAAAAGGGGCAGATCGAGGGCCGTTCCCTGGGGCAGATCGCCTGGTCCCGCTTCAAGAGGGACAAGGTGGCGGTGGCCGGTGGCATCATCGTCGTCCTGCTGATCCTGCTCGCGTTGCTGTCGCGGCCCATCCAGGCCGTGTTCGGGCTGGACCCGAACGCCTTCAACCAGGACCTGATCGACCCCAACACCTCGCTGCCCAAGGGCGGCTTCGGTGGCATGAGCTGGGACCACCCGCTCGGCGTCGAGCCCAAGTTCGGCCGGGACATCGCCACCCGCATCCTGGAGGGCTCCTGGGTCTCCCTGGTCGTCGCATTCGGCGCCACGATCCTCTCCAACACGATCGGCACGGTCCTCGGCGTGGTGGCCGGCTACTACGGCGGACGGGTCGACACGATCATCAGCCGGCTGATGGACACCTTCCTCGCCTTCCCCCTCCTGCTGTTCGCCATCGCCATCTCCGCCACGCTGCAGGGCGGCGCCTTCGGCCTGGAAGGGCTGCCGCTCCACATCAGCGTGCTGATCTTTGTCATCGGCTTCTTCAACTGGCCGTATCTGGGCCGCATCGTGCGAGGCCAGACGCTGGCCCTGCGTGAGCGGGAGTTCGTGGACGCGTCCCGGGGAATGGGCGCCAAGGGCCCGTACATCCTCTTCCGGGAGCTGCTGCCGAACCTCGTCGGCCCGATCATCGTCTACTCGACGCTGCTCATCCCGACCAACATCCTCTTCGAGGCGTCCCTGAGCTTCCTCGGCGTCGGCATCCAGCCGCCGCAGGCATCCTGGGGCGGCATGCTCAACCAGGCGGTCGACTACTACCAGGTCGACCCGCAGTACATGATCGTGCCTGGTCTTGCGATCTTCGTGACCGTGCTGGCGTTCAATCTGCTCGGCGACGGTCTCCGTGACGCTCTCGACCCGCGCAGCCGCTGACCCGCGGCCGCGACGAGAGTCCAACAGGTTTCCACAAATGAAGGGGAAGCAGACCATCATGCGAAGGTCAGCGCTGGCCGCGGTTGCGGCGATCGGCAGTGTGAGCTTGCTGCTCGCAGGTTGCAGCAAGGCCGATGACAACACGGACAACGACGGAAACCAGTCGGCTGGGGCCAACGCAGCGACCAAGGACGTCGTCAACGCATCGACCAAGAAGGGGGGCACGGTCACCTATGAGTACTCCGATGTCCCGGACTCCTTCGACCCCGGCAACACGTACTACGCGTACATGTACAACCTCAGCCGGCTGTACGCGCGCCCGCTGATGACCTTCAAGCCCGCCCCGGGCGAGAAGGGCAACGAGCTGGTCCCGGACCTCGCCGCGAGTGCGGGTGTGCCGAGCGACGGCGGCAAGACCTGGACGTACAAGCTGCGGCCGGGCCTGAAGTACCAGGACGGCACGCCGATCACGTCGAAGGACGTCAAGTACGCCGTCGAGCGCTCCAACTTCGCGCGTGACGTGCTCTCCCTCGGCCCGAACTACTTCCAGCAGTTCCTCGCGGGCGGCGACAAGTACAAGGGCCCCTACAAGGACAAGAGCGCCGAGGGCCTGAAGTCGATCGAGACGCCGGACGACACCACGATCGTCTTCCACCTCAACGTCGCCTTCCAGGAGTTCGACTATCTGGTCGCGACCCCGCAGACGGCTCCCGTGCCCCAGTCCAAGGACAAGGGCATCGACTACGTCAGGAACATCGTCTCCTCGGGCTCCTACCAGTTCCAGAGCTACGACGAGGGCAAGCAGGTCGTCCTCGTCCGCAACAAGAACTGGGACCCGAAGACGGACCCGCTGCGCAAGCAGTACCCGGACAAGATCGTCGTCAACCTGAAGGTCAACGCCGAGACGATCGACAAGGACGTCCAGGCCGGTGACGCGATCGACCTGGGTGGCACGGGTGTCCAGGCCTCGACGCAGGCCCAGGTCGTCAACGACGCGGCGAAGAAGGCCAACACCGACAACACGTACGGTGGCCGTCTCGTCTACATGGCGATCAACACCAAGGTGAAGCCGTTCGACAACGCCGCCTGCCGCAAGGCCGTGCAGTACGCGATCGACAAGGTTTCGGTGCAGACCGCCGAGGGCGGCCCGATCCGCGGTGACATCGCCTCCACCGTCCTCCCGCCGGACATCCCCGGCTACCAGAAGTCGGACGTCTACGCGACCGACGGCAACAAGGGTGACTTGGCCAAGGCCAAGGAGCAGCTGAAGGCCTGCGGCAGGTCGGCGATCAACACGAACATCTCCGCGCGCAGCGACCGTCCGCAGGAGATCGACGCGGCCACCGCGATCATCAACTCGCTGAAGAAGGCAGGCATCAACGCCAGCCTGAAGCAGTACCCGTCGGGCAAGTACTTCACCGACTACGCCGGTGTCCCGAAGTTCACCGAGAGGCAGAACATCGGCCTGATCATGATGCAGTGGGGCGCCGACTGGCCGTCCGGCTACGGCTTCCTGCAGCAGATCCTGAACGGCAAGGCCATCGGCGCGTCCGGCAACACCAACCTCTCGCAGTACGACAACAAGGACGTCAACGCGCTGCTGGAGAAGGCGATCGGCACGCAGGACAAGGCCGCGCGCGACAGCCTGTACACCGAGGTCGACAAGAAGGCCATGGACGACGCGGTGCTCGTCCCGCTGACCTACTTCAAGGTCCTGCTGTACCGTCCGACGACCTTCACCAACCTGGTCTCGACGGCTGCCTTCAGCGGTCAGTACGACTACCTCAACATCGGCTCGACCAAGTAGTAGCCCCGGAAGGCAGGTGAAGGCATTGGTGCCCGCGGGCCGTGAGGCCCGCGGGCACCAGCGCCGGTCCCCGTGATCTCGTACATCCTCCGCCGGACGATCGCGGCAGTGATCCTGCTGCTGGTCGTCACCGCGGTCACCTTCGCCATCTTCTTCCTGCTGCCACGGCTCGCCGGCCAGACCGCCGACCAGCTGGCCCAGCAGTACATCGGGAAGAGCCCGTCGAAGGCCGACATCGCCGCGGTCAAGCACAACCTCGGTCTGGACCAGCCCCTGTACGTCCAGTACTGGCACTTCATCAAGGGGATCGTGTCGGGGGCCACCTACGACCTGGGCCCCACCACGGCGCACTGCAACGCGCCGTGCTTCGGCTACTCCTTCAAAACCCATGTCGAGGTCTGGCCGCAGCTCATGTCCCGCCTTCCGGTGACGATCTCACTGGCCGCCGGTGCCGCTGTGATGTGGCTGGTGTCCGGTGTGGCGGTCGGTGTCATCTCGGCTCTCAAGCCCCGGTCGTTCTTCGACCGCACGTTCATGGGCGTCGCGCTCGCCGGTGTCTCGCTGCCCATGTTCTTCACCGGCAACCTGGCCCTGCTGCTCTTCACCTACCAGTGGCCGATCTTCGGCCGCACCTACGTCCCGTTCACCGAGAACCCGGCACAGTGGGCCAACACGCTCTTCCCCGCCTGGTGCTCTCTCGCCCTGCTGTACTCCGCCATCTACGCGCGGCTCACCCGCTCGGGCATGCTGGAGACGATGAACGAGGACTTCATCCGCACCGCCCGCGCCAAGGGCCTTCGAGAACGCAGGGTGGTCGCCCGGCACGGTCTGCGCGCCGCGCTGACGCCGATCATCACCGTGTTCGGTATGGACCTCGGTCTGCTGCTCGGCGGTGCGCTGATCACCGAGACGGTGTTCTCGCTGCACGGCATCGGCGAGTACGCGGTGAAGTCCATCGAGGACAACGACCTGCCCCCGATCCTCGGCGTCACCCTGCTCGCAGCCTTGTTCGTCGTGATCGCAAATCTTCTGGTGGACCTGCTGTACGCCGCCGCCGACCCGCGGGTGAGGCTCTCGTGACCGAACTGTCCAAGACCGGCGCCGCCGTGGGGGAGCCCGTCAACGCGCCCTCGAACGCTCCGAGCGCCTTCCTCGAAGTGCGTGACCTCAAGGTGCACTTCCCCACCGACGACGGCCTGGTCAAGTCCGTCGACGGGCTCAGCTTCCAGGTGGAGAAGGGCAAGACCCTCAGCATCGTGGGCGAGTCGGGCTCCGGGAAGTCCGTCACCTCGCTTGCGATCATGGGCCTGCACCGGCTCGGCGCGCGCGGCAAGAACGTCCAGATGTCGGGCGAGATCTGGCTCGACGGCAAGGAACTGGTCAGCGGCGACCCGGACGAGGTGCGCAAGCTCCGCGGCCGTGAGATGGCGATGATCTTCCAGGACCCGCTGTCCGCGATGCACCCGTACTACACGATCGGCAACCAGATCGTCGAGGCGTACCGGGTCCACCACGACGTCAGCAAGAAGGTCGCCCGCAAGCGGGCCATCGAGATGCTCGACCGGGTCGGCATCCCCGAGCCCGCCAAGCGTGTGGACGGCTACCCGCACGAGTTCTCCGGCGGTATGCGCCAGCGCGCGATGATCGCCATGGCGCTGGTCAACAACCCTGAGCTGCTCATCGCGGACGAGCCGACGACCGCCCTCGACGTGACCGTCCAGGCGCAGATCCTCGACCTCATCCGGGACCTGCAGAAGGAGTTCGGCTCCGCGGTCGTCATCATCACCCACGACCTCGGTGTCGTCGCCGAGATCGCCGACGACGTCCTCGTGATGTACGCCGGCCGGTGCGTGGAACGCGGTCCGGTCGACGAGATCTTCGACAAGCCGCAGCACCCGTACACCTGGGGCCTGCTCGGCTCGATGCCCCGCATCGACCGTGAGACATCTGAGCGGCTCATCCCGGTCAAGGGCCAGCCGCCGAGCCTCATCAACGTCCCCTCGGGCTGCGCCTTCCACCCCCGCTGCCCGTACGCGGACATCCCCAAGGGCGGTGTCACCCGCACCGTGCGCCCGGAGCTCCAGCAGATCGAGGGCGGCCACTGGTCCGCCTGCCATCTCTCGCCGGAGGACCGTACGCGGATCTGGACCGAAGAGATTGTGCCGAAGCTGTGAGTGAGACGAAGAAAACGGGCCCGGGCCCCACGATTCCGCAGCAGGCGCCGGCTACTGACGAGCGCGAGGTGCTGCTCGAGGTCGAGGGCCTGCAGAAGCACTTCCCCATCCGCAAGGGCGTGCTCCAGCGCCAGGTCGGCGCCGTCAAGGCGGTCGACGGCATCGACTTCCAGGTGCGCAAAGGCGAGACCCTGGGCGTGGTCGGGGAGTCGGGCTGCGGCAAGTCGACCATGGGACGGGTCATCACCCGGCTCCTGGAACCGACCGCCGGAAGCATCCACTTCGAGGGCAAGGACATCACGAGGCTGAACGCGGCCGGGATGCGCCCGCTGAGGCGGGACATCCAGATGATCTTCCAGGACCCGTACGGTTCGCTGAACCCGCGGCACACCATCGGCGGGATCGTCTCGGCACCGTTCCGGCTCCAGGGCGTCGAGCCCGAGGGCGGCGTGAAGAGGGAGGTCCAGCGGCTCCTGGAGCTGGTGGGGCTGAGCCCCGAGCACTACAACCGCTACCCGCACGAGTTCTCCGGCGGTCAGCGCCAGCGCATCGGCATCGCCCGCGCGCTCGCCCTGAGGCCGAAGCTCGTGGTGGCGGACGAGCCGGTCTCCGCGCTCGACGTGTCGATCCAGGCACAGGTTGTCAACCTCATGGACGACCTGCAGTCCGAGCTGGGCCTGACGTACGTGATCATCGCGCACGACCTCTCGGTCGTCCGTCACGTCTCGGACCGGATCGCGGTGATGTACCTCGGCAAGATCGTCGAACTCGCCGACCGTACCGCGCTGTATGAGGCGCCGATGCACCCGTACACCAAGGCGCTGATGTCGGCCGTGCCGGTCCCGGACCCGCGGCGCAAGGCGGCCGGGAGCGAGCGGATCCTGCTCCAGGGCGACGTGCCCTCGCCCATCTCCCCGCCGAGCGGCTGCCGCTTCCACACCCGGTGCTGGAAGGCGACGGAGATCTGCCGGACGACGGAGCCGAAGCTCGTGGAGCTCAAGCCCGGCCAGCAGGTCGCCTGCCACCACCCGGAGAACTTCGCGGACCAGGCCCCGCAGGACACCGTCCTGCTGACCGCCGCGAAGGCGGCTGCGGAGCTGGTCTCCGACGAGGTCCCGGACGAGTCGGCGCGGAGGTCGGCCGAGACCGCCGCCGAGCCCTCCGCCGAGGCTGACGGAGAGCCGTCTTCGGAGGAAATCTCCAAGGAGAAGTAGGATCCTGGAAGCCCCCGCCTTGGTTTGTAAGGCGGGGGCTTTGTGATGGGTAAGAATAGAAGGGTGCTCCAGCAGATATTCAGCCCCTCCGTCCAGCACGCGCTCGACCTCGTCGGGATCTTCGTGTTCGCCATCTCCGGCGCGCTGCTGGCCGTGCGCAAGAACTTCGACGTCTTCGGCATCGCCGTTCTCGCCGAGGTCACCGCGCTCGGCGGAGGAGTGTTCCGCGACCTGGTCATCGGGGCCGTACCGCCCGCCGCCTTCACGGACCTCGGGTACTTCATCACGCCGCTGTTCGCCGCCCTGCTGGTCTTCTTCCTCCACCCGCAGGTGGAGCGCATCCAGATCGCGGTCAACGTCTTCGACGCGGCGGGCCTCGGCCTGTTCTGCGTCGCCGGGACTGTCAAGGCGTACGACCACGGGCTCGGCCTCACCGCGTCTGCGGCCCTCGGACTCGGTGCCGCGGTCGGCGGTGGTGTGCTGCGGGACGTGCTCGCCAACGAGGTACCCTCGCTGCTGCGCTGGGACCGCGACCTGTACGCGGTGCCGGCGATCGTCGGCGCCACCCTGGTGGTGCTGTGCATCCGTTACGACGCCCTCACCCCGTTCACCAGCGGCGTCGCGGTCCTCACCGCCTTCGTTCTGCGGCTGCTCGCGATGCGGTTCCACTGGCGAGCACCGCGCGCGTGGAACCGCCGGTCGACGGTGCGGGAGGAGTAGCTGCGGAGGATGGCCGGGCGCTCGGGTTTACGGACGAGTGCGGACACGTGCCGAGAAACTGCCCTTCCCTCACCTGAACCAAAGCTACCGCTTAGTAGTTTCTTGTTGTACCGTTCAGGCATGCCAGAAGCAGCCACCGCAGCGGCCGTACGGGCCACGATCGGAGACAGCGAGTTCGACCGGGACACCGCGGTCACCCGGCGCGAACCCGGCGTCTACGACATCGACCTCTCCGCCGGCTGGACGATCATCAGCGCCGTCAACGGCGGCTATCTGCTGGCCGTCCTGGGCCGTGCGCTCGCGGACGCCCTGCCGCACTCCGACCCGTTCACGATCTCGGCGCACTACCTGACCGCGTCCCAGCCCGGCCCGGCCGTCGTCCGCACGGACCTTGTCCGCACCGGACGGACCCTGTCGACCGGCCAGGCCTCCCTCTTCCAGTACGACGACGAGGGCCGCGAGGTGGAACGCATCCGCGTCCTCGCCTCCTACGGCGACCTGGACACACTGCCCGACGACGTCCGTACGACGGCCGAGCCGCCCGTTTTCCCGCCCATGGACCAGTGCTTCGGCCCCGAGGACGGCCCCGCCCCCGTCGACGGCAGCTCGGCCATCGCCGACCGGCTGATGCTGAGGCTCGACCCGTCGACGCTGGGCTGGGCGCTCGGCGCGCCGTCCGGGAAGGGGGAGATGCGTGCCTGGTTCGGGCTCGCCGACGGCCGCGACGCCGATCCCCTCTCAGTGCTCCTCGCGGTCGACGCGCTGCCGCCGACCGCCTTCGAGATCGGCCTGTCCGGCTGGGTCCCGACGGTCGAGCTGACGGTCCACGTCCGCTCCCGTCCGGCGCCGGGCCCGCTGCGGGTGTCGATCACCACCCGCAACCTCGCCGGCGGCTTCCTGGAGGAGGACGCCGAGGTATGGGACAGCGCGGACCGGCTGGTGGCGCAGTCGCGGCAGCTCGCGCGCGTCAGGCTGTGAGCGGCTGCCGCCCCGGCCGGGCCGCCAACTCCTCGTAGGCACCGGCTCCTTCGGGGGGCGGCCGGGCCGAGTCGAACGGGGTGTGTTCGTCGCGCTGTGCGTCCGGCAGGGCGTGTCGGGTGGCGACCAGGGAGAACTCGGCCGGTTCCGGGTCGAGTCGCGGGGTCGGGCGAGGGTCTCGGTGAGGTCCCAGGTGGGCGCCACGATCTCCATGGCATACCCGGACAGGGCGTTGTGGCCGGACACCTCGCCCCAGGGCGCGCATTGCCGACGGAGGTGCAGTGGGCGGGCAGCCGGCGCCCGGCCGCGGAGACCGCGCACCGGCGCTTCCATCCGGTCGGCGCCCGCCCAGGCCGCGAGGGCCCTCGTCCTGACCTCGTCGTAGCCGTAGGCCAGGTGTCGTCCACGGCCTGGCCGGCGAACGGCCGGACGGCGAGCCCGTCGACCCCTCGTCCGGGCTCAGTCCAGCCAGTGCCGGCGGCCGATGCTGATCAGCCGCAGCTGGCGGGTGGCGACCTGGGTGACGCGTTCCCGCCGCTCCCGCGGAGCCTCCAGCGCCTCCAGGAACAGCGAGGCCGTGATCAGCATCTGGTCGACGTACAGGTGGGCGAGCATCAGGAGGTCGTCGTCGCTCCAGCCGGCGGACTCCGGGTCCTTGGTGAGTTCCGCCTTCACCTCCTCGGCGAACCGGGCGAGTTGGGCCCGGATGGCCTCGCGCACGGGCTGGACTCCGCCATGTCGCTCGCGGGCGATGAATCGGACATGAGCGGGGTACGCGTCTACATGGCGGGCGATCAACTCGATGGCGCGCGCGATGCGTTCACCGCTGTCGCCCGCCGCGGACACCGTCGTCCGGATCATCGGGTGCAGGCTGCCCAGCGCCTCCTCGACCAGGGCCACGCCGAGGTCCGCGGTGGAGCGGAAGTGCCGGTAGAAGGCCGTCGGGGCGACGCCGACGGCACGCGTGACCTCGCGCAGGCCCAGGCTGCTCAGGCTCTGCTCCTCCAGCAGGGTCAACGCTGCGTCCAGGAGCGCCTGTCGGGTCTTCTGCTTCTGGGCCTGCCGGATCCCGAGGGTGTGACTCATACCATGCAGTTAACAACTGTTCTCCGGAATTGGAAAGCCGTGAAGCGCGCTAGACTCAGTAGTCAGTGAACAAGTGTTACTACAGTCGTTCGCCGAAACGTAACGAGAGGCGTCTCGCAGGCATCTCGGAGGGGGATCCCGTCCCATGCTGTTCCTCGTCGCCGCACTTCTGCTGCTCGGCGTCGTGCTGGGCACCGTTGCCCACGCGCCGCTCATCTTCACCGTCGTCGCGGCCGCCGTCATCGCCGCCTGGCTCGGCGTCTTCGCGCTCCGCGAGCGCCACGGCCGTCGTCACACGTCGACCCACTGATCGTCGGGAGCTGGCAGACATGCACCTCACCGCACCGGCCACACGCCGCACCGGTACCCGCGACGCCGACGGCATGGCCGTCGCGTCCTTCATCCTCGGCCTCCTGGGCCTCCTCGTCCTCAACCTCTTCCTCGGCCCGATCGCCATCGCCCTTGCGGGCGTGGCCCTGTGGCGCGGCACGGCCCGCCGTGGCCGCGCCTACCTGGGCCTCGGCCTGGGCGTCGCGGACCTGGTGGTCCTGCTGGCCTTCATGCAGGCGGACAACACGGTTTCGTGGAGCTTCTGAGGCCGCGGGCTGCGGTCTGAGCAGGACTCGGGGCCCCGAGGACGACGGGGCGCACCCTCGGCCGACCTGTCAGCGAGGCCGCCAACCAGGTCCCCGTAGAATCGGGTCACCATGGCATACCTCGACCACGCCGCGACCACCCCGATGCTTCCCGAGGCAGTCGAGGCACTCACGGCGCACCTGAGCACCACCGGCAACGCGTCCTCCCTGCACGCATCCGGCCGCCAGGCCCGCCGTGCGGTCGAGGAGGCCCGCGAGACCCTCGCGGAGGCACTCGGAGCACGCCCCAGCGAGGTCGTCTTCACCTCCGGCGGCACCGAGGCCGACAACCTGGCCGTCAAGGGCCTGTACTGGTCACGCCGCGACGCCGACCCCGCCCGCACCCGGGTTCTGGCCAGCCCCGTCGAGCACCACGCCGTCCTCGACGCCGTGCACTGGCTCGGCGAACACGAGGGCGCCACCGTCGAGTACCTCCCGGTCGACACGTACGGCCGAGTCCACCCCGAGTCGCTGCGCGAGGCCATCGCCCGCAACCCCGACAACGTGGCCCTGGCCACCGTGATGTGGGCGAACAACGAGATCGGCACGGTCCTCCCGGTCCGCGAACTGGCCGACGTGGCCGCCGAGTTCGGCATCCCCCTGCACGCCGACGCGGTCCAGGCCCTCGGTCAGGTCCCTGTCGACTTCGCGGCGTCCGGCCTCGCCGCGATCACGGTGTCGGGCCACAAGATCGGCGGTCCGTACGGCATCGGCGCACTCGTCCTCGGCCGCGAGTACACACCCGTACCCGTCCTGCACGGCGGCGGACAGGAGCGCCACGTCCGCTCCGGCACCCTCGACGTCCCGGCGATCGCCTCCTTCGCGGTCGCCGGCCGACTGGCCGCAGGGCAGCGCGAGTGGTTCGCGCGGGAGATCGGCGCCCTGCGCGACAGCCTGGTCGAGGCGGTCCGTACGGCGGTCCCCGACGCGATCCTCGGCGGCGACCCCGCACCCGGCGGCCGTCTCCCGGCGAACGCCCACTTCACGTTCCCGGGCTGCGAGGGCGACTCGCTGCTGCTCCTGCTCGACGCGCAGGGCATCGAGTGCTCCACGGGCTCCGCCTGCACCGCGGGCGTCGCCCAGCCCAGCCATGTCCTGCTGGCCACCGGTACCGACCCGGACCTGGCCCGCGGCACCCTCCGCTTCTCCCTCGGCCACACCTCCACGGAGGCCGACATCGAGGCGGTCGCCAAGGCGATCGGCCCGGCGGTCGAGCGGGCGCGGGCGGCAGGACTGACGTAGGGGCGTACGCCGCCCCGGTGTGCGATGTTCCCCCGTGCGAGGAGCCGCCAAGCCGCTCTTGGGAAAGGCCGACAGTTCATGTGATGTGTGTCACTGGTGTGTCAGGCCGAGGCGGCGCGTGCCTCCCGCACGAGTCGCATGTACCGGTCCCAGTCCCAGTGCGTCCCCGGGTCGGTGTGGTCCGTCCCCGGCACCTCCACATGGCCGATGACGTGCTCCCGGTCGACGGGGATGTCGTACCGCCCGCATATCCCCGCGGTCAGCCGCGCGGAGGCTGCGTACATGGCGTCGGTGAAGTCCTGCGGCCGGTCCACGAAACCCTCGTGCTCGATGCCGACGCTCCGCTCGTTGTACTCCCGGGCACCCGCGTGGAACGCCACGTCCAGCTCGCGGATCATCTGCGTGATGCGCCCGTTCCTGCGGACGATGTAGTGGGCCGCGGCCCGGTGGCCCGGATCCCGGAAGGCCTTGACCGCGCTCGCGTAGCCGCCCTGGGTGACATGGATGACGACCCGGTCTATCGAGTAGTCGTCCGGCCGGTCGGCCCACCGGAAGTTCGCCGAAGAGGCCGCCACCCACCGTGCGCCGCGGAAGTCCACCGCGCCCTCGACCCGCGACTTCTCCACGCCCGGCAGCCGCCACCACAGGTGCGCCAGTTCGTCCCGCGCGAGCGCGGCCGTGCCTGCGGCGGCCGCGGCCCCGCCGATGAGCAGGGCCCGCCGGCCGATCCGCCGGTCCGCGTCACGATGCGTCTCCCCCATGTGATCGTGAACGGATACTCGGGAGCCCCGGTTCCCGCGCCCCCGTACCCTTGAAGCGTTATGACTGACACCCCGCAGCGCACCCGCCCTCTCCGCGTCCTCGCCGCCATGTCCGGCGGGGTGGACTCCGCCGTCGCCGCAGCCCGCGCCGCGGAGGCCGGCCACGACGTCACCGGCGTCCACCTCGCGCTCTCCGCGAACCCGCAGTCGTTCCGCACGGGCGCGCGAGGCTGTTGCACCATCGAGGACTCGCGCGACGCCCGCCGCGCCGCGGACGTCATCGGCATCCCGTTCTATGTGTGGGACCTCGCCGACCGCTTCCGCGAGGACGTCGTCGACGACTTCGTCGCCGAGTACGAGGCCGGCCGCACCCCGAACCCGTGCCTGCGCTGCAACGAGAAGATCAAGTTCGCCGCCCTCCTGGACAAGGCGCTGGCCCTCGGCTTCGACGCGGTGTGCACGGGCCACTACGCCAAGGTGATCGTGAACGAGGACGGCAGCCGTGAGCTGCACCGCGCCTCCGACATGGCGAAGGACCAGTCGTACGTCCTCGGTGTGCTGGACGACAAGCAGCTCGCCCACGCGCTGTTCCCGCTCGGCGACACGGTCACCACCAAGGACGAGATCCGCGCGGAGGCCGAGCGCCGTGGCCTCGCGGTCGCCAAGAAGCCCGACTCGCACGACATCTGCTTCATCGCCGACGGCGACACCCAGGGC
Source organism: Streptomyces sp. NPDC040410 (assembly GCF_055595715.1). Taxonomy (NCBI): domain Bacteria; kingdom Bacillati; phylum Actinomycetota; class Actinomycetes; order Kitasatosporales; family Streptomycetaceae; genus Streptomyces; species Streptomyces sp. NPDC040410. Next base: position 68,291 of record NZ_JBVIVK010000018.1, read on the forward strand.
TTCCTCGCCCAGCGGCTCGGCAAGGCGGAGGGCGACATCGTCGACGAGTCCGGCAACCGGATCGGCACCCACGAAGGCGCGTACGGCTTCACCATCGGCCAGCGCAAGGGCCTGCGCATCGGCACCCCCGCCGCGGACGGCAAGCCGCGCTACGTCCTCGACATCTCGCCGGTGGACAACACCGTGACGGTCGGCCCGGCCGCCGCCCTGGACGTGTGCGCGCTCACGGCGATCAAGCCGCGCTGGTGCGGGTCCGCCCCGACCGGCCCCGGCACGTACACGGCCCAGCTGCGCGCCCACGGCGGCGAGAGCGAGGTCACCGCCGAGCTCGTCGACGGCACCCTGGAGGTGTCCTTCACCGAGCCGGTCCGCGGCGTGGCCCCCGGCCAGGCGATCGTGCTCTACGACGGCACGCGCGTGGTCGGCTCGGCGACGATCGCGTCGACCACGCGCGCGACGGCCGGGGCGGCCTGAACCGGCACCCCCCGCGTCAGGCGGCGAAGAACTCCGCCAGCACCGGTGCCAGGACGTTCGGGTCCACCATGTGGGTCTGACCTTCCAGGCTTCTGTACACGCCCTGGGGTACGGCCTCCGCGACCGCCCTGGTCGCCTCCCGCAGCCAGCGGGGGCTCGCGCCGCCCGCGACGGCCAGGACGGGGACGGTGATCGAGGCAAGCCGGTCCCGCGGCACCAGACCGTCGCCCATCACAGCGTTGTCGTAGGCCAGGCTCGGCGCGATCGCCTCCATACCGGCCCACAGAGGTGACTGGCGGGCGCCCGCGATCATCTCCTCGGCGAGGCCGGTGAGCCTCAGGAACAGCTCGACGGCGTCCCCGGGCCGGCCCTGCGCCAGCGCCTCGGTCAGGCTCGCGGTGTACTGGGCGCGCTCCTCGGCACCGCCGCCGAAATCGGCGAACGGCGTCTCGTACACGGCTACCTGACGGACCGGCAGCCCGCTCGCCGCCGCCTCCAGAGCCAGCGCGCCGCCGGACGAGATGCCGTAGAGCGCCGCGTCACCGTCCGCCGCCCCGATGAGCGCGGCGATGTCCTCGACCTCACGGGCCACCGAGTACGGCGCCGTGTCTCCGCTCGCGCCCCGGCCCCGGCGGTCGTACGCGATGACGCTGAAGCGGTCGGCGAGACGCGGGGCCAGGGGTGCCACCGTGGCGCCCGTGGACATCGCGCCGCTCACGAGGACGACCGTCGGACCCCGTCCGACGCGTTGGTACGCGATGGGGGTGCCGTCGCGCGAAATGGTCTGCTTGTCCATGTCTGGGGAGACTGCCGTATCGCAGGCGATTAATCGGTCACGACACTTCCGCTTCGCAGAAGCAGAGGCGGTCCGTGATCTCGGCGACATCGGGCCCGGGGCCGGGGTGGGCCCACACGAGGCCGGGCGCCGGGCGCGCGGGGCCGCCGAAACCCACTGGCGGGCACCCGGTTCCTCCCGCGTACGGTGACCTCATGCGAATCTGCGTCTTCCTGTCCGCCGCCGACCTCGACGACCGCTACACGCGCCCCGCACGGGAGTTCGCGGAGCTGCTGGGCAAGGGCGGGCACACCCTCGTGTGGGGCGGCTCCGACGTCGGGCTGATGAAGGTGGTCGCCGACGGCGTGCGGGAGGCGGGCGGCCGGCTGCTGGGCGTGTCCGTGGACTTCCTCGCCGCCAAGGTACACGCGGGCGCCGACGAGATGGTCGTCGCGCGGGACCTGGCCGAGCGGAAGAAGCTGCTCCTGGAGAAGGCCGACGCGGTCGTGGTCATGGTCGGCGGCACCGGGACGCTCGACGAGGCCACCGAGATCCTGGAACTCAAGAAGCACGGTCACACCGACAAGCCCGTGGTCCTGCTCAACACCGCGGGCTTCTACGACGGCCTGAAGGAACAGTTCCGGCGCATGGAGGACGAGGGGTTCCTGCCCTGCCCGCTCACCGACCTGGTGTTCTTCGCCGAGGAGCCGGTGGGCGCACTGGCCTACCTGGAGGAGAGCCAGGGCGTGCAGTGACGCCGGGGAGCACGATGCGAGCATGGCAGGCATGGCTACTCATGTGATCACCGGGGCGGGTTCCGGCATCGGCGCGGCCGTCACCCGCCGTCTGCACGCGCGCGGGGACGACCTCGTGCTGCACGCGCGCGACGCCGGCCGCGCGAAGGAGCTGGCGGCGGAGTTCCCCGGCGCGCGGACCCTCGTCGGCGACCTGGCGGACCCCGACAAGCTGAGCTGGGCGTTCTCGCACCAGACGCTCCCGGACCGGGTGGACTCGCTGCTGCACATCGCGGGCGTCGTCGACCTGGGCCCGGTCGGCGAGCTGACCCCGAAGTCCTGGCGCCACCAGCTCAACGTCAACCTGATCGCCCCCGCGGAGCTGACCCGCCACTTCCTGCCCCAACTCCGCGCCACCCGCGGCCACGTCGTCTTCGTGAACTCGGGGGCGGGCCTGAGCGCCCACGCCGACTGGTCCGCGTACGCCGCGTCGAAGCACGGTCTCAAGGCCCTCGCGGACTCGCTGCGGCACGAGGAGCACGGCAACGGCGTCCGCGTCACCTCGGTCTACCCCGGCCGCACCGCCGGCCCCATGCAGGCCAAGGTCCACCAGCAGGAGGGCAAGGACTACGACGCCTCGAAGTGGATCGACCCCGAGTCGGTGGCGACGACGATCCTGATGGCCGTCGACCTGCCGAGGGACGCGGAGATCAACGACCTGACGGTGCGGCCGGGGCGATGACGCCCGCCTGCCGGTGAAGGCAGGCAATGCCGACCTTGAGGACGAGTCCGTTCAGGCCGAAGCGGGGGCCGGCGGGCGGCAGCCCTTGAGGTGGGGGACAGCAGCCGCCGGTGCGGTGGCGGCAGCCTGTGGAGCGGTGCGGTGGCGGCAGCCTGTGGGGTGCGGTGGCGCGGCGTGGGGTGTGGTGGCGGCAGTGTGGGGTGCGGTGGCGGCAGCCTGTGGGGTGTGGTGGCGGCAGTGTGGGGTGCGGTGGCGGCAGCCTGTGGGGTGCGGTGGCGCGGCGTGGGGTGTGGTGGCGGCAGCCTGTGGTGCGGTGGCGGTGGCCCGTGGGGTGTGGTGGCGGCAGCCTGTGGGGTGTGGTGGCGGCAGTGTGGGGTGCGGTGGCGGCAGCCCGCGGGTGTGGTGGCGGCAGCCTGTGGGGTGCGGTGGCGGCAGCCCGCGGGGGGTGGGGGACGGCAGAGCTGGGGGGACGGCAGCCCACGGTGCGGTGGGCGGCAGCCCGCGGGGTGGGGGACGGCAGAGCCGCCGGGGCGTGGGGCGGCAGCCCCGGGGGGGACGGCAGCCTCCGGGGGGCGGCGACTCCCCCGGAGGGTTACGTAGGCTTCCGGGGTGAGCAACGACACTCAGTTCCGCTTTGGTGCCGCCACCGGCGTCGGGTCCATGCCCGGTGGCGGTGCCCGGGAAGCCGCCAAGACCGTCAGCGGGTCCTTCGAGGACTTCCCGTTCCTGCCCGAACTGCCCGCCCGGGGGCCGGGTGCCGACATGATCGGGCGTACCGCCGGGATGCTCGTCGAGCTGTACGCGCGCGTGGAGCCCAGCGGGTGGCGGATCGGGGACCGGCCGGGTCGGGACACCAAGCGGGCCCGGTCGTGGCTCGGCGAGGACCTCGACGCGCTGGAGGAGTTCACCCAGGGCTACGAGGGCCCGCTCAAGGTGCAGGCGGTCGGTCCCTGGACCCTGGCCGCCGCGCTGGAGCTGAAGAACGGCGAGGCGGCCCTCTCCGACCCCGGCGCCTGCCGCGACCTCGCCGCGTCGCTCGCCGAGGGCCTGCGGCTGCATCTCGAAGAGGTCCGGCGGCGCGTACCCGGCGCACAGCTGGTGCTCCAGCTCGACGAGCCCTCCCTCATTGCCGTGCTGCGCGGGCAGGTGAAGTCCGCCAGCGGCTACCGCGCCCACCGCGCCGTCGACCGGCAGGCGGTCGAGGCCGCGCTCCGGGACGTCGCCGGGGTTCACGGCGGCGGCCCGGTCGTGGTCCACTCGTGCGCGCCGGACGTCCCGTTCGCCCTGCTGCGCCGGGCGGGCGCTACGGCGATCTCCTTCGACTTCTCGCTTCTCACCGAGCGTGACGACGATGCGATCGGCGAGGCGGTGGAAGGGGGTACCCGGCTCTTCGCGGGTGTCGTGCCGGGCACCGACGGTCCGCTGTCAGACCCTGCCGGTAGCGTCATGGGTGTCAGGACGCTGTGGCGCAGGCTGGGGCTGCATCCGGGGCTTCTCACGGAGGCGGTCACGGTAACTCCGTCGTGCGGACTCGCGGGGGCCTCCCCGGAGTACGCGCGCAGGGCTCTCGCCCACTGCGTCCGGGCGGCGAGATCTCTCGCGGACAACCCAGAGTAACGGGAGGACGACACGGTGGCCGGCGACAAGCAAGCGGAGACGACGGTGCCCGCCGAGGCACGGGAGAAGCACGCGCAGCTCGCTGAGCAGATCGAGGAGCACCGCTTCCGGTACTACGTGAAGGACGCTCCCGTCATCAGCGACGCGGACTTCGACACACTCCTGCGCTCCCTCGAAGCGCTGGAGGACGAGTATCCCGAGCTGCGCACGCCCAACTCGCCGACCCAGAAGGTCGCCGGTGCGTACGAGACGGAGTTCACGTCCGTCGAGCACCGCTCGCGCATGCTCTCCCTGGACAACGCCTTCAACGACCTGGAGCTCGCGGCCTGGGCCGAGCGTGTCCACAAGGACGTCGGCAGTTCCGGCCACCACTTCCTGTGTGAGCTGAAGGTCGACGGCCTCGCCGTCAACCTCACCTACGAGAACGGCCGTCTGACACGCGCGGCGACCCGCGGCGACGGCCGCACCGGTGAGGACATCACGCCGAACGTCCGCACGATCGCGGAGATCCCGGACCGCCTCGCGGGCGACGGTGTCCCGGACCTCGTGGAGATCCGCGGCGAGGTGTACTTCCCGATGGAGAAGTTCGAAGAGCTGAACGCCCGCCTGGTCGAGGCCGGCGACAAGCCCTTCGCCAACCCGCGCAACGCGGCGGCCGGTTCACTGCGCCAGAAGGACCCGCGCGTGACGGCCACCCGCCCGCTGCACATGGTCGTCCACGGCATCGGCGCACTGGAGGGCTTCGAGGGCCTCACCCGCCTCTCGCAGGCCTACGACCTGCTCAAGACCTGGGGCCTGCCCACCTCCCGGCACAACAAGGTGGTCGACGACATCGACGGCGTACGGGAGTTCATCGCGCACTACGGAGAGCACCGGCACTCCGTGGAGCACGAGATCGACGGGGTGGTGGTGAAGCTCGACGAGATCCGCCTCCAGGGCCGTCTCGGGTCCACGGCGCGCGCGCCTCGTTGGGCGATCGCCTACAAGTACGCCCCCGAAGAGGTCAACACCAAACTGATCGACATCAAGGTGGGCGTCGGCCGCACCGGCCGCGTCACACCGTATGCACAGGTCGAGCCGGTCACCGTGGCCGGATCCGAGGTCGAGTTCGCGACGCTCCACAACCAGGACGTGGTCAAGTCCAAGGGTGTGCTCATCGGCGACACGGTCGTGCTGCGCAAGGCCGGCGACGTGATCCCCGAGATCCTCGGTCCGGTCGTGGACCTGCGGGACGGCAGCGAGCGTGAGTTCGTGATGCCGGCCGAGTGCCCGGTGTGCGGGACGCCGCTCCGCGCGATGAAGGAGGGCGACATCGACCTGCGCTGCCCCAACGCCCGGACCTGTCCGGCGCAGTTGAGAGAGCGCGTCTCCTATCTCGCCGGCCGGGAGTGCCTGGACATCGAACACTTCGGTGAAGTGGTGGCGGCCGCGCTCACCCGGCCCCTGGAGCCGGCCGACCCGCCCCTCGTCGACGAGGGCGACCTTTTCGACCTCACCGTGGACAAGCTGCTCCCCATCAAGGCGCACGTCCTCGACAAGGACAGCGGCCTGCCCAAGCGCGATCCCAAGACGGGCGAGGAGAAGGTCGTCACGGTGTTCGCCAACCAGGCGGGCGAACCGAAGAAGAACACGCTTGCTCTGCTGGAGAACATCGAAGCCGCCAAGACCCGTCCGCTCGCCCGCTTCATCAACGGTCTCTCCATCCGGCACGTCGGCCCGGTCGCGGCCGAGGCCCTGGCCCGCGCCTTCCGTTCGATCGACCTCATCGACGAGGCGAGCGAGGAGGAACTGAAGAACACGGACGGCGTAGGCCCGATCGTCGCCGCCGCGGTCAAGCAGTGGTTCGCCGAGGAATGGCACCGTGAGATCGTCCGGAAGTGGAAGGCCGCCGGTGTCGTCCTCGAAGAGAAAGGCGCAGGCGAGGACGAAGGCCCTCGTCCCCTCGAAGGCCTCGTCGTCGTCGTCACCGGCACCCTCGAACGCTTCACCCGGGACGGGGCAAAGGACGCACTGCAGAGCCGGGGAGCGAAAGTCACCGGTTCGGTTTCCAAGAAGACCTCTTTCGTCGTTGTGGGTGACAATCCCGGTTCGAAGTTCGACAAGGCGATGCAGCTCAAGGTGCCTGTTCTGAACGAGGACGGGTTCAACGTCCTGCTGGAACAAGGGCCGGAAGCCGCCGCCGAAGTCGCCCTTCCGCCCGGGGAGTAGCGGTTGAAGTCCACCCGATCGGCGCATATCAGATGCATACGGGTGGCAGAGGCGCATTCGGGCAACCGTCGACGACCGCTGCCCGAGGAAGCCTTCCGCGGCCTACTGTTGAGGTGTGCGCCTGCCGTGCCCAGCTGCGGTCGGGGCATCCGCTTGCTCTCGCGGAGCGAGGGTAAGGGTTTTCCAACGCGGCCGTTGACGGATGTCGGGCCGCGTGGCGTGGGCACCGCCGGCTGTGAGAGGGACGGGAATGGAACCGACCGAGAGCGCCGCCCCGGACTCATGGCTGCGCCTGCGCCGGATGGCCGGCGCATGGTGGGGGAGCCGGTGGTCCGGGCGGCCTTCGGAGCCTGCGGACGCGGAGGGGCGCGCCGCCGGACCGCACGCCGGAGTGGACGGCCGCGGCCCCGCCCAGCCCACCGCCGAGCACAACCCCGCACTGCCGGGCGCCGACCACGAACGTCACCTGTCCTGGCCCCCACTGCCCGCGGCGGTCGTCGCGGGCGCAGGGTTTCTCCTGGGCGCCGGCTTCTACCGGGGCTTCAGCGGGGACCACGCGCTCTTCCCGTCCGGCACGGTCGGCTGGTCCCTGGCCGTACTCACCGGCGTCATCGTCGGCCACCTGGTCGCGCTCGGCCGCGCCCGCTGGTGGGGCGGCACGGGTTCGGGCGCCGCCCTCACCCTCGCCGTGCTGCTGCTGTACGGCTGGATGCCCGCCGGGATGGTCAGCCTCACCGTCGTCGTCCTGGTCGGCATAGCCCGGCGCCACCGCTGGCGGCAAGGCGTGCTGCACGGGGCGGTGGACGTCCTCGGCATCGGCGCGGGAGCCCTGGTGCTGGCCGCTTTCGGCCGTGTCCCGTCCGTCGAGAACCCCTGGAACCCCGACACCTGGACGCCCTACACCGCAACGGGGGTGGTGCTGGTCGCGGTCGCCTATCTCGCGGTCACCCGCACCCTGCTCTGGTATCTGCACGCCCCGCGCGGCGGCCTGCCCACCGTCGCCCGCACCGCCCTGGTCAGACAGGGCCTGGTCGCGATCGCGCTGCTGGGCATCGCGCCGCTGGTGTGCGTGGTCGCCGTGGCCGAGCCCCTCCTGCTGCCGCTGTTCGCCATTCCCCTCATCGCCCTCGACTCGACCCTGTGGATGGCCCGGGCCCGGGCCGAGGAGCAGCTGCGCGATCCGCTGACCGGATTGCCCAACCGGCAGTGGCTGCTGGAACGCATCTGGACCGCGCTGGACGACGCCGAGCGCATCGGCGCCCGCGCCGCCCTGATGCTGATCGACCTCGACCGTTTCCGGTCGGTCAACGACACGCTCGGGCATCTCGCCGGTGACCGGCTGCTTCTCCAGATAGCCGACCGGCTGCGGATGGCGCTGCCGCGCGGGGCGGAGGCCGCGCGGCTCGGCGGCGACGAGTTCGCCGTCTTACTGCCGGTCGCCGACTCCACGACGTCCGCGACCCGCATCGCCCGCGGCCTGGTCGCCGCGCTCAGCTCCCCGCTCGACCTCGACGGCCTCACCCTCGTTCTGGAGGCGAGTGCGGGGGTCGCCGTCTTTCCCGACCACGCCCTCGACGCCGAGGGGCTGCTCAGGCGGGCGGACGTGGCGATGTACCAGGCGAAGCGGGACCGTACGGGCGTCGAGGTCTACGAGTCCAAGCGCGACTCGAACACGCCGGACCGGCTCGGACTGCTCGGCGACCTGCGACGGGCCCTCGACGCGCACGAGGTCCAGCTGCACTATCAGCCGAAGGTCCGCTTCGACGGACAGGTCGCGGGCCTTGAGGCGCTGGTCCGGTGGGTGCACCCGGAGCGCGGGAAGGTGCCGCCCGACGAGTTCATAGCCATCGCCGAGTCCTCGGGGCTGATGCCGCATCTCACGGAGTACGTGCTGGAGACGGCGCTCGGTCAGGTGGCCGCATGGCGCGCCCAGGGCCTGTTCGTGCCGGTCGCGGTCAACGTCTCCCCGCGCGACGTCCATACCCCCGGATTCGCCGGGTCGGTCGCCGCCCGGCTGGCCCGCCACGGAGTTCCCGCGGGTGCGCTGCAGCTGGAGATAACGGAGCACGTGCTCCTGGAGGACCCGCAGCGGGCCGCCGACACGCTCGCCGCGCTGACCGGGCACGGCGTGAAGATGTCCCTGGACGACTTCGGCACGGGCTACTCCTCGCTGGTGCACCTGCGCCGGCTCCCGGTCAGCGAGCTCAAGATCGACCGCTCGTTCGTGGCCCGGCTGGCCGTCGACACCCAGGACGCGGAGATCGTCCGCTGCACGGTCGACCTCGCCCACTCGCTCGGCCTGCTCGTGGTCGCCGAGGGCGTGGAGGACGACGAGACCTGGGAGCGGCTCCGCGACCTGGGCTGCGACGCCGTACAGGGCTGGCTGGTGGCGGCCGCGATGCCGCCGGAGGAGACGACGGCGTGGCTGCGCGCGCGGGGCTCCCGCGGCTGGCAGCGTCCGCGGGCCGCGCTGCCCGCGGCGGCGTCCGACGAGTAACTCTCCCGCCCGCCCGTTCAGGGGATCGGGCCCCGGCCCGGTGTCCGCTGCGCATCCGTGTCACCGGGCCGCGCGGCACGGCCCCGTGGCACTGCGGAGTGCGGGCCGGCAAACCGTTTCACGGGCACGGCCCCCCGCCCCATAGGATTAGGACCTGTCGCCACATGCCTGCCTGCCCCTCCGGGCGGACGACGGGAATGTGACGACAGGCCCTAGGCCCAAACCACACACACTCACCCCAGAGGATCGCTGCATGCCTGGCATCACGCGCGAGGAGGTCGCCCACCTCGCCCGGCTGGCGCGTCTGGAGCTGAAGCCCGAAGAGCTCGACCACTTCGCAGGCCAGCTGGACGACATCATCGGCGCGGTCGCCCGCGTCAGCGAGGTCGCCGACCAAGACGTACCGCCGACCTCTCACCCGCTGCCGCTGACGAACGTCATGCGCGCGGACGAGGTCCGTCCCTCGCTCACCCCCGAGCAGGCGCTCTCCGGCGCCCCGGCCCAGGAGCAGCAGCGTTTCAAGGTGCCGCAGATCCTGGGGGAGGACTGATCCCATGACGGACATCATCAAGCTCACAGCGGCCGAGATCGCGTCGAAGATCGCCTCCGGCGAGCTCACGGCGGTCGAGGTCACCGAGGCCCACCTCGCCCGTATCGAGGCCGTCGACGAGAAGGTGCACGCCTTCCTGCACGTCGACCGCGAGGGCGCCCTCGCGCAGGCCCGCGCCGTCGACGAGAAGCGGGCCCGGGGAGAGAAGCTCGGGCCGCTGGCCGGCGTGCCCCTCGCGCTCAAGGACATCTTCACCACCGAGGGCGTGCCCACGACCGTCGGTTCGAAGATCCTCGAGGGCTGGATCCCGCCGTACGACGCGACCGTCACCAAGAAGCTGAAGGCCGCCGACGTCGTCATCCTCGGCAAGACCAACATGGACGAGTTCGCCATGGGGTCCTCCACCGAGAACAGCGCGTACGGGCCGACCGGCAACCCCTGGGATCTGACCAGGATCCCCGGCGGCTCCGGCGGCGGCTCCTCCGCCGCGCTCGCCTCCTTCCAGTCGCCGCTCGCCATCGGCACCGACACCGGCGGTTCCATCCGCCAGCCCGCCGCCGTCACCGGCACGGTCGGTGTGAAGCCGACGTACGGCGCGGTCTCCCGCTTCGGCATGGTGGCCTTCTCCTCCTCCCTCGACCAGGGCGGGCCCTGCGCCCGTACGGTCCTGGACGCGGCCCTGCTGCACGAGGTCATCGCCGGACACGACCCGCTCGACTCCACCTCGATCGACGAGCCGGTTCCGCCGATCGTCGAGGCCGCCCGGGGCGGCAGCGTCGCCGGGATGCGCGTCGGCGTCGTCAAGCAGTTCCGCGGCGAGGGCTACCAGGCCGGTGTCATCCAGCGGTTTGACGAGTCCGTCGCCCTTCTGAAGGAGCTGGGCGCCGAGATCGTCGAGCTGGACTGCCCGTCCTTCGACCTGGCCCTGTCGGCGTACTACCTGATCGCGCCGTCCGAGTGCTCGTCCAACCTCGCCCGCTTCGACGGCCTGCGCTACGGCCTGCGTACCGGCGACGACGGCGCCCACTCGGCCGAGGAGGTCACCTCCCTCACCCGTGAGGCGGGCTTCGGCCCCGAGGTCAAGCGCCGCATCATGCTCGGCACGTACGCGCTCAGCTCCGGCTACTACGACGCGTACTACGGCAGCGCCCAGAAGGTCCGCACGCTCATCAAGCAGGAGTTCGACCGGGCGTTCGAGCAGGTCGACGTCATCGTCTCCCCGACGACACCGACCACCGCCTTCCCGATCGGCGAGCGCGCCGACGACCCGATGGCGATGTACCTGGCCGACCTGTGCACCATCCCCACCAACCTGGCGGGCAACGCGGCCATGTCGCTGCCCTGCGGCCTCGCGCCGGAGGACAACCTCCCGGTCGGCCTGCAGATCATCGCCCCGGTGATGAAGGACGACCGTCTTTACAAGGTCGGCGCCGCGGTCGAGGCCGCCTTCGTGGAAAGGTGGGGGCACCCGCTTCTCGAGGAGGCTCCGTCGCTGTGAGTGCACTGACCAAGGCCAAGGGCTTCAAGAAGTCCAAGTCCGGTACGTACCTGTCCATCGCCGGGACCGCGTTCGGCGCGATCGGTGTCGCCAAGCGGCTCAAGAAGGCCCGCGCCGAGCAGGACACCCTGGTCCTGATCGACGCCACCGTGTCCGCCGTCGCCATCGTCACCGGCCTCGCCATTCTCTACCGCGAGCTGAAGCGGCTGGGCGACGACGACGTCCTGCTGGGCTGAGAGGGAAGTTTCACCGTGACCACCACGACCGACCTGGTGTCGTACGAGGACGCGCTGGCGTCGTACGACCCCGTCATGGGCCTTGAGGTTCATGTCGAACTCGGCACCAAGACCAAGATGTTCTGCGGGTGTTCGACCGAGCTGGGCGCCGAGCCCAACTCGCAGACCTGCCCGACCTGCCTCGGCATGCCGGGGTCGCTCCCGGTCGTCAACGCGACCGGCGTCGAGTCCGCGATCAAGATCGGTCTCGCGCTGAACTGCGAGATCGCCGAGTGGTGCCGCTTCGCCCGGAAGAACTACTTCTATCCGGACATGCCCAAGAACTTCCAGACCTCCCAGTACGACGAGCCGATCGCCTTCAACGGCTACCTCGACGTGCAGCTGGAGGACGGCGAGACCTTCCGCGTGGAGATCGAGCGGGCCCACATGGAGGAGGACACCGGCAAGTCGACACACGTCGGCGGCGCCACCGGCCGTATCCACGGTGCGTCCCACTCCCTGCTCGACTACAACCGCGCAGGCATCCCGCTCATCGAGATCGTCACCAAGCCGATCGTGGGTGCGGGCGAGCGCGCTCCCGAGGTCGCCCGGGCGTACGTCCGTGAGCTGCGCGAGCTCATCCGGGCCCTCGGTGTCTCCGAGGCCCGTATGGAGATGGGCCAGATGCGCTGCGACGTCAACCTGTCGCTGATGCCGAAGGGTGCCGAGAAGTTCGGCACGCGCTCCGAGACGAAGAACGTGAACTCGCTGCGTTCCGTGGAGCGTGCGGCCCGTTTCGAGATCCAGCGGCACGCGGCTGTCCTGGGCAGCGGCGGGACGATCATCCAGGAGACCAGGCACTTCCACGAGGACACGGGGTCGACCACCTCGGGCCGTGTGAAGGAGGAGGCCGAGGACTACCGGTACTTCCCCGAGCCGGACCTGGTGCCGGTGGCACCCTCCCGTGAGTGGGTCGAGGAGATCCGCGCCGTGCTGCCGGAACTTCCGCTGGTCCGCCGCAACCGGCTGCGCGAGGAGTGGGGCGTCAGCGCCACCGACATGCAGTCGATCCTCAACGCCGGTGCCCTGGACCCGATCGTCGACACGATCGAGGCAGGCGCCGAGGCCGCCTCCGCCCGCAAGTGGTGGATGGGCGAACTGGCGCGCAGCGCCAACGAGTCGGGCGTCTCGCTCGACGAGCTGGCGATCACGCCGGAGCAGGTCGCAAGGGTCACCGAGCTGGTCGCCTCCGGCGACCTGAACGACAAGCTGGCCCGCCAGGTCATCGAAGGTGTCCTCGCCGGCGAGGGCACCCCGGACGAGGTCGTCGACAAGCGCGGTCTGAAGGTCGTCTCCGACGAGGGCGCGCTCACCGCCGCCGTCGACGAGGCCATCGCCGGCAACCCGGGCATCGCGGACAAGATCCGCGGTGGCAAGGTGGCCGCGGCCGGCGCCCTGGTCGGCGCGGTCATGAAGGCCACGCGGGGTCAGGCGGACGCGGCCCGCGTCAAGGAGCTGATCCTGGAGAAGCTGGGCGTCAGCGAGGGCTGAGCCTTCGGAAGCAGAAGCCCCAGGGGGATGCATCGGTGCCCATGCGTCCCCCTGGGCGTCTCCCATCAGCCCCGGGCGTGCCGATCAGAGGCCCCCCACCACCCGCGCGAAGCCCAGCGCGCGGCCCTGGTCGACGCACACCAGCTCGACTGACTCACGAGCCATGCGCGCCATGAAGTCCTGCGGGCTCTCCTTGGCGCCGGCCTGTCGCACCACCGCCCCGCTGCGCGTCCAGTTCCGGCGCCACCAGGCGGGGGACCGGAACGCCCAGAAGCCCGGGCCCCAGAAGGGCCCCAGATGCTCCCGGCGGCTCGGTCATCGGTGAACGGGCTCCTTGAGTCCTTCGTAGTGGAAAGAGATGCGTAGGAGCTCGGTCGGACCTTCGGACAATGCACCTGCCTCGGTCGGCGGTGGTGCGCCTCGGGCGGCCGACGCCGGGACGCCGGCAGCGCCCCGGGCTGCCCCGCGTCAGGTTTCTCAGCCGGAGGCGCTACGCTCCCCCGGCATGAACGGACGCGGTGATTCCGAAATACCCGACGCCGGGGATCCGGCCGAGGACGCCCGGCGGGCCCGCTGGACGGCGGCCGGGACCGGGGCGCTGCTCGCCCTCGCCGGACTGGCCGCGGCGGCGCTCCGCTTCACCGGTTCCGCGCCGGCACTCGTCCCCGCCGCCTACGCCGTCGGAGCCGTCGTGTGCGCGTCGGCATCCTTCCTGGGCTCCCGGGGCCGCACCCGGCGCGCCCTGTGGCTGCTGGTCGCCGGGGCGATGGTGATGGCGCTGGGCGACCAGTTCGACTGAGGCGGCAGAGTGAATCGAACCGTCCTGTGAGTTGTCTCGCACTCCTGTGAGGAAGCCCACGAACGCGGCAAACGATCACTTTCGCCTGTAAGAGTGGCTTCGCATTGCTCATGCGTTCTTTGCGGGCTGTTCAGTTCATTGACGACTGTTCCCGGCCAAAGATCCACAAATCCACCCCCGGGAGCACGTCTCGTGGCAGCCCTTGCACGCTGGTGTGTCCAGCGCCGCCTCGTCGCCGTTCTGCTCTGGCTCCTCGCCTTCGGCGGGGTGACCGCGGCCGCAGCCGTCGCCGGTTCCGCGTACTCGAACGACTACGAGGCTCCGGGCACCGAGTCGGGCCGCGCCGCCCAGCTGCTGCAGGACGGCTTCCCGGGCCTCGGCGGCGACAGCGACACGGTTGTGTGGCACACCACGTCCGGCACCGTCCGGGCCGCCGACGTCGAGCAGACCATGACCCGCACCCTGGCCCAGATCGCCGACCTGCCCGGCGTGGCCGCCGTGGTCAGCCCGTACGACGGCCAGGGCGCGGCACAGATCAGCGGCAACGGCCGTACGGCGTACGCCACGGTCGTCTTCGACGACCGGGCCGAGGACATCGACCACTCCGAGGCGCAGGCCGTCGTCGACACCGCCGAGGACGCCGGAACCGACGGGCTCCGGGTGGAGCTGGGCGGCAGCGCCGTCGCGCTCACCGAGTCGTCCGGCGGCCACATGGCCGAGGTCGTCGGTGTGGCCGTCGCCGGTGTCGTCCTGTTCCTCGCCTTCGGCTCGCTCGCCGCCTCCCTGCTGCCCATCGCCACCGCACTGGTCAGTGTCGGCACCGCGTACGCCGGGATCGTGCTGCTCGGGCACGCGATGACCGTCGCCGACTTCGCGCCCATGCTCGGCATGCTGATCGGACTGGGCGTAGGCATCGACTACGCGCTGTTCATCGTCACCCGGCACCGGCGTGGGCTGAAGCGCGGGCTCTGCGTCACCGAGGCCGTCACGAACGCCGTCGCCACCACCGGACGCGCGGTCGTCTTCGCAGGTGCCACGGTTTGCATCGCGCTGCTGGGGATGCTGACCCTGCGGCTGAACTTCCTCAACGGAGTCGCGATAGCCGCCTCGCTGACCGTGGTGCTGACGGTCGCGGCCTCCGTGACCCTGCTGCCCGCCCTGCTGTCGTTCATCGGGCCCCGCGCCCTGAGCCGGCGCGAGCGACGCAGGCTTGCGGAGCACGGGCCCGAGCCCGAGCTGCCGACCGGGCTCGCCGCCCGCTGGTCGGCTTTCGTGGAGCGTCACCCCAAGCTGCTCGGCATCGTGGCCCTGGTCGTCATGACCGTCCTCGCCCTGCCCACCCTCTCCCTCCGCCTGGGCACCTCCGACCAGGGCAACGGCCCGACGTCCTCGACCACCCGCCAGGCCTACGACCTCCTGGCGGACGGCTTCGGGTCCGGCGTGAACGGCCCTCTCACCCTCGTCACCAACGTCGACGGCGCCGAGGACAAGCTCGCCCTCGACAACCTGGACGCCACGATCCGCACCACCGAGGGCGTCGCGTCGGTGACGCCGGTCACGTACAACACGGGCGGTGACACGGCGTACTTCACGATCGTCCCCGAGTCGGCCCCCCAGTCCCAGAGGACCAGCGACCTCGTGGACCGGCTGCGCACCGAGGTGCTGCCGCGCGCCGAGACCGGCACCTCGCTCGACATCCACGTCGGCGGTCTGACGGCGAGCTACGACGACTTCGCCGACGTCATCGTCGGCAAGCTGCCCCTGTTCGTCGGCGTCGTCGTCGGTCTGGGCTGTCTGCTGCTCCTGCTCGCCTTCCGGTCCGTCGGCATCCCGCTCAAGGCCGCCGTGATGAACGTCGCCGCCGTCGCCGCCGCCTTCGGTGTCGTCGTCGCGATCTTCGAGTGGGGCTGGGGCAGCGAACTGCTGGGGCTGGGCCGCGCCGGGCCGATCGAGCCCTTCCTCCCCGTGATCATGGTCTCGGTGCTGTTCGGGCTCTCCATGGACTACCAGGTCTTCCTGGTCAGCCGGATGTACGAGGAGTGGCTCGAGACCGGCGACAACCGGCGTGCCGTCCGGGTCGGCCTCGCCGAGACCAGCCGGGTGATCAACTCCGCCGCGGTCATCATGATCTCCGTCTTCCTGGCCTTCGTGCTCAGCGGAGACCGCGTGATCGCCATGTTCGGCATCGCGCTCGCCTCCGCCGTCGCCCTCGACGCCTTCGTGCTCCGTACGCTGCTGGTGCCGGCCCTCATGCACATGCTCGGCGGCGCCAACTGGTGGCTGCCCCGCTGGCTCGACCGGCGCCTGCCGCGCATCAGCATCGAACCGCCCGAGGCCCGCGCCGCCCATGAGAGGCTGGCCGCCGCGACGGACGCCGAGGTGGCGGACGTACTGGCGAAGGAGCAACAGCGGGATGTACGCGATATCCCTGGGTGACGACGGAGCCGAACTGCGCCCCCTGGAGCCGTGGCACGCCGAGGAGTTCCTGGCGCATCTGGACCGGGGCAGGGAGTTCATCAACCAGTACGTCCCCTTCGGGGAGAAGGCCACCGACGTGGCGTCCGCGCGGGACACCCTCCAGCGGTACGCCGACATGCGCGCCGCCGACACCGCCTCCCTGCACGGCCTGTGGCTGGAGGGCGAGCTCGTGGGCGGGGTGCTCTTCCTGAACTTCGACGCGGAGAACGGCAACTGCGAGGTCGGCTGCTGGCTGGAACCCGCCGGCACCGGGCGCGGGCTCGTCACCCGCGCGATGCGCGTGCTCATCGACTTCGCCGTCGAGCGGCGCGGAATCCACCGGGTCGAGTGGGTCGCCTCCGCGGGCAACCGGCCGAGCCTGGACGTGGCCCGGCGGCTGGGCATGACCAGAGACGGCGTGCGGCGCGAGAGCTACCTCCACCACGGCGTACGGCACGACCTGGAGGTGTGGTCGATCCTCGCGCCCGAGTGGCGTGAGGCACGCGCGCGTGCCGCGCACAGCGATCATTAAGAGACCTCTCAGACTCCGCCCCTACGGTGCGGGGCATGGGAACCAGGACAGTGGACGAGACGGGGGCCGGGACCGGCGCCCGGGCGAAGACCGACGAGGAGAAGGCGGAGGTCACCGAGGCCGAGCAGGCCACGGAGACGGAGGCCGCCACCGCTGACACCGCGGCGGACGCCGTCGCCGACGAAGCCGCCGAGACGGCGGCCGAACTCGACGACGTGACCGAGGAGCAGGGCCCGTCCGGCGTCGGCCAGGGCGCCGGGGCAGTGGTCTCCGCCGCGCTGGGCGCCGTCTCGCTCAGCGGCGGCTGGATCGCCACCGTCGCCGCAGCGCGCGAGACCCTCGTCGGACAGCTCCAGACCTCGTCGAGCGCGAGCGTCGCCCAGCAGGTCAAGGAGGTGTACGGCGACGCCTGGCACACCACCGCGTTCTGGGGTGGCCTGTTCGCGCTGGCCGCGCTGATCGTCGGCGTCGTCGTCCTCGCCCGGCCCGCGTTCGGGGCCCCGGGCAGGCCGCAGGCCACGTGGATCAAGTCGGTCGCCTGGGGCGGCGTGTCGCTCGGCGTCATCGGCCTGCTCCTGGCTGTCCTCAAGTACACCGACATCCTGCTCGGACTGCCGTCCACCGGCTGAATGACCGCAGGTTCTGAGGGGTCTTAGGGCAATCCGTAGGCGCCTTACGGAGCTCCTCGGGCCCCTCACGCACGCCTAAGGCCCCGCTCACCGCCGAAGATGCGGAACTCTCCCGATGTGGCGGAACCCTCTGGGAGACGAAGGTTGAGGCATCGCGGATAACCCGCCGCGGCGAAGCCGGAAACCGAACTCTCCGAGGGACACGCCATGTACGAGTACGAGATCCAGCAGCTCCGTTCCGCCGAACTGATCCGCCGGGCCGAGAACGAGCGGCTGGCCCGCGAGGCCGTCCGCAGCCGTCGCGCCGCCCGCCGCGAGGCCGCACGCCGCGAGGCCGACGGCGAGGTGGATACCGGCCGCCCCCGCCGGCACCGGTTGCCACGCACCGCGTGAGCGCCGGGGCAGGGCAGGACGGCCGCACGGCACAGGCCTCCCCGGCCGAGGGCACGCTGCTCCTCCCCGCGGCCGTCCTCCCGAAAAAGGGTGCGTCACCGCCCGGGCCGCATGCGATGCTCGGGCGGGTGGAGACCAGATCCGTCAGCCCGGTGTTCGTGGGCCGCACCGAGGAACTGCGCACGCTGAACGATGCTCTCGCCCGCGCCACCGCGGGCGAGCCGCAGGCGTTGCTCCTGGGCGGCGAGGCCGGCGTCGGCAAGACGCGTCTCGTCGAGGAGTTCGCCACCGCCGCGTGCCGCCGAGGCGCCGTCGTCGCGCTCGGCGGCTGCGTCGAGATCGGCGCCGACGGACTGCCCTTCGCCCCCTTCTCGACCGCTCTGCGAGCCCTGCGCCGCGAACTCCCGGACGAACTGGCCGCCGCTGCCGCCGGGCAGGAGGAGGAACTGGCCCGGCTGCTGCCCGAAGTCGGCGAAACGGCCACCGCCCGGGACGCACGCCGGCCCGACGAGGAGGGCATGGCCCGCCTCTTCGAACTCACCGCCCGGCTGCTGGAGCGGGTCGCCGCCGACCGTCCGGTCGTCGTCGTCCTGGAGGACCTGCACTGGGCGGACGCCTCCACCCGCCATCTTCTCGCCTACCTGCTGCGCACCCTGCGCACCGGCCGCCTCGTCGTCCTCGCGACCTACCGCGCCGACGACATCCACCGCCGCCACCCGCTGCGCCCGCTGCTCGCCGAACTCGACCGGCTTCGCACGGTCCGCCGAATAGAACTCGGCCGCTTCAACCGCGCCGAGGTCGGCCGCCAGATCGCCGGAATCCTCGCCCGGGAACCCGACCCGGGGCAGGTCGACGACATCTTCGAACGCTCCGACGGCAACGCCTTCTTCGTCGAGGAACTCGCCGTCGCCGCCCATGAGGGCAGCTGTTGCACCGGCCTCACCGACTCCCTTCGCGACCTGCTCCTGGTGCGCGTCGAGGGCCTGCCCGAGAGCGCCCAGCGGGTCGCCCGGATCGTCGCCGAGGGCGGCTCCATCGTCGAGTACCGGCTGCTCGCCGCCGTCGCCCGGTTCGCCGAGGACGACCTCATCGAGGCGCTGCGGGCCGCCGTGAACGCGAACATCCTGCTGGCCGCGCCGGGCGGCGACGGCTACCGCTTCCGGCACTCCCTGGTCCGCGAGGCCGTCAGCGACGACCTGTTGCCCGGCGAGCGCTCCCGCCTCAACCGCCGCTACGCCGAAGCCCTGGAAGCGGACCCCGCGCTCGTCCCCGCCGACGAGCGTGTCATGCGCCTGGCCAGCTACTGGTACCACGCCCATGACGCCGCCAAGGCGCTTCCCGCCGTCCTGCACGCCTCCGTCGCCGCCCGCCGCCGGCATGCCCACAGCGAACAACTGCGGCTCCTGGAGCGGGCGATGGAGCTGTGGGACTCAACCCCCGAGGAACTCCGGGCGAGGCTGCGCCCCGCCGACTACACCGAGGTCTACGCGCCCTGCGGCTGCGACCCGGCGACCACACCTCTGCACTACCTCGATCTGATGGCCGAGGCGGCCGTCGCCGGCCGGCTGTGCGGAGAACGCGAGCGCGCCCTGAAGATCACCAAGCGGGCGCTGCACCTCCTGGAGGAGGAGGCGGACCCGCTGCGCGCCGCCTGGTTCTGGACACAGCGCTCCCTGCTGGTCCAGGCGCAGGCCCGCGGCGACGGCTGGCGGGAACTGGCCACCGCCCAGGAACTGGTGCGCGGACTGCCTCCCTCCGAGGTCCATGCCGAGGTGCTCAGCAGCGTCGCCAGCTGGTCCATGCTCCATGAACCGGGTCCCGACGCCCTGGCCGCCGCCGAGCGCGCCGTGGAGTACGCGCGCATGGTGAACGCCCGCGAGACCGAGCTGAACGCACGTCTCACCCTCGCCTGCCTCATGGTCAACTCGGGTGACATCGAGGCCGGGCTCGCCGCGATGTACGAGGTCAAGGAGCAGGCGCTCCAGGAGGGCATCTCGTCTGTCGCGGGCCGCTCCTACGTGAACCTGCCCTCCGAACTCGAAGCGGTCGGCCGTTCCCAGGAGGCCGCCGCGATCCTCCGGGAAGGGACCGTCTACTCCCGCAGGTTCGGCCTGCTGCACACCGAGGCCTGGGCCTGGGGCAACCTCTCCGACTCGCTGCACTCGCTCGGCCGCTGGGACGAGGCCGCCGAGGCCGCCGGCCAGGCGCAGCGACGCGAGAACAGCGCCAGGCCCCAGGGCACGGGCGCCCTGCGCCTGGCCCATGTCGCGCTGGACCGGGGCGACGTGGCCGAGGCCGCCCGCCAACTGGCCGCCGCCCGCCACCATTTCGGTGCGCATGACTCCATACCCCAGCAGTGGCTGTCCGTGGCCCGCATCGCCGTCGGCGTCGCGGCGGGCGAGGGCCGCATCCTCGACGTCCGCGCGGAGCTCGAGCGCGCCCTGGACGCCGGCGTCCCGCCCGGCACCCACCGCTATGGCTGGCCCCTGCTGCTGGCCGCCGCCACCGCCGAGGCCGACGCCCGCGCACGGCCCGCCGCGCAGCAGGGCCGCGACAAGGCACTCGAACGCCTCTTCGGCGCCGCCAAGTCGCTCACCACGGACGTCCCCCTGTGGCTCGCCCACGAGAAGTGGGTCCGTGCCGAACTCCTCCGCGCCGAGGACCGCGCCACCCCGGGCATCTGGTCGGACGTGGTCACCGCCTTCGAACGCCTGGAGCGGCCCTACGACCTCGCCCGCGTCCGCCACCGCCTCGCCGAGGCCCTTCTGGCGGCCGGAGGCGAGGACGAACGCGAGCGCGCCACCGAACTGCTCCGCCTCGCCCACGCAGTCGCCGAGCACATCGGCGCCCGCCCGCTCGCCGACGCCGTCACCCTGCTCGCCCAGCGCGCCCGCCTCGCCCTGACCGGCGCCCCGGCGCGGCCGTCGCCGCCCGCGGACCAGGTGAAGGCTCTCGGGCTCACCAGCCGGGAACGCGACGTCCTGCGCCTGGTCGCCGCCGGCCGCACGAACCGCCAGATCGCCGAGGAGCTGTTCATCTCCCCGAAGACGGCGAGCGTCCACGTGTCCAACATCCTGGCCAAGCTCGGAGTCTCGGGCAGGGGAGAGGCCGCGGCGACCGCGCACCGGCTGGAACTGTTCCCGCCCGACGCTCTCAAGGCTCCGTCGGCGGGCTGAGGCGTACGCTGTCAGGACCGGCAGGGGAGGCGCCGTGTTCAACATGTTCGAGGAACTGTTCGCACCCGGCCGCAAGCACACTCAAGACGAGCAGAACCGGCTGGAGCTCACCCGGGAGGACGTCGGAGACGGCGATCCCGGGCGCGGGCCGATAGACCTCACCTCCGGCAGGGTCGTCGTACGGCTGCCGAAGCCGGACGATCCGGACGACGATCCGGACCACGATCCGGACGCCGAGCCGGACGACGCGGCGGGCCCCGCCGGCGGTGCGGCCTGAGCAGGACAGGCCCTAGCGCACCCGCACCTCCAGAATCCGGTCGTCCCCGTCCTTCGGGCTGCCCCGCCCGTCCGTGTTGCTGGTCGTGATCCACAGCTTGTCGCCGCCCGCCGGGACCACCGTGCGCAGGCGGCCGTGCTCGCCATCGAGGAAGGCCTGGGGGTCCGCCGAGGCGTCCGTTCCGTTCAGGGGGATGCGCCACAGGCGCTCGCCCTTCAGGCCGGCCATCCAGATGGAGCCCTCGGCGTAGGCGATACCGCTCGGGGAGGCGTCGTCCGTGGCCCACTGGGCAATCGGGTTGTGGTACCCGGCATCGCCGGACCTGCCCTCGGCCTCCGGCCAGCCGTAGTTGTCGCCCGGCTTGATCGCGTTCAGCTCGTCCCAGGTGTCCTGGCCGAACTCCGAGGCGAACAAGCGCTGTCTGGCGTCCCAGGCGAGGCCCTGCACATTGCGGTGGCCGTACGAGTACACCGGGGAGTCGGGGAAGGGGTTGCCCGGGGCCGGTTCGCCTTCCGGGGTCAGGCGCAGGATCTTGCCGCCCAGGGACTCCTTGTCCTGGGAGAGCCCGCGGTCACCGCTCTCGCCCGTGCCGGCGTACAGCATTTTGTCGGGCCCGAAGGCGATCCGGCCGCCGTTGTGGATGAAGCCCTTGGGAATGCCCCTGAAGATCGTGTCGGGCGCGCCGAGCCGCTCGCCGGCCGGCTTCTCCTCGTCGTAGAGCATGCGGACGATGCGGTTGTCCGAGACCGAGGTGAAGTAGGCGTAGATCATGTGGTCCGAGGCGTAGTCCGGGGAGAGGGCGAGGCCCATGAGGCCGCCCTCGCCGGCCGGTGACACCCCGGGCACCTCGCCCACCTCGGTCTTCTTGCCCGTCTTCGTGTCGACCCGGGTGATCGTGCCGTCGTCACGGGAGGAGACGAGGAGGTCTCCGTCGGGCAGCGGGGCGAGGCCCCATGGGGTGTTCAGGTTCTCGGCGACCGTGCGGAGCACCTTCACCGAGCCCTTTGCCGGCGGTGTCTCCTCGGCCTGCCGGGAGGGCGCGGACTGCGCACTCGCCCCACGCGACGGAGCCCTCTCGCCGCCGCCCGGCGGTCCACCCCCTCCGTCGTCGGAGGAGCAGCCGGCCGTGAGCAGGAGCGCGGCTGCGGCCAGGACGGCCGGCACAGCTCGACGATGCACGATCGTGGTCCCTTCGACGCGGCGGGTTCTACCTGTCATACACCGCTCGCGCCTCACAGGTTCCCGATCAACGAACCGCGAATCGCCGAAGCCGTTGGACTGCGCCCGGATGCCGGCCTGGCCGCGCGGGGATCCGGGCGTCTGGCCGCGTCCGGGTGCCGATGCCCTGCTCGCGCGGATGCCGGCCTTCTGACGGTACGGATCTCACGGCTCTCGGCGCCTTGATCGCGTGCGGAAGTCAGCGTTCCGGCCGCGTGGATCCGGCGCACCGGCCGCGTGAGAATGCCGCCGCCCGCCGCGCGGGGATCTCAGCGTGCGCCGCGGATGCCGGTGTCCTGGGTAGCGCGGATTTCGGCGCCGTGGCCGCCCACGGATGCCGTGGCCCCCGCCCCGACCGCCCACGGATCTCGGCGCCCCCCGCCGCCCACGGATCTCGGCGCCCCCCGCCGCCCGCATCTCGACGCCCCGACCGTCCGCGGGTCCGCCGTCCGACCGCCCGCGGATGCCGCCGTCCGACCGCCCGCGGATGCCGCCGTCCGACCGCCCGCGGATGCCGCCGTCCGACCGCCCGGGAACTCAGTCCCACGACCCCTGCGCCACCGGCAGCTCCGCCACCTCCGTCAGATCCTCCGGCGTCAGCCGCAGCGCGGGCGCGGCCGAGTTGTCCGTCACCCACCGCTCCTGCTTGGCCCCCGGAACCGGGACCACGTGGCGGCCCTGCGCCAGGACCCACGCCAGGGCGACCTGGGCGGGTGTGACCGTCTCGCCGTGCCGGCGGGCCACCCGGCGCAGTCCGGCCACGATCGGCTGGTTCGCGGCCATCATCTCCGCGGTGAAACGGGGGTGGCGGGCACGCACGTCGTCCGGCTCGAAGCCCTCGCCGGGCGTCAGCGTGCCGGTCAGGAAGCCGTTGCCGAGCGGCATCGCCGCCAGGAAACCCACACCGCGGGCCTCGCACCAGGGCAGCAGCCCCTCCAGCGCCTCCGGTGACCACACCGACAGCTCCGCCTGCACCACGCTCACCGGGAAGACCTGCTGCACCCGCTGCAACTGCCGGATCGTCGCGTCGTGCAGCCGCGTTCCTGAGCGGCGGCCGCCCCGCGCACCCACCGCGCACAGTCCCAACGCCCGGACTTTTCCGGCCTGGACGAGCTCGGCCATCGCGCCCCAGGTCTCCTCGACCGGAACCTCCGGGTCCGCCCGGTGTAACTGATAGAGATCGATCACGTCCGTCTGCAGGCGCCGCAGCGAGGCGTCGCACGCCCGCTTCACATAAGCGGGGCGGCCGTTGGCCACGACGTGCTGCTCACCCACCAGCAGGCCGACCTTGGTCGACACGAAGGCGTCCGCGCGCCGCTCCTTCAACACCCGCCCCACGAGCAGCTCGTTGGTGAACGGGCCGTACATGTCGGCCGTGTCGAGGAGCGTCGAGCCCGCGTCCAGCGCCCTGTGCACGGCCCTGAGCGATTCCTCGCCCCGCTGCCGCGAACCGCTGTACGCCCAGCTCATCGGCATGCACCCGAGTCCGACGGCTCCCACCGCGAGCGCCGCCGCGCCGATCGTCCTGCGCTCCACCTGCCCGTGACCCTCCCTCTCCTGGCCCCCAACCTAACCTCTGCGCCGACGTGTGCCTGACATAGCCTCATGGCCATGACTGCTGACGTGTGGCTCCCGATCGCGCCGGACGAGATCGAAGGCCTTCCCGAGGGGCTGGGCTACCGCTTCTGGGACGGAGCGCAGGACTTCCCGGCGGACCCGGCCGGCTGCGCGTTCTACGTGGTGCCCTACATGAAGCCCGCCGAGGTCTCACAGCGGCCCCTGCCCGCGATGCGCTCCCTGCAGGTCGTACAGACGCTGTCGGCCGGCATCGACCATGTGGAGCCGGGCCTCAAGTACCTGCGTGCGGGCGTGCAGTTGTGCAACGCGCGCGGCGTGCACGAGGCGAGCACCGCCGAACTCACCCTCACTCTGGTCCTCGCCTCGCTGCGCGGCGTTCCCGACTTCGTCCGGGCACAGGACCGGGGGGAGTGGCTCGGCGGGTTCCGGCCCGCGCTGGCAGACAGGAACGTGCTCATCGTGGGGTACGGGTCGATCGGCTCGGCCATCGAGGACCGGCTCACTCCCTTCGAGGTCGCGCGGGTGGCGCGCGTCGCGCGCTCCAGGCGCACCACGGTGCGCGGCCCGGTGCACCCGCTCACCGAACTGCCCGCCCTGCTCCCGGAGGCGGACGTCGTCATCCTGTCCACACCGCTGAGCGAGACCACCCGCCACCTGGTCGACGCCGACTTCCTGGCCCGGATGAAGGACGGCGCGCTCCTGGTCAACGTGGCCCGCGGCCCGGTCGTCGACACCAGGGCACTGCTCGCCGAACTGGAGACCGGCCGCATCACCGCCGCCCTCGACGTCACGGACCCCGAACCGCTGCCCCCGGAGCACCCCCTGTGGCAGGCGCCGGGCGTGCTCATCAGCCCGCACGTCGGGGGGCCGACTTCCGCTTTCCTGCCGCGGGCCAAGCGGCTCCTGGTGGAACAGCTGACCCGATTCGTGAACCGGGAGCCCCTGCGCAACGTGGTCCTTACGACGGGCGCCACGAGCGCTCGGCCGGCGGACCCAGAAGGCGCATAATCCGTTTCCGGTACCCTCCGCAGTCTTCCGGACGCGGTCCGTGCCCGCATCCCCGCTGGTCGTCACGGAGCGTAGAGGAACTATGTCCCTGAGTGACGAGACTGGTGTATCGTCCGGACAGGGGCAGCGCCGCGTACCGTTCGGCGCCGGGGACGGACATTTCAGACTGTGAGGGGGGGCGACGGACGATGCACGGCCTATGGACGAGCGATCCGACGCGGCGGGGCCGTCGGTGGCGACCCTGGCGCACGACCACGCGCAGACTCGGCCACCACGGCACCCATGGCGGCCGGCAGGACGGTCACAGCAGCCGGCACAGTCATCATCACCGGCGGCACAGCAGCCGCAGGAGGCATGCGCACCCGGCACACCGGGACCGCCGGGACCCGGGAGCCACGCGGGCCGGGAGGGTCCGGTGAGCTCGCCCCCGCCCCCCACGACCACCCTCGACGGAGCGCTGCGGGTGCGGCCCGCGTCGAGGACGCTGCTGCCCCGCCCGCCTGGCTGTGGCGGCGGTTCGGGCCTGGTCCGTCAACTCGTCCTGGTCCTGGTGTGCGCGGCGTACGCCGTCGGCTCCGCGCTCGGCTGGGGCTCCGGTGAACTCGCGCTGATCATGGGCGACTTCGGGCTGAGCGCCGCGGCCGGCACCGCCGCAGTGTCCTGCTGCGCCTACGCCCGGAACCGACGTATCCGCTTTCGACCCGCCTGGCTGCTGTTCGCCCTCTCCTCGGCGATGGCGGCCCTGGGCAACATGGTCTGGGGGTGGTACGAGGTCGTCCTGGGACAGCCCGTGCCCAGCCCCAGCTACGCCGACCTGTTCTTCCTGTGCTTCGCGCCGCCCGCCATCGTGGGCCTGCTCGTGCTCGCCAAGCGGCCGGTGACGAAGGCGGGCTGGGTCTGCCTCGCCCTGGACGCCTGGCTGATCGGCGGCTCGCTGCTCACGCTCGCGTGGAGCCTCGCGCTCGCGCAGGCGGCGAAGTCCGAGGGATCGAGCGTGGCGCACACCGCGCTGTCGCTGGCGTACCCGCTGCTGGACATCGCCCTGGTCAGCATGGTCCTCGCGCTGCACTTCCGGCGCTCGGCGGGCAACCGTACGGCGGTCAACACCGCGATCGGCGCGCTCGCCCTCACCGTGATGTGCGACGCCCTTTTCACCTCACCCCTGCTGCACAACAACTACAGCTCCGGCCAGCTGCTCGACGCCGGCTGGTTCGCCGGTTCGCTCCTGCTCGCGTACGCCCCGTGGGCCACGCCCCAGCACGGCGGGGCAGCCGACGACGGGCACACACGCGTGGTGCACGAACACCTGCCCGGGCAGCGTAGCGGCCCGCACCACCTAGCGCTCCCGCAGGGAGGTGATCACAGCCGGTATCCGGCCACCCAGCCCATCGCCGGCTCGCTGGCCGCCCTCACCCCGTATCTGGCCGCCGCGGTCTGCACACTGGGCATCCTGTACAACGTGCTCAGCGGTCGCAGCGTGGACCGGGTGGTGCTCCTCACCGGCACCACCGTCGTGCTCGCCCTCGTGGTGCGCCAGGGCATCATGCTGCTCGACAACATCACCCTCACCCAGGAACTCGCGCAGAAGGAGAACCACTTCCGCTCCCTGGTGCAGGGCTCCAGCGACGTCATCATGATCGCCGCGCCGAACGGCATCCTCCGCTACGTCTCCCCGGCCGCCGTCGGCGTGTACGGCCGCTCCGCGGAGGAGCTCGTCGGCACGGAACTGGCCGGCCTGATCCACCCGGAGGACCTGGGCTGCGTGGTGCACGAGGTGCGCCGCTTCCTCGCCGCCAGCCCTCTCGAGGAACCCACTACGCGCATCGAGTGCCGTTTCCGCTCCGGCGAAGGCGGCTGGCTCAACGTCGAATCGACCATCAACCGTCACCACGGCGGCCTCATCTTCAACAGCCGGGACGTGACCGAAAGGGTGCGGCTCCAGGCGCAGCTCCAGCACAACGCCGAGCACGACCCGCTCACGGACCTGCCGAACCGCGCCCTGTTCACCAAGCGCGTCCAGCAGGCCCTGTCCGGCCGCCGGTCCTCCGACCGCGGCGCCGCACTGAGAAACACGGCAGTCCTCTTCATCGACCTCGACGGCTTCAAGGCCGTCAACGACACGATCGGGCACCAGGCCGGGGACGAGCTGCTCGTCCAGGCCGCCCGCAGACTCCAGGGCGCGGTGCGGCAGTCGGACACCGCCTCCCGGCTCGGCGGCGACGAGTTCGCGGCCCTGGTCGTCGGGGACGGCACCCGCGAGCGAAGCGCCCGCGAAGGTCACATCCTGGAGCTCGCCGACCGTCTCAGGATCACGCTGTCGCAGCCGTACCTCATCGACGGCAACGATGTCCGGGTCGCCGCCTCCATCGGCGTCGCCTTCGCGGAACCGGGCCTCGGCGCGGGAGAGCTGCTGCGCAACGCCGACCTCGCCATGTACCGGGCCAAGGCGGGCGGCAAGGGCCGGGTCGAGCTGTACGCCCCGCAGATGCAGCAGGACGTCGTACGGAAGGCGGAGCTGGCCACGCGTCTGCGTGCCGCGCTGCACGACGGCGAGTTCGCGCTGCTGCACCAGCCGGTGGTGTGTCTGGAAGACGGCCGGATCACGTCGGTCGCGGCCCAGGCACGCTGGCGGTCCTCACAGGGGGTGCTGTTCACGCCCGCCGAGTTCCTGCGGGTCGCCGAGGACAGCGACAAGACCGCAGAGCTGGACCGCTGGATGCTGGAGGAAGCCGTCGAACAGGCCGCCGAGCGCGCCGGGACCGGCCTTGCCGTGCCCGTGGCCGTGCGGATGGGCGCCCGTCGGCTGCTGGACCGCTCGATGCCGCTCGGCTCCGTAGAGGCCCTGCTGACACGGCACGGTCTGCCCTCCGGCTCCCTGGTGATCGAGCTGTCCGACGCCGATCCACGGGTCTCCCTGGACGAATTGGAACGCCGCCTGGGCGCCCTGCGCAGGCTCGGCGTCCGGATCGCCCTGGACGGCTTCGGCAGCGGATACGCGGCCATCACGGCACTGCGCAGGCTCCCCGTCGACGTGCTGAGAATCGACCGCAGCCTGGTCGAGGGGGTCGTCGAGTCGGCGCGGCTGCACAAGATCACCAGTGGGCTGCTGCGGATCGCGACCGATCTCGGACTGCACTCGGTGGCCGACGGCGTCGACCTGCCGGAGCAGGTCGTGGCGCTGCGCGCGATGGGCTGCACACACGGTCAGGGCATGGCGTTCTCGGGGCCGCTGGACGAGTACCGGCTGCGCCGGGCACTGAGTTCCGGCCATTGTCCGGTGCCGCACGGACCGGCCGAGCCGGCCTTCGCAGGAGGGGGTTCGGGGGTGTACACCAGTGGTGTACCCGCCGTTCTGGGAGGCGGAAGTGCCCTGCGCTCACATAATGAGACTCCCGTCCCACCCACTTGACACGTGGTGCGTGCCGGGGGGAGGGTCAGTGCCATGCGCACCCGAATTCTCGTACTTGGAAAGCGCGTCGGCTGAAGCTGGTGACGTCCGGACAAACCCGGAACTCCCAGCGACCACTCCCGGCGCGCTCCCCTCGCTTGCCTCATGGCACGAGGGGTTTTTTGTTGCACAGGCACCTGCCGTACAACAGCCGTACACCGCACAAACTTCGCAAAAACCCTCAGCATCGAGAAGAGAATGCCGATGACCGAGCAGGCCACCGGGGCCCATCATCCGCAGCCGCGGCCCCGATCCGGAGGACAGCAGTCCGCGCCCGAGCACGTCACGGGTGCGCAGTCCCTCATCCGCTCTCTCGAGGAGGTCGGCGCCGACACGGTATTCGGCATTCCCGGCGGTGCGATCCTTCCGGCGTACGACCCGCTGATGGACTCCACCAAGGTGCGTCACATCCTGGTCCGGCACGAGCAGGGCGCCGGCCACGCGGCCACCGGTTACGCGCAGGCCACCGGCAAGGTCGGCGTCTGCATGGCGACTTCGGGACCGGGCGCCACCAACCTGGTCACCCCGATCGCCGACGCGCACATGGACTCCGTGCCGCTGGTCGCGATCACCGGCCAGGTGGCGTCGAAGGCGATCGGCACGGACGCCTTCCAGGAGGCGGACATCGTCGGCATCACGATGCCGATCACCAAGCACAACTTCCTTGTCACCGAGGCCGAGGACATCCCGCGGGTGATCGCGCAGGCGTTCCACATCGCCTCCACCGGCCGCCCGGGCCCGGTCCTGGTCGACATCGCCAAGGACGCCCTCCAGGCGCGGACGACCTTCTCCTGGCCGCCCACCATGGACCTGCCCGGCTACCGCCCGGTGACCAAGCCGCACGCCAAGCAGATCCGCGAGGCCGCCAAGCTGATCACGTCCGCCAAGCGGCCCGTCCTCTACGTCGGCGGCGGCGTGCTCAAGGCCAAGGCCACCGCCGAGCTGAAGGTCCTCGCCGAACTCACCGGAGCGCCCGTCACCACCACCCTGATGGCGCTCGGCGCGTTCCCCGACAGCCACCCGCTGCACGTGGGAATGCCGGGCATGCACGGTGCGGTCACCGCCGTCACCGCGCTGCAGAAGGCCGACCTGATCGTCGCCCTCGGAGCCCGCTTCGACGACCGTGTCACCGGCAGGCTGGACAGCTTCGCCCCGTACGCCAAGATCGTCCACGCCGACATCGACCCGGCGGAGATCGGCAAGAACCGCGCCGCCGACGTGCCGATCGTCGGTGACGCCCGCGAGGTCATCGCCGACCTGGTCCAGGCGGTGCAGAAGGAGCACAGCGAGGGCCACCAGGGCGACTACAGCGCGTGGTGGAAGGACCTCAACCGCTGGCGCGAGACGTATCCGCTGGGCTACGAGCAGCCCGAGAACGGCTCGCTGTCGCCGCAGCAGGTCATCCAGCGCATCGGCCGGCTCGCTCCCGAGGGCACGATCTTCGCCGCCGGTGTCGGCCAGCACCAGATGTGGGCCGCGCACTACATCGAGTACGAGAAGCCCGCGACCTGGCTGAACTCGGGCGGCGCCGGAACGATGGGCTACGCGGTCCCGGCCGCGATGGGCGCCAAGGCCGGGGCCCCGGACAAGACCGTCTGGGCGGTCGACGGCGACGGCTGCTTCCAGATGACCAACCAGGAGCTCACCACCTGCGCCCTGAACAACATCCCGATCAAGGTCGCCGTCATCAACAACGGTGCCCTCGGGATGGTCCGCCAGTGGCAGACCCTCTTCTACAACCAGCGGTACTCCAACACCGTGCTGCACTCCGGCCCCCACGACGTCAACCCGGAGGCCCGGGGCACCCGCGTCCCCGACTTCGTGAAGCTGTCGGAGGCCATGGGCTGCTACGCCATCCGCTGCGAGGACCCGGCGGACCTCGACAAGGTCATCGAAGAGGCGAACTCCATCAACGACCGCCCCGTCGTCGTCGACTTCGTGGTCCACGAGGACGCGATGGTGTGGCCGATGGTCGCCGCCGGCACCTCCAACGACGAGATCATGGCCGCCCGGGACGTCCGCCCCGACTTCGGCGACAACGAAGACGACTGAGCGAGAGAGACGAAAGAGAAATGTCCAAGCACACGCTCTCCGTCCTGGTGGAGAACACCCCGGGCATCCTGGCCCGGATCGCCGCCCTCTTCTCCCGCCGCGGCTTCAACATCGACTCGCTCGCCGTCGGTGTCACCGAGCACACCGACATCTCCCGCATCACCATCGTGGTGAGCGTCGACGACCTGCCGCTGGAGCAGGTGACGAAGCAGCTCAACAAGCTCGTCAACGTGCTGAAGATCGTCGAGCTGGAGCCGGGTTCGGCCGTTCAGCGGGAACTCGTTCTGGTGAAGGTGCGTGCGGACAACGAGACGCGCTCGCAGATCATCGAGATCGTCCAGCTGTTCCGGGCCAAGACCGTCGACGTCTCCCCGGAGGCCGTGACCATCGAGGCCACCGGCTCCAGCGACAAGCTGGAGGCCATGCGCAAGATGCTGGAGCCGTTCGGCATCAAGGAGCTCGTCCAGTCCGGCACGATCGCGATCGGACGCGGTGCCCGTTCGATCACGGACCGGTCGCTGCGCGCGCTCGACCGATCGGCGTAAGGATGAAACCGGGCGGCCGGCCCGCTCCGGCCGCCCGCATTCCGAGACCACGAGACGTCCCTTCCGCCCGCCGTCATACGGTGGGACGCAACACCTGCACTCAAGGAGAGAACCCAAAGTGGCCGAGCTGTTCTACGACGCCGACGCCGACCTGTCCATCATCCAGGGCCGCAAGGTCGCGGTCATCGGTTACGGCAGCCAGGGCCACGCCCACGCCCTGTCGCTGCGCGACTCGGGTGTCGACGTCCGCGTGGGTCTGCACGAGGGCTCCAAGTCCAAGGCCAAGGCCGAGGAGCAGGGCCTGCGCGTGGTGACCCCGGCCGAGGCCGCCGCCGAGGCCGACGTCATCATGATCCTGGTCCCGGACCCGATCCAGGCCCAGGTCTACGAGGAGTCCATCGCCCCGAACCTGAAGGACGGCGACGCCCTGTTCTTCGGCCACGGCCTCAACATCCGCTTCGGCTTCATCAAGCCGCCGGCCGGTGTCGACGTCGCCATGGTCGCCCCGAAGGGCCCGGGCCACCTGGTGCGCCGCCAGTACGAGGAGGGCCGCGGCGTTCCCTGCATCGCCGCTGTCGAGCAGGACGCCTCGGGAGGCGCCTTCGCACTGGCCCTGTCCTACGCGAAGGGAATCGGCGGCACCCGCGCCGGCGTCATCAAGACGACCTTCACCGAGGAGACCGAGACCGACCTGTTCGGCGAGCAGGCCGTGCTGTGCGGTGGCACCGCGGCCCTGGTCAAGGCGGGCTTCGAGACGCTGACCGAGGCCGGCTACCAGCCGGAGATCGCGTACTTCGAGTGCCTGCACGAGCTGAAGCTGATCGTCGACCTCATGTACGAGGGCGGCCTGGAGAAGATGCGCTGGTCCGTCTCCGAGACCGCGGAGTGGGGCGACTACGTCACCGGCCCGCGCATCATCACCGACGCCACCAAGGCCGAGATGAAGCAGGTCCTCGCCGAGATCCAGGACGGTACCTTCGCCCGGAACTGGATGGAGGAGTACCACGGCGGTCTGAAGAAGTACAACGAGTACAAGACCGCGGACTCCGAGCACCTGCTGGAGACCACCGGCAAGGAGCTGCGCAAGCTCATGAGCTGGGTCAACGACGAAGAGGCCTGAGTCCTGACCGCGGCGGCACCTCGGGGTGCCGCCGCGGGGCTCTGCTCCCGGACCCCGCTCCTCGATCGCCGAAGGGGCTGACCGTTGTTGGCCGCCGCGTCCAACCTCGTCCGGGTGATCCTTCCGTAGAGGCGTAAGACGATTCACGTCGCGCCACTACACTGCTGCACAACAAACGCGTCAGGCCCACAGCGTCGTGCGTCTTCCACGCGGCTAAGCGACACCGAGGAAGTGCAGGCACGTCTTCACGCCCCCCGGCACGCGCTCTCGCCGCACCGGCCGAAGGCCCGAGTAGCTCCGCTACGAGGACCTCCGTCCGGCACAACCGAGAGCACGCACCGAACGACGCACGACCGCAACCGCACTTCCCCGATGCCGCTCCCCTCCACCGCATGCGGCCGTCGGGACGGCCGTCCGCATTGGACATGTGAGGACTCACGTGAGCTCGAAACCTGTCGTACTCATCGCTGAAGAGCTGTCGCCCGCGACCGTCGACGCGCTTGGCCCGGACTTCGAGATCCGGCAGTGCAACGGCGCCGACCGGGCCGAGCTGCTGCCCGCCATCGCCGAAGTGGACGCGATCCTGATCCGCTCCGCCACCAAGGTGGACGCCGAGGCGATCGCCGCCGCGAACAAGCTCAAGGTCGTCGCACGAGCCGGCGTCGGCCTGGACAACGTCGACGTCTCCGCCGCCACCAAGGCCGGCGTGATGGTCGTCAACGCCCCCACCTCCAACATCGTGACCGCCGCCGAGCTGGCCTGCGGGCTCCTGCTCGCCACCGCGCGCCACATCCCGCAGGCCAACACGGCGCTGAAGAACGGCGAGTGGAAGCGCAGCAAGTACACGGGGGTCGAGCTGGCGGAGAAGACCCTCGGTGTCGTCGGCCTCGGCCGCATCGGCGCGCTCGTCGCCCAGCGCATGTCGGCCTTCGGTATGAAGGTCGTCGCGTACGACCCCTACGTCCAGCCTGCCCGGGCCGCGCAGATGGGCGTGAAGGTCCTGTCGCTGGACGAGCTGCTCGAGGTCTCCGACTTCATCACCGTGCACCTGCCGAAGACCCCCGAGACCCTCGGGCTCATCGGCCACGAGGCGCTGCACAAGGTCAAGCCGTCGGTGCGCGTCGTCAACGCCGCGCGTGGCGGGATCGTCGACGAGGAGGCGCTGTACTCGGCGCTCAAGGAGGGCCGCGTCGCGGGCGCCGGCCTCGACGTGTACGCCAAGGAGCCCTGCACCGACTCGCCGCTCTTCGAGCTGGACCAGGTCGTGTGCACCCCGCACCTCGGCGCCTCCACGGACGAGGCGCAGGAGAAGGCGGGCATCGCCGTCGCCAGGTCGGTGCGCCTCGCCCTCGCCGGTGAGCTGGTCCCGGACGCGGTGAACGTCCAGGGCGGTGTCATCGCCGAGGACGTCAAGCCGGGCCTGCCGCTCGCCGAGCGCCTCGGCCGCATCTTCACCGCCCTCGCGGGCGAGGTCGCGGTCCGCCTCGACGTCGAGGTGTACGGCGAGATCACCCAGCACGATGTGAAGGTGCTGGAGCTCAGCGCCCTCAAGGGTGTCTTCGAGGACGTCGTCGACGAGACCGTCTCGTACGTCAACGCCCCGCTCTTCGCGCAGGAGCGCGGCGTAGAGGTGCGGCTGACCACCAGCTCGGAGTCCGCCGACCACCGCAACGTCGTCACCGTGCGCGGCACCCTCGGCAGCGGCGAGGAGGTGGCGGTCTCCGGCACGCTGGCCGGCCCGAAGCACCTGCAGAAGATCGTCGCCGTCGGCGACTACGACGTCGACCTCGCGCTGGCCGACCACATGGTCGTCCTCAAGTACGAGGACCGTCCGGGCGTCGTCGGCACGGTGGGCCGCATCTTCGGCGAGGCGGGCATCAACATCGCCGGCATGCAGGTCGCTCGCGCGGCGGCGGGCGGCGAGGCGTTGGCTGTGCTGACCGTCGACGACACGGTTGGTCCCACCGTTCTGGCCGAGGTGGCCGAGGAGATCGGCGCGACCTCCGCGCGTTCGGTGAACCTGGTCTGAGGTGACCGCCCTGGGGGCTGCCGCCCCCCGGGCCCCCGCGGTCGGCCCTGAACGGGCCTCGTCCTCAAACGCCGGACGGGCTGGTACGTCAGCTCGTCCGGCGTTTTCCTGTGCCCCTCACCCAGTCGAAAGGGCCGGGTCCAGGAAGGTCCTTCGACTCGGGGAGCAGGGCCGGGCGGAGAACCAGCAGCAGAACCATCGCGGGCAGGTCGACCAGGAAGACGGAGCCCCACCAGAAGTACTCGACCAGCACGCCGCTCATCACCGAGCCGAGCGCGATGCCGGCCGTCATCACGCCGGACCACATGCCGATCGCCTTCGCGC
Source organism: Streptomyces sp. NPDC040410 (assembly GCF_055595715.1). Lineage (NCBI taxonomy): Bacteria > Bacillati > Actinomycetota > Actinomycetes > Kitasatosporales > Streptomycetaceae > Streptomyces > Streptomyces sp. NPDC040410. The sequence continues at coordinate 102,737 of NZ_JBVIVK010000018.1, forward strand.
GGCGACCGGTGCCGAGCAGCTCACCGAAGGCCTGCGGCGCGTCATCGCGGGAGTCGGGAACGCCTGACCCGGCCGTCCGGTGACCCGGCGGCCGCGCTGCGCGGCGAGGTCCGTGTCGCCGTGCAGACGCAGGGGCGTGCCTACAGTCGCGCACCTTTCAAGGTCATGTGCAGCAGCAGCCGGTCCTCGCCGTCGTCCAGGTCCAGGCCCGTCAGCTGCTCGACGCGGGAGAGGCGGTAGTAGAGGGTCTGGCGGTGGATGCCGAGTTCGGCCGCTGTGCGGCCGGCCTGGCCCGCGCAGTCGAGGTAGACCTCGGCGGTATGCGCCAGCTCACGGTGGGCGGGGGAGAGGAGAGGGCGCACCGCGGCATCGTGGACGATCTCCGGGGGCAGCGCGGTGAGCAGGCGGAACGGGCCGATGGCCGCCCACTCGGCGACCGGGCCGAGCCGGGGTTCCGACAGAGCGGCCCGTGCCGCCGCCGATGCCTCCCGCCAGGCCGTCCCCAGCTCCACGAGACCGGGGCGGGCGGCCGCGATGCCGGCGGCCACGTCCGCGACCCCCGCCGCCGTCCTGTCGTGCGCCCGCTCCAGGAGCCGCGTCGCCGCCGACACCGCCGGGGTCAGGGTGTCCGCCGAACGCAGTCGTACCAGCAGGGCAAGGGACTGGGCCGTCGTCCCCGACGGGACCGTGCACAGGGCCGCGGCTCCCGGCACCGTGCGGACCGAAGGGGCGTCCTCGGGGCCGGCCGAGGGCCAGGGAGCCACGCAGACCACTGTGTGGACGCCGTCGGCGCGGGGGCCGAGGCCGGCGCGGAGCTCGGCGACCGCCATGTCGTGCCGCCAGTCGTGCTCGGCGGTGAGGACCGCCCGCAGCTCACGGGTGAGGTCCGCGCCGTGCTGGGCCTCGTCCGCGAGCAGCGCGCCGATGCGGGCCGTCACCTCCATCGCCGCAGTCAGCTGCTGCGCGGTGGGGCCCGGGTCGTCGTCCAGCAGCCAGACGTATCCGAGGGCGACGCCCCGATGGCGTGCGGGCAGGCAGACGCGGCCGCGGTAGACCCCCGCCTCCGGGGTGGGAGGGATGCGGACGGGGCCCGTCGCCCGTGTGATGCCGAAGCCCTCGAACCAGGTCCGGACGGCCGCCGTGGACCGGCGGGTCAGGATCGAGCGGGTGCGGACGGGGTCCAGGGCCGCCGCGTCCAGGTCGTCCGCGCTGTCGTACGCGCCGAAGGCGATCAGCTCGAAGTCCCGGTTCTCCAGTGTGGCGGGGGCGCCGAGCAGCTCGGAGATCTCGTCGACCAGCTCCTGGTAGTCACCCTTGAATTCGGACGTCACGCGGGCATTCTGCCGCATTTCCCGGAACCCTTCATACATCTGTCTGAGATCTGCGGCACGGATGCGTGACAGCTGTCGATGGCCGACGATCGGAGGGATCCTTAGGTTTCACGGTGGTTCTCCGTGCCGTACCCGAAGCATCGCTCGCCGGGGGTTTCGGCCTTCATCGCTCCTGTTGTGGAGGTGCCCCGTGCTGGGTCCCGTGATACTCGCCGCGTCGCGCAGCGACCGGATGCGACGCCTGATCTCGGCGGCCCCGGTGACCAAGCAGGTGGTCGACCGGTTCATCCCCGGCGAGACCGTCGACGACATCGTCCCGGTCATCCGGGACCTGACCGGCCGGGGGCTCGAGCTGACGATGGACGTCGTCGGCGAGGACATCACCCGCCCCGGGCAGGCGGCCGCCGCCCGCGACGCGTACCTGAAGCTCATCGACCGGCTCAAGGAGCTGGAGCTGGGCACCAGGGCCGAGATGTCGGTCAAGCTGTCCATGTTCGGGCAGGCGCTGCAGGGCGGCCACGAGCTCGCGCTCGGCAACGTCCGCCCGGTCGTCGAGGCCGCCGCCGCCATCGGCACGACGGTCACACTCGACGCCGAGGACCACACCACCCTCGACTCGATGTTCGCCATCCACGAGGAACTGCGGAAGGACTTCCCGCAGACCGGCTGCGTGATCCAGGCCTACCTGTTCCGCACCGACGCCGACGCCCGCCGCCTCGCCGGGAGCGGCAGCCGTGTACGCCTGGTGAAGGGCGCGTACAAGGAGCCCGCCGAGGTCGCGTACCAGCAGAGGCACGAGATCGACAAGGCGTACGTCCGCATCCTCAAGGTCCTGATGGGGGGCGGGGGGTACCCGATGATCGGGTCCCACGACCCGCGCCTCATCTCCATCGCCCAAGAGCTCGCCCGGCGTGCCGGGCGCAAGCTCGACGAGTACGAGTTCCAGATGCTGTACGGCATCCGCAGCGACGAGCACCTGCGACTGGCCGCCGAAGGCCACCGCATGCGCGTGTACACCGCCTACGGCACCGACTGGTACGGCTACTTCATGCGCCGCCTCGCGGAGAAGCCCGCCAACCTGCAGTTCTTCGTCCGCTCGATGGTCAGCAAGGGCTGAGCCCGAAACGACCGCTCAGTTAAGGAGCAACGGAACCCATGGACGCTGTGACCCAGGTCCCCACCCCCGTCAACGAGCCGGTGCACGGCTACGCCCCCGGCTCACCGGAGCGCGCCCGTCTGGAGGCCAGGCTCAAGGAGCTCGCCGAGAACCCGATCGACCTCCCGATGACGATCGGCGGCGAGAAGCGGCTGGGCGGCGGCGAGGAGTTCCCGGTCGTGCAGCCGCACAACCACAAGGCCGTGCTCGGCACGTACCGCAACGCCACCCGGCAGGACGCCCAGGACGCCATCGACGCGGCCCTCGCCGCCGCGCCCGCCTGGCGCGCGATGTCCTTCGACGACCGCGCCGCGATCATCCTGCGCGCCGCCGAACTGCTGGCCGGCCCCTGGCGCGAGACCCTGGCGGCCTCCACCATGCTCGGTCAGTCCAAGACCGCCCAGCAGGCCGAGATCGACACCCCCTGCGAGCTGGTCGACTTCTGGCGCTTCAACGTCAAGTACGCCCGCGACCTGCTCGCCGAGCAGCCCCCGGCCAACTCCCCGGGCGTCTGGAACCGCCTCGACCACCGCCCGCTGGAGGGCTTCGTCTACGCGATCACGCCCTTCAACTTCACGGCGATCGCGGGCAACCTGCCCACCGCGCCCGCGCTGATGGGCAACGTCGTCGTCTGGAAGCCGTCCCCGACCCAGACCCACGCCGCCGTGCTGCTGATGCAGCTCCTGGAGGAGGCCGGTCTGCCCAAGGGCGTCATCAACCTCGTCACCGGCGACGGCATCGAGGTCTCCGAGGTCGCCCTGGTCCACCGCGACCTCGCCGGCATCCACTTCACCGGTTCGACCAAGACGTTCCAGTACCTGTGGAAGACGGTCGGCGCCAACATCGAGAAGTACCGCTCCTACCCGCGCCTGGTCGGCGAGACCGGCGGCAAGGACTTCGTCGTCGCCCACCCGAGCGCCGACCGCGCGGTGCTGAAGACAGCCCTGACCCGCGGTGCCTTCGAGTACCAGGGCCAGAAGTGCTCCGCCACCTCCCGGGCGTACATCCCGGCGTCCCTCTGGAACTCCGGCTTCAAGGAGGAGTTCGCGGCCGAGGTCGACCACCTCACGATGGGTGACGTCACCGACCTGTCGAACTTCATCGGCGCGGTCATCGACGAGCGCGCGTTCGCCAAGAACAAGGCGGCCATCGAGCGCGCGAAGTCGGACCCGTCCTGCGCGGTCGTCGCGGGCGGCTCCTGCGACGACTCCGTCGGCTACTTCGTCCGCCCGACCGTCATCGAGTGCGGCGACCCGGAGAACGAGGTCTTCACCACCGAGTATTTCGGCCCGATCCTCGCCGTGCACGTCTACGAGGACGAGAGCTACGACGAGATGCTGACCCAGATGGAGTCGGTCTCCGACTACGCCCTCACCGGCTCGGTGATCGCGGGCGACCGCGCGGCGGCGGCGTACACGATGGACAGGCTCCGCTACGCGGCCGGCAACTTCTACATCAACGACAAGTCGACCGGCGCCGTCGTCGGCCAGCAGCCCTTCGGCGGCGGCCGTGCCTCCGGCACCAACGACAAGGCCGGCGCTCCGCAGAACCTGATGCGCTGGACCCTGACCCGCGCCATCAAGGAGACGCTGGTCGCGCCTACCGACTACACGTACCCGCACATGGGCTGACGCCCCGGGCGCACGGCGGGCCGGGAAGCCGCTTCCCGGCCCCGTCCGTGCCGCCGCCGGGCAGACTTCCGTCATGAAGGGGACGCGGAACGAGACGGTGACGGCGGACGACGGCCTGCGTCTGTGGGCCTCCCGGTCGGGCCGCGGTGCGCCGCTGGTGCTGTGCCACGGCGGGCCCGGCCTGTGGGACATGTTCACGGACGTGTCCGGACTGCTCGCCGACCGGGCCACGGTGGTCCGCTGGGACCAGCGCGGCTGCGGGCGGTCCGAGCGGTGCGCCGGGCCGTGGACGAGCGAGCGGTTCGTGGCCGATCTGGACGCCGTACGACGGCACTTCGGGCTCGGCCGGACGGCGCTGCTCGGCCATTCCTGGGGTGCGCAGCTCGCACTGAGTTACGCGCTGGCACATCCGGAGCGGGTGAGCGCGCTGGTGTACGTGGCCGGGACCGGCATCGGTCCGGACGCGGACTGGCACCCGGCGTACGTGGAGAACTTGCTCGAACGGCTCGGCGAACACCCGCAACGGCTCGCCCGCTGGCAGAAGTTGACGGACCGTCAGTGGCGGACGGAGGGCGAGGAGCGGGAGCGGGCGGTCCTGCAGTGGTCCGTCGAGTTCGAGGACCGCGGGCGGGCCCTGGAGCACGCCGGGCGCATGGCGGACCCCTGGTTCGGGATCAACGCCGAGTGCGGCAAGGCCCTCGACGAGGAGCGGAAACGAACGTGGGGCACGCCCGAGCTGTACGCCGCGTGCCGGGCTCTCGACCTGCCGGTGCTGATCGTCGACGGTGCCCGGGACATCCGGCCGCGCTCGGCGGTGGACTCGCTGGAGCGGGCCCTGCCGCATGTACGCAGGGTGGTTCTCCCGGAGGCCGGGCACTTGCCATGGGCCGAGGACCCGGAGGGGTTCCGGGAGGCGGTGGCGGCGGCGGTGCGGTGAGCCGGTGTCCGGCGCGGGAGCGGGCGCGGAACTACCCGGGGAGCTCCGTCCGCTCCCACCACTCGTAGACGGGCAAAGTGCCCTCCGGTGTGTCCGCCTGCCGTGGGGTCGCCCTGAAGTGTTCGTAGCCGCCCAGGAACGCGATCTTCACGTCGTTTCCCGGGGGTGGGACCGGGACGATCCGCACGGGCAGACCCTCCGGTCCGCCTTCGAGGACTACCTTGACCTTGTCGTTCATGACCTCACCGTTCCCGTTGTCGGAACCCGGCGACGCGTGCCGCGCGGAGGATCAGTCGTGTGGGCGAGAGTCAGGCCATCACCAGGACCAGTCCGCCCTTCCCGAGCCCCGTCTCGCCCAGCTCATGCGCCTTGGCCGCCTCCGTGAACGGGACGGCCGCCTCGATGTGGACGCGGATGCGGTCGTCGGCGAGAAGAGCGGCGATCTTCGTCAGGCGTTCTCCCGAGGGCGCCGGCCGGACCAGCGCGAAGCGCATCCCGCGAGCCTCCACGTCCTCCGGGGACAAGCCCAGGTCGCCGGGGACCGCTGAGATCAACAGGCCGTTCGGGCGCAGGGTGTTCAGGGTGCGGGGGCCGTGGTCGCCGCCGACCAGGTCGAGCGCGGCGTCGACGTCGTGCACGGCGGTGGCGAAGTCGGTGGTCGCCGGGTCGACGAGTTCGTCGGCGCCGAGGCCCCGCAGGAACTCGTGGTGGTCGGCGTGGGCCGTGCCGATGACGTACGCGCCCTCCGCCTTGGCGAGCTGCACCGCCACGTGCCCCTTGCCGCCCGCCGCCGCGTGGACCAGCACGCGCGTCCCCGGTCCGGCCGCGGCGAGGTCGATCAGCGCCTGCCACGCGGTCAGCGCCGCCGTCGGGGCGGCGGCCGCGCGGACGTGGGTCAGCGTGGACGGCTTGACGGCGAAGTGGTCGGCGGGCGCGGTGAGGTGCGAGGCGTGACCGCCGCCGTCGATCAAGCCGAACACCGCGTCGCCGGGGCGGAGGCGGGTCACTTGCGCGCCGACCGCCTCCACCACACCGGACACGTCCTGCCCCGGCGTGAACGGCGGCTCCCCGTACAGCGGGGCCGCTCCCGAACGCGCCAGCCAGTCCGCCGGGCCGACGCCCGCCGCGTGCACCTGCAGCAGGATCTCGCCCTCGGCGGGAACGGGACGCGGCATCTCCTCCGGCTCCAGGACCTCGGGTCCGCCGAAGCGGTGCTGGGTCATCGCCAGGATGCGGGGATGTTCCGTGGTCATCGGGTCTCCCTCCCGAGTCCGGACCGGGAACGGCACGCAGGGCCGCTGCCGACCATCGTGGCGCGGCGCCACCGCTTCGGCACCCTGCGGGGCCGAACGGGGGTGCCGACGCTCCCCGGAAGGCCTGAAGGCGCAGGTCAGAGTGGTGTGACCCGATCCACCGTCTCAGATAGTAGGAAGTCCGAGTAATTGTGGAGACAGAAGCGGCGTCCTCATCTAGTTTTGTAGAAGCCGAACGTCTCGCTCGATCAAGCGAATGGCGGTCGTGAGCCGGGCCCCGTGCAGGCAACCCCTGCGGCACCGCTCCCCGCCCCTTCCGGCGTCTCGTATCCCCGTTCGCCTTCCGGAATTCGAAGGAGTCGATTCCCCATGGCCGAGACGACCGCCCGCCGTCGAGTCCGTCGCATCTCCCGTACCACCGAATCCGACCGCAAGAACGCGGCGGCCGCGCTCCAGCGCGCCCTCGACCGCCGGGACAACGGCGGCTCGACCGGTCACTGAGCCGCGGACCGAAACGGGTAGAAAGCACAAGCCGGGAGCCGCACCCGCGGGGTGCGGCGCGGCCTCATCCGCCGCGCCGCACCTCGAAATAGTCGATGCGCTCGCCGCTCTGCGCGAGCGCCGACACCCTGAGCCTCGGGGCCGTACCGCTCTCCGCCTCCACGGAGAGGAAAGAGAAGCCCCGGTAGCGCACCCGCGACCACTCCACGGTCTCCGGCCTGGTGGCCCGGGACCTGGTCCACTGGAAGGTCTCGACGGCCTCGCCGCGCGTGACATGCCCTTCGTAGCTCTCCTTCACGCCCGCCGGAAAGCCGTACAGGTCCTTGCCGCCCCCGCCCGCCGTGACGTACACGATCCCGTCCCGCGTCGGATCCGTGGTGGCGCCGATGGGTACCGGCCTGCCGACCCCGCCGTGCCTGATGGCGTCGGTCCGCTCGTAGACGTGGTTGTGCCCGTTGATCACCAGGTCCACCCGGTGCCGGGCGAACAGCGGTACCCACTCGGCGCGGACGCCCCCGTCGGAGGCGTGCGAGGACGTCGAGTACGCGCAGTGGTGGAAGAAGGCGACGACGAAGTCGACCGCCTTGTCCGCCCGCAGCTCCCCCAGCTTCTGGTCCAGCCACTTGGTCTGCCGGCCGTCGGTGTGCCCGAGGTTGGCGGGGATCTCGTACGAGACGTCGTTGGCGTCCAGCGCGACGACGCCGACGTTGCCGTAGGTGAACGCGTACGCGCCGGGTGCCGAGCGCGGGTCGAAGCCGCTGTCCGGGAGGGAGAAGCGGGCCAGCTGGCCGCCGTAGCCGTCCGGCGAGTACCAGGCCTCCATGTCGTGGTTGCCGGTCGTCACCATCCACGGCACCGACTTCGCCACCGGCTCGTTCTGTTTGAGGAACAGGTCCCAGAAGGCCGGGTCGTACCCGTCCGACTTCTTGCCCCGGCCGTTCACGTCGGCGTAGCAGATGTCGCCCGCGTGGAGGTGGAAGGCCGGTTTCTGGCGCATCAGGGCGTCGTCAGCGGCGGCGGCGGCCCGGCTCACGCCCTGGTCGCCGAAGGCGGTGAACACGAACCGCTCCGGGCTCGCGGGCGCCGTACGGAAGGAGGCGATCGTCCGCCTGCCCTGCCACGAGGCCGGGTCGAAGCCCTCGTGGCCGACGCCGTAGTAGTACGTCGTGCCGGGGCGCAGGCGGTCCAGGGCCGCGTGCACGTAGTACTGCTGCAGAGCGGGCCGCACGCCCGTCAGCCCGGGTGTGTGCAGGCCCCGTACCTCGGCCTCGATCCTGCGGCCCAGATCGTCGGGCCGCAGGCCGATGCGGACGTACGGCTTCCGCACCGGGAGCGGCACCTGCCAGGAGACCCGCATCTGCGACTTCGGGTCGGCGCCGAAGGCGAGGTGGCGGCCGAAGGGCGCGACGACGGAGCCGTGCACCTCGTCGAGAGGGGAGCCGGAGGCCGCGGTGGTGGCCGTTCCGCTCGCTCCCGCGGCGGCGCAGCCGGTCAGCAGCCCGCCCGCCACCGCGCCCGCGGTCACCAGCGTGCGGCGCCGGGTCAGCTTCGTGCGCAGGTACTCGTGCTGCTCCGCCATGCTCATCCGGCGCGCGAGCCGCGGGGGAATGCCGAAGTCCGGTGTCTCCATGCGGGTGAACTTCCCAGCGAAGCCCAACACCGGCCCCACGTACGGGTGAACGGCAGCCGAAGGGCTGCCGCCTTCCACCCGTGTGGCTGTCCGTATCGCGGACGGCCCATGTCATTCCATGGGACAAGGAGTACGGTGCCGACATGTCTCGCAGCATCAATCTCGCAGTGATCCCCGGTGACGGCATCGGCCAGGAGGTCGTGGCCGAAGGCCTGAAGGTCCTCTCCGCCGTCCTTCCGCAGGATGTGAAGCTGGAGACCCAGGAGTACGACTTCGGCGCCAGGCGCTACCACGCCACCGGTGAGACCCTCACCGACGCCGACCTCGGCGCCCTCAAGCAGCACGACGCCATTCTGCTCGGCGCGATCGGCGACCCCTCGGTGCCGTCCGGCGTCCTGGAGCGCGGCTTCCTGCTCAAACTCCGCTTCGCCTTCGACCACCACGTCAACCTGCGTCCCTCGAAGCTCCTTCCGGGCGTGGCCACCCCGCTGGCCGGCGAGCCGCAGATCGACTTCGTCGTCGTCCGCGAGGGCACCGAGGGCCCGTACACCGGCAACGGCGGCACCATCCGCAAGGGCACCGAGCACGAGGTCGCCACCGAGGTCTCCGTCAACACCGCGTTCGGTGTGGAGCGCGTGGTCCGTGACGCCTTCGCCCGTGCGCAGGCCCGCCCGCGCAAGAAGCTCGCGCTGATCCACAAGAACAACGTGCTGACCTTCGCCGGTCATCTGTGGACCGACGTCTTCAACAAGGTGGCCGCGGAGTTCCCCGAGGTCACCACCGAGTACATGCACGTGGACGCGGCGACCATCTACCTGGTCACGCAGCCCGAGCGCTTCGACGTGATCGTCACCGACAACCTCTTCGGCGACATCATCACCGACCTCGCCGCGGCCGTCTCCGGCGGCATCGGCGTCGCCGCCTCCGGCAACATCAACCCCGGCGGCGACTTCCCGTCCATGTTCGAGCCGGTCCACGGCTCGGCCCCGGACATCGCGGGCCAGGGCAAGGCCGACCCCACCGCCACGGTCCTGTCCGTCGCCCTGCTCCTGCGTCACCTCGGCTACGAGACCCAGGCGACGCGCATCGAGGACGCCGTCTCCGCCGACCTCGCGGAGCGCACCGGCAAGCCCGCCCGCAGCACCTCCGAGATCGGCGACGCGCTCGCCGTACGAGTAGCCGGCTGACCCTCCCCCAGAGCCTGAAGGGCCTTGGGGGGACCCCCAGGCCACTCGAAGCATTCGAAGCCGCCGGGTCGCACCGCACCCGGCGGCTTCCCCCTGTCCCCGCCGGGTGCCACCATCATCCCCTGGACCGCATTCACGCCGTTTCGTCCACGGTCTCCGTCTTGCGATAATCGAACGCGGAGCCGCGGAATGAGGGAATGCTCGGACGTCCTAGCACTGGCCACTGGCAGTACGGGCGTGAGCGCGGCCCGTCACTACAACCGGTGAAGGACTACCACTCATGACGACGCCCACGACGATCGAGCTCAAGCCCTCCGCCAGCCCGCTCTCCGCCGCCGAGCGCGAGGCGATCCTGGCCGACCCCGGGTTCGGCCGCCACTTCACCGACCACATGGTGACGGTCAAGTGGACGGAGGGCCGCGGCTGGCACGACGGCCAGCTCGTGCCGTACGCCCCGCTCTCCCTCGATCCGGCCACCATGGTCCTGCACTACGCACAGGAGATCTTCGAGGGCCTCAAGGCGTACCGCCAGCCCGACGGGTCGGTCGCCACCTTCCGTCCCGAGAAGAACGCCCGGCGCTTCCAGGCCTCCGCCCGCCGGCTCGGTATGCCCGAGCTGCCCGTCGAGACGTTCATCGAGGCATGCGACGCGCTGGTGCGGCAGGACCAGGCCTGGGTCCCGGCGCACGGCGGCGAGGAGTCCCTCTACCTTCGCCCGTTCATGATCGCGACCGAGGTCGGTCTGGGCGTGAAGCCCGCCAACGAGTACCTCTTCCTGGTCATCGCCTCCCCGGCCGGCGCGTACTTCCCCGGTGGCGTCAAGCCGGTCTCCATCTGGGTCTCCGAGGACCACGTCCGCGCCGTCCCAGGCGGCATGGGCGACGCGAAGACCGGCGGCAACTACGCCGCCTCCCTGCTCGCTCAGGCCGAGGCCGCCGCCAAGGGCTGCGCCCAGGTCTGCTACCTCGACGCGGTCGAGCGCAAGTGGGTCGAGGAACTCGGCGGCATGAACCTCTACTTCGTGTACGGCAACAAGATCATCACGCCCTCCCTCACCGGCTCCATTCTGGAGGGCGTCACCCGCGACTCGCTGCTGAGCGTCGCGGCCGACCTCGGTTACGAGGCCGAGGAGGGCCGTGTCTCCGTCGAGCAGTGGCAGCGCGACTCCGAGAACGGCACGCTGACGGAGGTCTTCGCCTGCGGCACGGCTGCGGTCATCACCCCGGTCGGCACGGTCAAGCGCACCAGCGGCGAGTGGCAGCAGTCGGGCGGCGAGCCCGGCGAGGTCACCCTCAGACTGCGCGAGGCACTGCTGGACATCCAGCGGGGCACGGCCGAGGACAAGCACGGCTGGATGCACCGGCTGGGCTGAGTCCCGTCCTGCCGGCCTCGACGGCCGGGCGAGGAACGGCGGTCCGTTGGACGCTGCATCGCCTCCCCGCGCGGGTATCCACTGATTCCGCGGGGGGAGCGCGCGCCCTTGAGTGCGCTTGGCCGGGGGAGGGGGAGTACGGGTGAGCGGACGGTCGCCGGTACCCCGGCTGCGCCGGCGGGCGCGGACGTTGCGCACGCCGCGGCGTCCGCAGAGCCTCACGGTGCTCGTCCTGCCGGCGGCCTGCACCGGGCTGTTCGCATCCTGAGACGGTCGGTTCACGCGGGGACGGCTTGTGCCAGAATGCCCCCGTGCTCTCGTTCGCCATGATTATTGGCAGCAGGCGCGCCGGTCCGCAGTGACCGCCACGTACAACCACGTACGGGCGGACACCGTCGTCCTCGACCCGCGCGCAGACCTCTCGCACCCGCGAGGGGTTTTTCGCATTTCTGGCCCACCCCGAGCCGGGAGCGCAGCGCGAGGGATCACGGGAGGACGGTGGAGCCGGTCATTCCGGTACAGACCGAGATCCAACACAGGAGCCTTGACACCATGACGGAAACCAGCGAGCTCGACGACTCGTTCCACGTCTTCGACACCACCCTGCGCGACGGCGCCCAGCGCGAGGGCATCAACCTCACCGTCGCCGACAAGCTGGCCATCGCACGGCACCTGGACGACTTCGGCGTGGGCTTCATCGAAGGCGGCTGGCCCGGCGCCAACCCGCGCGACACCGAGTTCTTCGCCCGCGCCCAGCAGGAGATCCACTTCAGGCACGCCCAGCTGGTCGCGTTCGGCGCGACGCGCCGGGCGGGTGCGAAGGCGGAGGAGGACCCCCAGGTCAAGGCGCTCCTGGAGTCGGGCGCTCCGGTGGTCACCCTGGTCGCGAAGTCCCACGACCGGCACGTCGAGCTGGCCCTGCGCACGACGCTGGACGAGAACCTGGAGATGGTCCGCGACACGGTGTCGTTCCTCAAGGAGCAGGGCCGCCGTGTGTTCGTCGACTGCGAGCACTTCTTCGACGGCTACCGGGCCAACCCGGAGTATGCGAAGGACGTCGTCCGTACGGCGTCCCGGGCCGGCGCGGACGTGGTGATCCTCTGCGACACCAACGGCGGCATGCTCCCCGCCCAGATCCAGGCAGTCGTGTCGACGGTTCTCGCGGACACCGGCGCCCGCCTCGGCATCCACGCCCAGGACGACACGGGCTGCGCGGTCGCGAACACGCTGGCCGCTGTGGACGCGGGCGCGACCCACGTCCAGTGCACGGCGAACGGCTACGGCGAGCGGGTCGGCAACGCCAACCTCTTCCCGGTGGTCGCGGCGCTGGAGCTGAAGTACGGCAAGAAGGTGCTGCCGGAGGGCAAGCTCCGCGAGATGACGCGCATCTCGCACGCCGTCGCCGAGGTCGTGAACCTCACTCCCTCCACCCACCAGCCGTACGTCGGCGTATCGGCCTTCGCCCACAAGGCGGGCCTGCACGCCTCCGCCATCAAGGTCGACCCGGACCTCTACCAGCACATCGACCCCGAGCAGGTCGGCAACACCATGCGGATGCTGGTCTCCGACATGGCGGGCCGCGCGTCGGTGGAGCTCAAGGGCAAGGAACTCGGCATCGACCTGGGCGGCGACCGCGAGCTGGTCGGCCGGGTCGTGGAGCGGGTGAAGGAGCGCGAGCTCGAGGGCTACACGTACGAGGCGGCGGACGCGTCCTTCGAGCTCCTGCTCCGTGCGGAGGTCGAGGGCAAGCCGCTGAAGTACTTCGAGGTCGAGTCCTGGCGCGCGATCGTCGAGGACCGCCCCGACGGAAGCCACGCCAACGAGGCCACGGTCAAGCTGTGGGCGAAGAGCGAGCGCATCGTCGCCACGGCGGAGGGCAACGGCCCGGTCAACGCCCTGGACCGCGCCCTGCGCGTCGCCCTGGAGAAGATCTACCCGCAGCTCGCCAAGCTCGACCTGGTGGACTACAAGGTCCGCATCCTGGAGGGCGTGCACGGCACCCAGTCCACGACCCGCGTCCTGATCTCCACGTCCGACGGCGCGGGGGAGTGGTCGACGGTGGGCGTCGCGGACAACGTCATCGCGGCGTCGTGGCAGGCCCTGGAGGACGCGTACGCGTACGGGCTGCTGCGGGCGGGAGTGGAGCCCGCGGAGTAGGAATCCGGCACATCTGCCCGTCCGGCGTTTGAGGACGAGGCCGTTCGGGCCGAGTGACGGCCGGGGGGCCGGAGTCCCCTGGCGGCCCGGCGTCGCGCCGGCCTCGGCGAACCCCTTCGCCGACGTGGACCGTCTCCTGCTGACCGGGCGTTACGGGGCCGCCGTGGAGAAGCTGGGCGCGGCCTACCGGGCGGCGTCCCCCGAGGGCTGAGCCGGCACCCCTCCCATCAGCACTGTTGTTCTGCTTTGGGATGCTTCGGGTAACTTCGAACCATGAAGGCCGTCCTACGGACCCGAAGCCTCCCGGGGTTGCTGCTGGCCCTGGTGCTCGCGGCCCTGACCGTACTGTCGGTGGGCCCCACGCCCGCCTCCGCCGTCACCAGCGTCTCCACGGTCGCCGAAGCGCTCCGCAAGAGCCCTGTCTACGTCGACCCGGCCGCGAGCGAGCAGCTGTCCTCCGCGGACGCCGGCACCCTCGCGCAGCAGATCAAGGACGCCGACAAACCGCTCTTCATCGCCGTGCTGCCGGCCGGCTACCCGACGCAGAACCTCTTCACGAAGCTGCGCACCGCCACCGGCATCACCGGGCTGTACGCGATCCGCCTCGGCGACCGCTTCGACGCCCGAGCCGACTCCGTCGTCCTGCCGCCCGCCGCCGTGCAGAACCTCGTCACCAGCGTCCGGGGCGAGGACGCCAAGGCCCAGCTCACCGACTTCACGAACAGTGCCCTCATCAACATGGGCGGCTCGGCCCCCTCGACCTGGAGCTCCACCGGCACCGGCGGCGGGGTGTCGACCACCGCGCTGATCACCGCGGGCGCGGTGCTGGTGGCCGGCGGCGCGGGCGCCTACAGCCTCGTACGGCGCAACAGGCGCCGCCACGAGCGGGAACAGCGGGCCGCGCTGGAGAGGCTGCGGGTCGTCGTCGACGAGGACATCACCGCCTTCGGCGAGGAGCTGGACCGCCTCGACTTCCACCCGGCGGAACCGGGCGCCGACGACGCCATGCGCGCGGACTACGAGCGGGCGCTCGACTCCTACGAACAAGCGAAGACATACATGGCCGAGGCCGCCAGACCCGAGGACGTACGCGCGGTCACCGAGGCCCTGGAGGACGGCCGCTTCTCGCTCACCCAGCTCGCCGCCCGCCGCGAGGGCCGGACACTGCCCGAGCGCCGGCCGCCCTGCTTCTTCGACCCGCGCCACGGCCCGTCGGTCGCCGACGCCACCTGGACGCCGCCGACCGGCGCACCCCGCGAGGTCCCGGTCTGCGCGGCCGACCGAACCCGCCTGGCCGACGGCCGCGACCCCGTGATCCGCGAGGTCGACACCGACTACGGCCGCCGCCCCTACTGGGACGCCGGCCCGGCCTACGGCCCCTGGGCGGGCGGCTACTTCGGCGGCGGCATCCTGCCGGGCCTGCTCGTCGGCACGCTGCTCGGCAGCATGATGGCCACCCCGGCCTACGCGGCCGACTACGGCTCCGGCTACGGCGACTTCGGCGGCGGCTACGAGGGCGGCGACCTGTCCGGCGCGGACTTCGGCTCCGGTGACTTCGGCGGCGGCTTCGACGGGGGCGGCGGAGGGGACTTCGGCGGCGGAGGGGGCTTCGACGGGGGCGGATTCTGACGCAGTGGAACTGACGGGGGTGTGAACGGACACGGGCCCGGCGCGGAGCGGTGCCGGGCCCGTGGACGTCGTACGGGATTGTCACGAGGCGAGGTGGGCGTCAGAGCGTGGACGCCGCCGACGCGATGGCGGGGGCGAAGGTGGAGACCTCGCTGTAGACGCCGGGGGCGTTGGGCCGGGCGCAGCCTATGCCCCAGCTGACGATGCCGACCTGGATCCACGCGCCCGCGTTGTCCCGGCGGAACATGGGACCGCCCGAGTCGCCCTGGCAGGTGTCGACCCCGCCCGCCGCGTAGCCGGCGCAGATCTCGTCGCTCGCGACGAGGCCGCCGTAGCCGCTGTAGGAACGGCAGGCGGCGTCACTGATGAACGGCACGGTGGCCTTCAGCAGGTAGCGCTGCTGGGCGCCGCCCTCGGTGGCCGAGCCCCATCCGGCGACCGTGAAGGTGCCGGTGTTGTACTGCGTGGTGGTGGCGATCTTCAGGGTCGGCAGGTTGATGGGCTGGGCGAGCTTGATGAGCGCCCAGTCCTTGCCGTTGCCGTTGTAGCCGGGGGCCCGGTAGACCCTGGTGGACCTGACCTGCACCCGGCCGCTGGTGGACTGCAGGTCCACGACGCCGGCGGTGGCGGTGATGCTGGTGTTGTTGCCGGTGGCGCCCACGCAGTGTGCGGCGGTGAGCACGATCTGCTGGGTGTAGAGCGCGCCGCCGCAGCCCATGGAGAGCCGGACCATGAACGGGAACTCGCCCTGCGCGGCGCGGGTTCCGCCGACGACGGGCGCCGGGGCGGCCTGTGCGGCCGAGACGGGCTGAAGGCCGGCGATCGCGAGGGCGGCGGCACCGATGGCCGCGCATCTCTTGAGAGCCGTGAGGAGTCTCTTCAACGTGATGCCTTCCGTGGGGGGTTGGCTTATGACGTGCGCATGTCAATGGTCAGTGAAGAGGTGGCCATTTAATGGCATGGGCAGGTCAAAATCAGTTGCTGGATTATGCGAACGCCGCACGTGCTCACACAAGAGGGGCGATTCGGCCAGGCGACGCCCGGGCCGGCCTCCGGGACGGTTTCCGGCCGGGTCGTGCCCGGACTCCGTCACCGCCGGCGGGGTCAAAGACGCCGCCCTGTGCCCCGGCTGGATCACCGGTCAGCGCAAGGGGCTGGACGCGTCGTACTTCCTGAGTGCGGATCGAGCCTCCTGCCGGCGAAGACGCTCGTGGGCCGTACCGCTACGCTTTGCGTGAGCGAGCCGCCCGGGGATCGGGTCGGCGGTGCGCCGACTGCGCCTCCCTGTCACTCCGGGGAGGGCACTGCCACCCATGAATGTGAGCCGGCTCCAGGCTGACGCCTTTGTGTGACCTCTACAAGCAAGACGCCCTCTGAGCAGTCGGAACGGCTGCATATCGCTGAGGTTCTGTTCAGTGGTACCAGGAAAACGGGCCGGAGACTGTACGGAGTCAACGGCTCGCTTTCCTTGCTGCACTTCGTAAGGTCACTACATGACCGTTTTGGAAGAGGCGCCGGGTGAAGCGACGAGCGAGTCGACGGGTGAGCCGTCGGTAGAGCCGGCGGTCGAGCCGACGGACGCGCGCGGGCGTGTGGCCGAGCTGCACGAGATCCGTGCGCAGGCGCTGGCCGGGCCGAGCGAGAAGGCGACCGCCGCGCAGCACGCCAAGGGCAAGCTGACCGCACGGGAGCGGATCGAGCTGCTGCTTGACCCGGGCACCTTCCGGGAGGTCGAGCAGCTGCGCCGGCACCGGGCGACCGGCTTCGGCCTGGAGGCCAAGAAGCCGCACACCGACGGTGTCATCACCGGGTGGGGCACGGTGGAGGGCCGTACGGTCTTCGTCTACGCCCATGACTTCCGCATCTTCGGCGGCGCGCTGGGCGAGGCCCACGCCACGAAGATCCACAAGATCATGGACATGGCCATCGCGGCGGGGGCGCCCCTGGTGTCCCTGAACGACGGTGCGGGCGCCCGTATCCAGGAAGGCGTCTCGGCCCTCGCAGGCTACGGCGGCATCTTCCAGCGCAACACCAAGGCGTCCGGGGTCATCCCGCAGATCAGCGTGATGCTCGGCCCGTGCGCGGGCGGCGCGGCCTACAGCCCCGCCCTGACGGACTTCGTCTTCATGGTCCGCGAGACCTCGCAGATGTTCATCACCGGCCCGGACGTGGTCAAGGCCGTCACCGGCGAGGAGATCACCCAGAACGGCCTCGGCGGCGCCGACGTGCACGCCGAGACCTCCGGCGTGTGCCACTTCGCGTACGACGACGAGGAGACGTGCATCGCCGAGGTGCGCTACCTCCTGTCGATGCTCCCGCAGAACAACCGGGAGAACCCGCCGCGCGTGGAGCCCACCGACGCCGCGGACCGGCGCTCGGACGTCCTGCTCGACCTGGTCCCGGCGGACGGCAACCGCCCGTATGACATGGCCAAGGTCATCGAGGAGATCGTCGACGACGGCGACTACCTCGAAGTCCACGAGCGCTGGGCCCGCAACATCATCTGCGCGCTGGGCCGCCTGGACGGCCAGGTGGTCGGCATCGTCGCCAATCAGCCGCAGACGCTGGCCGGGGTCCTGGACATCGAGGCCTCGGAGAAGGCCGCGCGCTTCGTCCAGATGTGCGACGCGTTCAACATCCCGATCATCACCCTTCTGGACGTACCCGGCTTCCTCCCGGGCGTCGACCAGGAGCACGGTGGAATCATCCGCCACGGCGCGAAGCTCCTCTACGCCTACTGCAACGCGACCGTTCCGCGGATCTCGCTGATCCTGCGCAAGGCGTACGGAGGTGCCTACATCGTCATGGACAGCCAGTCCATCGGTGCGGACCTGACGTATGCCTGGCCGACGAACGAGATCGCGGTGATGGGCGCGGAGGGCGCCGCCAACGTCATCTTCCGCCGCCAGATCGCCGAGGCCGAGGACCCCGAGGCCATGCGGGCCCGCATGGTCAAGGAGTACAAGTCCGAACTCATGCATCCGTACTACGCGGCCGAGCGCGGCCTGGTGGACGACGTGATCGACCCCGCGGAGACCCGCGAGGTCCTGATCCAGTCGCTGGCGATGCTGCACACCAAGCACGCCGACCTGCCCTCCCGCAAGCACGGCAACCCCCCGCAGTAATCCAGCGGATCCGCGGTAACCCACCGGTTCCCCCGCGGAAACCTCATCCACGGAGACTGAGACCTATGAGCACTCCTGACATCCGCGTCGAGAAGGGCCACGCCGAGCCCGAGGAAGTCGCCGCCATCACGGCCGTCCTGCTGGCCCGCGCAGCCGCCGCCCCGTCGACCCCGGTGCGCCGGGGCCGCCTCAAGGCGGGCTGGCGCCGTCTGGAACGCGAGCCGGGCTTCCGCGCCCCGCACAGCTGGCACTGAGCCGGCACGACGAAGAAGGGCCCCTCCTCTCAGGAGGGGCCCTTCTTGGCGCGCTCCTGACGGGGCGCGGGGCTGTGTCGACATGCGGCTCCGCCGTGTGGGCGCGACCTGCCACCGACTGCCCGCAGACGGCCGACAACCGTCCGGGGCAGGCCAGCGGCCGCGCTCCGGCTACCGCAGCCGCGCCATCAGCGCGTGCTCGACCAACGTGATCAGCGCCGACTTGGCGTCAGCCCGATGCCGTGCGTCCGTCGTGATGATCGGGGTGTCGGGTCCGATCTGCAGCGCCTCCCGGACCTCGTCCGGGTTGTACGGCTGCTGGCCGTCGAAGCCGTTGAGGGCGATGACGAACGGCAGGCCGCTGTTCTCGAAGTAGTCGACCGCGGGAAAGCAGTCGGCCAGGCGGCGGGTGTCGACGAGGACGATGGCGCCGATCGCGCCGCGTACCAGGTCGTCCCACATGAACCAGAAGCGGTCCTGGCCGGGCGTGCCGAACAGGTAAAGGATCAGGTCCTGGTCCAGGGTGATACGGCCGAAGTCCATGGCGACCGTGGTGGTCGTCTTGTCTCCGGTGTGGGTGAGGTCGTCGATGCCCGCCGAAGCAGACGTCATGACGGCCTCCGTGCGCAGCGGGTTGATCTCCGAGACGGCGCCGACGAACGTGGTCTTGCCCACGCCGAAGCCGCCCGCCACCACGATCTTCGCGGAGGTGGTGGAGCGGGAAGGACCGCCGCTAGAGCTTGCGAAGTCCACTGAGCACCCTTTCGAGCAGTGTCACGTCTGGCTGGCCGCCGGCGTTCTCGTCGCCGCCGGGCTGATGGATGGCGACCAGGCCCGCCTCCGCCAAGTCGGCGACGAGGATCCTGGCCACGCCGAGAGGGATCGTCAGGAGGGCCGAGATCTCGGCCACCGACTTGATCTCCCGGCAGAGGTTGCAGATCCGCTGATGCTCGGGCAGCTGGCCCTGCATCTGGTGCGGCTGCGCGGTGGTGTGCACCAGCGCCTCGATGGCGAGCTGGTACCGCGGCCTGGTACGGCCGCCCGTCATGGCGTACGGGCGCACCAGGGGGTTGTTCGACGAACCGGCGGGCGCCGGTTCGGGGGCGCGGCGTTGCGGCTGCACGGGCTGGATGCGCGGCGCCGGCGGCTGGTCGTACGGCGAGGGGCCGGGGCCCTGGGGTACGTACGGCTGCTGCCGGTGCCGGCTCGGTGCGGAGGGGAAGTTGTAACGGTTCGGGTTCTGGGAACCGTCGCCCTGGCCCTGGCCCTGGCCAGGTCGGTACGACCAATTGCCCGAGGGTGAACCGCCTGGGGGTGTTGCCACTTTCTCTCCTCCTCCGACTGTGCCGGGCACCCATCACTGTGATGCCGCGTCCCGAAACCTTACGGCCCCGGGACGCCAATACGCACCGTCTGGCTGCTAGTTGAGCAGGCTCCCCTGGAGCTCCGCACGCAGATCCGGCGTGAGGACCGTACCGGCACGGTCCACCAGAAGTGCCATCTCGTACCCAATGAGGCCGATGTCCGCCTCCGGGTGCGCGAGCACCGCGAGCGACGAACCGTCGGAGATGGACATGATGAAGAGGAATCCCCGCTCCATCTCCACAACCGTCTGGTTCACGCTGCCGCCCTCGAAGATGCGGGAGGCGCCTGCCGTCAGAGACGTCAGACCGGAGGCGACGGCCGCGAGCTGGTCGGCGCGGTCGCGCGGAAAGCCTTCGGACATCGCCAGAAGGAGTCCGTCGGCGGAGACCACCACCGTGTGGGACACCCCGGGGGTGTTGTCCACGAAGTTGGTGATCAACCAGTTCAGGTTCTGTGCCGCCTGGCTCATCGGGCTCACACTAACGCTCCTGGTTGTAGGTGCTGTCAGGACCACTGTGTTGATTCCCAGTGGCCTGGCCGTTCGTTTCACTGCCTGCGTTGCGTCCCCGCTGGACACCGCGGCGCAGGTTGCTCAGCCTGCCCCGGACGTCCTCGGGAGCGCGGGAGACCTGTGGGCCACCCTGGGGGGTATTTTCGGCGGCTCCCTCGACCAGGTTGGCCTTGGGCACCCGCCGCGGCAGGCCGGAGGAGGTCACCCCGCCGGCCTTGGGCTTGCGGAGCTGAGAAGCCTGCTGCCAGCGCTCGTCGTTCGCCGAGCGCCAGTCGCCGCTGCCGTTCTTCTCCGGCGCGGAGGCCGGCTGCTCCTGGACCGAGGGCCGTGCACCGCTGGTGCCGCTCGCGGCGGATCCGCGGCGCGGAAGCCCGGCGTCCGTCAGCTCGTGGGCGGTGGAGGATGCCGGTTCCGGCCGTTCGAAGCCTACGCGGTCCCGCTCACTCCCGTCAGCGGCCTGAGCGGGTTCCGTTTCCGGAGCGTAATGGTCCGGGTAGCCGTTCCGGTAGCTGTCCTGCTGGGGCCAGTCGTCCTGGTAGGGCTGCTCTTCGAAGCCCGTGTACGACTCCGGGGCGGTGGCGTGGACGGCCGCGTGCTCGTCCTGGACCGGCTCCTCATACGTGGGCTCCGGGTAGCCGCCGCCGGACGAGAAGCCGTCGTGCTGCGGCATGCCGACGTTCGGCGCGTAGTACGGCTCGTCGTACGACGGCTGCGTCTGCTCGTCGTACGCGGTCCGCTGCGGCTCCTCGTACGGCGCCTGCTGCTTCTCGTACGTGTGCTGGCGGTCGTACCCGGCGGGCTGTTCCTGGTAGCCGCCGCTGCCGTTGCCGTAGCCGGGCTGCGCGTCGAAGCCGTCGGCGTACGCCGGGGCCCCGGGAGCCTGCTCGCCCTCGGGCAGACCGTTGGTCTGTGCCTCCAGGGCCGCACGGCGCTCCTCACGCATCAGGGAGCGGCCCACGGGATCCAGATCCCGGATGTCGTCCGGAACCTCGGTGTAGCGGCTGTCGTCGAAGCCGAGCTCCGCGGCGGTACGCATCGGCAGGCCGTTGTTGAAGTCCTCGCCCTGGTAGCTCTGCTCCGGGATGATCTGCGAGACCGTGAACTCGTCGCGCTCCGGCTGCTGCTCGCCGCCACCGCCGTGGGTGATCGCGTCGGGCAGCATGACCAGCGAGGTGGTACCCGCCTGCTCGCCCGAGGGGCGCAGCTGGACGCGGATGCCGTGCCGGTCGGACAGGCGGCCGACCACGAACAGGCCCATGCGCTGGGAGATCGCGGCGTCCACGGTCGGCGGGTTGGCCAGCTTGTGGTTGATGTCCGCGAAGTCCTCGGCCGTGAGGCCGATGCCCTTGTCATGGATCTCGATCATGATCCGGCCGTCGGGCAGACGCGTCGCGGTCACGCGGACCTTGGTCTGCGGCGAGGAGAACGTGGTGGCGTTCTCCAGGAGCTCGGCCAGCAGGTGCACGAGGTCGGTCACGGCGCGGCCGTGGATCTCGGCCTCCGGGACGCCCGACAGCTCGATGCGCTCGTACTGCTCCACCTCGGAGGAGGCGGCGCGCAGGACGTCGACCAGCGGGACCGGCTGGTCCCAGCGGCGGCCGGGCTCCTCGCCGGCGAGAACGAGAAGGTTCTCGCCGTTGCGGCGCATACGGGTCGCCAGGTGGTCCAGGCGGAAGAGGTTCTCCAGCTGGTCCGGGTCGGCCTCGTTGTTCTCCAGGTCGGTGATCAGGGTCAGCTGGCCCTCGATCAGCGACTGGTTGCGGCGCGAGAGGTTGGTGAAGATCGCGTTGATGTTGCCCCGCAGCAGGGCCTGCTCGGCCGCGAGCCGGACGGCCTCGC
The DNA here is from genome assembly GCF_055595715.1 of Streptomyces sp. NPDC040410. NCBI lineage: Bacteria > Bacillati > Actinomycetota > Actinomycetes > Kitasatosporales > Streptomycetaceae > Streptomyces > Streptomyces sp. NPDC040410. The sequence goes on from NZ_JBVIVK010000018.1 coordinate 124,615, forward strand.
GGTGGACCTGGTCGAAGGCCCGGGCGACCTCGCCGATCTCGTCCCTGGTGTTGATCGGGATGGGCTGCACACGGGTGTCCACGCGGCCCGGGTCGGTGCGCGAGAGCTGGTCGACCAGCATCGGCAGACGCTGCTCGGCGATGCCGAAGGCGGCGTTGCGCAGCTGGCGCATCGACCGGCTCATCTGGCGGGCCACCATGCCGGCCAGGATGAACGCGGCGAGCAGGGCGACCACGACGGCGGCACCGGTGATGAACGCGGACTGCTTGGCGTCGTCGGCGATGCCGGACGCCTCGTTCACCGCCTTGTCGGCCAGGTCCGACTCGATCTGGCGGTACGCGTTGTACTTGAGGGTGTTGACCGCCCACCAGTTGTCAGCGGTGATGCCGCCCTGGGCGAGCGTCTGGCGGTCGCTGGGGTCCATGGACTTCAGCGTCGCGACGGCCGCGACCATCTTGGTGGGGTTGGACGGCGGAGGCACGTAGTCCGGGTCCTTGGCTCCGGCCTGCCGGGCCATTGCCGCACCGTCGGACCTGATCTTCGCCTTGGCGTCCTCGAGGGCCTGCGCGTCGGCCTCGGTGCCACCGCCGATGTACTCCTCGACGGCGATGCCCTCCAGGTAGGCGTAGGAGGAGAGGGCGACCTTCTGGCTGGCGAAGCTGCCCGTGCCGGGGCCGGGCTTGACCAGCAGGTGCATGCCGATGGAGCGCTCCAGCGACAGCGCCGCCTTGGTGAGCGAGATCGCGTAGACCGTACGGCCGTAGCTCGTGATGTTTCCGGTGCCCAGACCGAGCTCGTTGGCGAACTCCATCAGGGGGTGTGCGATCTTGGTGTAGCCCTCTTCGGTCTGCACGCCGGTGAGCTGGGGGGATACGTAGGCGCCCTTGCGCAGCGTCTGGAGCTTGGGCTCCTCGACGCGGAACAGCTCAAGGCGGCGCTCGAGGCCGGCCGTCTGCGGCATGTCCTGCGCGGCCTGGTCGAAGGCGTCGGCGGCGTCGTCCGTCAGTCTGCGGGCGTCCGTGACGGTGGCCTTGTTCTTGTCCAGCAGCAGCGGGGCGGCGCTGACGTCACGCTCGTTGTAGAGGGCGTCCGCGTAGGTCAGCGAGGCCCGCACCAGACGTGCGGTGCTCTCCGCGTCCTCCGCCTCCTGCCAGGTGTCGATCGAGCCCTTCACCTGGAAGCCGCCCATGATGAGGCCGACCAGCACGGGTATGAGCAGGATCGCGTTCAGCCGGGTCGGCACACGCCAGTTGCGCGGGGAGAGACGGCCGCCGCTCGGAGCGGGGGCCGCCGTCGGATCCGGACCGGGCACAGGGGCGGGCGCCGCTCCGCGCGGCGGCGGGGTGAAGTTGCCCCGGGCCGACGGCACGGGACCGTTCTTGCTTCGCCTCACTCGACCAACAACCTCTCGGCGGTCGGCACCTACGTTGTGCCGCTGTGTCTCAGAGCCCGCTTGTCATCGACTGATGAGTACGTCTTTGACTATTGGGCAGTTCAGGCATTCCAGCACGTCGGCCTGCGCACCACCAAACAGTGGAAGGTGAAGATCCGTGTGATGTGAGCCCCAGATAAATCGGTCATAAAGAGCGAGCCCCGTCAAAAGACGGGGCCTTTGTGCGCGCAGCGAGACCGAGTGACCGCGACGCGTGGCCGTACCACCCGATTCCTCTGCCGAAACGTTATGAACACCGTGGCCGGCCGTGTCAATGACACGGCCGGCTCCGGTACATCTACGACAACTGCCGTACGCCACTACGGATTTGGGTGCTACCGCAGCCGTGCCATCAGGGCGTGTTCCACCAGCGTGATCAGCGCACTCTTGGCATCCGAGCGGTGACGGGCGTCGGTCGTGATGATCGGCGTGTCCGGCCCGATCTGCAGCGCCTCGCGCACCTCCTCCGGAGCGTACGGCTGGTGTCCGTCGAAGCCGTTGAGCGCGACGACGAACGGCAGGCCGCTGTTCTCGAAGTAGTCCACCGCCGGGAAGCAGTCCGCCAGGCGCCGGGTGTCCACCAGGACCACCGCGCCGATCGCGCCCCGCACCAGGTCGTCCCACATGAACCAGAAGCGGTCCTGACCCGGCGTGCCGAACAGGTAGAGGATCAGGTCCTGGTCGAGTGTGATGCGGCCGAAGTCCATGGCCACCGTGGTGGTGGTCTTGTCCCCGGTGTGGGTCAGGTCGTCGATGCCCGCGCTCGCGGACGTCATGACGGCCTCGGTGCGCAGCGGGTTGATCTCGGAGACGGCGCCCACGAACGTGGTCTTGCCGACGCCGAAGCCACCGGCCACCACGATCTTCGCGGAGGTCGTCGCCCGGCCTCCGTCAGAGCTTGCGAAGTCCACTGAGCACCCTTTCGAGCAGTGTCACGTCCGGAGCGCCGGTGCTCTCGTCGCCGCCCGGCTGGTGAATGGCGACGAGGCCTGCCTCAGCGAGGTCCGCGACGAGGATGCGGGCCACACCGAGCGGCATGGCCAGCAGGGCCGACACCTCGGCGACCGACTTGACCTCACGGCACAGGTGGCAGATGCGCTGGTGCTCCGGGAGCAGCCCCATGAGCGCTGCCGGATCGGCCGTGGTGCTGATCAGCGCCTCGATGGCGAGCTGGTAGCGCGGCCGGGTCCGGCCGCCGGTCATCGCATACGGACGTACCAGCGGCTGGTCGCCCTCATCCTCGTACGGCTCCGCGTACGGATCATGAGAGGCGGTGGGCGGGGTCATGAATCCTCCGGACGGGACAGCAGGTCGGTCAGTCGTGCCGTCTGACAGGGCCGGTGGGGGGATTGTGGCGGCCGGACGGTGGTTTGGTGAGACGGGTGGTGCCGGGGCCGATCAGTGAAGCAGACTGCCCTGGAGTTCGGCGCGCAGGTCGGGCGTGAGCACCGCGCCCGCGCGGTCGACCAGGAGCGCCATCTCGTAGCCGACGAGGCCGATGTCGCACTCGGGGTGAGCGAGCACGGCCAGCGACGAGCCGTCGGAAACGGACATCAGGAAGAGGAACCCCCGCTCCATCTCGACGACCGTCTGTGCCACGGTGCCCCCCTCGAAGATCCGGGATGCCCCGGCGGTCAGCGAGGTGAGTCCCGACGCGACGGCCGCGAGCTGGTCCGCACGATCGCGGGGGAAGCCCTCCGACATCGCCAGCAGCAGACCGTCGGCGGACACGACGACGGTGTGGGACACCCCGGGGGTGTTGTCCACGAAGTTGGTGATCAACCAGTTGAGGTTCTGTGCCGCCTGGCTCATGGGGCTCAACTAACGCTCCTGCTGGTGAGTGGGGCTCGGGAAGCTGCCCGTCTGGCCGGTGCCGGCCTGACGACCCTGCGCGATGCCCCGACGGAGATTGGTCAGCCGGCCGCGTACGTCGTCAGGCGCACGCGAGACCTGCGGACCGGTTTGGTGCTGTTGCTGCTGAGCCGTGCCCGGGACGAGGTTCGCCCGGGGCACCCGGCGCGGCAGGCCGGAGGTGGTGACGCCGCCCGCGGCCGGCTGCCGTACGCGCTCTGCCTGCCGGACGAGATCGTCGTTCGGCGAGCTGCGCCAGGTGCCGGCTGCGGGACGCTGGGGGGCAGCGGGAGCCTGCGGCTGCTGCTGCGGGGCCGGAGCGGAGGCCGGGGCCGCGGAGCCGTTGCTCTGCTGGCCGTGGAACCAGTTCGTCTCCAGCGTGTCGTACAGCGGCGTACGACCGTCGCCGGGGCCCGACGCCGGCGGCAGCGCCTCGGGCTCGTGGCGGGCTGGCTGCTGCTGCGGACGCGGGGGGACCGGCGGGCGCGGGAGGTCGTTGCCGCCGTACGTGCCGTTGACCTGCGGACGTTCGTACTGACCGGGGCCCGCGGGGTTCTGCCGGCTTGGCATCGCGTGCTGGCCCGTGGAGCTGTTGTCGTAGCCCGGGGTGGCGAACTGGCCCGTGGAGCTGTTGTCGTAGCCCGGGGTGGCGTGCTGGCCCGTGGAGCTGTTGTCGTAGCCCGGGGTGGCGAACTGGCCCGTGGAGCTGTTGTCGTAGCCCGGGGTGGCGAACTGGCCCGTGGGCGCGCTGCCGGGAGCCGGGAACTGGCCGGTGGAGCCGTTGTCGTACGCCTGCGGGGCCGCGAACTGGCCCGTGGACGACGGACCGGGCTGCCCGGCCGGTGTGCCGAAGACGTCCGGACGGACGAACCGGCCCGTGTTCTGAGGGTCGTTCGCACCGGGACGCGGAGCGCCGTAGTCGGGGCGGGGAAACTCCGATGTGGCGGACGTGGCGGACGGGGCACCGGGGCCCTGACGGCCGTCGGGGCGCCCGATCGCCGGGATCTCCGCGGTCGCGCCCGGTCCGTTCCGGTCGTCGATGCGCGGCATCCGGGAGGTCTGGGCCGGGTCCTGCTCGTCGTGGCCGCGCGGGGTGTCGAGCGAGGCGCGCGGCACCGGGGGCTGCGCGTTCTCGTCGCTCCAGCTGGGCGTGCGGGGCTGAGTGTTGCCGCCCGGCAGCTCGGCGCGCGGACCACCGCGTCCCGGCAGCACCGGCCGGCGGCCACGGCGGCCGCCGCTCTGCTCGGCGTTGGCGTTCTGTGCCTGCGGAGGTACGGAACGGCTGCCCCCGAACATGTCCTGGCCCTGCGACGCACCGGCGGCGTGCATGCCCTGCGGCGCACCGGGTGCCTGACCGAAGCCGGCGCCTGCCGGAGCCGGACGGCCCTGCTGGGGTGTGGCCGGGCCCTGCGGCCCGCGGGCTCCGCCCGGCGTACTCTGGCGGCCGCCCGCGCCACTGCCGGGCAGCGCGGCCCGCGGCCCCTGGCCGGCTCCGAGCCGGCCACCGCCGGCAGCGCCCGCACCGAGGGCGCCGCCACCGGAGGGACCGGCGCCGAGGGCACCGCCGCCCGGCGCACCGGCACCGAGAGAACCGCCGTTGCCCGTCTGGCGACGGGCCGCGGCCGCACCGGCGGCGGCCTGCGCGGCGGCCGGACCGCCCGCGGAGGGCGCACCCTGGCCGGGCTTGCCCGGAGCGGGCTTCTTCCCGCCCTGGGCGACGTCGACGGGCAGCATGACCAGCGCGGTCGTACCACCGGAGTCGGACGGACGCAGCTGGATGCGGATGCCGTGGCGCTGCGACAGACGACCGACCACGAACAGACCCATGCGGCGGGACACCGACACGTCCACGGTGGGCGGCGAGGCGAGCCGCTCGTTGATCGCCGCGAGGTCCTCGGGGGAGAGGCCGATACCGGTGTCGTGGATCTCGATCAGGACGCGGCCGTCGGGCAGCGCGTGACCGGTGACCTTGACCTTGGTCTGCGGCGAGGAGAAGGAGGTCGCGTTCTCGAGCAGCTCGGCGAGCAGGTGCACGAGGTCGTTGACGACCCGTCCTGCGACCTCGGTGGTCGGCACGGCGGCCAGCTCGATGCGCTCGTACTGCTCCACCTCGGACGCGGCGGCGCGGAGCACGTCGACCAGCGGGACCGGGCGGGTCCAGCGGCGGCCGGGCTCTTCACCCGCGAGAACGAGGAGGTTCTCACCGTTACGGCGCATACGCGTCGCGAGGTGGTCGAGCTTGAACAGCGAGGACAGCTGGTCCGGGTCGGCCTCGCGGGACTCGAGCTCGGAGATCAGCGACAGCTGACGCTGGATAAGACCCTGGGAGCGGCGCGAGAGGTTGGTGAACATCGCGTTGACGTTGCCCCGCAGCAGGGCCTGCTCGGCGGCGAGGCGGACCGCCTCGCGGTGCACGTCGTCGAAGGCCGCGGCCACCTGGCCGATCTCGTCCCGGGAGTGCACACCGACCGACTCCACGGACGTGTCGACGTCCTGCGGGTCGGACTCGGACAGCTGCTTGACCAGCTCGGGCAGACGGTCCTGGGCGACCTTGGTGGCCGTCTCCTGGAGGCGGCGCAGCGAGCGGATCATGGACCGGGCGACGATGAAGGCACCGACCAGTGAGACGCCGAGCACGACCAGGATCAGGACACCGGAGATGATCGCTTCGCGCTCGGAGACGGCACGCAGCTCGCGGGCCTTCTGCTCCATCTCCTCGAGCAGCGTGTGTTCGATCTTCTCCATCTGCTCGATCTTGGTCGAGCTGTCGTCCGTCCAGTCCTTGTAGGACCGCTTGTCCAGGGACGTCAGACCTGTCGCCGAGCTCAGCGCGCGGTCGGCGTAGGTGTCGGTGGCCTCGATCGTCGGGTTGCCCTCTTCGATGGGCTTGAGGAGTTCGGCGGCGGCCGTGTCGCCGTAGATGCTCTTGAAGCTGGCCAGCTCGGAGTCCTGGCTCTCCAGCGCGGAGTCCGCGTACAGCCGGTCGTTCTCGGCCAGGTCGCCGAAGCTGGTGTCGTTCGCGGGCAGGGCCGCGGCGAGCACCGCACGCTGGACGGACGCGTACTCCTTGGCGGAGGAGAAGGCCGCCAGGGCGCGCGTGCGCTGGATCATGTCCGGGTTGCTGGTCGCCTCCGCCATGTCCTGCGAGAGGTCGAGCAGGTGGGTGATCAGCCGGTGGTAGGACTCCACGGTCTGGGTGGAGTTGTCCTTGGCCGTGTAGGCGCCGTTGCGGATCTTGGAGAGGGTGCCCAGGTCGGTGACCAGGCCCACCAGGCTCTCACGGACGCCCTGGAGGTTGCCGTTGCTGACATTGGCGTCGATCTCCTCGGCGGCGGTGTTGAAGTTGTCGACCGCCCGGTCCGTCTTGTCCCGGTAGCTCTTGACCGTGTAGTCGGTCGCCTTCGAGCCGTGCGCCAGCGGACCGGCCGACTGGTCGCGCTCCTCCTGGAGCGCGGCCGCCAGCTCGGTGGCCTCCTTGGTCATCTCGGTCAGCAGCTTCATGTTGTCGAGCTGCTGGATGTCGTCCATGGAGTCGCCGATGCGCAGCGCGCCCAGCGAGGTGGCCGCGACCACCGGGAGCGCGAGCAGCGACACCAGACGCGTGGAGATGCGCCAGTTGCGCAGGGCTATGCGCGAACCGGGACCGGTGGAGCTTTTCGGCGGGCTGACCGGCGGAGTGGGTGCCGCGGCGGGGCCCGGCGACGCGGACGCGCCGGGGCGCCCGGGGCGTTCACCGCCGTCGCCGGACGTGGCCTGGCCCGGGTTCTGGGCGTGCTGGGGCGAGGAACCGCGGTCGGTCCCGCCGTGCGGCTCCGGCTCCGCCGAAGCACTGCCATCCCTCTTGAAACGTCCCTGCACTAGCAACCTCTGGACCAGGCGCCCCTCCGGTTGAACGGAAGAGCGGGTGTCGGCGTTATAGAGGGCGCCCTGAATGCGCCCCCCGGGTGGTCGTGAGTGACCGGCGCTGGCTCCCCCTCTCGCCGCCACTCGGCGCTGTTTGCGCCCCCTGCGCGCCGGCTCGATCCTGCGGCGGTTCGTGGAATTCCAGCACAGTGCCGGATCTCCAACAAGGTCCGTGGGCCCAACCGTGACCTACGTGACAGTATGTGAGTGCGGAGTTACGCGGTGTGGAAAAGAATTACCCCTATAACGGGCATACGTTCGGGAGTTGTTATGGCTCGAGAAGTGTCCCAGTCGGCATGATCAGGATTGGAATGATGGTTTCAGGGGGGAATGTCCGTTTCGATACGGTGAATCGCCAGTCGGAATTGACCGGATTGCCTGCAGGTTCGTGAGCAAACTCACACACGGATCTTGAGGTCTTCGCGGCTGGGGAGGGGAATTGAATGTTTAGCCTGACGCTTTACAACAGACAAGCATCTGCCAACCCGCGCCGGATTCGCCCCCTTTGGGGCCGTCCGGCGCCCGCACGACGACAGGGTCGAGTACAACCGTGAAGACGACGATGATGTTCCGCACGATAGCCAACCCGCGGCGTACGACGCTGGTGCACCTCGAGGACGCCGCCGACCTGCAGACCCCGGACCAGCAGGAACACTCCGTCGACCTCCCGGCGCAGACCGCCAACCCCCGGCGCACCGTCCTGATGGACATCCCGGCCGCGGCACCCGTGGCGCAGTAGCCCGCACGGCGGCCGCCGCGCCCTTCCGAGCGATAGCCTGGGGCCTCAGACTCCAGCAGCTCAGTGACTCAGTGAGGGGCGCAAGGATCCCGTGCGCATCGCCAGATTCTCCATCGACGGGAACGTCGCCTTCGGCGCCGTAGAGGGCGACAGGCCGGACGAGCTCGTCCTCGACATCATCAAGGGCATCCCGTTCGCGGACTTCGAGCTCTCCGGCACCAGGGTGCCGCTCAGCAAGGTCAGGCTGCTGCCGCCGGTGCTCCCCAACAAGGTCGTGGCCTTCGGCCGCAACTACGCCGAGCACGCCCGGGAACTCGGCAACGAGGTGCCCGACGCCCCGTTCGCCTTCTTCAAGCCGTCCACCTCGGTGATCGGCCCCGGCGACGAGATCCAGTACCCCTCCTTCTCCGAGGAACTGCACCACGAGGCCGAACTGGCCGTCGTCATCGGGCGCATGTGCCGCGAGGTTCCGCGCGAGCGCGTCAAGGACGTGATCCTGGGCTACACCTGCGCCAACGACATCACCGCCCGCGACGTCCAGAAGCGCGAGAAGCAGTGGGCGCGGGCCAAGGGCTTCGACACCTCCTGCCCGCTCGGCCCCTGGGTGGAGACGGACCTGGACCCCTCCGACCTCACCGTCCAGCTCACGGTCAACGGCGGACAGCGCCAGCTCGGCCGCACCAGCGAGATGATCCACTCCGTCGAGGATCTGATCGTCGACATCACCGAGGCCATGACGCTGCTCCCCGGAGACGTCATCCTCACGGGCACCCCGGCAGGGGTCGGCCCGCTCCAGGTCGGCGACGAGGTCGCCGTCACCATCGAAGGCATCGGCACTCTCACCAACAAGGTTGTCAAGCGTGGCTAGCGCACTCGCCTCCCCCGTTCGCGTCCGTTTCTGTCCGTCGCCCACCGGCAACCCCCATGTGGGCCTGGTGCGCACCGCCCTGTTCAACTGGGCGTTCGCCCGGCACCACCAGGGAACCCTGGTCTTCCGCATCGAGGACACCGACGCGGCCCGCGACTCCGAGGAGTCCTACGGGCAGCTCCTGGACTCGATGCGCTGGCTCGGCTTCGACTGGGACGAGGGCCCCGAGGTGGGCGGCCCCCACGCGCCGTACCGCCAGTCGCAGCGCATGGACCTCTACAACGACGTCGCCGAGAAGCTCCTCACCGCCGGCCACGCCTACCGCTGCTACTGCTCGCAGGAGGAGCTGGACACCCGCCGCGAGGCCGCCCGCGCCGCCGGGAAGCCCTCCGGCTACGACGGCCACTGCCGTGACCTGAGCGCCGGGCAGGTGGAGGAGTTCAAGGCCCAGGGCCGCACCCCGATCGTCCGCTTCCGCATGCCCGACGAGCCGATCACCTTCACGGACCTGGTCCGCGGCGAGCTGACGTTCACGCCGGAGAACGTCCCGGACTACGGGATCGTACGAGCCAACGGGGCGCCCCTCTACACGCTCGTGAACCCGGTCGACGACGCGCTGATGGAGATCACCCACGTCCTGCGCGGCGAGGACCTGCTCTCCTCCACCCCGCGCCAGATCGCCCTCTACAAGGCGCTGACCGAGCTGGGCATCGCCCGGCGGATCCCCGCCTTCGGCCACCTGCCGTACGTGATGGGCGAGGGCAACAAGAAGCTGTCGAAGCGCGACCCGCAGTCGTCGCTCAACCTCTACCGCGAGCGCGGCTTCCTGCCCGAGGGCCTGCTCAACTACCTCTCCCTGCTCGGCTGGTCGCTCTCCGCCGACCAGGACATCTTCACGATGGCCGAGATGGTCGCGGCCTTCGACATCGCGGACGTGAACCCCAACCCGGCGCGCTTCGACCTGAAGAAGTGCGAGGCGATCAACGGCGACCACATCCGCCTGCTGGACATGAAGGACTTCACGGAGCGCTGCCGGCCGTGGCTGCAGGCCCCGTTCGCCCCGTGGGCGCAGGAGGACTTCGACGAGGCCAAGTGGCAGGCGATCGCGCCGCACGCGCAGACCCGCCTGAAGGTCCTCTCGGAGATCACGGACAACGTCGACTTCCTGTTCCTGTCTGAGCCGGTCTTCGACGAGGCCTCCTGGACGAAGGCGATGAAGGAGGGCTCGGACGCGCTCCTGCGCACGGCCCGCGAGAAGCTCGAACCGGCCGACTGGACCTCTGCCGAGTCCCTGAAGGAGGCCGTCCTGGCGGCCGGTGAGGCGCACGGCCTCAAGCTCGGCAAGGCCCAGGCCCCCGTCCGCGTCGCCGTCACCGGCCGCACGGTCGGCCTCCCGCTCTTCGAGTCCCTGGAGGTCCTGGGCAAGGAGAAGACGCTGGCCCGCATCGACGCGGCCCTGGCGAAGCTGGCGGCATAACCCGTTTCTGCGTGAGGTGCGGCACCCGGCCCAGGGCGCCGCACCTTCGTCGTTCCGCCGGACGTGCCGCCGGTCCCCGCGTTACGGTCGGATCATGAGCATCCTCGCCGTGGTCTGGGACGTGGACGACACCCTCTTCGACTACACCTCGGCAGACCGCGTCGGCATGCGGGAGCACCTCGCGGCCGAAGGTCTGCTGGACGGATACGGCACCGCGGAGCGGGCCATCGTGCACTGGCGGGAGATCACCGACCAGCAGTGGGCGCGCTTCTCCGCCGGGGAGATCACCTTCGAAGGTCAGCGCAGAGATCGCGTACGGGTGTTCCTGGGGGAGGAGCTGACCGACGGCGAGGCCGATGCCTGGTTCGGCCGTTACATGCGTCACTACGAGGCCGCCTGGGCCCTCTTCCCGGACGTCCTGCCCGTCCTGGACGCCCTCGCGGCCAGCCACCGCCATGCCGTGCTGTCCAACTCCAGCCTGCACGTCCAGGACCGCAAACTGCGCGTGCTCGGCGTGCACGACCGCTTCGAGGCCATCCTGTGCGCCGCGGAACTCGGCATCTCCAAGCCGGAGGCCGCGGCCTTCCACGCCGCCTGCGACGCCTTGGAGCTGGCCCCGCACCAAGTGGCGTACGTCGGCGACCACCCGGAGATCGACGGGCGGGGCGCAGCCGACGCCGGACTGCTGGCGGTGTGGATCGACCGGGACGGTGTGTACGCCGGGGCCGGCGCACCCGCCGGCCCGCGCCGGATCGCCTCCCTCGCCGAACTCCCCGCGCTCCTCGGCTCGGATACCCGTTTTGGAGCCCCGTCCACCTTCGGGTAATGTTCCTTCTGCGCCGCCGGGGAGCGGGCCGGAAGGCCGGAACCGGAGGCGCAAGCTAGAACAAGAACCCCTCAGGGGCTTGCGTTCCAGTGGCCTATGGTGTAATTGGCAGCACGACTGATTCTGGTTCAGTTAGTCTTGGTTCGAGTCCAGGTAGGCCAGCTCGCAGAGCTCATCTGCACCCGCCCCCGTTGTGTAGCGGCCTAGCACGCTGCCCTCTCAAGGCAGTAGCGCCGGTTCGAATCCGGTCGGGGGTACTGGTTCCGATCTTCTCGGGATCGCTAGGGCCCCCGTTGTGTAGCGGCCTAGCACGCCGCCCTCTCAAGGCGGTAGCGCCGGTTCGAATCCGGTCGGGGGTACAAACTGGTCTAAACCACATTGGTCTATGGTGTAATTGGCAGCACGACTGATTCTGGTTCAGTTAGTCTTGGTTCGAGTCCAGGTAGACCAGCTCGGATCTGCGGCAACGCAAGATCCTCGCCCCCGTTGTGTAGCGGCCTAGCACGCCGCCCTCTCAAGGCGGTAGCGCCGGTTCGAATCCGGTCGGGGGTACACAGATCGACGGGCCTCCACTTCGGTGGGGGCCCTTCGGTGTTCCCGGCCCGCGGCTACTCGAAGCCGTACCTCCGCGCGGACTCCTCCTCCTGGGCCAGCCGGTGCAGTGCCTGCAGCACCGGCTCCACGAAAATCGCGCCCGCGACCGCCGTCTCGACCATCTCCGCCTCCGACGGACGGCTCTCCACGAAGTCCAGGTCGAGGACGGCCGCCTGGTGCATCAACCGCCCGTACGACACGATCAGTTCAGGGTCCCAGTCGTAGCCGAGCCGCCGGAGCGTGGCCGCCGCCACCACCAGTGAGCGGAAGGCGGGGGAGATGGTGATCAGAGCCTGGGCGTTCGACCAGCCCAGCGTCTGGAGGAGTTGCTCGGCCTCACGGTGAGCGGCCTGCGCGAACTCGTCCTCCGCGTCCGGCTCGGGAACCGGCGGCAGCGCCCACAGGGCCGCGCCCAGGCGGATCGTGCGGCCCAGGGAATCGTCGTCGACGTGCCCCAGCACCTCCCGGACCGTCGCCACCGGGATCCGGCCGACCTGGATCATCGCGCGGACCAGGCGCAGCCGGCGCAGATGGCTCTCGTGGTACTCGGCCGTGGTCGCGTTGATCTGACGGCCGGGCGTCAACAGCCCTTCGCGCAGGTAGTACTTGATCGTCGCGGTGGACACCCCGCTGCGCTCGCTCAGCTCCGCCAACCGCATGTCTTGCGCCTCTCCTTGGGAAGTGCCACTATCCAAGCACCGCTCAGAAGGATAGTGCCGCTATCCGATCCGAGTGCCAGGGGGCAGCCGTGTTCGCGAAGCCGGTATCGGGCCGCACCACCGCGGCCGCCGAAGGTGATGTGGTGGTCCTGCTGATCGGCATGCGCGTCAACCACTTCTGGGCCGTGCACCAGTGCCTGCCGGTCATGCTGGCGATGTTCCGCATGCTGGGGGAGCTCGCGCGGGACGGCGACCGGGGGCTGCTGGGGCGCGTACTGCTGACGGCTTCGCCGCGGACGTACTACGTCGTCCAGTACTGGGAGTCCAAGGAGAAGCTCTACGCGTACGCGACCTCGCCCGACATGTTCCACCACGAGGTGTGGGGGATCGTCAACCGCAAGGAGCGGGCGGGGAAGGCGCGGGGGCATGTGGGGATCTGGCACGAGGCCTACGTCGTCCCCGAGGGGTCCTACGAGTCGGTCTACGCCGACATGCCGGCCTTCGGCCTCGCGGCGGCGCACGGCCAGGTGCCGGTCGAGAAGCGGGGCCGCTATGCGAAGGACCGGTTCGCGTACCGGTCGGCGAAGGCGGCCGAAGAAGCCGGATGACGGGGGAGCGGGGGACGGGGAGGGCCGGCCGCGGCGTCGGGGCCGGTCCTCCCCGAAGACGTTCCCGGCAGGTCAGCCCGAGCGGCGCAGGGCCTCGGACAGGCGGGCGGCGGCGTCGATGACCGCCTGGGCGTGCATACGGCCCGGGTGGCGCGTCAGGCGCTCGATGGGGCCGGAGACGGACACGGCGGCCACCACGCGGTTGGAAGGGCCTCGTACGGGCGCGGAGACGGACGCGACGCCCGGCTCGCGCTCGCCGATGGACTGGGCCCAGCCCCGGCGCCGTACGCCCGACAGGGCCGTCGCCGTGAAGCGGGCGCCCTGCAGGCCCCGGTGCAGGCGCTCCGGCTCCTCCCAGGCCATCAGGATCTGGGCCGAGGAGCCCGCCTTCATCGTGAGCGTCGAGCCGACCGGGACCGTGTCCCGCAGGCCGGAGAGACGTTCCGCCGCGGCGACGCAGATGCGCATGTCGCCCTGGCGGCGGTAGAGCTGTGCGCTCTCGCCCGTGACGTCACGGAGGTGGGTGAGCACCGGGCCCGCCGTGGCGAGGAGACGGTCCTCGCCGGCGGCCGCGGCCAGCTCGGCCAGACGGGGGCCGAGGATGAATCGGCCCTGCATGTCACGTGCCACCATGCGGTGGTGTTCCAGAGCCACGGCCAGCCGGTGGGCCGTGGGTCGTGCCAGTCCGGTGGCTGCGACCAGACCCGCGAGGGTGGCCGGACCGGACTCCAGGGCGCTCAGGACAAGGGCTGCCTTGTCCAGAACGCCGACGCCGCTACTGTTGTCCATGAAACGATACTTGCGTCTCACTCTGTGAAACGCAAGTTCAATTTTCCGTGGAACGCGCCACTCTGGAAGACACGAAGGCACAGCGGCCCGCGGACCAACGGGCCCGGCGGCGGACGCCCGGGCACGGGGCGCGGGCAGCCGATTCCTCAAGATCTAGTTGGGCCGGTGGACGCTTGCCGGCCGGAGGGAAAGCGATGGGTAGGACACTCGCGGAGAAGGTCTGGGACGACCATGTCGTCCGGCGCGCCGAGGGCGAGCCCGACCTCCTCTTCATCGATCTGCACCTGCTGCACGAGGTGACCAGCCCGCAGGCCTTCGACGGTCTGCGTCAGAACGGCCGGCCGGTGCGCCGCCTCGACCTCACCATCGCCACCGAGGACCACAACACCCCGACCCTCGACATCGACAAGCCGATCGCGGACCCGGTCTCGCGCGCCCAGCTGGAGACGCTGCGCAAGAACTGTGCCGACTTCGGTGTGCGCCTGCACCCGCTGGGCGACGTCGAGCAGGGCGTCGTGCACGTCGTCGGCCCGCAGCTGGGTCTGACCCAGCCCGGTACGACGGTCGTCTGCGGTGACTCGCACACCTCCACGCACGGCGCGTTCGGCGCGCTCGCGTTCGGCATCGGCACCTCCCAGGTCGAGCACGTGCTGGCCACCCAGACGCTGCCGCTGGCCCGCCCCAAGACCATGGCCATCACCGTCGAGGGCGAGCTGCCCGAGGGCGTCACGGCCAAGGACCTGATCCTGGCGATCATCGCCAGGATCGGCACGGGCGGCGGCCAGGGCTACATCCTGGAGTACCGCGGCTCCGCCATCGAGAAGCTCTCGATGGAGGCCCGGATGACCATCTGCAACATGTCGATCGAGGCCGGCGCCCGGGCGGGCATGATCGCCCCCGACGAGACGACCTTCGAGTACCTCAAGGGCCGCCCGCACGCCCCCGAGGGCGAGGACTGGGACGCCGCCGTCGCGTACTGGAAGACGCTGAAGACGGACGAGGACGCAGAGTTCGACGCCGAGGTCGTCATCAACGCCGGTGAACTGTCGCCGTTCGTCACCTGGGGCACCAACCCCGGCCAGGGCGCGCCGCTTTCGTCCGCGGTCCCCGACCCTGCTTCGTACGAAGACGCTTCGGAGCGCCTGGCCGCCGAAAAGGCCCTGGAATACATGGGGTTGGATGCCGGACAGCCGCTGCGGTCCATCAAGGTGGACACCGTCTTCGTAGGCTCGTGCACCAACGGCCGTATCGAGGACCTGCGCGCCGCCGCCGCGATCGTCAAGGACCGCAAAGTCGCCGACGGCGTACGGATGCTGGTCGTTCCCGGCTCCGCGCGGGTCGGTCTGCAGGCCGTCTCCGAGGGTCTGGACGTCGTCTTCAAGGAGGCCGGCGCCGAATGGCGGCACGCGGGCTGCTCGATGTGTCTGGGCATGAACCCGGACCAGCTGGCCCCCGGTGAGCGCTCCGCGTCCACCTCCAACCGCAACTTCGAGGGCAGGCAGGGCAAGGGCGGCCGCACGCACCTGGTGTCGCCGCAGGTCGCCGCCGCGACCGCCGTACTGGGCCACCTGGCCTCGCCCGCCGACCTGTCCGACGTCCCCGTGCCCGCCGCAGTCTGAGAGTCGCTGAGAGTCATGGAAGCATTCACCACGCACACCGGCCGGGCCGTCCCGCTGCGCCGCAGCAACGTCGACACCGACCAGATCATCCCTGCTCACTGGCTCAAGAAGGTGACGCGGGACGGGTTCGAGGACGGGCTGTTCGAGGCCTGGCGCAAGGACGAGACCTTCGTCCTCAACCGGCCCGAGCGGCAGGGTGCGACCGTCCTGGTCGCCGGCCCCGACTTCGGCACCGGCTCCTCCCGCGAGCACGCCGTCTGGGCGCTGCAGAACTACGGCTTCAAGGCCGTGATCTCCTCCCGCTTCGCCGACATCTTCCGCGGCAACTCGCTCAAGAACGGCCTGCTCACGGTGGTTCTGGAGCAGAAGATCGTGGACGCGCTGTGGGAGCTCACGGAGCGGGACCCGCAGGCCGAGATCACGGTCGACCTGGAGAGGCGCGAGGTGCGCGCCGAGGGTGTGACCGCCTCGTTCGAGCTGGACGAGAACTCCCGCTGGCGGCTGCTGAACGGGCTGGACGACATCTCCATCACCCTCCAGAACGAGGCCGACATCTCCACGTACGAAGCAAAGCGGCCCTCCTACAAGCCGCGCACCCTCCAGCTCTGATCCCTCAGGGGTCGCGACGGGTCGAGTTTCGGCCACGCGACATCGCCCTCTGTACCCCCGATCAGCCCGATCGGGGGTACAGCTGTGTCTGCACCCGAACGGCCCCGTGCGGGGCCGGGGCCGTCCCCAACTCCCCACGTTAGAGGGGATGTTGTCGGGGTACGCGAGTCCTGTAGCCGTGACTTCCGCAGGGGCCGACGAGGCTGTTCGGGGCGGCAGTTGCACCCTGCGCAGGCGACAACTCGCCCCAGATGGCACAATCTGTGCATGGGACACGACGGCCAACTCGAGCTCTATGCGGCAGTCGCGGACCGACTGAAGGAAGCGCACGCAAGAGTGCGCGCACTGCAAGTCCCGGAGGGCGTACGGATGGCGCTGACCCGGAAGCTGCTGGTCATTACGGCCGCGGCCAAGCACGATCTCGCCGATGCGACAAGGCGTCTGGAGCGGTTCACGGCGGACCTCGACCAGGGGCGATTCCCCGAAGAGGAACGCTGAACAAGTCCGGAACAACCGAGTCGGTTGCGGCGCACGGGTGATTAGCCCGTTTCGTGTTTGATTTGCGGTATATATCTGCCTAACGTGCGAAAAAGCTTGAACACTTTCGTTCTGGCGATGTCTCCGAAGGGGAAGACGTGAACAAGGCGCAGCTCGTAGAAGCGATTGCCGACAAGGTGGGCGGCCGCCAGCAGGCCGCCGACGCTGTCGACGCGGTCCTGGACGCCATCGTCCGCGCGACCGTCGCCGGGGACCGGGTCTCGGTCACCGGCTTCGGCTCGTTCGAGAAGGTCGACCGCCCCGCCCGTTACGCCCGCAACCCCCAGACGGGCGAGCGGGTTCGGGTCAAGAAGACCTCCGTGCCGCGCTTCCGCGCGGGCCAGGGCTTCAAGGACCTGGTCAGCGGCTCGAAGAAGCTCCCGCGCGGTGGCGAGGTCGCCGTCAAGAAGGCGCCCAAGGGCAGCCTCACCGGTGGTGCCGCCGCCACGGTCAAGAAGGCCGCGGCCAAGAAGACCACCGCCAAGAAGGCAACGGCCGCGGCGAAGAAGGTCACGGCGAAGAAGGCGCCCGCGAAGAAGACGACGGCCGCCGCGAAGAAGACCACGGCGAAGAAGGCCCCCGCCAAGAAGACCACGGCGGCCGCCAAGACCACCGCCGCGAAGAAGACCACCGCCAAGAAGGCGACGGCCAAGAAGGCCCCGGCGAAGAAGGCGACGGCCAAGAAGGCCCCCGCCAAGAAGTCGCCCGCGCGCAAGACCACCACCGCCAAGAAGGCCACCGCCCGCAAGAAGTAAGGGCACAGGGGCACTCACGCGCCGGGCCGGACTCCCTGGGGAGCCCGGCCCGCGGCGTGTCTACGGGGTTCAAGGGGCTTATGGGGCGTGCAGAGCCCCGCGGGCGTTGTTCACAGCGTCTGCAGTGTCACGAGGACGATCCGGGGGCTGTCCTCGGGGCCCTCCACCTCGATCCGTACCCGCTGTCCCGGGCGCAACAGCCTCAGTCCGCCCGCGTCGAACGCGGCGGTGTCGAACGGGACCGGGGTGCCGTCGTCGAGCAGCACACTGCCGCTGCGCGTTTCGGCGTCGTACGTGTATGCGGTGGCCTGCATGGCGGCAGCCTACTGCTCCGGGACGGGGGCCCGCCCGGCGTATCAGCCCAAGGGGGCTGATCAAGTGCCGTCACTGTTCTCCGACCCGATGCGTCCGGCAGGCCCCAGCAGGCGCGCCGCGGCGGCGGCCGTGTGCGGGCCGACCCCCAGCGCCAGCGCGGCCCGCAGGTCCTCGCCCGTGTCCACGTCCCGGCGGACGGAATCCACAGCGGCCAGGCCGATTTCCATGGCGCCGGACGCGCTGTGGCGGGCCCGGGAATCCGGGCCGAACGAGGGGAGCAATTCCCGTCCCGGAGCGGCGGCCAGCAGCGTGGTTCCGATTGCGGCCGCATCCGGGAGAAAAGCGCGCGGGAATTCCGCCGCCGTGTCCAGCACCTGGGCCAATTCCAGGGGGCGCAGCGCCGGAAGATCGGCGTTCAGGGCCGCCACGGCGGCTTCGGGGCGCAAGACCCGTACGACCGCTGCCGCGTGCGCCAGAGCCGCGTTCAGGCCGCCCCGGGGCTCGTCGGGGACGATCCGGGCGCCGAGCGCGGCCAGCTCCCGTCCGGCCAGCGCGTCGTCCGTGACTACCGCCACATCCCGCACCGCGGGGCAGGCCAGCGCGGCCGCCACGGTGTCCTGCGCGAAGGCGAGGGCGAGGCCCGGGCGCACTCCTTCCGCGGCGGTGTCCGCGAGCCTGCTCTTGGCCCGCGCCAGCGATTTCAGGGGTATCACCAGGGTCCACTGCACGAGTGTTCCGTCCCTCTCCTGTCGCGGCCATTGTCGCCCGGCCCATCAGGGGGCGGCGCGGCCGGGGCGTACGGTGTTCTCGACAGACCGGCGGCCTGGGGCGACACTTGTGCGGCCCCCCAGGCCCTAGAGGAAGGTGTCCGCGTGCCCCGCCGCAGAATCGGGTTCTGGTACCGCTTCGCAGCGGTCCTCTGCAAACCACCGCTGGTGATTCTGATCAAGCGGGACTGGCGAGGAATGGAGAACATTCCGGCCGAGGGCGGATTTATCACCGCGGTGAACCACAATTCGCACGTCGATCCCTTCGCGTACGCGCACTATCAGTACAACACCGGCCGCGTTCCGCGATTCCTGGCGAAGAGCGGCCTATTCAAGAAGGGATTCGTCGGTGCCGCGATGCGCGGTACCGGGCAGATCCCCGTCTACCGCGAGAGCACGGACGCGCTCAGCGCCTTCCGGGCCGCGATCGACGCCGTGGAGCGTGGTGAGTGCGTCGCCTTCTACCCCGAGGGCACCCTCACCCGCGACCCGAACGGCTGGCCCATGACCGGCAAGACCGGTGCCGCGCGCGTCGCACTGCAGACCAAGTGTCCGGTGATCCCGGTCGCCCAATGGGGCGCCAACGAGCTGTTGCCGCCGTACGCCAAGAGGCCCAGCCTCCTTCCGCGCAAGACCCACCGTGTGCTCGCCGGGCCGCCGGTGGACCTCGGGCGGTTCTACGACCAGGAGATGACTCCGGATGTCCTGAAGGAGGCGACCGAGGTCATCATGGCCGCCATCACCCGCCAGCTGGAGGAGATCCGCGGCGAGCAGGCACCCAGGACGGCGTACGACCCGCGCCGGGAGCGGATCGAGCAGCGGCGCAAGACCCGGGCACAGTCGGAGCCGAGGGCCGAGCAGGAAGAGGGGCGGAGCAAGTGAGCAAGCCGGTCAGGGCGGCGGTCTTCGGCACCGGATCCTGGGGCACCGCCTTCGGCATGGTCCTCGCCGACGCGGGCTGCGAGGTGACGCTGTGGGGGCGTCGCCCCGAACTAGCGGAAGCGGTCAACTCCACGCGTACGAACCCGGACTACCTTCCCGGCGTGGAACTCCCGGAGAACCTGCGGGCGACGGCGGACGCCGCCGAAGCCGCGCGCGACGCCGACTTCACCGTCCTCGCGATCCCCTCGCAGACACTGCGCCGGAACCTCGCCGAATGGACCCCGCTGCTCGCGCCGGACACGGTTCTCGTCTCGCTGATGAAGGGGGTCGAACTCGGCTCCGCCATGCGGATGAGCGAAGTGATCGAGGACGTCGCCAAGGTCGGCCGGGACCGCGTCGCCGTCGTCACCGGGCCCAACCTCGCGCGTGAGATCGCCGCCCGGATGCCGGCCGCCGCCGTGGTCGCCTGCACCGACGAGACCGTCGCCCAGCGCCTTCAGTCGGCCTGCCACACGCCGTACTTCCGCCCGTACACCAACACGGACGTCGTGGGCTGCGAACTGGGCGGCGCGGTCAAGAACGTCATCGGTCTCGCCGTCGGTATCGCGGACGGCATGGGCCTGGGCGACAATGCCAAGGGCTCGCTCATCACCCGGGGTCTCGCGGAGACCACCCGGCTCGGTCTCGTCATGGGCGCCGAAGCACTCACCTTCTCCGGCCTCGCGGGCCTGGGCGACCTGGTGGCGACCTGCTCCTCGCCGCTGTCCCGCAACCACACCTTCGGCACCAACCTCGGCAAGGGCATGACCCTGGAGGAGACCATCGCGGTCACCAAGCAGACCGCCGAGGGCGTCAAGTCCTGTGAGTCCGTGCTGGATCTGGCACGCAGGCACGGCGTCGACATGCCCATCACCGAGACGGTCGTCGGCATCGTGCACGAGGGCAAGCCGCCGGTGGTCGCCCTCAAGGAGCTGATGTCGCGCAGCGCGAAGCCCGAACGACGCTGAGCGACAGGCTCCTTCTTCCGGCTCCCTCGCCGGGGGCGGGGCCGCTCACTCGCGGGCGCCCACGCTGTCTCAGGGCACTACCACCGGGTACTCTCATCGCGATATGAGCACCGAGAACCTCCCCCAGAGCCCTGAGCAGCCGTCCCGCAAGCCGCGTGTGGCCGTCGTGTTCGGCGGACGCAGCTCCGAACACGGGATCTCCGTGGTCACCGCCGGCGCCGTACTGCGGGCCGTCGACCGGACGAAGTACGACGTACTGCCGATCGGCATCACCCAGGACGGCCGGTGGGCGCTCACCGCCGACGAGCCGGAACGCATGGCGATCACCGACCGCCGTACACCCAACGTCACCGAGCTCGCCGAGTCGAGCGAGGGCGGCGTGGTGCTCCCCGTCGACCCCGCAAACCGCGAAGTCGTCTACAGCGAGCCCGGATCGGTGCCCAAGGCCCTCGGTGAGGTCGACGTCGTCTTTCCCGTGCTGCACGGCCCGTACGGCGAGGACGGCACTCTCCAGGGCCTCCTGGAGCTCTCCGGCGTCCCGTACGTGGGCTCGGGCGTGCTCGCCTCGGCCGTCGGCCAGGACAAGGAGTACATGAAGCGGGTGTTCACCTCGTTCGGCCTCAAGGTGGGCCCCTACATGGTGATCCGGCCTCGTGAGTGGCAGCAGGACGAGCCGGCGGCCCGCAAGAGGATCGTCGACTTCGCCGGCGAGCACGGCTGGCCGCTGTTCGTGAAGCCCGCGCGCGCGGGCTCGTCGATCGGCATCACCAAGGTCGACGACCTCTCCGGTCTCGACGAGGCGATCGCCGAGGCACAGCTGCACGACCCGAAGATCCTCGTGGAGGCGGCGCTGCGCGGCCGCGAGATCGAGTGCGGGGTGCTGGAGTTCGAGGACGGCCCGCGCGCCTCCGTCCCCGCCGAGATCCCGCCTCCGGACGCGCACGCGTACTACGACTTCGAGGCGAAGTACATCGACTCGACCCCCGGCATCGTGCCGGCCCCGCTGACGCCGGAGGAGACGGCTCAGGTGCAGAAGCTCGCGGTGGAGGCCTTCGACGCCGCCTCCTGCGAGGGACTGGTCCGTGCGGACTTCTTCCTGACGGAGGACGGCGAGTTCGTGATCAACGAGATCAACACGATGCCGGGCTTCACCCCGATCTCGATGTACCCGGCGATGTGGCAGGCGAGCGGGGTGGAGTACGCGGAGCTGGTGGACAGGCTCATCCAGGCAGCACTTCGAAGGTCGACGGGACTGCGCTGACCCGGCACTAGTGCCGCGTCAGCCAAGGTTCGCCCCGTCGCGACGCCCGGCACGCCCTCTCGCCGCACCGGCCGAAAGCCCGAGTACGTCCAGTACGAGGA
>NZ_JBVIVK010000019.1:0-59729 GCF_055595715.1 Streptomyces sp. NPDC040410
CGCGACGCCCGGCACGCCCTCTCGCCGCACCGGCCGAAAGCCCGAGTACGTCCAGTACGAGGACTTCCGGCCGGCACGCCGAGAGCACGCACCGGGCGCCGCTCCTTGACGGGCGAACCTTGGCTGACCCGGCACTAGTCGGCGGTCCCCTTGGGGATCGCCTTCCTGATCGCCGAGGCCAGGTCGACCAGTACTCCCGAGCTGTCCCGCCCGTCGGGCACCGTCACCTCGACGTACGCGGAGCGATTCGCCGTGGTGAAGCGGTACGACCCGTCGTCCCGCTTCTCCATCAGCCAGTCGACCCCGTTCACCCCACCGCCGACCGCGTCCGGGTCGGCTCCGGTGGCCACCTTCGGATCGATCATCTTCGGCGGCTGTACGACACCGCAGCGCAGTATGATCTCCGGGCCTCCCCAGCCCGCGGTCAGCGCGGACGCGGGCTCGGGATCCCGGCGACCGAGACCGTCGACCTTCCGCGGCAGCACACCGTCCAGGTTTCGGCACAGCTTCGCGGCCTTCGCGTCCGGGCTGGGAACCGCCGTCGGCCCGCTGTCGTCTGCTGAGGAGCAGCCTGCGGCGGTGATCAGCAGGACGAGCGCGGGCAGACCGAAGGGCCGGTGACGGAAGAAGTTCACCGGCCAAGGGTAGACGGGGGCTACAGATGGACTACCGGGCAGGTCAGGGTGCGGGTGATGCCGTCCACTTGCTGGACCTTCGCGACCACCATGCGGCCCAGGTCGTCGACGGTGTCGGCCTGGGCGCGCACGATCACGTCGTACGGTCCCGTCACGTCCTCGGCCTGGACGACGCCAGGGATCTTGCTGATCGTTTCGGCGACGGTCGACGCCTTGCCGACCTCCGTCTGGATCAGGATGTACGCCTGTACCACGGAACCTCCAGGGCGGCCACGAGGATCATGTGGGGAAAAGGAACGCCACGGTATCGCGTCGCCGCTCGCCGCGGGGAGACCTGCGGCACCCCGGGCCCCCGCGCCGGGGTGCAGGCACGACAGAAGTTGACGGTCACCTCGACCGTAGCGAGGACACTGATGACGCGCGAGCGGGCACGGACAGGGACAGAAGGGGCGTAAGGGCAATGAAGGGCACTGTTGGTGAGCTCGGCGAGTTCGGGCTCATCAGGGAGCTCACCTCCCGTCTCACCACCACCCCGGCGGTCCGGGTCGGACCCGGCGACGACGCCGCAGTGGTGGCCGCACCCGACCGCAGGGTCGTGGCCAGCACCGACATCCTGCTGGAGGGGCGGCACTTCCGCCGCGACTGGTCCACGGCCTACGACGTGGGGCGCAAGGCGGCCGCGCAGAACCTCGCGGACATCGCCGCCATGGGCGCCGTACCGACCGCCCTGCTGCTCGGCCTGGTGGTTCCCGCCGAACTCCCGGTGACCTGGCCGACCGAGCTGATGGACGGTCTGCGCGACGAGTGCCAGGTCGCGGGCGCGTCCGTGGTCGGCGGCGACGTCGTACGCGGTGACACGATCATGGTGTCGATCACCGCGCTCGGCGATCTGCGCAACCACGAGCCCGTGACGCGGGCCGGTGCCCAGCCCGGCGACCTCGTCGCGGTGACCGGCTGGCTCGGCTGGTCCGCGGCCGGGTACGCCG
The DNA here is from genome assembly GCF_055595715.1 of Streptomyces sp. NPDC040410. Taxonomy (NCBI): domain Bacteria; kingdom Bacillati; phylum Actinomycetota; class Actinomycetes; order Kitasatosporales; family Streptomycetaceae; genus Streptomyces; species Streptomyces sp. NPDC040410. Next base: position 1,622 of record NZ_JBVIVK010000019.1, read on the forward strand.
TGCTCTCCCGCGGGTTCCGCTCGCCGCGCGCCTTCGTCGAGGCGCACCGGCGCCCCGAGCCGCCGTACCACGCGGGGCCGGCCGCCGCAGGGCTCGGCGCGACCTCGATGTGCGACGTCAGCGACGGGCTGATCGCCGACCTCGGGCACATCGCGGAGGCCAGCAAGGTCCGTATCGACATCCGCTCCGGCGCCATAGACATCCCGACCCAGATGAACGACATCGGGCAGGCCGTCGGCGTCGACCCGATGCAGTGGGTGCTCACCGGGGGAGAGGACCACGCGATCGTCGCGACCTTCCCGCCGGACGTGAAGCTGCCGGCCCGCTGGAAGGTCATCGGCGAGGTGCTCAACCCCTCGGCGCTGCCCCAGGTGACCGTCGACGGGGCGCCGTGGACCACGAAGGGCGGCTGGGACCACTTCGGGGACATCGAGTCATGAGTGCTCCGCCGAGGGTGCTGACGGTCGCGGGTTCCGACTCCGGCGGGGGCGCGGGCATCCAGGCCGACCTGAAGACGATGCTCGCGCTCGGCGTGCACGGCATGAGCGTCGTCACGGCGGTCACCGCGCAGAACTCCCGAGGTGTGCAAGGGACTTGGGAGCTGCCTGTGGAGGCGGTGCGCGCCCAGTACCGCAGCGTCGTGGACGACATCGGTGTCCAGGCGGTCAAGACCGGCATGCTCGCCTCGGCCGAACTCGTGGAGGCCGTCGCCGAGTTGATCGGGCGGACGGAAGCACCGGCCGTCGTGGACCCGGTGGGGGTCTCCAAGCACGGGGACCCGCTGCTGGCCGCCTCCGCGCTCGACTCGGTGCGGACGAAGCTGCTGCCGGCCGCGACCCTCGCGACGCCGAACCTCGACGAGGTGACCCAACTGACGGGTGTGCGGGTCGAGTCGGCGGGCCAGCTGCGGAACGGCGCGGCGGCCGTGCTGGCTCATGGGCCGCGGTGGGTTCTCGTCAAGGGCGGTCATCTGCCCGGCGAGGCCGTGGACCTCCTCACCGACGGCACCGAGGAGCACTGGCTGCGCGCACCCCGGTACGACAACCGGCACACGCACGGCACGGGCTGCACCCTCGCCTCCGCGATCGCGTCGCAGCTCGCCAAGGGACAGACCGTGCCGGAGGCCGTGGCGGCGGCCAAGGAGTACGTCACCGGGGCCATCGCGGCCGGGTTCGCCCTCGGTGGGGGGATCGGGCCCGTGGACCACGCCTGGGCCCTCAGAAGGGGTACTCCCGCAGTCTGATGTCCGTGGCCGCCTTCTCGGTCCCAGGACCTTCGGGGTCTCCCAGCCCATCCCCGCGAACCGCTCGGCCGGGCGCACCGCAGGTCGAGCTTCCCTCGACGACCGCCCGCGGGCACGGCAAAAAGCCGGCCCACCTGAGGTGGACCGGCTCTGAGCAGCGAACCAGCAGTGGCCGCGCGCTTAGCGGTGCGTCAGCGCGAGACCTTGCCGGCCTTGATGCACGAGGTGCAAGCGTTCACGCGCTTCGGCGTCCCGCCGACCACAGTACGCACACGCTGGATGTTCGGGTTCCAGCGGCGGGGCGTACGGCGGTGAGAGTGCGAGATGTTGTTGCCGAAGCCCGGCCCCTTGCCGCAGACGTCGCAGTTGGCAGCCACGGGTCACTCCAAAGACTTCAGATGCACTTACGGTTGATCCCGGCATGCCGGGATCAAGATCAAGGATCTGAAGTGGCGTTGCCAGGGGAGAGCCCGATCTGGATCGGGCAACCGGAGCAGCATACAACGACTGCGCCAGTACAACGAAACTACCATGGCTGCTCAGGAGGCCTGCTCCCGGCCCTCTTCCGGTGGACAGCGACCCGGGGTCTACGCTGCGTCCCACAGCCGGCAGCTCAAGGAGGCGCAGGTGGCGCACGTGCCGCAGACATTCTTCGATGCTCTCGCGGTGCGCACCTGGTGCGGTCTCGCGCTGGAGGCGCTGGGGCGCGCGCGTGAGGAGATCGACGCGATCAACGTCTACCCCGTGGCGGACGGGGACACCGGCACGAACCTGTATCTGACGGTGGAGTCGGCCTTCGCGGCCGTCGAGGCGGTGTTCGCCGGTCACGAGGTGGGCCCCGCGGCGGCCCCAGAGGGGACGGGAGCGCCGTTCGGTGAACCGTCGCTGTCCGACGCCGTCAGGGCCATGGCCCACGGGGCGCTCATTGGGGCGCGCGGCAACTCCGGGACGATCCTCGCGCAGCTGCTGCGCGGCATGGCGCAGGTGTTCGCCGCCGACGGCGAGGCCGCGCACACCGACGGACGTGGCCTCAGGCTCGCCCTGCGCCACGCGGCCGACTCCGCGCGCCAGGCCGTGGCCCACCCCGTCGAGGGCACGGTCCTCACGGTGGCGTCCGCCGCCGCCGACGCGGCCACCGGAGCCGAGGGCGACTGCGGGACGGTCGCGCGCGCGGCCTACGAGGGAGCCCGCGCGGCCCTCGCCGCCACCCCCGGCCAGCTGGCCGTCCTGGAGCGTGCCGGGGTGGTGGACGCGGGCGGCCGGGGGCTGGTGGCGGTTCTGGCGGCGCTGGTGGAGACGCTGACGGGGGAGGCGGCAGTGACGCCGGCCGGGGCGTCGCACGCGCGCGGTCCCCTCAACCATGCCGACGCCTCCCGTGCGCGCGTGGGCGCCAGGTCCGGCGATGCCGCCGTCGGCGGCTGCGCGGACGGCACCCCGGCACCGGAGGAGCGCGGTCCCGCCTTCGAGGTGATCTATCTCCTGGAGGCCGACGACAGCGCCGTCGACCGGCTGCGGGCGCGGCTCGACGCCCTCGGGGACTCGCTCGTCGTGGTCGGCGGCGACGGGCTGTGGAACGTCCACGTGCATGTGGACGACGCCGGCGCCGCCGTGGAGGCGGGCGTGGAGGCGGGACGGCCGTACCGGATCAGGATCACGCACTTCGGTGCGGGTGACGTGCACACCACCGGTGCCGAGCGGTCGCCCCGGGAACGCGCCCAGCGCGCGGTGGTGGCCGTCGTGCCCGGCGAGGGCCTGGCCGGGCTGTACACCGAGGCGGGGGCGACCACCGTGCTCGCGCGACCGGGGGAGGCGCCGGCGAGCGGGGAACTCGTCGAGGCCGTACGGCGGGCCCACGCGCGCGAAGTGGTGCTGCTGCCCAACGACGCCGACCTGCGCCACACCGCGGCCGCCGCGGCCGAGCAGGCCCGTGCGGAGGGCATCCGCGTGGCCCTGATCCCGACCCGCTCCGCGGTCCAGGGCATCGCGGCGCTCGCCGTGCACGAGCCGGAGCGCCGCTTCGACGAGGACGTCGTGGCAATGACCTCGGCGGCGGGCGCCACCCGCCACGCCGAGGTCCTCGTCGCGGAACGCGAGTCGTGGACCATGGCCGGCATCTGCCAGGCGGGAGACGTCCTGGGCCTCATCGACGGCGACGTGGCCGTGATCGGGTCGGACGTCACGGCCACCGCCGAGACGGTCCTCGACCGCATGCTCTCGGCCGGTGGAGAGCTGGTCACCCTCGTCCTCGGCGACGACGCCCCCGAGACCGTCGCGGACCACCTCGAAGCCCGCGTCCGGGAGTCGTACCTCGCCGTCGACACGGTGGTGTACCGCGGCGGCCGGCAGGGGGCCCTGCTGCTCATCGGGGTCGAGTAGACCCCGCCACCGGGCCCGGGCGGCCCCCACCGGGCCCGGGCGGCCCCCACCGGGCCCGGGCGGCCCCCACCGGGCCCGGGCGGCCCCCACCGGGCCCGGGCAGCCCCTGCCGTCCTACTCCGTCACCCCGTCCAGCAGGTGCCGCGCCTCGGCCCGCCGGGCCTGAGCGGCCTCGCTCTCCTCGGCGCCGTACGCCTCCAGGACCGCACGCGCGCGTGCGGCCGCCTCGGCGGGACGGCCGAGGTCCGCCTCCAGCCGGCCCGCGGCCAGTTCGGCGCCGGTCCGGCTGTGCCGGGCGTCGTCCCCGAGGGCCGCGAACACCCCGATCGCCTCCGCCACCTGGGACAGGGCCTCCTCCAGCGCCGACCGGATCGCGTCGTCTCCCGCGTCCTCGGCGGCCCAGCGGGCGAGCAGGTCGCCGAACTGCCGGCGGGTGTGTCCGCGCTCGGCCAGCAGCCGCCTCCGCGCCTCCGCCTCGACCGGGTCGTCCGCCGCGGCCGGCGCCGCTTCGCACTCCTTGACCGCGGCCGTCATCAACTCCCGTGCCGCGTCGAGACCGTCCTCCGTGCGCAGCGCGAGCCACGCGCGGGCCCGCAGCGACCGGACGAGACCGTGGACGTCGCCGAGCGAACGCCACAGGTCGCCCGCGCGCGCGTAGGCATGGTCCGCCTCGGCGGGCAGCCCCGCGTGCCCGAGGGACTCGGCGGCGAGATGCGCAAGCGTCGCGTGGTCGTGCTGCTCGGGCCAGTGGCGGGCGATCTCGGCGGCCTGCAGTCTGCGCTCGGCGGCCGCCCGGTGCTCGCCGAGCTCGCTCAGGCAGTCGCCGAGCCACCACTGCGTCTGGACGACCGCGCCGTCGCCGTGTGTCTCGGCGGTCAGGTCGGGCAGCGCCGACTCCAGCACCTCCGCGGCCTCGGCCCACCGCCCCTGCCGCAGCATGAACCCACCGAGCTGGTGCCGCGCCCAGGCGCCGAGAGTGGACCCCTCTCCGGCCTCGTCGGCCCAGTGCGCGGCCTCCAGGGCGTGCCCGGCGGCCTCCTCGGACAGGCCCCGGCCGCCGACGACCTCGGCGAGCTGCAGGTGCAGCTGCGCGCGCCCCGTCGCCTCCAGGTGCGGCCCGCCGTGCTCCAGGGCCGCCCGCAGCGCCCGCTCCGCCTCCGCCGTGTCGCCGAGGTGGTGCGCGAGGCCGGCCAGCCGGGCCTCGTACTCCACCGCGAACCACGGCAGACCGGCGTCGACGAACGCCGCCGCGGCCCGCGCGAACAGCCCGGCGGCCGCCTCCACGTCCCCCCTGCGCGCCGCCAGCTCCGCGAGCATCGCGTGCGCCTCGGCGGCCCGGGAGGCGAGCCGTACGTCGTCCCCGACATCGCCCTCCACCCGGGCCAGCACCTCCCGTGCGGCCTCCTCGGCGTCCGCGAGGGCGGCCACCTCTTCGGACTCTTCGGACTCGGCGGACTCGTCGGCCTGGTGCACGCGCCGCATCAGGATCCGTGCCCGTCCCATCAGCACGGACGCCGTCTGCCGTACGCCCGTGCCGTCCTCGGCGTAGAGCGCAAGGACGCTCTCGTACGGCTCGGCCACCGCCGCCAGCGCCTCGTCCACCTCGCCCGTCAGAGCGCGTATGTACGCCGCACGCGTGCGTGCCGCCAGGGACTCACCGGGGTCGCCCGCCTCCGCGTACAGCTCGGCGGCACGCTCGAACAGCCCGATGCCCTCGGGACCCCGGTCCATGGCCTCGTGGTCGGCGATCTCCGCCCGGTCGCGCGCGTCCAGCTCGACGCCCTCCGCCGCCCGGGAGACCGCCGCCCACGCCTCGACGGCGTTCGGCTGCAGCGTGTCCGACAGCCGCCGCGCCTCGGCGAGCATCGCGGCCAGATCCGGTTCGTCCGTCGCGGCCACGTCGGCGGGGGCGGGGGCAGCCACAGGAGGAGGAGTCGAGGTGGCCGCCCGCGCCGACCGCACCCCCAGCGGCAGGCGCTCTGCCAACGGCCGCTGCTCCATTCGCGTCAGGGCCCGCTCACTGACGTACGACGTGCCGTTGCGCTCGTCGAAGCGAGCCGCCAGCGCGAGTGCCTCCGTGCGCGCGTAGGCCGCGAGTTCCCGCGCGGTCCACACCCGGCCGGCCGGACCGGGCACCTGCCGGTCGGCCGGCCCCAGCCCGGTCAGCCGGTCCATGAGCAGGGCCACCACGGCCATGAAATCCAGCCTGCTGCGCGGATGCCCGTCGTCCGTGAAGTACGCCGGCCGCTCCGCGAGCAGCTCCAGACCGCGCGCCTCGTTTCCGGTCAGCGCGCAGAACTCGACGTGGTCCGCGTACGCGCCGCGCATGCTCTCCATCGCCCGTACCAGCCGGAAGCCCCGCAGATGGCCGGCGCGCGCCTCCTCGGTGCGGCCCAGCCGCAGCAGGGGAACCAGGGCCGATGCGAGGACGGTGTGCGGCTCGTGGGCGCAGGTGAACTCGCCCTCGAGGACCGGCCGCCACAGCTCCAGGGCCTCGGCGTCCCGGCCCCGCTCCGACTGCCACCAGCCCTGCCCGTGCAGCTCGCACGCGTGGCAGTCGGCCATGCTGTCACGGTCGGCGGCCAGCCAGGCGCCGTACGCCCGCTCCGCGCGGGCGATGTCCCCGACATGGGCGGCCACGCTGAACTCGACGCTGCGCACAGCCCGTTCGGAGTGCCCGGCGAGCCGGTAGCGGTGCTCCATCTCGCCGAGCCACTTCTCGATGGAGGCCAGCGGCACGTGCGGCTGGTCCAGCATGCCCGCCGACATCCACTTGAAGACCCAGTGCAGCGAGTGCGCCTCTTGGGCGTCGAAGTCCCCGGGCCGCTCGTCCCACATTCGCAGCAGGCGGGCGAAGGGGACGAACATCCTGTCCTTCTCGGAGCTGTAGTTGTAGACCTTCAGCTGGTGTCCGAGCGCCTCGATCACCGCGAGCGGGATGTTCAGCTTCTCGGCCTCGGCGAGCAGCTGCTCCGCGCGCGCGTTGCGGGCAGGGCCCTCCGGCTGCCCGGAGTTCTCCGCCATCGCCCTGCGCAGCGCGTCGAAGTCGGTGATCCCGCTCATCGGCGGTCGTCCTCCCGGGAGTCCGAGTCGCTGTGGGTGGCCCATTCCAGGAGGCCGATGAACGCCCGGTTCAGCAGCGCGGAGTCGGACGGGCGCAGCGGGCGCTGCGCCATCAGCAGCGCCTGCCCGTACAGGGACTCCGTGGCGGTGCCGATCAGCTCCGGGTCGCCGAGTGAACTGATCCGCCGGATCAGCGGGTTGAGGTGGTTGAGCACCAGACGCGCGCGCGGGGCGCTGCCGCGCAGCGAGCCGAGGATGCCCGCCCACAGGTCGTCGGCCCGCTCCTCGGCCTCGGCTCGGGCTTGCTCGTGCCGGGCCGCCCGGTCGTCCAGGTGCAGCGCGGGCACGGACAGCGGGTGGAAGGCCCGCAGGACGACGTCGCAGCCCAGCGGGTCGAGCTTGGCCCGCGCGGCCGCCAGGAAGCCGGACAGGGCCAGCTCCTCGGCCGGGTCGACCGCGTCCAGGTGCGCGGTCACGGTGTCGGAGTCCAGTTCGGTGACCACCGTGCCGGGCCGCACCGACGGCAGCGCCTCGACCAGCTCGCTGTCGTACGTGTAACCGCCGTTGATCACCCCGACGCCCTGCGCCGAAGCGATCGGCGCGACCTGACGGTACTCTTCGACCGTCCGCGTGAAGTGCACCACCGGGTGACGCTGCGCGAACCCCTCCAGGGACAGCCGCCCGTCGGTCGTCTCGAAGGGGAGCCACGGCAGCATGGTGCGCAGCATTTCGCTGTCGTGCCGCGCGAGGGACTTCACCCCCAGGTGGTGCACGGACAGGAAGGCCGCCAGCCGTTCCGGATCGCCCGCCGCGAGCCCGGTCAGCCATGAGCGAATCCTTTCGCCCAGCGCCTCCCGCACACCGGCCAGCGTCTCGTCCTCGTACAGCGACTCGCGCGAGGCCGTGGGCCGCAGGCTGTCCGTGTCGAGGACGCAGCGCACGAAGAACGCCCAGTCGGGCAGCAGCTGTTCGGCCTGTTCGGTCAGCAGCATGCCCTTGAGGTGGACGCGGTGCCCCGCGCGCCGGGCCGGGCTGACCGCCGACGGCAGGACGTACGCCACCCCGCGGATCCCGGCGAGCGGCACGTCCAGGTCGATCGAGTCCAGCGGAGTGAAGCCGAACAGGTCGTGGCAGTGCCGGGCCAGCGCCACCCGCCGGGTGGCGGGGCTCGGATACGGCCGGTCCCAGGGCGCGGGCAGATCGGTGACCGCCTCTTCGCCGACCCGCACGTCGTACGGCAGCAGCGACCCGAAGTCCCGTGCCAGCGCGAGGACTCGCTCCTCGGAAAGCCACTCCCCGGCCCCGGCCCGCGCCACCAGGTGCACCGTGGTGCCCGGTTCGGGACGGGCCTCGTCCGGCAGTGTCCGCACGGTGTACGAACCGTCGTCCGCCGCCGTCCACTCCACGGGCGCCGCATCGGGCGTGCGGGCGCTGCGGCTGACGACCCGGATCCGTTCGGCCACCACGAAGCAGGCCAGCAGGCCGATGCCGAACTGCCCGAGGAAGTCGGAGCGGACCTCCTGAAGGCCGTCGGCGCGCTTGGAGCTGCGCCCGATCGTCGCCAGCAGGTCGTGCACGTCCGACTCGGTGAGCCCGATGCCCGAGTCCTCGACGCGCAGGGACCCGTCCGCGCAGCGCTCGGCGTACAGCCGCACCCGCGCCGGAGCGTCGGGCTGCTCGGCCCGCCGGGCGGTGATCGCGTCCACCGCGTTCTGCAGCAGCTCGCGCAGATAGACCTTGGGACTGGAGTACAGGTGGTGGGAGAGCAGGTCGACCAGGCCACGCAGGTCGACCTGGAACGTATGGGATGCCTGGGATGCCTGGGATGCCTGTGAGGTCTGGGAGTCCATCGTCGCAGCGCCGGTGGGGGGACGGGCGACGGCGCGGGGTCGGGCGGTCCCATGTGAGGTGGTGACCGCGGGGGATGGCCGGAGGCGCGTCATCCTATGACCCCAACGAGCCGTCTGACCAGGGGTTTCCCGGTATGTATACGGCAATGTCAGCGCCGTGGTGTGCAATGGATCTCGTGCCCGCACTGCAAGAACCACTGAAGAAGGTGCTCGGCCCCGCCACCGCGAAGGTGATGGCCGAGCACCTCGGCCTGCACTCCGTCGGCGACCTCCTGCACCACTACCCGCGCAGATACGAGGAGCGCGGCCAGCTCACCCACCTCGCCGACCTTCCGATGGACGAGCACGTCACGGTGGTCGCCCAGGTCGCCGACGCCCGCCTGCACACCTTCGCCTCCGCCAAGGCCCCCCGCGGGAAGGGCCAGCGCCTCGAAGTGACCATCACGGACGGCAGCGGCCGGCTCCAACTGGTCTTCTTCGGCAACGGCGTCCACAAACCCCACAAGGAGCTCCTGCCGGGCACACGCGCGATGTTCGCGGGCAAGGTCTCCGTCTTCAACCGCCGCCTCCAACTCGCCCACCCGGCATACGAGTTGCTGCGGGGCGCCGACGACGCCGCGGAGTCCGTCGAGACCTGGGCCGGTGCCCTCATCCCGATCTACCCCGCGACCGCCAAGCTGGAGTCCTGGAAGATCGGCAAGGCGATCCAGACGGTGCTGCCGAGCGCGCGGGAGGCCGTCGACCCCCTCCCGGAATCCCTGCGCGAAGGCCGCGGCCTGGTCTCCCTCCCCGAGGCCCTCCTCAAGATCCACCGCCCGCACACCAAGGCGGACATCGAGGACGCCCGCTCCCGCCTCAAGTGGGACGAGGCCTTCGTCCTCCAGGTCGCCCTGGCCCGCCGCCGCCACGCCGACGCCCAACTCCCCGCGGTCGCACGCAGGCCCAAGCCGCGCGGCCTCTTCACAGCCTTCGACGACCGGCTCCCCTTCACTCTCACCGAGGGCCAGCGGAAGGTCTCCAAGGAGATCTTCGACGACCTGGCGACGGAGCACCCGATGCACCGGTTGCTGCAGGGGGAGGTCGGATCGGGAAAGACCTTGGTGGCGCTCCGCGCCATGCTCGCCGTCGTCGACGCCGGCGGGCAGGCCGCCATGCTCGCGCCGACCGAAGTGCTCGCCCAGCAGCACCACCGGTCGGTGGTGGAGATGATGGGGGAGCTGGCCGAGGGCGGGATGCTCGGCGGGGCCGATCAGGCGACCAGGGTCGTGCTGCTCACCGGGTCCATGGGGGCCGCCGCCCGCCGTCAGGCGCTGCTCGATCTGGTCACCGGTGAGGCCGGGATCGTGATCGGCACGCACGCGCTGATCGAGGACAAGGTGCAGTTCCACGACCTCGGGCTCGTCGTGGTCGACGAACAGCACCGCTTCGGCGTCGAGCAGCGCGACGCCCTGCGCGGCAAGGGCAGGCAGCCGCCCCATCTGCTCGTCATGACGGCGACGCCGATTCCGCGGACGGTCGCCATGACCGTCTTCGGCGACCTGGAGACCTCGGTCCTCGACCAGCTCCCGGCCGGCCGCTCGCCGATCGCCAGCCATGTCGTCCCGGCCGCCGACAAGCCCCACTTCCTGGCCCGTGCCTGGGAGCGGGTGCGCGAGGAGGTCGGGAACGGCCACCAGGCGTACGTCGTCTGCCCGCGGATCGGGGACGAGGAGGACGCCCCGGAGAAGGCCGGGAAGTCCCCCGAGGACGAGGCCGAGAAGCGGCCCCCGCTCGCCGTCCTCGACGTGGCCGGCCAGCTTGCCAAGGGGCCGCTGCAAGGCCTTGAGGTCGAGGTCCTGCACGGCCGGATGCACCCCGACGACAAGGACGCGGTCATGCGCCGCTTCGCCGCCGGCGAGACCGACGTCCTGGTCGCCACCACGGTCATCGAGGTCGGCGTCAACGTGCCCAACGCCACCGCCATGGTGATCATGGACGCCGACCGCTTCGGCGTCTCCCAGCTGCACCAGCTCCGCGGCCGCGTGGGCCGCGGCTCGGCCGCCGGCCTGTGCCTCCTGGTCACCGAGATGCCCGAGGCGAGCGCGGCCCGTCAGCGCCTGAACGCCGTCGCCTCCACCCTCGACGGCTTCGAGCTCTCCCGCATCGACCTCGAACAGCGCCGCGAGGGCGACGTCCTCGGCCAGGCCCAGTCCGGCGCGCGCACGTCGCTGCGGGTCCTCGCCGTCATCGAAGACGAGGAGATCATCGCCGAGGCCCGCGAGGAGGCCGCGGCGGTGGTCGCCGCCGATCCGGACCTCACCAGCCTCCCCGGCCTGCGCACAGCGCTGGACGCCCTGCTGGACGAGGAAAGGGAGCAGTACCTGGAAAAGGGCTGAGAGCAGCTTGCCCAAAGCGGCGCGGGACTGTGCCGACAAGCGGCTCCGCCGCGTGGGCGCGACCAGCCACAACGACCCGCACCCGACCGACGGCGAAACCGCCCCCCACCTCCGCCTGCCAGACTGGATCCGTACACACACCCACGAACAAGGACCCGAGATGACCCGCGTGATCGCCGGCGCAGCCGGCGGACGCCGCCTGGCCGTCCCGCCAGGGACCGGCACGCGCCCCACCTCCGACCGCGCACGCGAAGGCCTCTTCTCCACCTGGCAGTCCCTGCTCGGCGGCCCCCTGGACGGAGAACGCGTCCTCGACCTCTACGCCGGCTCCGGCGCGGTGGGCCTGGAGGCCCTCTCCCGCGGCGCGAGTCACACCCTCCTCGTCGAGGCCGACGCACGAGCGGTCCGTATCGTCCGGGAGAACGTGAAGAGCCTCGGCCTCCCCGGTGCCGAGGTCCGGGCGGGCAAGGCCCGCCAGATCATCCAGGCACCGCCCGCCGAGCCCTACGACCTCGCCTTCCTCGACCCCCCGTACGCCGTCACGGACGACGATCTTCGGGAGATTCTGCTCACACTCCGCACGGAGGGCTGGCTCGCGGACGAAGCCCTCGTCACCGTGGAGCGCAGCACCAGAGGTGGCGAATTCCGGTGGCCGGACGGCTTCGACGCGGTCCGGGCCCGTCGCTACGGCGAGGGAACGTTTTGGTACGGTCGCGCCGCCTCTACGTGCGAAGACGCACGATGACCGGACCGGAGAGCGAGGGATCTCAAGTGCGCCGCGCCGTCTGTCCCGGGTCGTTCGACCCGATCACCAACGGACACCTCGACATCATTTCCCGCGCCTCCCGTCTGTACGACGAGGTCTACGTCGCGGTCATGATCAACAAGGCCAAAAGGGGCCTGTTCGAGATCGACGAGCGGATCGACCTGATCCGCCAGGTCACCGCCGAGTACGGAAACGTCCGGGTCGAGGCCTTCCACGGTCTCCTCGTCGACTACTGCAAGCAGCGCGACATCCCCGCCATCGTGAAGGGCCTGCGCGCGGTCAGCGACTTCGACTACGAGCTGCAGATGGCCCAGATGAACAACGGCCTGTCGGGTGTCGAGACGCTCTTCGTGCCGACCAACCCGACCTACAGCTTCCTGTCGTCCTCCCTGGTCAAAGAGGTCGCGACCTGGGGCGGGGACGTCTCCCACCTCGTGCCGCCGGTTGTCCTGGAGGCCCTCACCGAGCGGCTCACTCAGGACTGAGTATCTGACGGCCCGTCACCCGGTGTCCGGCGGACACCCCGTGGCCGTACAGTCGTCCCGTCCGTCTCCAACACAGCTGTAGAGAGTGGCGAGCACAGGTGGACGTGCAGAAGAAGCTCGACGAGATCGTCGCGATGGTCTCCGGCGCCAGGACCATGCCCATGTCGGCCTCGTGTGTGGTCAACCGCGCGGAGCTGCTCTCGATGCTGGAAGAGGTGCGTGCGGCGCTGCCCGACTCCCTCGCCCAGGCCCGGGAGCTGATCGGCGGCCGGGAACAGATGGTCGAGCAGGCCCGCCAGGAGGCCGAGCGGATCATCGAGACCGCGCACGCCGAGCGCGGCTCCCTGATCTCCGACACCGAGGTCGCCCGCCGCTCGCAGGCCGAGGCCGACCGCATCCTGGACGAGGCCCGCAAGGAGGCCGAGGACGTCCGCGCGGAGGCCGACGACTACGTCGACTCCAAGCTCGCCAACTTCGAGGTCGTCCTCACCAAGACCCTCGGCTCGGTCGGCCGCGGCCGCGAGAAGCTCCTCGGCACCGGCCCGGGCCTCGACGAGCAGGGCTACGCGGACGAGGACGCGCCCGAGCGCAGCCACGACCCGGAGACCCTGCGCCGCGACGCCGACGCCTACGTCGACACCAAGCTCGGCGCCTTCGAGGCGGTCCTCGCCAAGACCCTGGAGGCCGTCGGCCGCGGCCGCCAGAAGCTGCACGGCCGTATCGCCACCGACGACCTCGGCGCCCTCGCCGACGACCTCTCCACCGTTCAGCACTCCAGCGACGCCGACTACCTGGCCGATCTCGCGGCGCTCGCGGAGCAGGACACCCCGGCCGAGCAGCCAGGCCGGCAGGACTACGCACAGCAGCAGCCGGCTTACGGCTACCAGCAGCCCGACCCGTACGCCGCCGGATACCCGCAGCAGGGCTACGCCCAGCAGCAGGACCCGTACGGCTACCAGCACGCCGACCCCTACGCCTACCAGGGCTACGACGGCCGGCAGGCCGCCTACGACCAGAACGCCGCCGACCACGCCCAGCAGGGGTACGCCCCGCAGCAGCCGGCTCAGCAGTCGTCGCACGCCCTCGACGAGACCAGCCTCTTCGACACCGGCATGATCAGCGCCGAGCAGCTGCGGGCGTACGAGCAGGGGCGCGGCAACGGCTGAACCGCGGTCGGCGGCCGGAGCGGACACCGGATTGGGCCGTCGGCGAAAGGTCCAGTATCCTGGCTCTTCGGTCGCGTGTACGTCCGTGATCAACGCTGCCCGGAAGCACCGATGGGCGGTGTCCCCGAGCTCAGAAGATCGAAAGCAGGAATGGCCCTGAACGCCCGCCTCGACCACCGCAAGCCTCTCGTGTTCGACACGCACGAGCTGGGGCGGCGGCCTGGTGCGCTGCAGCGCCTGAACCGCGAGATCGACGCTCCCAAGGATCTCGGGATCCAGGGAGTGATCGGAGTGCCGGAAGGTGCGACGGTGGAGCTCGAACTCCGGCTCGAGTCGGTCATGGAAGGGGTGCTCGTCACAGGCACCGCCCGTGCACAGGCAGAGGGGGAGTGCGTAAGGTGTCTGGAGCCGCTCGAGCTCGAACTCGAAGCGGACTTCCAGGAGATGTTCTCGTACCCTGACGCCGATGACCGGGGCCGCGTCAAAGCGGAACCGGCCGACGACGCCGAGGAAGACGAGGACAGGCTCTTTCTCGAGGACGGCCTGTTCGACCTCGAATCCGTGCTGCGCGATGCGGTGGTGCTCGCACTGCCGATGCAGCCGGTGTGCCAGGACGACTGCCCCGGCCTGTGCTCCGAGTGCGGAGCCCGGCTGGCGGACGACCCGGACCACCACCACGACGCCGTCGACATCCGTTGGGCGGCACTGCAGGGACTCGCCGGTTCACTCGGAGACGGCGAGAAGGACGAGATGAGCGGCGACGCGCCTCGATCAGCACGCGTCGACGAGAAGCAGGAGAAGTAGCCGTGGCTGTTCCGAAGCGGAAGATGTCGCGCAGCAACACGCGCCACCGCCGGTCGCAGTGGAAGGCTGCGGTCCCCACCCTGGTTGCGTGCGAGCGCTGCCACGAGCCCAAGCAGCAGCACATCGCGTGCCCGTCTTGCGGCACCTACAACAAGCGCCAGGTCCTCGAGGTCTGAGCGGCTGGTGAGAGGCACTGTGTCCACGCCTAAGAAGAACTCTGCGGACAACACGGCCTCGTCCCACACGCTGTTGGAAGGGCGGCTCGGGTACAAACTCGAGTCCGCCCTTCTGGTGCGTGCGCTGACCCACCGCTCGTACGCGTACGAGAACGGCGGCCTGCCCACCAACGAGCGCCTGGAGTTCCTCGGGGACTCCGTCCTCGGCCTCGTGGTCACGGACACGCTGTACCGCACCCACCCCGACCTGCCCGAAGGCCAGCTGGCCAAGCTGCGGGCCGCGGTGGTCAACTCGCGTGCACTGGCGGAGGTCGGTCGCGGCCTCGAACTCGGCTCCTTCATCCGGCTCGGCCGCGGTGAAGAGGGCACGGGCGGCCGGGACAAGGCATCCATCCTCGCCGACACCCTCGAAGCGGTGATCGGCGCGGTCTATCTCGACCAGGGCCTCGACTCGGCGGCGGAGCTGGTGCACCGCCTGTTCGACCCACTGATCGAGAAGTCCTCGAACCTCGGAGCCGGCCTGGACTGGAAGACCAGTCTCCAGGAGCTCACCGCGACCGAAGGCCTCGGCGTGCCCGAGTACCTGGTCACGGAGACCGGCCCCGACCACGAGAAGACCTTCACTGCTGCCGCCCGCGTCGGAGGCGTCTCGTACGGCACCGGCACCGGCCGCAGCAAGAAGGAGGCGGAGCAGCAGGCCGCTGAGTCCGCGTGGCGGTCGATCCGGACCGCGGCGGACGAGCGAGCCAAGGCGGCTGCCGAGAAGGCCGCCGAGGACGACGAAGGTCCGACGTCCGTCTCCGCCTGACCGAACAGCGCACCCGAGCGCCCGGCGCCCCGATCTGGTTCGTTCACCTTTCGGGGAGGCGGGCGCTCGGTTTCATACACCGGTGTCGTCACGGGGGATCCCATGCCCGAGTTGCCCGAGGTCGAGGTCGTCCGGCGCGGCCTGGAGCGGTGGGTCGCCCACCGCACGGTCGCCGAGGCCGAGGTGCTGCATCCGCGCGCGGTGCGCCGTCATCTCGCCGGTGCCGACGACTTCACGCACCGCCTCAAGGGCCACCGCATCGGCACCCCCAGCCGCCGCGGCAAGTACCTGTGGCTGCCCCTGGAGGACACGAACCAGTCGGTCCTGGCGCACCTCGGGATGAGTGGCCAGCTCCTGGTCCAGCCGCACGCGGCTCCGGACGAGAAGCACCTCAGGATCCGCGTGCGGTTCGCGGACGAGGTGGACACGGAACTCCGCTTCGTCGACCAGCGCACCTTCGGCGGCCTGTCGTTGCACGACAACACGCCGGGCGGCCTGCCCGACGTCATCGCGCACATCGCCCGCGACCCCCTCGACCCGCTGTTCGACGACGAGGCCTTCCACCAGGCCCTGCGCCGCAGGCGCACGACCATCAAACGGGCCCTGCTGGACCAGTCGTTGATCAGCGGCGTCGGCAACATCTACGCGGACGAGGCCCTCTGGCGCGCCCGCGTCCACTACGAGCGTCCCACCGCTGCCTTCACCCGCCCGCGCACGCTCCAACTCCTGGGCCATGTACGGGACGTGATGAACGCGGCCCTCGCCGTGGGCGGCACCAGCTTCGACAGCCTGTACGTCAACGTCAACGGCGAGTCAGGCTACTTCGACCGCTCACTCGACGCGTACGGGCGTGAGGGCCTGCCGTGCCGCCGCTGCGGCACGCCGATGCGCCGGCGCCCCTGGATGAACCGCTCCAGCTACTTCTGCCCGAGGTGTCAGCGGCCGCCGCGCGCGTCGTCGTAGCGCCCCCGTGCTTCGAGTACGTCGTCCATACTGCCCTCCAGGAAGTGGATGAGGGTCAGCAGCCGCTCGGCCACCCCGCGGCCCAGCGGTGTCAGCTCGTAGTCCACACGAGGCGGGTTGGTCGGCTGCGCCTCGCGGTGTACCAGGCCGTCGCGCTCCAGGGCGTGCAGCGTCTGGGAGAGCATCTTCTCGCTCACCCCGTCGATGCGGCGGCGCAGCTCGTTGAAGCGCAGGGAGCCCTCGTACAGCGCGCCCAGCGTGAGCGAGCCCCAGCGCCCCGTGACGTGCTCCAGCGTGCCGCGCGAGGGACAGGCCTTGGCGAACACGTTGTACGGGAGGTCCTGCTCCTCCGTGAGCTCCTGCATGGTCTCCATACCTCAAGCGTACTCGCACGCAGCGCTAACTGGCAGGTTGCACTAACTGGAAGTTAGTGCTTTCCTTTGGTCATCGCCGATGAGCTGCTGCTTCCGCGGCATCACTTGTCGTTGGTCTCTGTCTCTCGCTGTTTCTCCCTGAGGAGTACGTTGTGACCACCCCTGTTGTGTCCATCGCCTACCACTCCGGCTACGGCCACACCGCCGTCCTCGCCGAGGCCGTCCGCTCCGGAGCCGTCCAGGCGGGCGCCGAGGTGCACCTGATCGACGTCGGGCAGATCGCCGACGAGCAGTGGGCGCTCCTCGACGCCTCGGACGCGATCGTCTTCGGCTCGCCGACGTACATGGGCACCGCGTCCGGCGCCTTCCATGTGTTCGCGGAGGCGTCCTCGAAGCGCTGGTTCGGGCAGGACTGGAAGGACAAGCTGGCCGCCGGCTTCACCAACTCCGGCTCGAAGAGCGGCGACAAGCTGCACACCCTGCAGTTCTTCCAGATCCTCGCCGCGCAGCACGGCATGAACTGGGTCAACCTCGGTCTGCACCCGGGCTGGAACAAGAGCGACGGCTCCGAGCACGACCTAAACCGCCTCGGCGTCTTCGCCGGCGCCGCCGCCCAGACCAATGTCGACGAGGGGCCGGAAGGCGTGCACAAGGCCGATGTGGCCACGGCGGAGCACCTGGGCCGACGGGTGGCCCAGACGGCGAAGGTCTTCGTTCAGGGCCGGGCGGCGGCAGCGGCCTGAGCGGGCGGGCGAGCCGCGAACCGTGGCTGACGCGGCACTAGCAATGGCTAGTACCCGAAGTCCTGCGTCCACCAAGGGCCGCCCGACCCGAAGTGGACGCCGACCCCCAGTGTCTTGAAGTCGCAGTTCAGTATGTTCGCCTTGTGGCCCGGGCTGTTCATCCAGGCCTCCATCACCGCGGCCGCGTCGGACTGCCCCCGGGCTATGTTCTCGCCGCCCAGGCTGCTTATCCCGGCCTTGTCGGCCCGGTCCCACGGGGACGCCCCGTTCGGGTCGGTGTGGTCGAAGAAGCCCTGAGCGGCCATGGCGTCACTGAAGTCCTCGGCCAGGCCGGCCAGGGCGCTGTTGGCGGACACCGCGCTGCAGCCCACCTTCGCCCGCTCCTCGTTGACGAGCTTGATCACCTCGGCGGCGGCCTTCTTCTCCGCCGACAGGGTCACGGGGGCGCTGCTCTGCTCCGGAACCTTCGTCGCCCTCTGCGCGGGCGTCGTGCTCGGCTTCTTGCTGGGCGTCGCCTTCGGCTTCTTCGACGGTGTCCTGGTCGGCGCGGCCGACGAGGCCGAGGCGGACGGCGTGGGCGAGGCGGAGCGACCCGTGTCGCGGCTCGCCGGCGAGCCGTAGTCGGGGCTCTCGGCGCTGCCGGAGGCGCCGCCCTGCTCGGTGGCGCTGTTGGCCGGCGAGCCCGCGGACTGCACGTTGTCGCCGGTGTTGCTGCCGCCGCCGAGCTTGTACTCGCCGAGGCCGGGCACCGCACCGGTGGCGACCGCGACCGTTCCGAGGGCGACCGCGGCGGAGACCCCGAGCAGGCCGGTGCGGACCGGTGTCACGGCCTTCTTCTTCTTGCGGCGGTGCGATCCGCCGCGCCGGGAACCGCCGTCGGGCGTGAAGCCGTCGCCGGTGCCGAAGACCGTGGCGTAGTCGTCCTCCGTCGCGAAGAGATAGGCGGCACTCCTCGCGGACGCCTCGGCCTGGGCCTCGGTGTTCAGGTACGGGGCGATGCCCTCCGTGGGGCGGTCTCCCGCATACGTGCCCCGGGGGCTTTGAACGTAGGAACCTTCCGGGACGTGGTCATAGCCGTACGAGTTCAGCGGATTGTGTCCGCCCGTGTACGAGCTGTAGGTTTCTGTGACCCCCGTGGCGCGGCCCGTGGCGGCGCGGCCGGCGGCGGAGCGTCGGTGGCGTCCCATGTCCTTGCCTTCCTCGTTCTGGCGGTCGACGCGTCCCCCCGGGTCAACCAGCCCCACTCGATCGAGTGAGTTTCATATGAGATTCATTGGGGGTGGACGGTACCGCATGGCGCCAGAGGAGGAAGTGCCCAGCGAGACATTGGTTGGCTAGGTTGCACTCATGAGCGAGGAAGTGCGACTGGTCGCCTGGGTGCGCGGACGTGTCCAAGGTGTGGGTTTCCGCTGGTTCACGCGGGCCAAGGCCCTGGAGATCGGCGGCCTGAGTGGTTTTGCTCTCAATCTGGACGACGGACGGGTCCAAGTCGTCGCCGAGGGCCCGCGCCCGGGCTGCGAAGGACTCCTTGACTGGCTCCAGGGCGACGACACGCCCGGCCACGTCGACGGTGTCACCGAGATCTGGGACACACCCCGCGGCGGCTACGACGGCTTCGCCGTCCGCTGACCCGTTTCCGCAAAACAGTCGGGGCGAAAGCGGAGGGACATGCCACCGGCACCCGGCCGGAGCGGAAAATGGCCTGGTGGTTGCCAAGAACGGCTTGCGATGGCAAGCTCCGCAGCGTAAGGATGATCGCCACGCCCCGAGGGCCCCGCAGGAGTCGCAGCGCCGCCGTTTTCCGGCCGCGCCCCCCGGGTTGCCCGCCAATACGGGGCGTGATCGTGTTGACCGTCAAACTTTTTGGTGAGACGCTGAAAGCACCCCGCGCACCTTAGCTGTTTGGCATGGAAGAACGGCAGCACGAACTCAAGAGTGTCAAGCACCGCGGGTGCGAATCCCTCACGACCCACACCGCTTCGGTCGGTCACTCAGTGTGGAGGACCATCCATCATGGCAAAGGCGCTTCTCGGTTACGTCGGCGGCTCCGACCCTCGACTCCTCGCCGAGATGCGACGGCTCCAGCAGCGCGTACAGGACCTGGAATCCGAGCTCGTACGGATCCAGGCCGAGAACGACGCGCTCGCGGCTGCCGCTTCTCACGACAGGATCATGGAGAGCATCGACGCACACCAGGCGGAGCCTGCGCTCACCTGATCACTGCATCGCTCCACGACAGCTCACGCAGTGGTTGGGCGGCCCGTATCAACCGCTAAGTTGTCAGAGTTTGCAAGGGACGCCTCGGCGTCCCTTCTTTCTTGCCCCCGTCTTTTCTTGCTCCCGCGCATCCTTTCACCCTCTTTAACGTCTGGTGTGCCCTGCACGTTCACAGGTGAAACCGCGGGTTCATGGAGTGAGACACCCCCGGAAGGTAGAGTCCAGCGGCGTGCACCTCAAGGCCCTGACCCTCCGTGGGTTCAAGTCGTTCGCCTCGGCGACCACACTCCGGTTCGAGCCGGGGATCACATGTGTCGTCGGACCGAACGGCTCGGGCAAGTCCAACGTCGTGGACGCGCTCAGCTGGGTCATGGGCGAGCAGGGCGCCAAGTCGCTGCGCGGCGGCAAGATGGAGGACGTCATCTTCGCCGGCACCACCGGCCGCCCCCCGCTGGGCCGCGCCGAGGTGTCCCTGACCATCGACAACTCCGACGGGGCGCTGCCCATCGAGTACGCCGAGGTCACCATCACGCGGATCATGTTCCGCAACGGCGGCAGCGAGTACCAGATCAACGGCGACACCTGCCGTCTGCTCGACATCCAGGAACTTCTCTCCGACTCCGGCATCGGCCGCGAGATGCACGTCATCGTCGGCCAGGGCCAGCTCGACTCCGTCCTGCACGCCGATCCCATGGGCCGCCGTGCCTTCATCGAGGAGGCGGCCGGCGTCCTCAAGCACCGCAAGCGCAAGGAGAAGGCACTGCGGAAGCTTGACGCGATGCAGGCCAACCTCGCGCGCGTGCAGGACCTGACGGACGAACTGCGCCGCCAGCTCAAGCCGCTGGGCCGTCAGGCGGCGGTCGCCCGCCGGGCCGCGGTGATCCAGGCGGACCTCCGCGACGCGCGCCTGCGCCTGCTCGCCGACGACCTCGTACGGCTCCGGGAGGCGCTCAGGGCCGAGATCGCCGACGAGGCCGCACTCAAGGAACGCAAGGAAACCGCCGAGCAGGAGCTGAAGAAGGCCCTCCAGCGCGAGGCGCTCCTGGAGGACGAGGTACGGCAGCTCACGCCGCGCCTCCAGCGCGCCCAGCAGACCTGGTACGAGCTCTCCCAGCTCGCCGAACGGGTGCGCGGCACGGTCTCGTTGGCCGACGCGCGCGTGAAGAGCGCCACCTCCGCGCCCCCGGAGGAGCGGCGCGGGCGCGACCCCGAGGACATGGAGCGCGAGGCCGCCCGGATCCGGGAGCAGGAGGCCGAGCTCGAAGCGGCCCTGGAGGCGGCCGAGCGGGCGCTGGAGGACACGGTCGCCCACCGCGCCGACCTGGAACGCGAACTCGCCCTCGAAGAACGGCGCCTGAAGGACGTCGCCCGCGCCATCGCCGACCGCCGGGAGGGCCTGGCCCGGCTGAACGGCCAGGTCAACGCGGCCCGTTCACGCGCCGCCTCCGCCCAGGCCGAGATCGACCGCCTGGCCACCGCTCGCGACGAGGCACAGGAGCGGGCCGTCGCCGCCCAGGAGGAGTACGAGGCACTCAAGGCGGAGGTCGACGGCCTCGATGCCGGCGACGCCGAACTCGCCGGACAGCACGAGGCGGCGAAGCAGCGGCTCGCCGAGGCGGAGGCCGCCCTCACCGCCGCCCGCGAGGCGGCCACCGCGGCGGAGCGCAGCAGGGCCGCGACCCAGGCCCGTCACGAGGCCCTCGCCCTGGGCCTGCGCCGCAAGGACGGAACCGGGGCGCTGCTCGGGGCGACGGACCGGCTCACCGGCCTGCTGGGCCCGGCCGCGGAGCTGTTGACCGTGGCCCCGGGCCACGAGGCAGCCCTCGCCGCCGCCTTCGGTGCCGCCGCGGACGCCCTCGCCGTGTCCACACCGTCGGCCGCCGCCGACGCCATCCGGCTGCTGCGCAAGCAGGACGCGGGGCGGGCGGCACTGCTGTTGAGCGGAGCCCCCCAAGACGCACCTCACCAGCCGCGGGGCGACGGGCCGCCGTACGCCGCCGACCTCGTCCGCGGCCCCTCGGACCTCATGCCCGCCGTACGACGGCTGCTGCGCGGGATCGTCGTCGTCGGCACCCTCGAGGACGCGGAGGACCTCGTCTACGCGCGGCCCGACCTCACCGCCGTCACGGCCGAAGGCGATCTGCTGGGCGCCCACTTCGCACACGGCGGGTCCGCCGGGGCGCCCAGTCTGCTGGAGGTGCAGGCCTCCGTCGACGAGGCCGCCGCCGAGCTGGAGGAGCTGGCGGTGCGGTGTGAGGAGCTCACGGAGGCGCAACACGCGGCCGGCGACCTGCGCAAGGCGTGTGCCGCGCTCGTCGAGGAGCTGGGGGAGCGGCGCCGGGCCGCCGACCGTGAGAAGTCGGCCGTCGCCCAGCAGCTCGGCCGGCTCGCTGGTCAGGCGCGGGGCGCCGCCGGCGAGGCCGAGCGGTCCACCGCGGCGGCCGTACGGGCGCAGGAAGCGCTCGACAGGGCCGTAGAGGAAGTCGAGGAACTCGCCGAGCGGCTTGCCGTCGCCGAGGAGCTGCCGGTCGAGGAGGAGCCCGACACGTCGGTACGGGATCGTCTCGCCGCCGACGGGGCCAATGCGCGGCAGACCGAGATGGAGGCGCGCCTCCAGGTCCGTACGCACGAGGAGCGGGTCAAGGGGCTTGCCGGGCGGGCCGACTCGCTGGACCGGGCCGCGCGCGCGGAACGCGAGGCACGCGCGCGTGCCGAACAGCGGAGGGCCCGGATGCGGCACGAGGCGGCCGTGGCGGAGGCCGTCGCCTCCGGCGCTCGCCAGTTGCTCGCGCACGTCGAGGTGTCGCTCGGCCGGGCGGATGAGGAGCGGGCCGCCGCGGAGACCGCCAAGGCCCGGCGCGAGCAGGAGCTGACCGCCGCCCGCGGCACCGGGCGCGACCTCAAGGCCGAACTCGACAAGCTGACGGACTCGGTGCACCGCGGCGAGGTGCTCGGCGCCGAGAAGCGGCTGCGGATGGAGCAGTTGGAGACCAGGGCGCTGGAAGAGCTCGGCGTGGAGCCGGCCGGACTCGTCTCCGAGTACGGCCCGCACGAGTTGGTGCCGCCCTCCCCGCCCGCCGAGGGCGAGGTGCTGCCGGAGGACCCCGAGCACCCGCGCAACCAGCCCAGGCCGTTCGTCCGGGCTGAGCAGGAGAAGCGGCTGAAGGCGGCCGAGCGTGCCTACCAGCAGCTCGGCAAGGTCAACCCGCTCGCCCTGGAGGAGTTCGCGGCGCTGGAGGAACGGCACAAGTTCCTCAGCGAGCAGCTGGAAGACCTGAAGAAGACCCGCGCCGACCTGCTGCAGGTCGTCAAGGAGGTCGACGAGCGGGTCGAGCAGGTCTTCACCGAGGCCTACCGGGACACGGCCCGTGAGTTCGAGGGCGTCTTCAGCCGGCTGTTCCCCGGCGGGGAGGGGCGGCTCGTGCTGACCGACCCCGACAACATGCTGACCACGGGCGTGGACGTCGAGGCGCGCCCGCCGGGCAAGAAGGTCAAGCGGCTGTCGCTGCTCTCCGGCGGTGAGCGGTCGCTGACGGCCGTCGCGATGCTGGTGTCGATCTTCAAGGCCCGGCCCAGCCCCTTCTACGTCATGGACGAGGTCGAGGCGGCGCTCGACGACACGAACCTGCAGCGGCTCATCCGCATCATGCAGGAGCTGCAGGAGGCCTCGCAGCTGATCGTGATCACGCACCAGAAGCGCACGATGGAGGTCGCCGACGCGCTGTACGGCGTCTCCATGCAGGGCGACGGGGTGTCGAAGGTCATCAGCCAGCGACTTCGCTGACCCCCGCCGGTACCCGATACCGGCTACCGTCGCCTGTCGCCTGTCGCCTGTCGCCTGTCGCCTGTCGCCTGTCGCCTGTCGCCTGTCGCCTGTCGCCTGTCGCCTGTCGCCTGTCGCCTGTCGCCTGCCGCCTGCCGCCTGCCGCTGAGCAGATCGAGTACGGCGATGTCCTCGGCGAGCCGCAGGGCGTCGTGCAGCGGGCCGATGACCGCCGAGACGGTGACCGCGAGGTGCCGGGTGGCCCCGAAGACCGCTCCCGCGAAGGCGAACGGCGACGGCCGCGAACGAGGCGGCAGTGGCGTCGGGCTCGACGAGGTTGAAACGTACGACCGTGACGTGCCTGCCAGGTCCTCCTTCGCCGGACGGATGTGCGGGAGGTCGTCGACTGACGGAGCACCAGACGGCCGCGGCGGCGTTCAGTCGGTCAAGCGTTCGAATGCCGGGCGGACATCCCCGCGCGGACGAAGAAAGGCCGCGCGGGCAGGTCACGCCATACTGGAGCTGTTATGGAAACCGTCATCCTTGCTGTAGTCATCGCCGTGGTCGTGCTCGGCGCGCTCGGCGGGCTCATCGTCGGCAGCCGGCGCAAGAAGCCGCTGCCTCCGCCGCCCCCCGCCGCGCCCGACATCACCGCCCCTCCGGCCGAGCCGCACGTCGGCGACGAGGCCGAGACGCCGCGCGACGAACCGCGCCGGACGATAGAGGAGGTGGACCTACCGGACGGCTCGGCCCCCACGGCCGTCGCGGAGCCCCCTGCCGCCCCCGAACTCGAGATTCCCGAGATCGAGGTCCCCGAGCCGACGGCCGGGCGCCTCGTACGCCTCCGTACCCGGCTCTCCCGCTCCCAGAACGCGCTCGGCAAGGGGCTGCTCACGCTCCTGTCGCGCGAGCACCTCGACGAGGAGACCTGGGAGGAGATCGAGGACACGCTGCTCACCGCCGACGTCGGCGTGCAGCCCACCCAGGAGCTGGTCGAAGGGCTGCGCGAGCGCGTGAAGGTGCTCGGCACCCGCACACCCGAGGGGCTGCGCGCGCTGCTGCGCGAGGAGCTGCTCAAGCTGGTCGGCACCGGCTTCGACCGCACGGTCAGGACCGAGCCCGAGACCAGCAAGCCCGGCATCGTGATGGTCGTCGGCGTCAACGGCACCGGCAAGACCACCACCACCGGCAAGCTCGCCCGCGTCCTCGTGGCGGACGGCCGCACCGTTGTCCTCGGTGCCGCCGACACCTTCCGCGCCGCCGCAGCCGACCAGCTGCAGACCTGGGGCGAGCGGGTCGGCGCCTACACCGTGCGCGGACCGGAGGGCGGCGACCCGGCCTCCGTCGCCTTCGACGCGGTCAAGGAGGGCAAGGAGATGGGCATGGACGTCGTGCTCATCGACACCGCCGGCCGGCTGCACACCAAGACCGGGCTCATGGACGAGCTCGGCAAGGTCAAGCGAGTGGTGGAGAAGCACGCGCCGCTCGACGAGGTGCTGCTCGTCCTCGACGCGACGACGGGGCAGAACGGTCTGGTGCAGGCCCGCGTCTTCGCCGAGGTCGTCGACATCACCGGCATCGTGCTCACCAAGCTGGACGGTACGGCCAAGGGCGGCATCGTGGTCGCGGTCCAGCGCGAGCTGGGCGTGCCGGTCAAGCTGGTCGGGCTCGGCGAGGGTGCGGACGATCTGGCGCCGTTCGAGCCGGAGGCGTTCGTTGACGCCCTTATCGGCGAGTAGACACCTGCCGAATTCGGCAACTGCCGGCACCTCCCGATTCGGGATCGGCGAGAGAAGAAGCGCCCGCCCCCAAGGTGCAGTTGGGGTCGGGCGCTTCGCTGTGTACGCCGTGGTCCTACGCCCGTGACCGGTGCGCCACGTAGGCCAGCGTTCCCAGCAGCAGTCGTGCCGCCGGTGGCTTCGTCGCGGAGTCCAGGGCCGGGGAACGCAGCCAGCGGACCGGGCCCAGGCCGCCGCGGTCGGAGGGCGGGGCCGTGATGGACGTACCGGGGCCGAGGCCGTGCAGGTCGAGGGAGGCCGGGTCGTCCCACCCCATGCGGTAGAGCAGCTCGGGAAGGCCGGCGGCGGCGCCGGGCGCGACGAAGAACTGGGCGCGGCCCTCCGGGGTCGCGGTCACCGGGCCGAGGGGGATGCCCATGCGTTCGAGCCGGACCAGGGCGCGGCGCCCGGCGGGCTCGGCGACCTCGATCACGTCGAACGACCGCCCGACCGGCAGCATCACCGAGGCCCCGGGAGACTCGGCCCACGCCTTGGTCACTTCGTCGAGCGTGGCCCCGGCCGGGACGCGGGGCGCGAAGTCGAGCGGATGGGCGCCCGGGGCGGGGCAGTCGGCGTGCCCGCACGAGCAGGCGCCCGCCGCGGCCCGCGCACCCGGCACGACGTCCCAGCCCCACAGTCCGGTGAACTCGGCGACGGCGGTGCACTCCGAGGAGCGCCCGCGCCGACGCGAGCCGGGGCGGATCTCCCGAATGCCGCCGATCGTGAAGCCCATGCCCCCTCCAACGGGTCCAGCGCGCCGGTGGTTACGAGACGAACGCGAAGTGTGACTCTGTGTCACCATTTCCGGTGTATGTGGCGCTCGGAAGCGTCCCGGGTGGTGTGCCCGTCCTCGCGCGCCCCCGAGTGCACCGCTCCGCCCACTCTCGTCGCGTCCTGTGTCAAGTGAATCGCGCGCAGGCCACCGCGAGTTCATTCGAAGGGGTGGCGAATGGTGGCGTTTCAGGGTTCGCCATGGCTGGGCGCGTGATCGTGGGATTACTTTGAGTGCACGAGCCGTGGGGGCACATGCGCTCGTGGGTATGCCGGAGGCAAGTCGGCTTTCCGCTCGAAGGGTGACAACTACCGGACGGGAGGACGCATTTACCGGCATTCTGATAGGGCTTGGCGCACTCAGTGACAAGTGGTCTCAGGGATGGGGGCGTTCCAGTGGGCGGCAACGGCGGAAGCGGATCGAGTTCTGGAAACGCCGCGCAGGCTGACAAGCGCCCCAACGAGTTGCTCACCTCGTGGTTCGTGCGCAGCGGCTGGTCCAAGGGTGAACTCGCCCGCCAAGTGAACCGCAGGGCCCGCCAGTTGGGGGCCAACCACATTTCCACGGACACCTCCCGCGTACGCCGCTGGCTGGACGGCGAGAATCCCCGCGAACCGATCCCCAGGATCCTGTCCGAGCTGTTCTCCGAGCGGTTCGGCTGTGTGGTCTCCGTGGAGGACCTCGGCCTGCGCGCCACCCGCCAGTCACCGTCCGTGTCCGGCGTCGACCTGCCCTGGACGGGCCCGCAGACGGTGGCCCTGCTCAGCGAGTTCTCGCGCAGCGACCTGATGCTGGCGCGGCGCGGCTTCCTCGGGACCTCGCTCGTCCTGTCCGCCGGCCCGTCCCTCATCGAGCCGATGCAGCGCTGGCTCGTGCCCACGCCGGCCGCCCCGCGGCCGGAGCCCGAACCGGCGGCCAACCGCCGCGGCGGCCGGCTGTCCCGGCCGGAGCTGGAGCTCCTCGAGTCCACCACCGTGATGTTCCGTCAGTGGGACGCCCAGTGCGGCGGCGGCCTGCGCCGCAAGGCGGTCGTCGGCCAGCTGCACGAGGTGACGGACCTCCTCCAGGAACCCCAGCCCGAGGCCACCACGCGCAAGCTGTTCAAGGTCGCCGCGGAGCTCGCCGAGCTGGCGGGCTGGATGTCGTACGACGTCGGGCTGCAGCCCACCGCGCAGAAGTACTTCGTCCTCGCCCTGCACGCCGCCAAGGAGGCGGGCGACAAGCCGCTCGGGTCGTACATCCTCTCCAGCATGAGCCGCCAGATGATCCACCTGGGGCGGCCCGACGACGCCCTGGAGCTGGTCCACCTCGCGCAGTACGGCAGCCGGGACTGCGCGAGTCCGCGCACCCAGTCCATGCTGTATGCGATGGAGGCGCGCGCGTACGCCAACATGGGGCAGCCCGGCAAGTGCAAGCGGGCGGTCCGGATGGCCGAGGACACCTTCGCCGACACCGACGAGTGGGACGAGCCGGACCCCGACTGGATCCGCTTCTTCTCCGAGGCCGAGCTGTACGGCGAGAACTCCCACTCCTACCGCGACCTGGCCTACGTCGCAGGCCGCAGCCCCACGTACGCCTCCCTCGCCGAGCCCCTCATGCAGCGGGCGGTCGACCTCTTCGCCAAGGACGACGAGCACCAGCGGTCGTACGCACTGAACCTGATCGGCATGGCCACGGTGCACCTGCTGCAGCGCGAGCCCGAGCGGAGCGCGGTGCCGGCCACCGAAGCCATGCGGATCGCCAAGAAGGTCCGCTCCGAGCGCGTCACCACTCGTATCCGAAAAACGGTCGACACGGCCGTACGCGATTTCGGGGACCTCGCCGAGGTCGTGGACCTGACCGAGAAGCTCGCCGCAGAGCTGCCCGAGGCCGCGGAAGCGGTCTGAACCCAATGAACCCCGGCCGCGGCCGGCCCTCCCGAACTGCCCGACTCGGCTCCCCCATGCCAGGTCATCGGAAGGCCGCCCGCGGCCGGATCCCTTCCCTCTTCGAAGGTTGCGCCACGATAACGATCGACGCGGGCGATATCCGCCAGTTCATCGACGCGTAACACAGCAGGCGCCTTCGTCACGGCGGCGAAACAACGAGGGGCTTCCACCGAAACGGCGCTGCGTCAATCTCGTGGCGCATAACCGGCCCACCCCTCAATCCGCTCAGGCTTCGCCCGCACGGGGCCGTACCAACGACGAGGAGACGCCGATGGCACCAGCCATCACACTCGCCGCAGAAGCACCCAAGCTGTCTGCCGCCAACACGGGCTTCATGCTCATCTGTTCCGCCCTGGTGCTGATCATGACTCCGGGTCTCGCCTTCTTCTACGGAGGCATGGTCCGCGTCAAGAGCACCCTCAACATGCTGATGATGAGCTTCATCAGTATGGGGATCGTCACCATCCTTTGGGTGCTGTACGGCTTCTCCCTTGCCTTCGGTACGGACTCCGGCAGCGTCATCGGCTGGACCTCCGACTGGGTGGGCCTCAGCAACATCGGGCTGACGGAACTGTGGCCCGGATACACCATCCCGGTCTTCGTGTTCATGGTCTTCCAGCTGATGTTCGCGATCATCACGCCCGCCCTGATAAGCGGTGCCCTCGCGGACCGCGTGAAGTTCACGGCATGGTCGCTGTTCGTCGCCCTGTGGGCCACGATCGTCTACTTCCCGGTCGCCCACTGGGTCTGGGGCACCGGCGGCTGGGCCTTCGAGCTCGGTGTCATCGACTTCGCCGGTGGTACGGCGGTGCACATCAACGCCGGTGCCGCGGCGCTCGGCGTGATCCTGGTCATCGGCAAGCGCGTCGGCTTCAAGAAGGACCCGATGCGTCCGCACAGCCTCCCGCTGGTCATGCTCGGTGCCGGTCTGCTGTGGTTCGGCTGGTTCGGGTTCAACGCCGGTTCGTGGCTCGGCAACGACGACGGTGTCGGCGCGCTGATGTTCGTCAACACGCAGATCGCCACCGCGGCCGCCATGCTGGCCTGGCTCATCTACGAGAAGATCCGCCACGGCGCGTTCACCACGCTGGGCGCCGCCTCCGGTGCGGTCGCCGGTCTGGTCGCCATCACCCCGTCCGGTGGTGCGGTCTCCCCGCTCGGCGCGATCGCCGTCGGCGCCATCGCCGGTCTGCTGTGCGCCATGGCCGTCGGCCTGAAGTACAAGCTCGGCTACGACGACTCGCTCGACGTCGTCGGCGTCCACTTGGTCGGCGGTGTCGTCGGCTCCCTGCTGATCGGCTTCTTCGCCAGCGGCAAGGGCCAGTCCACGGTCGAGGGCCTCTTCTACGGCGGCGGCCTGACCCAGTTCTGGAAGCAGTGCGCCGGTGTCTTCGCGGTCCTCGCCTACTCGCTCGTCGCCTCCGCGATCCTCGCCTTCCTGATCGACAAGACGATCGGCATGCGGGTCTCCGAGGACGAGGAGGTGGCCGGCATCGACCAGGCCGAGCACGCCGAGACGGCATACGACTTCAGCGGCGCCGGCGGCGGTGCCGCCCGGACCGCCGTACCGGCCCCGGTCGCCGACGCTGCGAGCAAGAAGGTGGACGCATGAAGCTCATCACCGCCGTCGTCAAGCCCCACCGGCTCGACGAGATCAAGGAGGCCCTCCAGGCCTTCGGAGTCCACGGCCTGACGGTCACCGAGGCGAGCGGCTACGGTCGTCAGCGGGGCCACACCGAGGTCTACCGCGGTGCCGAGTACACCGTGGACCTGGTCCCCAAGATCCGCATCGAGGTGCTGGCCGAGGACGACGACGCCGAGCAGCTGATCGACGTCATCGTCAAGGCCGCCCGTACCGGCAAGATCGGTGACGGCAAGGTCTGGTCCCTGCCGGTCGAGACGGCCGTACGGGTCCGGACCGGCGAGCGCGGCCCGGACGCGCTCTGACATTCAGAAGAAGGACAGGAGTCGCTGGGTGACGAGTACGGACGTGAGCAAGGAAGCAGAGGACTCGGGACCCAGCGGCTACGCGGCGGCCCGGCTGCGCCTCCTCCACGAGGAGGCGCGGTCCGGGCCGCCGCGCCGTGCCGCCCTCAGCGAACTGACCGACGACTGGCTCTCCGGCCTGTTCGACGCGGCCGCCCCGGGGCTGCGCGGCGCGTCCCTCGTCGCCGTCGGCGGTTACGGTCGCGGCGAGCTGTCCCCCCGCAGCGACCTGGACCTTCTGCTGCTGCACGACGGCAGCGACTCCGACACGGTCGCCGCCCTCGCCGACCGCCTCTGGTACCCCGTCTGGGATCTCGGCCTCGCCCTGGACCACTCGGTCCGTACGCCCGCCGAGGCCCGCAAGACCGCCGCCGAGGATCTCAAGGTCCAGCTCGGCCTGCTCGACGCCCGCCATCTCGCGGGCGACCTCGGCCTCACCGCAGGACTGCGCACGGCCGTGCTCGCCGACTGGCGCAACCAGGCGCCGAAACGTCTCCCCGAACTCCAGGAGCTGTGCGCCGAGCGCGCCGAGCGCCAGGGTGAGCTGCAGTACCTCCTGGAACCCGACCTCAAGGAGGCCCGCGGCGGCCTCCGTGACGCCACCGCGCTGCGCGCGGTCGCCGCCTCCTGGCTGGCCGACGCCCCGCGCGAGGGCCTCGACGACGCCCGGCGCCGGCTGCTGGACGTCCGCGACGCGCTGCACCTGACGACGGGGCGCGCGACCGACCGGCTCTCCCTGCAGGAACAGGACCAGGTCGCCGCCGAGCTCGGCCTCCTCGACGCCGACACGCTCCTGCGGCAGGTTTACGAAGCGGCGCGCCTCATTTCGTATGCGAGTGATGTCACCTGGCGCGAAGTGGGGCGCGTGCTGCGGTCGCGCTCAGTGCGGCCGCGTCTGCGCGCCATGCTCGGGGGCGGCAAGCCCGTCGCCGAGCGCTCCCCGCTGGCCGAAGGGGTGGTGGAGCAGGACGGCGAGGTGGTGCTCGCCCGCGCCGCGCGCCCCGAACGCGACCCCGTACTTCCGCTGCGCGCCGCGGCGGCCGCCGCCCAGGCCGGCCTTCCGCTCTCCCTGCACGCCGTGCGGCGCATGGCGGCCACCGCGCGCCCCCTGCCCACGCCCTGGCCCGCGGAGGCGCGCGAGCAGCTCGTGACGCTGCTCGGCTCCGGCCGCCCCACCATCGAGGTCTGGGAGGCGCTGGAGGCGGAAAGCCTGATCACGCGGCTGCTGCCCGACTGGGAGCGGGTGCGCTGCCGCCCGCAGCGCAACGCCGTCCACCTCTGGACCGTCGACCGGCACCTCATCGAGACCGCCGTCCGGGCAGCCGAACTGACCCGCCGCGTCAGCCGGCCCGACCTCCTCCTGGTCGCCGCGCTGCTGCACGACATCGGCAAGGGCTGGCCCGGCGACCACTCGGTGGCCGGGGAGATCATCGCCAAGGACGTGGCCGCGCGTATCGGCTTCGACCGCGCGGACGTGGCCGTGCTCGCCGGCCTCGTACGCCATCACCTGCTGCTCGTCGAGACGGCCACCCGGCGCGACCTGGAAGACCCCGCCACCGTGCGGTCGGTCGCGGAGGCGGTCGGCACGCAGAGCACCCTCGAACTGCTGCACGCCCTGACCGAGGCGGACGCGCTGGCCACCGGGCCTGCCGCCTGGTCCTCATGGCGCGGGTCCCTCGTCAACGACCTGGTGAAGCGGGTCGCCGCGGTGCTCGCCGGGGACGACCCCGTCGAGCCCGAGGCTGCCGCGCCCACCGCGGAGCAGGAGCGGCTCGCCATCGAAGCGGTCGCGACGGGCAGCCCGGTGCTGAGCCTGCGCGCCCAGGCCGAGCCGCCGGTGGAGGAGCAGCCGTCCGGTGATCCGGAGCCCCTCGGCGTGGAGCTGCTCATCGCCGTACGGGACCAGGCGGGTGTGCTGCCCGCCGTGGCCGGCGTCCTCGCCCTGCACCGCCTGACGGTCCGCACGGCCGAACTGCGTGCGCTGGACCTGCCGGACGGCGTCGAGGGCTCCGTGCTGCTGCTGAACTGGCGGGTCGCCGCCGAGTACGGCTCCCTTCCGCAGGCCGCGAGGCTGCGTGCCGATCTGGTGCGGGCCCTCGACGGCACCCTGGACATCGCCGGCCGCCTCGCCGAGCGGGACGCCGCGTATCCGCGCCGCCGGGGCGTCGTCGCGCCCCCTCCGCGGGTGACGGTCGCGCCGGCCGCCTCCCGGCTGGCGACGGTGATCGAGGTCCGCGCCCACGACGCCCCCGGCCTGCTGCACCGGATCGGGCGGGCGCTGGACGACCTGAACGTACGGGTGCGGAGCATGCACGTCAGCACGCTGGGTTCCAACGCGGTCGATGCCTTCTACGTGACGACCGCCGAGGGCGTGCCCCTGGCGGGCGACGAGGCGGCATCGGCGGCAAGGAAGCTGGAAGAGACGCTACGGGAGTGACCTTGCCCGCGCTCGCGCGTTCGGCCGGACGTGGTCCCCGCCGGTGCGGGGGTGATCCGGCCGTGGACCCGTGCCGCGCAACGGGGCCCGGCTGCTCCCCGCCGACGCGGGGCTTGCGCCGCCGCCCGCTCCGTACCGCGGGCGGGGACGATTCTCTTGCAGGGCCGGATACTCTGGAAGACGCTCACACTGCCCCCGACTCCGAGGACCGACGCCGCCGTGTTCGATACTCTCTCCGATCGCCTTTCAGCGACCTTCAAGAACTTGCGCGGCAAGGGGCGCTTGAGCGAGGCGGACATCGACGCCACGGCGCGCGAGATCCGTATCGCCCTCCTCGAAGCGGACGTCGCCCTGCCCGTCGTGCGTACGTTCATCAAGAACGTCAAGGAACGCGCGCTCGGCGCCGACGTCTCGCGGGCGCTGAATCCCGCCCAGCAGGTCCTCAAGATCGTCAACGAGGAACTCGTCACGATCCTCGGCGGTGAGACCCGGCGCCTGCGCTTCGCCAAGCAGCCGCCGACCGTGATCATGCTGGCGGGTCTGCAGGGTGCCGGTAAGACCACCCTCGCGGGCAAGCTCGGGCGGTGGCTGGGGGAGCAGGGTCACTCGCCGCTCCTGGTCGCCGCCGACCTCCAGCGCCCGAACGCCGTGAACCAGCTCAGCGTGGTCGCCGAGCGCGCGGGCGTGGCCGTCTACGCGCCCGAGCCGGGCAACGGCGTGGGCGACCCGGTCAAGGTCGCCAAGGACTCCATCGACCACGCCAGGGCGAAGGTCCACGACATCGTGATCGTGGACACCGCCGGCCGCCTCGGTATCGACCAGGAGATGATGCAGCAGGCCGCGGACATCCGGGACGCGGTCTCGCCGGACGAGATCCTGTTCGTCGTCGATGCGATGATCGGTCAGGACGCGGTCAACACGGCCGAGGCCTTCCGCGACGGCGTCGGCTTCGACGGTGTGGTCCTGTCCAAGCTCGACGGTGACGCCCGCGGTGGTGCGGCCCTGTCGATCCGCCAGATCACCGGCAAGCCGATCATGTTCGCGTCGAACGGCGAGAAGCTCGACGACTTCGACGCCTTCCACCCCGACCGGATGGCCTCCCGCATCCTCGACATGGGTGACCTGCTCACCCTGATCGAGCAGGCGGAGAAGACGTTCAGCCAGGAAGAGGCCCAGAAGATGGCCTCCAAGCTGGCGTCCAAGAAGGGCCAGGACTTCACCCTGGACGACTTCCTGGCCCAGATGGAGCAGGTCCGGAAGATGGGCAGCATCAGCAAGCTGCTCGGCATGCTCCCGGGCATGGGCCAGATCAAGGACCAGATCAACAACCTCGACGAGCGAGACGTCGACCGCACGGCCGCGATCATCAAGTCGATGACCCCGGGCGAGCGCCAGGAGCCGACGATCATCAACGGCTCGCGCCGTGCCCGTATCGCCAAGGGTTCCGGTGTCGAGGTCAGCGCCGTGAAGAACCTGGTCGAGCGGTTCTTCGAGGCCCGCAAGATGATGTCCCGCATGGCCCAGGGCGGCGGCATGCCGGGGATGCCCGGGATGCCGGGCATGGGCGGTGGTCCCGGCCGGCAGAAGAAGCAGCAGAAGCAGGCCAAGGGCAAGCAGCGCTCCGGCAACCCGATGAAGCGCAAGCAGCAGGAGCAGGAGGAGGCCGCGCGCCGCGCGGCCGCGGCCCAGGGCGGCAACGCCTTCGGCGTGCCGGGGCAACAGGCGCCTCAGGACTTCGAGCTGCCGGACGAGTTCAAGAAGTTCATGGGCTGACGCGCACCTGAGCCGTACGACAGTGAGGGCGCCCTCTCTCCAAGGGGGCGCCCTCACTGCGTGCCGTGGCCCGCTGTGTGCCGTAACGTCCATGTATGAGCAATGCCGCGCCGCCCCGCAAGGCACCTGATCAGCCGTGGCGCACCGAGGGCACCCCGGACGAGCCGCCCCGGCGGCCCGAGGGCAGAAGAATGCGTGGCAGATGGTGGGGCCTGGCCGTCACCGCGGTGATCGTCTTCCTGCTGGCCTACATCGGGCTGAACTACCTCGGCAAGGGCAGCGAGCCGACGATCTCGTACACGGAGTTCAGCAGGCAGATCGACGCCGGCAACGTCTCCAAGATCTATTCCAAGGGCGACGCGATCCAGGGCCAGCTCAAGAGCCCGCGGGACGATCCCGACGGCAGCGGCGAATACACCAAGTTCAAGACGCAGCGCCCGGCCTTCGCGGACGACAGGCTCTGGCAGAACCTGAGCAGCCACGACGTCACGGTGACCGCGCGGCCGGTCGTGCAGGAGCGCAGCTTCCTGGCCAATCTGCTGATCTCCTTGATCCCGATCGTGCTCCTGGTCGCGGTGTGGATCTTCTTCGCCCGGCGGATCGGTGCGGGCCTCGGCGGTGCGGGCGGCATGTTCGGCCGCAAGGCGCCGCCCAAGCCGGTCGAGTTGCGGCCGGGCACCGAGCGCACGACGTTCGCGGACGTGGCCGGCATCGACGAGGTCAAGGGCGAGCTGGACGACGTCGTCGACTTCCTGGAGCACCCCGACGCCTACCGCAGGATGGGCGCGAAGATGCCCCGCGGTGTGCTCCTCGCGGGTGCGCCCGGCACCGGCAAGACCCTGCTGGCACGAGCGGTCGCGGGCGAGGCGGGCGTGCCGTTCTTCTCAGCCTCCGCCTCCGAGTTCATCGAGATGATCGTCGGCGTCGGCGCCTCCCGCGTCCGCGAGCTGTTCGCCGAGGCCCGCAAGGTGGCGCCGTCGATCATCTTCATCGACGAGATCGACACGATCGGCCGGCAGCGGGGCGGCGGCCCGTCGGTGAGCGGCCACGACGAGCGCGAACAGACGCTGAACCAGATCCTCACCGAGATGGACGGCTTCTCCGGCTCGGAGGGCGTGGTCGTCGTCGCGGCGACGAACCGCGCCGACATCCTGGACCCGGCGCTGACCCGGCCCGGCCGATTCGACCGGGTGGTCAACGTCTCCCCGCCCGACCGGGCCGGGCGCGAGGCGATCCTGAAGATCCACACCCGTGAGATCCCGCTCGCCGAGGACGTGGACCTGGCCCAGATGGCTCGCAGGACCCCGGGCATGACAGGTGCGGATCTGGCCAATCTCGCCAACGAGGCCGCTCTGCTCGCGGTCAAGCGCAAACAGGAGACGGTGACCCAGCCGGACCTGTCCGAGGCGCTGGAGAAGGTGCAGCTGGGTGCCGAACGCACCCTCGTGATGCCCGAGGAGGACCGCCGTCGCACCGCGTACCACGAGAGCGGGCACGCCCTCCTCGGCATGCTTCAGCCGGGCGCCGACCCCGTCCGCAAGGTCACCATCGTCCCGCGCGGCCGGGCGCTCGGGGTGACTATGTCGACCCCCGAGGTGGAGCGGTACGCGCACTCGGAGGAGTATCTGCGCGGCCGCATCATCGGCGCCCTGGGCGGGATGGCGGCGGAACAGGTGGTCTACGGGGTCATCACCACGGGCGCGGAGAGCGACCTCGAACAGGTCACCAACATCGCGCGCGGGATGGTGGCCCGCTGGGGCATGAGCGAGCGCGTGGGCCGGCTGTCGGCGCTGCCGAGCGACGCCCAGCAGGCCTACGGCCTCTCGGCCGCCCCGCAGACGCTGGACGTGATCGACGCCGAGATGCGCCGGATCGTCGACGAGTGCTACGAGGAGGCCTGCCGCAAACTCCGCGACCACCGGGGCACGCTGGACGCCCTGACCGAGGCTCTGCTGGAGAACGAGACGCTGGAGGAGGCGGACGCCTACCGCATCGCGGGGATCACACGGGTGACGAAGGACGCGGACGCCTGAGAACCCGTCCGGCGGACCTGCGGCTTGATCCGCCGGACACGCCACAGCCCCGTCTCGGACGGGCAGGCCGCTACGGCGTGCGCGCGATCAGGTACCGGAACACGTTCGGCATCCACACCGTCCCGTCCTGGCGCCGATACGGATGCAGCGCCTCCGTCACCTCCTTGTCCACCTGCGCCCGGTCCGTCGCCGAGATCGCCGCGTCGAAGAGCCCTGTCGACAGCAGTCCGCGTACGGCGCTGTCGACATCCGCGTACCCGAAGGGGCAGGCGACGCGACCGGAGCCGTCCGGCTTGAGGCCGGCCCGCTGGGCGACCTCCTCCAGGTCGTCACGCAGAGCGGGGCGCCAGCTCCCCGTACCGCGCAGCGGGTCCGCGAGCTTCTTGGCGACACGCAGCACGGCCGACGTGGCGCAGCGTTCCGGCGGGCCCCAGCCTGCCAGCACCACCGCCGCCCCGCGCCCGGCGAGCGGCGTCGCCGCGGCGAGCAGCTCAGCGAGGCCCTCCGAGTCGCCAGCTAGGCACCCGATGGGCTCGAAGGCGGTCACCAGGGTGTACGCGGGCGTCTCCGCGTCGGCCGCGTCCCCGGGCGAACCGTCCACGAGCCGGGTGTCCGCACGCGCGCGCGTGCCCCACGCCTCCGGGAGCAGCCGCTCCCGCGCGAGGGCCAGCCGCTCGGGGGAGGAGGGCTCGACACCGGTGACCGCGGCGCCTCTGGAGGCCGCCATCAGGAGGGCGAGCCCGCTGCCGCAGCCGAGGCCGAGCAGCCGCGTACGGGGGCCCGCT
This sequence comes from Streptomyces sp. NPDC040410, assembly GCF_055595715.1. Lineage (NCBI taxonomy): Bacteria > Bacillati > Actinomycetota > Actinomycetes > Kitasatosporales > Streptomycetaceae > Streptomyces > Streptomyces sp. NPDC040410. Next base: position 38,286 of record NZ_JBVIVK010000019.1, read on the forward strand.
TCCAGCCGCTCGTAGACGGCCTCGTAGAGCGGAACCAGCATCCGTTCCTGGATCTCCGACCAGTCACGCGCGCGTGCCCACCGGTCCACGCGGGGAGTGGATCCCGCGGGAGACAGCTGGTGCCGCACGAGCGTAGGTGTCATAGGAAAGCGCCCCAATCCGCCGAGAGTTGCCGCTGTGCCCGTTTCCGTGGCCCCCGTGACGTGCGCTAGCACTCCCCCCGTATGCCAGATAACTCCGCCCTCGACCCGGCGTCCAGGGGTCGTGAGCCCCTGCTTGCGGGTGAGGCGGGCCTGTGGCGAGATTTCACATTCCGGCAACTTGGGCCCGTAGCATCGCGCCCATGGCGGAGGCGCCTCGGCGTTGTTGATCAGATCCTGGTACCAGCCCGGGAAGTCAGTCGTCACGCCGCGAGGTGATAACGGGCACCCCGTTCGGGCGTCGCGCGGTCGACTCGGAGCTCAAAGGCGTGCCCGTCCGCATCGAGACCGGACCCAGTCACCTGGCCCAACGGCACGGCGACGCTGGCCCGCCGCATCCCGGGCGGCGAGGGCGCCGGTGTCCCCGGACTCCTTGGTGACGATGCTTTCGGCGGGCCTCGAAGAGGGTCGGTGCCGGACGACGGCGACACCCCCAGTAACGTCGCGACCGTCTCGCGCGCTTACTGAAGTAGCGCCCCCCGGTGGGAGAGCGGCCTAAACGCCTCTTGCGCACGCGCGGACCACAGGTGCCCCGGCGTGTGGACATCGTCTACGCGCCGGGCCGTACGTCAGACTACGCACCACATTGTTATGACCTGTGAGGCTTCTCCGCAGATCAGCGCACCCGCCCTCGTCAGGACACATCAGCGGCAACTGACGGGTACGTGCAAATTATTTGGGATGCCCCGGAATCGGAACACAGAGGCACTCCGGCTCGTTGTCATTACGTGAGCACGACACAGACACCACCTGTACTCGCCGCAGAGCTGGCACAGGCGTGGGCCGACATCCAGCGGTACCACCCCGATCTGCCCGATCTTGCCGCGCCCGAGTCTCTGATCGGAGAGTCCTCGTCCGCCTGCGGGCACGAGCTCTCCTTCGAGCGGCTGCTTCACGAGGCAGTCCATGGCATCGCCGCCGCGCGCGGTGTACGCGACACGTCCCGTGCCGGCCGCTACCACAACCGCAGATTTCTCGCGATCGCCGAGGAGCTGGGCCTGGACCACCCCGAGGAACCGCACCCCAGCAGCGGCTTCTCGCTGGTCACGCTCAACCCCGAGGCGAAGCGACGCTACCGTCCGACGATCGACCGCCTCCAGCGCGCCCTCAAGGCGCACACGGCCGCGACCGCGGCGGACACGACCCGCTCGTTCCGCGGCCCGGCCGCCCGCCACGGCTCCTCCGGCGGAGGCGTCCGCGTGAAGGCGGTCTGCGACTGCGGCCGAAACGTACGGGTCGTCCCGTCCGTACTGGCCCAGGCGCCGATCGTGTGCGGCGGCTGCGGAAAGCCGTTCCGTATCCCGGAGGTCGTGGGCGCGGCGGCAAGCTGAGGCGACGGCTGCTCGTGGCAGCCGTACCAGCCAGCTGTCGTGCCCCCGGGTCGCGCACCCGACGTAGGGTGATGCCTGCGCCGGGTGCCGATTCCGCCTGCCCGGCTGCAAACACCCTCGGTCTGAAGCGACCCGCCGGGTGTGGCACAATGGCTAGCTGTACTCGACAGCCGCACAGGACCCCTCTCTCCTCCGGCTGACGCGTCCATCGGGCACTCGGGTACCGCAACCCCACGCGGCCATCTCGCCGTGCCCAACCACGTCAAATCCAGGAGAACCCACTCCCGTGGCAGTCAAGATCAAGCTGAAGCGTCTGGGCAAGATCCGTTCGCCTCACTACCGCATCGTCGTCGCCGACTCCCGTACCCGCCGTGACGGCCGGGCCATCGAGGAGATCGGTCTGTACCACCCGGTGCAGAACCCCTCGCGCATCGAGGTCAACGCCGATCGCGTGGCGTACTGGCTCTCCGTCGGCGCCCAGCCGACCGAGCCCGTGCTCGCCATCCTGAAGAAGACCGGCGACTGGCAGAAGTTCAAGGGCGAGCCCGCCCCGGCTCCGCTGCTGCAGCCGGCCCCGAAGGCCGCGCGCCCGTCGTTCGAGGCTCTCGGTGGCGACGACCAGGGCAAGGGTGAGGCCATCACCCAGAAGAAGAAGGCTGAGAAGAAGGACGAGGCTTCCGCCGAGTCCTCTGCGTCTGCGCCGACCGAGGCCTGAGCATGCTCGAGGAGGCTCTCGAGCACCTCGTGAAGGGCATCGTCGACAACCCTGACGATGTGCAGGTCGCCTCGCGCAACCTGCGCCGCGGGCGTGTGCTCGAGGTCCGGGTCCACCCCGACGACCTCGGCAAGGTGATCGGCCGCAACGGCCGTACCGCACGCGCCCTGCGCACCGTCGTGGGCGCCATCGGCGGCCGCGGTGTCCGCGTCGACCTCGTCGACGTGGACCACGTCCGCTGACGCCAAACGCAGCACCGGCTCGGGCCGGGGAGGGCCACAGGGCCGTCCCCGGCCCGTAGTCGTCCACGAACCAATGCCGTAGGGCACACGACAGGAGAGCAAGCACAGTGCAGCTGGTAGTCGCACGGATCGGCCGCGCCCACGGCATCAAAGGCGAGGTCACCGTCGAGGTACGTACCGACGAGCCGGAACTGCGGCTCGCGCCCGGCGCCGTACTGGCCACCGAGCCCGCATCGGCCGGACCGCTCACCATCGAGACCGGCCGCGTGCACAGCGGCCGGCTGCTCCTGCGCTTCGAGGGAGTCACCGAGCGCAACGGTGCCGAGGCCCTGCGCAACACCCTCCTCATCGCGGACGTCGACCCGGACGAGCTGCCCGAGGACGAGGACGAGTACTACGACCACCAGCTGATGGACCTCGACGTCGTGACCAAGGACGGCATGGAGGTCGGACGGATCACCGAGATCTCGCACCTGCCCTCCCAGGACCTGTTCATCGTCGAGCGGCCCGACGGCAGCGAGGTGATGATCCCGTTCGTCGAGGAGATCGTCACCGAGATCGACCTCCAGGAGCAGCGGGCGGTCATCGACCCGCCGCCCGGACTGATCGACGACCGGGCGGAGATCGCCTCCTCACGGGACGAGGCGTGATGCGGCTCGACGTCGTCACGATCTTCCCCGAGTACCTGGAGCCCCTGAACGTCTCCCTCGTCGGCAAGGCACGCGCGCGTGGACAGCTGAAGGTGCGCGTGCACGATCTGCGGTCCTGGACGTACGACCGGCACAACACGGTCGACGACACCCCGTACGGCGGCGGCCCGGGCATGGTCATGAAGACCGACCCCTGGGGTGACGCCCTCGACTCCGTCCTCGCCGACGGCTACGAGACGGGCTCGCACGCGCCGGCGCTCATCGTGCCCACCCCCAGCGGCCGCCCCTTCACCCAGGAACTGGCCGTCGAGCTCTCCGGGCGCCCCTGGCTGATCTTCACACCGGCCCGCTACGAGGGCATCGACCGCCGCGTCATCGACGAGTACGGGACCCGGATACCCGTCTACGAGGTGTCCATCGGCGACTACGTCCTGGCCGGCGGCGAGGCGGCCGTGCTGGTCGTCACCGAGGCTGTGGCGCGGCTGCTGCCCGGCGTCCTCGGCAATGCCGAGTCCCACCGGGACGACTCGTTCGCTCCCGGAGCCATGGCCAGCCTGCTGGAGGGGCCCGTCTACACGAAGCCGCCCCGGTGGCGCGGGCGGGAGATCCCGGAGGTGCTGCTCAGCGGGCACCACGGCAAGATCGCCCGCTGGCGCCGTGACGAGGCCCTGAGGCGCACCACGGCCAACCGGCCCGACCTCATCGAGCGTTGCGACCCCAAGGCCTTCGACAAGAAGGACCGCGAAATGCTCTCCATCCTGGGCTGGGCGCCGGACCCCGAGGGGGAGCCGCACGGCCGATTTTGGCGCAGGGCAGAGGGCGTGGAAGAATAGGCCGCTGTTGTGCGCCGTCCGGTGTGCGCCCCTGCCACAGGGGGACATGACGCCCGCCCCGACGCGCACGGCTCTCATCCGGTACATCTAGTTCCCGTTGATGACCTGTGGCATCAGCGAAGAAAGCAGACGAAATGTCTCACCTGCTCGACTCCGTCGACTCCGCGTCGCTGCGCAGCGACATCCCGGCCTTCCGCCCGGGTGACACCGTCAACGTCCACGTGCGCGTCATCGAGGGCAACCGCTCCCGTGTGCAGCAGTTCAAGGGCGTGGTCATCCGCCGTCAGGGCGCCGGTGTCCGCGAGACCTTCACGGTCCGCAAGGTCTCGTTCTCCGTCGGCGTCGAGCGCACCTTCCCGGTGCACACCCCGATCGTCGAGAAGATCGAGCTCGTCACCCGCGGTGACGTGCGTCGCGCCAAGCTGTACTACCTGCGCGAGCTGCGCGGCAAGGCTGCGAAGATCAAGGAGAAGCGCGAGAACTGATCTCGCGAAGGGGTTCGAAGCGGGGCCGGATAGCATCTGGCCCCGATGGACACCGAAGCACAGCCGACGGAGCGCGACCGCTCCTCCCGCCCCTCCGGCTCCGAGGCGATCTCGGACCCAGGGGGACAGGAGGGACGGTCGCGTTTTGCGTGGGTGGCGTGGATCACCGACCGGGTCCCCGGCGGCCGGATCAGCCTGACCATGCTGATCTGCCTGCTGTTTTTGCTGCTCCTCAACTCGTTCGTGGCGAAACCATTCGAGATTCCCAGCGGATCCATGGAATCCGGATTGAGGATCGGGGACCGCGTTCTCGTAAATAGGTTGGCGTACCGTTTCGGTGCCGAGCCGCGGCGCGGCGACGTCGTCGTGTTCGACGGCACCGGCTACTTCGGGCACGCGGACTACGTCAAGCGCGTTGTGGGTGTGGGGGGAGACCACGTGGTCTGCTGTGACAAGGAGGGGAGGATCCAGGTGAACGGCCGGCCGGTCGACGAGTCGACTTTCCTGTACCCCGGTGACAGGCCGTCCACGGTGTCCTTCGACGTCGTCGTGCCTGACGGCACGCTGTTCGTCCTCGGCGACCATCGCAGCGACTCCGGCGACTCCCGCGACCACCTGGGCTCGCCGGGCGGCGGCATGATCCCCGTCGGGCACGTCATCGGACGGGCCGACTGGATCGTGTGGCCCACCGCCCACTGGACCCGCGTGCACCGCTCCGGCGCCTACGCGCGCGTACCCGAGGCGGACGCGCCGAAGAACGCGGACGGTGGTGCCCATGGGTAACCGCGGCAAACCGCGCGGTTCGTCCAGCAGCGCCGCCGACAACCTCCTGCCCACGGGTTCCCGGCGCGCCTCCGGCCAGGTCGCCGGCCGCTCGCGCGCCGAGCGGCGCAAGCTCCAGCGCAAGGTCAAGCGACGGCGCAGGCGCAGCGCGGTCAAGGAGATACCCCTCCTCGTCGGCGTCGCGGTCCTCATCGCCCTCGTCCTGAAGACCTTCCTCGTCCAGGCGTTCGTGATCCCGTCCGGCTCCATGGAGCAGACGATCCGGATCGGGGACCGCGTCCTGGTCGACAAGTTCACCCCGTGGTTCGGCTCCAAGCCAGAGCGCGGGGACGTCGTCGTGTTCAAGGACCCCGGCGGCTGGCTGAAGGACGAGCAGACCACCACGAAGAAGAACGACCCAGTCGTCGTCAAACAGGTCAAGGAAGGCCTCACCTTCATCGGCCTGCTGCCGTCCGACAACGAGAAGGACCTCATCAAGCGAGTCGTCGGCGTCGGCGGCGACCGCGTCAAGTGCTGCGACTCGCAGGGACGGGTGACCGTCAACGGCGTTCCCCTGAACGAGGGGGAATACCTCTATCCCGGCAACGTCCCGTCCGAAATGAAGTTCGACATCACCGTCCCCCAAGGGCGGTTGTGGGTGATGGGCGACCACCGGGACAACTCCGCGGACTCCCGCTCGCACCAGAACACCGACTACGGCGGCACGGTCTCCGAGGACTCCGTGGTGGGCCGCGCCATGGTCATCGCCTGGCCCCTCGGCCACTGGACGTCGCTGAACGAGCCCAATACCTACGCTTCCGTGTCCGACTCGGTATCCGGGTCGACCGCGGCTCCCGCACCGTCGCATAGGGTTGCTCCAAAGGATCTGAACGGAACGATCCAACTCCCGAGCCCTGCGGAACTCCCGCTCGTTATGGGAGTGGTGGGCCTGCGCCGAGTATGGGGCAGGCGGCGGCACAGAGTGAGGAGTTGGCGTGGGGGATGTGGCGGTCGGCGCACGGTCCGGACACGACGGCGAGGAACACCGCGGACGTCCCGTGGAAGCAGCTGTCCCGGCCGCGGACAGCGCCGTGTCCGGGAGTGACGACTCCGGGACGAGCGAGGACGGCACGGTGACGGACGAGCGGAGCGGCCCCGGGGACCAAAGGCCCGGCGCCTCCACCCCCAGGACGAAGAAGCCGCGCTCCTTCTGGAAGGAGCTGCCGATCCTGATCGGCATCGCGCTCGTGCTCGCGCTGCTCATCAAGACGTTCCTGTTGCAGGCGTTCTCCATCCCCTCCGACTCGATGCAGAACACCCTCCAGCAGGGTGACCGCGTCCTGGTCGACAAGCTCACCCCCTGGTTCGGTTCGGAGCCCGAGCGCGGCGAGGTCGTCGTCTTCCACGACCCCGACAACTGGCTGGCGGGCGAGCCGACGACGAACCCGAACGCCGTACAGACGTTCCTCAGCTGGATCGGCCTGATGCCGTCCGCGGAGGAGAAGGACCTCATCAAGCGCGTCGTCGGCGTCGGCGGCGACACCGTCTCCTGCAAGGGCACCGGCCCGCTGAAGGTCAACGGCAAGGCGCTCAGCGAGCCGTACGTGTTCCCGGGCAACACCCCGTGCAGCGTCGACGAGCAGGGCGGCCAGTTCTCGGTGAAGGTGCCCGAGGGCTACATCTGGGTCATGGGCGACCACCGGCAGAACTCGCGTGACTCCCGCTACAACCAGTCGGACAAGCACCACGGCATGGTCCCGGTGGACGAGGTCGTCGGACGGGCCGTCGTGAAGGCCTGGCCGGTCAACCGCTGGGGCACGCTGCCGGTCCCGGACACCTTCGACCAGCCGGGTCTGAACGACCAGTCGTCGGCCGCCGCCGCGCTGACGGTCGCCCCGGACGGGATCGCGCTGGCCGGCGTGGTGCCGGTGGCGCTGTGGCGCCGCAGGAAGATCGCCGCGGCCGAGACCCGCTGAGATCCGCTGAGTCCTGCTGGGCGGGCTCCGGAGTGAATCCCTCGTGGAGCTTGTGACCTTGGCCGGGGTGGAAGGGCTGACCCGGTCAGGTACCGCCGGGTAGGGTGCGGACCCATGGGTGAGACCACGACGCGTACGGCCACGCGCAGCGGCGGCGCGGACAGGGGCCAGGTGGGCAGCCGGACCGGGCAGCGGTTGTCCGGGCTGGCCGTCGCGCTGGGCCTTGTGCTGTTCCTCGGCGGATTCGGCTGGGGAGCGGTGGTCTACCGGCCCTACACCGTGCCCACCAGTTCGATGAGCCCGACGATCGACGCGGGCGACCGGGTGCTGGCGCAGCGCGTCGACGGCGGAGAGGTCCGCCGCGGCGACGTCGTCGTCTTCACGGACAAGACCTGGGTGACCAACGCCCCCGTGGTCAAGCGCGTGGTCGCCGTCGGCGGTGACACGGTCGCCTGCTGCACGGACGGCAAGCTGACCGTCGGCGGCAAGCAGATCGACGAACCGTATCTGCCGAAGGGGAGCCTGGCCGAGATCACGGACTTCCCGACCGTGACGGTGCCCAGGGGGCGACTGTTCCTGCTCGGCGACGAGCGCCAGGGCTCGCTGGACTCCACGGCCCACCTCACCGACGCGGCCAAGGGCACCGTGTCGCGTGACGCGGTCACGGCCCGGGTGGACGCGGTCGTCTGGCCCATGGACGGCATGCTGGAGCGCCCGGCCGGCTTCGAGCCGCTCGGCGCCCTCTCCTCGCCGGGACCGCTGCGTACGATCGTCGCCCTGATCGTCGTCGGCGCGGTGCTCGTCCTGGGCGGCGGCGCGTACGGTCCGGTCGCCAAGCGGCTGGCCGGCGGGCGCTCCCGTACACGGACGGAGCCCGCCGGTGCCCGCTGAGGCGACGGAGACGGGCGAGGGCGCGGACTACTCCCGCCAGGGCGGGCTGCGCAGGGTCGCCCGGGTGGTGCTGCTCGACCCGCAGGACCGCATCCTGTTGCTGCACGGCCATGAGCCGGACGATCCGGCGGACGACTGGTGGTTCACGCCCGGCGGCGGCGTGGAGGGCGACGAGACCCGTGAAGAGGCCGCGCTCAGGGAACTCGCCGAGGAGACCGGCATCACCGAGGTCGAGCTGGGTCCGGTGCTGTGGCGGCGGAGGTGCTCCTTCCCGTTCGCCGGCCGCCGCTGGGACCAGGACGAGTGGTACTACCTGGCCCGTACGACCCAGACGGCCATCGAGGCGGCTGGCCTCACCGAGCTGGAGCGGCGCAGCGTCGCCGGAGCACGCTGGTGGACGTGCCCGGAACTGACCCGGGCACATGAGACGGTGTATCCGACCAGACTCGCCGAGCTGCTGCGCAGGCTGCTCGACGAAGGTCCCCCGGCCGGGCCCGTGACCCTTGACACCGAAATCGTCTAGGGGCTGACGGGACTGGCGCACAATGGTGGGATCGCACGGCTGAAGGGGAACATGCCATGAGCGCCGAGGACCTCGAGAAGTACGAGACCGAGATGGAGCTCAAGCTCTACCGGGAGTACCGCGATGTCGTCGGTCTGTTCAAATACGTGATCGAGACCGAGCGGCGCTTCTACCTGACCAACGACTACGAGATGCAGGTGCACTCGGTCCAGGGTGAGGTCTTTTTCGAGGTGTCCATGGCGGATGCCTGGGTGTGGGACATGTATCGGCCAGCTCGTTTTGTGAAGCAGGTTCGGGTGCTCACGTTCAAGGACGTGAACATCGAGGAGCTGAACAAGAGCGATCTGGAGCTGCCGGGCGGGTGAGAGCCGGGTGACGGCCACTCGCGAGGGTGACGAGGTTTTCCACAACCGCTGAGTCATCCACCAAGATCCACTGAAGAGGCCTGGATACGTGACGGTTGGCGCCGGAGGTGGTGCCGACATGAACACGCATCGGGCACGCAGCGCACTCGGCAGGTACGGCGAGGATCTGGCCGCGCGGCGGCTGACCGAGACCGGGATGACGGTCCTGCAGCGCAACTGGCGCAGCGGCCGGACCGGAGAGATCGACATCGTGGCCCGGGACGGTGACGTCCTGGTCGTGTGCGAGGTCAAGACCCGCAGGACGGGTGCCTTCGAGCATCCCATGGCCGCGGTGACCCCGGAGAAGGCGCATCGGCTGCGCGGCCTGGCAGAGCGCTGGATCCAGGCGCACGGAGGGGCTCCGCCGGGTGGCGTCCGCATCGACCTGATCGGCGTCGTCCTGCCCCGCCGCGGCGCGCCCGTCGTCGAGCACGTGCGGGGGGTGGCCTGATGGGATTCGCCCGTACCTGCGCGGTGACGCTGGTGGGCGTCGAGGGCGTGGTGGTCGAGGTCCAGGCCGACCTGGAACCGGGCGTCGCGGCGTTCACACTGGTCGGCCTGCCCGACAAGAGCCTGACGGAGAGCCGGGACCGGGTGCGGGCCGCGGTGGTCAACTCGGGCGGGGAGTGGCCGCAGAAGAAGCTGACGGTCGGGCTCAGTCCGGCCTCGGTGCCGAAGGCGGGCAGCGGTTTCGATCTTGCGGTCGCGTGCGCCGTGCTCGGCGCCGCCGAGCGGATCGACCCGCGGGTCCTGGCCGACATCGTGATGATCGGGGAGCTCGGCCTGGACGGACGCGTGCGTCCGGTGCGGGGCATCCTGCCCGCGGTGCTGGCCGCCGCGGACGCCGGCTTCGAGCAGGTGGTCGTGCCGGAGTGCGCCGCCGCCGAAGCCTCTCTGGTGCCCGGCGTGTCCGTGCTCGGCGTGCGCAGCCTGCGACAACTGATCGCCGTCCTCGCGGACGAGCCCGTGCCCGACGAGGAGCCCGACGACCTGGGCCGGCCAGACCCGCTCCTCGCGGGTCTGCGCATGCCGGGTACGGGCGCCGCCACAGGAATGCACGGCATGGGCGGCGCACGGCACGACCACGGCCATGACCTGGCCGATGTCGTGGGTCAGATCTCCGCACGCACGGCGGTGGAGGTCGCCGCGGCCGGCGGGCACCACCTGTTCCTGGAAGGGCCGCCCGGCGCCGGCAAGACGATGCTCGCGGAGCGGCTGCCCGCCATCCTGCCCCGGCTCGGCCGGCAGGAGTCGCTGGAGGTCACAGCGGTGCACTCGGTGGCGGGCCTGCTGCCGCCGGGCAGACCACTGATCGACGTCGCCCCCTACTGCGCCCCCCACCACTCGGCGACGATGCAGGCGCTGGTCGGCGGCGGCCCCGGTATCGCACGGCCCGGAGCCGTGTCGTTGTCCCACCGGGGCGTCCTCTTCCTGGACGAGACGCCGGAGTTCAACAGCCAGGCCCTCGACGCGCTGCGGCAGCCCCTGGAGGCGGGGCATGTCGTGATCGCCCGCAGCGCGGGCGTCGTGCGCTTCCCGGCGAAGTTCCTCATGGTCCTCGCGGCCAACCCGTGTCCCTGCGGACGCTTCTCGCTCAAGGACTCCCTGTGCGAATGCCCGCCCTCGGCGATCCGCCGTTATCAGGCGCGGCTGTCCGGCCCGCTCCTCGACCGGGTCGACCTCCGCGTCGAGGTGGACCGCGTCACGCGGGCGGAGCTGACCGGGCGCGGTGCGCGGGGCGAGTCCACCGCGACGGTCGCCGACCGGGTGCGGGCCGCCAGAGAACGGGCGACGGCACGCCTCTCCGGCACCTCGTGGCGCACCAACAGCGAAGTTCCCGGCCGTGAGCTGCGCAGCCGCTGGCACGCGGCGATCGGCGCCATGGACGAGGCGGAACGGAACCTGGAGCGGGGCGTACTGAGCGCTCGCGGCATCGACCGCGTCCTGCGCGTCGCCTGGACCGTCGCGGATCTCGTCGGCCATGACCGGCCGGACGCGACGGACGTCGCCCTGGCGCTGCAGCTGCGCACCGGAGTGCCGCGAGGCGTGCCCATGGCCATCGGGGCGCTGACGTGAGCGCCAGTGACGATCCGGATCACGAGCTGCTCGCCCGTGTCTTCCTCACCCGTGTCATCGAGCCCGGCGACGAGACCTGTGGGCGGTGGATGCGGGAGTGCGGGGTCCGGGAGGTGGTCAGGCGGTTGCGGGCAGGCGGGCCGCGGCCTTCGGGAGTGAGTGAGAAGCGGTGGGCGGGGCTGCTGGCCCGGGCCGGGCAGGCCGAACCCCACAGGGACCTGGACGCCGCGCGGGCCGCCGGGGTGCGGTTCGTGTGCCCCGGCGACGCAGAGTGGCCCGGACAGCTCGACGACCTGGGCGACACACGGCCCCTGGGGCTGTGGGTCCGCGGTCGGCCCAGTCTGCGGATGTGGGCGCTCCGCTCGGTCGCCGTGGTCGGCGCCCGCGCCTGTACCGAGTACGGCGCGCACATGGCGGCCACCCTCTCCGCCGGGCTCGCCGAGCGCGGGTGGGTGGTCGTGTCGGGGGGTGCCTACGGGGTCGACGGGGCCGCCCATCGCGGCGCTCTCGGCGCCGGTGGTGCCACCGTCGCCGTCCTGGCCTGCGGCGTCGACCGGCCCTACCCGCGCGGACACGCCGAGCTGATCACCCGGATCGCCGAACAGGGACTGGTGGTCGGGGAGTTGCCGCTCGGTGATCACCCGACGCCGAGCAGATTCGTCCTGCGCAACCGGGTGATCGCCGCACTCACCAGGGGGACTGTGGTCGTCGAGGCCGCCTACCGCAGCGGCTCGCTCGTCACCGCGCGGGCCGCGGAGCGGCTGGGACGTCACACGATAGGGGTACCCGGCCCGGCCACCAGCGGTCTCTCCGCGGGCGTGCACGAGCTGCTGCGCAAGGACGCGGTGCTGGTCACGGACGCCGCGGAGGTCGTCGAACTGGTCGGCGACATGGGTGAGCTGGCACCGGACCGGCTCGGGCCGGTGCTGCCCCGCGACCTGCTCGACGCCGCCGCCCGGCACGTCCTGGCCGCACTGCCGGGGCGCCGCGCGGCGACCGCGGGCGAGATCGCGCGCGGTGCGCAGACGACGGAGGACGACGCCACCGCGAGGCTGTACGAACTCCGATCACTTGGTTACGTCGAACGACACGGCGACGGCTGGAAGTTGACACGCCAGTCGATGATCTCCGTCCGCGGTGATCGGAGCCGATGTTGACCGAGCGTGTTCGGCCGTCCGGGGGACCCTGACGCCCTTGAGAAATCCCGGAGTTGGCGGGACGGGCCGATCACGCACAGCGACCGGCGCGCCCCGTCGGGGCGTCCAGCGGAACGTATCTGCGCACGGGGTGAGCCTCGTTCTTCGCGCACCGCGACACTCCAGTCACGCTACGCTCACGTGGGTTCCGACGCAGACAGGCAATCTCGACATCAGACCGACAGCTCACTCCTGCAGCTGCACTTCACGGCAGAACGGCACAAGGCGACGAATGCCCCAGCACACCTCCGGGTCCGACCGGGCGGCGATCCCCGCAGCCGCCCGCGACGGTGGCAGCGTGCGGCCCCCCGCTCCCTCGACGCTCGACGAGTTGTGGCGGTCGTACAAGGCGACGGGGGACGAGCGGCTGCGCGAGCAGCTGATCCTGCACTACTCACCGCTCGTCAAGTACGTGGCCGGCCGGGTGAGCGTGGGACTGCCGCCCAACGTCGAGCAGGCGGACTTCGTCTCCTCCGGGGTGTTCGGGCTGATCGACGCGATCGAGAAGTTCGACATCGACCGGGAGATCAAGTTCGAGACGTACGCGATCACGCGGATCCGGGGCGCGATGATCGACGAGTTGCGGGCGCTGGACTGGATTCCGCGGTCCGTGCGCCAGAAGGCACGGAACGTCGAGCGGGCGTACGCGACGCTGGAGGCGCGGCTGCGGCGCACGCCCACCGAGGGCGAGGTGGCCGCGGAGATGGGGATCGCGGTGGACGACCTCCACGCGGTGTTCAGCCAGTTGTCGCTGGCGAACGTGGTAGCCCTGGAGGAACTGCTGCACGTGGGCGGCGAGGGCGGCGACCGGCTCAGCCTGATGGACACGCTGGAGGACACCGCCGCCGACAACCCCGTGGAGGTAGCCGAGGACCGGGAGCTGCGGCGGTTTCTGGCGCGGGCGATCAACACCCTGCCCGAGCGGGAGAAGACCGTGGTCACGCTGTACTACTACGAGGGCCTCACGCTCGCCGAGATCGGGAACGTGCTGGGTGTGACCGAGAGCCGGGTGAGCCAGATCCACACCAAGTCCGTGCTGCAGCTGCGCGCGAAACTGGCCAGTTTTGGGCGTTGACCTCGTCCACCGTGACGCGGCGGACGGCCGGCGTCCGGTGGTCGGACGGGCGCCGGCAGCGTGGAGTGACTCCCCTCGGGGATGCCGCGCTCGTAAAGTGGTCGACGTGCCAAGGATTCGAGCGGCCTCCGTGGCCGAGCACCGGTCGATGCAGCGAGCCGCCCTGCTGGACGCGGCACGCTCCCTGCTGTCCGAGGGCGGTACGGAGGCGCTGAGCTTCCCGGCCCTTGCCGAGCGGACAGGACTTGCCCGGTCGTCCGTGTACGAGTACTTCCGGTCCCGGGCGGCCGTGGTCGAGGAGCTGTGCGAGGCCGACTTCCCGGTCTGGGCCGCGGAGGTCTCGGCGGCGATGGAACTGGCGGACTCGTCCGAGGGCAAGGTCGAGGCGTATGTGCGGCAGCAGCTGGCGCTGGTCGGGGACCGGCGGCACCGGGCTGTCGTGGCGATCTCGGCGAGCGAGCTGGATGCGGGGGCCCGGGAGAAGATCCGGGCCGCGCACGGCGGGCTCGTGGCGATGATCGTCGAAGCGCTGGGGGAGATGGGCCACGCGGAGCCCCGGCTGGCGGCGATGCTGCTTCAGGGCGTCGTCGACGCGGCCGTGCGGCGGATCGAACTGGGCGCGGCGGAGGATCCTTCGGCGATCACCGACGCGGCCGTTTCCATGGCCTTGCGCGGGGTCCGGGGCTGAGGCCCGCTACGGCCGACGAGGGTCGGGCCGCGCGACCGGCGCCACGGGGTACCGTCCCGCGCCCACCCGTGCCGCCCCAGCGGCACGACTGACCGCGCGGCTCCGCACACCCGGCGGCCAGCCCTGTCGTCACATTCCCGCCTGCCCGCGACGCCATGCACGCTCCCCCACTGCCTTGGGGGCGTGGGAGGTGCCCCCACTCGCCGCACCGGGCCCGTGCCCACGTGCATCCCGTACGAGGGCCAGGGCCCGGCACGCCGAGAGCACGCACCTGACGCCGTGGGGCCCGCCCTCCCAGCGTCAGGTGCCCCACTCGCCGCACCGGGCCCGTGCCCACGTGCATCCCGTACGAGGGCCAGGGCCCGGCACGCCGAGAGCACGCACCTGACGCCGCGCGGGGCCCGCCCTCCCAGCGGACGACGGGAATATGGCGACAGGGCCTGGCCGTCCGCCGCTACGGCAGCGGAACCCCCAGCACCGGCAGCAGCCGTGACGGGCCCCGTCGCAGCAGCCACGGCGGCACCAAGGACAGCGGGTCCAGGTACGTCTCACCGCTGAGCAGACCCCAGTGCACACACGCAGCCGTGCAGTGCGAGCCCGTCGGCTCCACCGTGCCCACCACCTCGCCCGCCGTCACCTCGGCGCCCTTCTTCACCGACGCCCGTACCGGTTCGTACGTCGTTCGCAGGGGCGGCTCACCCGTCGTCGGCAGTTCCACCGAGACGACACCCTTGCCGGCCACCCGGCCCGCGAACGACACCTTCCCCGACGCGACGGCCCGCACCGGTGTGCCAGGCGGCGCGGCCAGGTCCACGCCCCGGTGTCCTCGCCCGTACACCGTCGCCGGAGGCTCCCAGCCCCGCAGGACCACGGGCCGCGTCCCCACCGGCCAGGCGCGGCCCACGGGAGGGACCGGCACATCCCGGCCGACCGGCTCCAGGAGCGCCGGCCGTGCCGGGTGGCCCGGCCGGCACGTCGAGGTGGAAACCGCCGCCGTCAACAGCAGCAGCAGCCCCAGCCACGCGCCCGCACGTCGCTCACATCGCTTCACTCGCATGCGAGAACCGTTCCGCAGCCCCGTCGATCATGGCCGGGATCTGTGGAATACCCGCCGGTTGTGGACAGCGGCGTCACCCGGTGCCTCGCGGGTCCCGTACACTTCTTCTGGCGATCCGGGTCACCGGGTCGACTTCGCACGCCCCGACACCTGGTGGTCAAAAGCCGGTGTCAGCGCTCCTCGGTCCTTAGCGGCACGGCGCACGCGGGCGTCAGGCGCGGGTGCCGTCCGGCACCCGCGGCACAACCGAGAAACTCAAGGAGAACGGCCATGGCCGTCGTCACGATGCGGGAGCTGCTGGAGAGCGGCGTCCACTTCGGTCACCAGACCCGTCGCTGGAACCCGAAGATGAAGCGCTTCATCTTCACCGAGCGCAACGGCATCTACATCATCGACCTGCTCCAGTCGCTGTCGTACATCGACCGTGCCTACGAGTTCGTCAAGGAGACCGTCGCCCACGGCGGCACGGTCATGTTCGTCGGCACGAAGAAGCAGGCGCAGGAGGCCATCGCCGAGCAGGCCACCCGCGTCGGCATGCCCTACGTCAACCAGCGCTGGCTGGGCGGCATGCTCACCAACTTCTCGACCGTCTACAAGCGTCTGCAGCGCCTCAAGGAGCTCGAGCAGATCGACTTCGAGGACGTCGCGTCCTCCGGTCTGACGAAGAAGGAGCTCCTGGTCCTCTCCCGTGAGAAGGCCAAGCTGGAGAAGACCCTCGGTGGTATCCGCGAGATGCAGAAGGTGCCCAGCGCCGTCTGGATCGTGGACACCAAGAAGGAGCACATCGCGGTCGGCGAGGCCCGGAAGCTCAACATCCCGGTCGTCGCCATCCTCGACACCAACTGCGACCCCGACGAGGTCGACTACAAGATCCCGGGCAACGACGACGCGATCCGCTCCGTCACCCTGCTCACCCGTGTGATCGCCGACGCCGTCGCCGAGGGCCTCATCGCCCGCTCCGGCGTCGCCACCGGCGACAAGGGCGAGAAGGCTGCCGGCGAGCCGCTGGCCGAGTGGGAGCGCGACCTGCTCGAGGGCGAGAAGAAGGCCGACGAGGCCGAGGCCCCCGCCGCCGAGGCCGCTGCCGAGGCCCCCGCTGCCGAGGCCCCCGCTGCCGAGGCCCCCGCTGCTGAGGCTCCCGCCGCCGAGGCCGCCGCCGAGGCTCCGGCCGAGGCCCCCGCCGCGGACGCCGAGCAGGCCTGACCCCTCACCGCTTCGGGTCACGGACGGCGGGGGCCACACAGCCCCCGCCGTCCGGCCCGTAGATCTTCAGACATCGAGAGAGATTCCAGGAATCATGGCGAACTACACCGCCGCCGACGTCAAGAAGCTCCGTGAGCTCACCGGCGCCGGCATGATGGACTGCAAGAAGGCGCTGGACGAGGCCGAGGGCAACGTCGAGAAGGCCGTCGAGGCGCTCCGCATCAAGGGCCAGAAGGGCGTCGCCAAGCGCGAGGGCCGCTCCGCCGAGAACGGCGCCGTGGTCTCCCTCATCGCCGACGACAACACCTCCGGTGTCCTGGTCGAGCTGAAGTGCGAGACGGACTTCGTCGCCAAGGGCGACAAGTTCCAGGCCGTCGCCAACCAGATCGCCGAGCACGTCGCGAAGACGTCCCCGGCAGACCTCGAGGCGCTGCTCGCCTCCGAGATCGAGCCCGGCAAGACCGTTCAGGCGTTCGTGGACGAGGCCAACGCCAACCTGGGCGAGAAGATCGTCCTGGACCGCTTCGCGCAGTTCGCCGACGGTTACGTCACGGCGTACATGCACCGCACGATGCCCGACCTGCCGCCGCAGATCGGTGTCCTCGTCGAGCTGGACAAGCCGAACGCCGAGGTCGCCAAGGGCATCGCCCAGCACATCGCCGCCTTCGCGCCGAAGTACCTCTCCAAGGAGGACGTGCCGGCCGAGGTCGTCGAGTCCGAGCGCCGTGTCGCCGAGGAGACCACCCGCGCCGAGGGCAAGCCCGAGGCCGCCCTGCAGAAGATCGTCGAGGGTCGCCTCAACGGCTTCTTCAAGGACGCCACGCTGCTCGGCCAGCCGTACGCGCTCGACAACAAGAAGTCTGTCCAGAAGATCCTGGACGAGGCGGGTGTCACCCTGAAGCGCTTCACGCGCATCAAGGTCGGCATCTGAGTCCGTACCGCGATCGACGCGCGATCCGGGGCACGAGCCCGCTAGGGTCGACAGCAGTCGTCAAGGTACGCCGCCGCACACGCGCGTGTGGCGGACGACAGCAGATCTGACGAGGAGGCCATTGCCGCGCATGGGTTGCGAACGACACCCCACCGGCAGTGGCCTTCTTCGTATGTGCACCATTAGGAGAACGCCATGAGCACCAAGGCCCAGAAGAGCGACGACGGCAAAGGAAGCGGCCGGTTTCTGCTGAAGCTGTCCGGAGAGGCCTTCTCCGGGGGCGGGGGCCTGGGCGTGGACCCCGACGTGGTGCACAAGATCGCCCGCGAGATCGCGGCCGTAGTGCGCGACGGCGCGGAGATCGCGGTCGTCATCGGCGGCGGCAACTTCTTCCGCGGTGCCGAACTGCAGCAGCGCGGCATGGACCGGGCCCGCTCGGACTACATGGGCATGCTCGGCACGGTCATGAACTGCCTCGCCCTCCAGGACTTCCTGGAGAAGGAGGGCATCGACAGCCGGGTGCAGACCGCCATCACCATGGGGCAGGTCGCCGAGCCGTACATCCCGCTGCGCGCCGTGCGCCATCTGCAGAAGGGCCGCGTGGTCATCTTCGGCGCCGGTATGGGCATGCCGTACTTCTCCACCGACACCACAGCCGCCCAGCGCGCCCTGGAGATCGACGCCGAGGCGCTGCTGATGGGCAAGAACGGCGTGGACGGGGTCTACGACTCCGACCCGAAGGCCAATCCGGACGCCGTCAAGTTCGACTCCCTCGGCTACGGCGAGGTCATCACACGCGACCTCAAGGTCGCCGATGCCACGGCGATCACGCTGTGCCGCGACAACAAGCTCCCGATCCTGGTCTTCGAGCTTCTGACGGAGGGCAATATCGCGCGCGCCGTCAAGGGTGAGAAGATCGGCACGCTAGTGGGTGACCAAGGCAGCCAGGGCTGATCACCCTGACCGGGGGATGGACAATGTCCTGCCGGTCGGGAACCGTGCAGGAAGAAGACGCGACGCAGCCGGCCGCCGCCCCCGTCAAGGAACCGCAGCCGGGCCTACTCAAGACACGCAGGAGCAAGTGGTGATCGAAGAGACCCTCCTCGAGGCCGAGGAGAAGATGGAGAAGGCCGTCGTGGTCGCCAAGGAGGACTTCGCCGCGATCCGCACCGGCCGTGCGCACCCGGCGATGTTCAACAAGATCGTGGCCGACTACTACGGTGCGCCGACGCCGATCAACCAGTTGGCTTCGTTCTCCGTGCCGGAGCCGCGCATGGCCGTGGTGACCCCGTTCGACAAGAGCGCGCTGCGCAACATCGAGCAGGCGATCCGCGACTCGGACCTGGGCGTCAACCCGAGCAACGACGGCAACATCATCCGTGTGGTGTTCCCCGAGCTCACCGAGGAGCGCCGCCGCGAGTACATCAAGGTCGCCAAGGGCAAGGGCGAGGACGCCAAGGTGTCCATCCGCTCCGTCCGCCGCAAGGCAAAGGACGCCATCGACAAGCTGATCAAGGACGGCGAGATCGGCGAGGACGAGGGCCGCCGTGCGGAGAAGGAGCTCGACGACACCACGCACAAGTACGTCGCCCAGGTGGACGAACTCCTCAAGCACAAGGAATCGGAACTGCTCGAGGTCTGATGAACGACTCTTCCTGGGGAGCGCCGCCACAAGCCGGGTACTGGGGGCCGTCCGACCAGGGGCCTGTCCAGGGGGCTGCCCCGGCGGGTCCCGCGTACGATGCGCATGACGCGCAGCACACTCGCCCCATGCCCATCGCGCCCGACGCACCCGGTCATGGCGGAAACCAGGATGACGACCGGGGGGCCGCTCGGCTGAGCGGCCCCCTGTTCCGCGACGAGCCGCCGCAGCCGTACGGCGGCTCGCAGCAGACCTCGCCGTACGACCCGCCGCAGGCCCAGCCGTACGGGACCTACGACACGCCGCAGGCGCAGCCCTACGGGGCGGTGCCGCAGAATCCGGAGCCCATGCCCGACGCCTCGCAGCCGGCGCCCGCGCCGCAGAAGAAGAGCGCGGGCCGGGACCTGGGTGCGGCCATAGGCGTCGGTGTCGGGCTCGGCGTGGTGATCGTCGCGTCGCTGTTCGTCGTCAAGGCCGTGTTCGTCGGGGTGATAGCGGTCGCCGTCGTGGTCGGCCTCTGGGAACTGACCACGCGGCTGGAGGAGCGCAAGGGCATCAAGGCGCCCGTCGTCCCCCTCGCGCTCGGTGGTGCGGCCATGGTCGTCTCCGGGTACGTCCGGGGCGCCGACGGTGCCTGGGTGGCGATGGCGCTCACCGCGCTGGCCGTCCTGGTCTGGCGTATGACGGAACCTCCGGAGGGCTACCTCAAGGACGTCACGGCGGGCGTCTTCGCGGCCTTCTACGTGCCCTTCCTGGCCACGTTCGTGGCGATGATGCTGACCGCCGACGACGGCCCCTTCCGCGTCCTGACGTTCCTGGTCCTGACGGTGGTCAGCGACACCGGGGCGTACGCCGTCGGCTGGCGCTTCGGCAAGCACAAGCTCGCACCGCGCATCAGCCCCGGCAAGACCCGGGAGGGCCTGCTCGGAGCGGTCACGTTCGCGATGGCGGCGGGCGCGCTGTGCATGCAGTTCCTGATCGACGACGGCCGCTGGTGGCAGGGCCTGCTCCTCGGCCTCGCGGTCGCGGCCAGCGCCACGCTCGGCGACCTCGGCGAGTCCATGATCAAGCGAGACCTGGGCATCAAGGACATGGGCACCTTGCTTCCCGGTCATGGCGGGATCATGGACCGGCTGGACTCGCTGCTGCCGACGGCGCCCGTGGTGTGGCTGCTGATGGTGCTGTTCGTCGGGTCCGGCTGAGGCGTATTCGCCGGGTCCGGCCGACGGTCCCGGCACGCACGGACCCCGATCCCCTTCAAGGCGGGGGCTCGTCGGCGTACCGGCTGCCCGGGCGATGGCGCGCCGGTCGGCCGGGTGGGACGATTCCGGTGTAAGCCCGCAAAGGGGGGTCGCCTCGGAAAGGGGGCGCCATGTCCGGCTTCCACGAAGAGATCGACGTCAACCGAACTCCCGAAGACGTCTGGGCCTATGTCACCGACCCCTCCCACCTGCCCGAATGGCAGGCGAGCGCCATCTCGGCGGAGCAGCTCGACGAGGGCCCGTTCGGCCTCGGTTCCCGGGTGCGGATCACCCGGCACGTGGGCCGCAGCCGCGAGATGCCGATGACCATGGAGGTCACCGAGTTCGAACCGCCGCGCAGCTGGGGTCTGCGCGGGATCGACGGCCCCGTCCGGGGGCATGTCCACGGCGAGATCACCCCCCTCGACGACGGGCGCCGCTCCCGCGTGACGATGGACCTCGACTTCGAGGGTCACGGTCTCGGCAAGGTCCTCGTGCCGCTCGTCGTCCGGCCTCAGGTCCGCAAGGAGCTGCCGCGCAACGAACAACTGCTCAAGGACCGTCTGGAACACACCGCCGCCTAGGTGTACCAGGTCCTGTCGTCACATTCCCGTCGCCCCCCGGAGGGCGGGCTCAGCGGCGTCAGGTGCTTTCGGCGTGCCGGGCCCTCGTACCGGATGCAATCGGGCAAGGGCCCGGTGCGCCTGCCCCGCGTGGCCGGTCGGTGAAGGCAGGGCCGACGAAGGGGGGTGCCGTCCTTGACGGTGCCGCCCGGCCAGGTGGCGTGCTCCGACTCGTGTTCAACGAGCACGCGTCGGCTGTTGGGCGCGTGTCATCGGACAGCTCACCTGAAGGCCGCCGAAGGAACGGCCATTTCCCTGTCTCCGACCAGCAGGCAACTTGGCATGCCTCAGGGAAGCCTTGTCAGCTCTTGAAGGAATCCCTGGTCCGTTCTTTCCCGCCCCGCATCCTGCCCCGTGCTTCGAGAGCGGCGCCTTTTGCTGCGAGGGTTTCCTTGTGCACCGCGTGGGCCGCCTTCCGCACGGTCCTGCCTACGACCTGTTCGGCTTTTGCCTTTGCTCTCTCTCCGGCACTCATCTCGGTACCTCCGCGGAGTCTCACCTGGCCGTGTGCCCTTGAGGCAGGGGGCAAAACCAGACTGCGGGATGCGCCGATCGTGGACGGACGAGGTCCCGCGGGTCACGACGGGGCCGGAACCGTGGGGGGGGGGGGGGGGGGGGGGGGGGGGGGGGGGGGAGGTGGGGGGGGGGGGGGGGGGGGGGGGGGGGGGGGTTGTTTTTCTTCTTTTTGTTTTTTTTGTTT
>NZ_JBVIVK010000019.1:59739-123722 GCF_055595715.1 Streptomyces sp. NPDC040410
GGGAAGGAAAGAGAAAAAGCCAGCTGGGGTGCCCCCCCCCCCCTCCCCCCCCCCCCCCCCCCCCCCCCCCCCCCCCCCCCCCCCCCCCCCCCCCCCCCCCACGGCGGGGGAGCGCCGAACGCCTTCGCTGCGGAGCCGGACGTGAGTATGTGGTCATCGTTCTGGTCCTCGTCCGGTCGCGGCTTCGCTGAACTCCCACGCCGCAGGACAGCCTTCGGGGGACAGGCCGGGGAGGTCGTTGTCGCCGCTCGGCTGCCGCCAGGTGTTCGCGCTCATGTCACCCTCTCCTCGCTGTGCTCGGCGCCGATCTGCTTCACCGGTCACTGCCGCCAGTCTCCCCGTGCCCGTCGCCGGTCATCGCGGATCCGCTCCTGCCGGTCTCGGCGGCGGACGAAGTCGCCCGGTTCGAGATCACCTTCCATGAACCGCCCGGCCACGAGGCCGAGGGCGCCCAGCCCCAGCACCAGCAGAAAAGCCCAGAAGTCACCGAAATACGCGGCGAAACCCAGCGCCGTTCCGGCCCGCGGGTGACCACCCCCACCCCGCTCTGGCCTGGGCTACCCGAGTCGATCTGCCACACTGGACGGGTTATGCCTGCACCCGGAGAACTCACTTTCGTCGCCCCCCGCGGAGCCAAGAAGCCGCCGCGGCATCTTGCCGATCTCACGCCTGCCGAGCGCAAGGACGCCGTCGCCGCGGTCGGCGAGAAGGCGTTTCGTGCCAAGCAGCTCTCGCAGCACTACTTCGCGCGGTACGCGCACGACCCGGAGCAGTGGACCGACATCCCGGCCGGCTCCCGGGGCAAGCTGCGGGAGGCGCTGCTTCCGGAGCTGATGACCGTCGTCCGGCATCTGTCGACCGACCAGGAGACCACCCGCAAGACGCTGTGGCGGCTGTTCGACGGGACGCTCGTCGAGTCGGTGCTCATGCGCTATCCGGACCGGGTGACGATGTGCATCAGCTCCCAGGCCGGGTGCGGGATGAACTGCCCGTTCTGCGCGACCGGGCAGGCGGGGCTGGACCGGAACCTGTCCACCGCCGAGATCGTGCACCAGATCGTGGACGGAATGCGGGCGCTCAGGGACGGGGAGATTCCCGGTGGTTCCGCGCGGCTGTCCAACATCGTCTTCATGGGCATGGGCGAGCCCCTCGCCAACTACAACCGGGTGGTCGGCGCGATCCGCCGGCTCACCGACCCCGAGCCCGACGGCCTCGGGCTGTCCCAGCGCGGCATCACGGTGTCGACGGTCGGCCTCGTCCCGGCCATCCACCGCTTCTCCGACGAGGGCTTCAAGTGCCGGCTCGCCATCTCGCTGCACGCTCCGGACGACGAGCTGCGCGACACCCTCGTCCCGGTGAACACGCGGTGGAAGGTGCGCGAGGTGCTGGACGCCGGATGGGAGTACGCCGCCAAGTCGGGGCGCCGGCTGTCCATCGAGTACGCGCTGATCAGGGACATCAACGACCAGGCCTGGCGCGGTGACCGGCTCGGCCGGCTGCTCAAGGGCAAGCCGGTGCACGTCAACCTGATCCCGCTCAACCCGACGCCGGGCTCCAAATGGACCGCTTCCCGGCCCGAGGACGAGAAGGCTTTCGTGGCGGCGATCGCCGCCCACGGCGTGCCGGTGACCATCAGGGACACCCGCGGTCAGGAGATCGACGGGGCGTGTGGTCAGCTCGCCGCGACCGAGAGGTAGTCTGACCGGCGTAGGGACAACTTCATAGTCTCGACATCTTCATCATCCGACAGGGGAGCGCCACAGCGCTGAGAGTGCGGGAAAGACCGCAGACCCTCTGAACCTTGCCCAGGTCATTCTGGGTAGGAAGTTCGGTCACCACTCAAGCTGTTGCGCCCTGCCCGGGAACTGTCAGAGGTCCCGGGCAGGGCCGCGTCTCTTCCTGGTCAGCCAGGAGGAATTCAGTGAGCACCACCAAGAAGTTCGCGGCCGTGGCCGTCGGCCTGGGCCTGGTCACGCTGCCCGCGCTGTCCGCGTGCGGGTCGTCGTCCGACTCGGGCAGCGGCGGCTCCGACTCCAAGAGCGTGACGCTCGTCAGCCACGACTCGTGGGCCGTGTCCAAGAGTGTGCTCGCGGACTTCGAGAAGCAGTCCGGCTACGAGGTCAGGGTCCTGAAGGACGGCGACGCCGGGCAGGCCGTCAACAAGGCCATCCTCACCAAGGACAACCCGCAGGGCGACGTCTTCTTCGGCGTCGACAACACCCTGCTCTCGCGCGCGCTCGACAACGGGCTGTTCCAGTCGTACGAGCCGAAGGGCTCCGGCCTGGTCAAGGCGGAGTACCGCGCCGACGGGGACAAGCACCGGGTCACGCCGATCGACACCGGCGACATCTGCGTCAACTACGACAAGGCGTACTTCAGCGAGCACAAGCTGACCCCGCCGGCCTCCCTCGACGACCTGGTCAAGCCCGAGTACAAGAACCTTCTCGTCACCGAGAACGCCTCCACCTCCTCGCCCGGCCTCGGCTTCCTGCTCGGGACCGCGGCCCGGTACGGCGACGACGGCTGGCAGGACTACTGGACGAAGCTGAAGGCCAACGGCGTGAAGGTCGTCGACGGCTGGGAGCAGGCCTACAACGAGGAGTTCTCCGGCTCCGCGGGCGGCAAGAAGGCCAAGGCCGACCGGCCGCTCGTCGTCTCGTACGCCTCCTCGCCGCCCGCCGAGGTGATCTACGCCGACCCCAAGCCGACCACCGCGCCCACCGGCGTCGCGACCGGTACCTGCTTCCGCCAGGTCGAGTACGCGGGGCTGCTGAGCAACGCCAAGAACGCCAAGGGCGGCAAGGCGCTCCTCGACTTCCTGATCACCAAGGAGTTCCAGGAGGACATGCCGCTCAACATGTTCGTCTACCCGGTGCGCGAGGGCGCCCAGGTGCCGGCGGAGTTCACGAAGTACGGGCCGCAGGCCGAGGATCCCGAGACCATGGACCCGGCGAAGATCGCCGACAACCGTGACCAGTGGGTCAAGTCGTGGACCTCGCTCGTACTGAAGTAGCCCCCAGGAAGGGCGCAGGCGCCAAGCGGAGCGCGGCGGCGCGGCTCGGGCTCATCGCCGTGCCCGTCGCGTTCTTCGCGGTGTTCTTCGCCTACCCCGTCGCCGCGATCGTCGCGCGCGGTCTCAGGGCCGACGGGGTCTGGCAGCTCGGCCGGATCACGGACGTGCTCGGCCAGTCCGGCATCCGGCACGTCCTGTGGTTCACCACCTGGCAGGCGCTCGCCTCCACGGCGCTCACCCTTCTGATCGCGCTGCCCGGCGCCTATGTCTTCGCCCGCCTCGACTTCCCCGGCAAGCAGCTCCTGCGGGCCGTGGTGACCGTCCCCTTCGTGCTGCCGACGGTCGTCGTCGGCACGGCGTTCCTGGCACTCGTGGGGCGTGGCGGGCTGCTCGACGAGCTGTGGGGCGTGCGCCTTGACACCACGGTGTGGGCGATCCTGCTCGCACACGTCTTCTTCAACTACGCGGTCGTCGTACGGACGGTCGGCGGGCTCTGGTCGCAGCTCGACCCCCGTCAGGAGGAGGCCGCGCGGATGCTCGGCGCCTCGCGGTTCGCGGCCTGGCGGAAGGTCACGCTGGCCGCGCTCGGGCCCGCCGTGGCCGCCGCCGCGCTCATGGTGTTCCTGTTCACCTTCACGTCGTTCGGTGTGGTGCAGATCCTGGGCGGGCCGACCTTCTCGACGCTGGAGGTCGAGATCTACCGGCAGACCTCGGAGATCTTCGACCTGTCCACGGCCGCCGTGCTGACGCTGATCCAGTTCGCGGCGGTGGGCGCGGTCCTCGCCCTGCACGCCTGGACCGTACGGCGGCGGGAGACCGCCCTGCGCCTCGTCGACGCGTCCGTGACCGCGCGGCGGCCGCGGGGGGCCGCTCAGTGGGCGCTGCTCGCCGGTGTCCTCGCCTCGATCGTGGTGCTGCTCGTGCTGCCGCCGGCCGTGCTTGTGCAGCGTTCCTTCGACGCGCCGGACTTTGGCTACTACAGGGCCCTGACCAGCGACGACGGCGGTCTCTTCCTTGTCGCGCCGATCGAGGCGATCGGGAACTCGCTGGAGTACGCAGTCGTCGCCACCGTCATCGCCGTGGTGATCGGGGGTCTCGCCGCCGTCGCCCTGACCCGGCGGGACGCGGGTCGGCTGGTGCGGGGCTTCGACGCGCTGCTGATGCTGCCGCTCGGGGTGTCCGCGGTGACCGTCGGGTTCGGCTTCCTGATCGCGCTCGACGAGCCGCCGCTGGACCTGCGCAGCTCCTGGATCCTGGTGCCGCTGGCGCAGGCGCTGGTCGGCGTGCCCTTCGTCGTACGGACCATGCTGCCGGTGCTGCGGGCCGTGGATGCGCGCCTGCGGGAGGCGGCCGCCGTGCTCGGGGCGTCGCCGTGGCGGGTGTGGCGTGAGGTCGATCTGCCGATGGTGCGGCGGGCGCTGCTGATCGCGGCCGGGTTCGCCTTCGCGGTGTCGCTCGGGGAGTTCGGGGCGACGGTGTTCATCGCGCGGCCCGACAACCCGACGCTGCCGGTCGCGGTGGCGCGGCTGCTAGGGCGGGCGGGTGAGCTCAACTACGGCCAGGCGATGGCCCTTTCGACGATTCTCATGGTGGTGTGCGCCGTGGCGCTGCTGGTCCTCGAGCGGCTCCGTACCGACCGGACCGGGGAGTTCTGATGCTGCTGAGTCTGGAAGACGCGACCGTGCGGTTCGCCGGGCGGGCCGTGCTCGACACGGTCCGTCTGGACGTCGCCGAGCACGAGGTCGTGTGCGTGCTCGGACCCAGCGGCAGCGGCAAGTCGACGCTGTTGCGGGCGGTGGCCGGGCTGCAACCGCTGGACGGCGGGCGGGTGCTGCTCGACGGGCGCGACCAGGCGCGGGTGCCCGCGCACCGGCGCGGGGTCGGGCTCATGTTCCAGGACCATCAGCTGTTCCCGCAGCGGGACGTGGGCGGCAACGTCGCCTTCGGGCTGCGTATGCGCGGAGCGTCGAAGGAGCAGCAGGACGCCCGGGTACGCGAGTTGCTGGACCTGGTCGGACTGCCGGGTGCGGCGCGCCGGGCCGTCGCCGAGCTGTCCGGTGGTGAGCAGCAGCGGGTGGCGCTGGCCCGCGCGCTCGCCCCCCGGCCGCGGCTGCTGATGCTGGACGAGCCGCTCGGACAGCTCGACCGCTCGTTGCGTGAGCGGCTGGTGGTCGAACTGCGGGAGCTCTTCGGACGGTTGGGGACGACCGTGCTCGCCGTCACGCACGACCAGGGCGAGGCGTTCGCCCTCGCCGACAGGGTCGTGGTGATGCGGGACGGGCGGATCGCCCAGTCCGGCACGCCCCTGGAGGTCTGGCAGCGGCCGGCGGACGAGTTCGTGGCCCGCTTCCTCGGCTTCGACAACGTGGTCGAGGGGACCGTCGGCGGGGAGGCCGCGGTCACGCCGTGGGGCAAGCTGCCGGTCCCGTCGGGCGCGCCGGACGGCACGCGCACACTGCTCGTCCGGCCTGCCGGAGTTCGGCTCGTGCCGGCCGGCGAGGGCCTGCGCTGCACGGTCGCCGCACGCACGTTCAAGGGCACCCACGTCGCCGTACGTCTGCAGCCCGAGGACGGGCCGCGGCTCGAAGCGGCCTGCGCGCTGCGGGAGGCACCGGAGGTCGGGGACACGGTCGGGGTCGAGTTCGAGGCGGCGGACATCGTGGTGCTCGGGCAGGCGGCCGGCGCGTAGGGTGCGGGACAGGGCGCCGCTCTCGTACGACCGCTACGACAGCCCGGAGCCGGAGGTGCTCGGGGAGCGGGAGCTGCCGGAGTTCCGGCTGGAGCGGGCCACGTTCGGCTGACACGCGAACGGCCCGTCCCGGTGAGGGGACGGGCCGCGGACGCGTTCGGGCGGATCAGCGGGAGTTGTTCGTCCCACGACGGCGCAGGCCGAAGAAGACGGCGCCGCCGCCGACGGCGACGAGGGCGATCGCGATGCCGGCGATGATCCCGGTGTTGGAGCCGGCACCGGTCTCGGCGAGGTTCGAGTCACCGGCCGCGGCCGAGGGCGCGTTGCTCGACGAGATGTCCGCGGGCGCGGTGCTGCCGCTCTCCGAGGCCGATGGGGTCGGGGTCCCGGACTCCTCGTCGGCCGGGGCAGAGGCGGACTCCGAGGGCGACGGCGTGTCCGACGGCTTCCCGGTGTCCTCCTTCTTGCAGGCGACGGACGGGGTGGTCAGGTTCGGCTTGATGTCCTCGTCGACCTCGTCACCGGCCTTGACGTGGATGCGGTAGACGGCGTTCGGCTTCCAGTTCTCGGCGAAGGTGATCGTGACGCCTTCGGGTGAGCCCTTGACCTCCTGCTCGCCCACCTTCTTCACATCGGCGCCGTTGTTCTCGAGGAAGACGGAGACGGTCGCCGGGGTACCGGAGCGGTCCACGTCGGTGACGGTGATGACGCCCTTCTTGCCGTCGCACTTGGCTTCGGCGGAGAACTCGTTGATGTTGCAGGCCAGCGCGTTTCCGGCGGCACCGAGCGCGAGGGCGGCCGACGCGGAGGCGATACCGAGGACGCGCACGGAACGACGTGCGGTGCGGCGGGTTATGGACACGTTTGCCCTTCACGGGTTGTGCAACTGAGGGGGGTCCAGGGGGAGATGACGCGACAGTGAGGTGAGGCTTCACCACCCCCAGCAGTCTCACAGGTTTATAAGCGCTCCATAAGCACTGTCAATGCATATGCCTCTCAAGCACATCGGCTTTGCCCTCTCATTAACCGCCGAGACGTTTCAACGCCTCCGGAGCCTCCTCGATCCGGTCAACCAGGGCGATTCGATCCTCCATCGAACGCTCCCGGGCGAGCGCCCGCAGGAGCGGCCAGGCGGGCAGCCGCTCCGTCCAGTGCGCCCGGTTCACGAGAACCATTGGCGTAGGCTCGCCCCGCGACTCGTAGTAGTTCGGCGTCGCGTTGTCGAAGATCTCCTGTACGGTCCCGGCGGCGCCCGGCAGAAAGACGACACCCGCGTTGGAGCGGGCCAGCAGGCCGTCCTCGCGGGTGGCGTTGGCGAAGTACTTGGCGATGTGCGCGGCGAACGGGTTCGGTGGCTCGTGGCCGTAGAACCAGGTGGGGATGCCGACCGAGGCGCCACCCCCCGGCCAGGTGTCGCGCACCTCGAAGGCGGCGCTCGCCCAGTCGGTGACGGAGGGACTGAACGACGGTGCCTTGGCGAGGAGTTGCAGCGCCTGGGGCAGCATGCCGTCCTCGAACGGGGCCGCGTAGGCGCCGAGGTTCGCCGCCTCCATCGCGCCGGGGCCGCCGCCGGTGGCCACCGTGAAGCCGGATCGGGCCAGTTCACGGCCGAGGCGGGCGGCACCCGCGTACTCCTCCGTGCCGCGCGCCATCGCGTGGCCGCCCATGACACCCACGACCCGGGCGCCGACGAGGAGTTCGTCGAGCGCGTCCGAGATCGCGTCGTCGTGGACCGCGCGAAGCATGGACGAGAAGATGTCACCGTCCGCCTTGGTCCGCTGGAACCAGGCGTACGCCAGCGCGTCCGATGTCGCCTCGTAGCCCTTGTCGAGGGAAGCGAACAACTCGTCGGGAGAGTAGACGAAACCGCGGTACGGGTCGAAGGGGAGACCCGGCACGGGCGGGAAGACCAGGGCCCCGGCGCCCCGGACCTTCGCCTCCGCCTCGGGCGCCATCCGGCAGCCGAGGAACACGGAACCGGAGAAGTCAACGGACAGGAGTACGTCCGTACGGTCCGTCAGATCCACTGCCTGGACGCGGTGGTGGGCCAGTGTGCCGTGCGCGGAGACGAGCTCGTCGAACTCGGCGAGGGACTCGATGTCGCGGTCGTGGGAGCCGTCGTACGGCTGGGCGGGTATCGGGTGCACCCGCCCATGCTTGCACGCCCTTCGTCAGCTCTGGACGGCCGCCGGGTCCATCCACATGACCTCCCAGGTGTGGCCGTCCGGGTCGTCGAAGGCGCGGCCGTACATGAAGCCGTGGTCCTGCGTCTCGCCGCTGGCCGTGCCGCCGGCCGCGATCGCCTTGTCGACCAGCTCGTCGACCTTCTCGCGGCTCTCGGCGCTCAGACACAGCAGGACCTCGCTGGTCCTCGTGGAGTCCGCGATCTCCTTCTTCGTGAAGTCCGCGTAGCGCTGCTTGCTCAGCAGCATCGCGATGATGGTGTCGCTGATCACGACGCAGGCGCAGTCGTCGGTGGTGAACTGCGGATTGATCGTGTAGCCGAGCTGCGTGAAGAACTTCTTCGCGGCGTCGACGTCGTTCACGGCCAGGTTCACGAAGATCATCTGCTGGTACATGCGAGGTCTCCCATCGGTTTCGTGCGGTTCGCCGGGGTAGACCGGCGGCCGGTGCGGAACTCATCGGTGTCCGGGGAAATCGTTCGCGGGAGTCTGCAACGACGCGGGGTCTTCAGCGGGCCAGCGGAAGCGCCGCAAGCTGGGCGACGGCCAGGGTGAGCGGTGCGAACACGGTGAGCAGCGCGCCGGCCCGGAGGGCGGCGACACCGCGCAGCATCGCGGCCGGAGCGCCGAGCCGCAGCAGCGCGGCGGTGGTGTCGGCGCGGGCCTGCTTGGCTTCGAGGGCGGCGGTGAGCAGGGTGGCGACGGTGCAGCCGCTCACCAGGAGTGCGCCGAGTGTGGTCAGCGGACCGAACGTCGGGCCGGCGGCGTCGTACAGCGCGGTCACGGCGTACGCCGCGGACGCCACCGCGCAGACGACTCCGAGGGGGCGGCCGATGCGGGTGGCTTCCGCCATGAGGATGCGGCCGGCCAGCAGGCGCAGCGGGCCGGGGCGGGCGGCCTGGAGGAGGTGGCCGCAGAGGTGGGTGAGGCCGGGGCCGGCCAGGGCGAGGCCGAGGGCGGTGACAAGCCAGCCGACGAGGACGGCGGGGGCGGTGGCGGTGCCGCCGGGGAGGGTGAGGCCGGGGGCGGTTCCGGCTTGGATCGCGTAGGCCTCTACGGCCAGGCCTGCGGCGAGTACGGCGATGCCCCAGGGGAGGCCGTCCGGTGCGGTGCTCGGGGCTGGGGGGTGAGGGAAGCCGGGTGCGGGGGCGGCGCCGGCCGGGGCTGCCGCCGAGGTGTCGGCCGCGCCGCTCGGCGCTGACGGAGTGCCGCTCTTCTGTGGGACGGGGATGGGCGCCGCTCCTGCGGGACGATCGCCCGCAGCCTGACGGCCGGTTCTGTCCATGGCCGGACGGGCGCTGTCCCGCAGACGGGTTCCGAATCTCCCGGTCGCCCCGCGCGGCCGCAGTGTCACCGACACCGCCACCGACGCGATCGCCGGTACCAGGGACAGCAGGGTCAGGGCACCTGGCAGCGGCAGGGGCCTGTCCGCGGCCAGCGACCGCGCGGCCGCGCCGTCGAAGGGCAGGCCCGTCAGGTCGCCGCGCAGGTGGAGGAAGACGAGGAGGGCCACCATCGAGCCGAGGGTGCAGGACAGGGCGGTCGTCGTGGCCGAGAACGCCATCAGGCGGGCGGGGCCCAGGCCGATCGCCGCGAGGCCGGGGCGCGGCCTGGTGCCCGGATCGGTGCGGGCCACCGCGACGGCGAGGTACACCGTGGCGGCCAGCGGGGTCAGGCACCAGGCGAGGCGGAGGAGCGAGGCGGCGGGGTCGTCCGGGTGGCTGAGCGCGTGGCCGAGGGTGCACAGGAACAAAAAGCCCGTGCCCGCCGACGCGGCCGCCACCAGCAGGCGGCGCAGCTGTACGGCGGGGTGGGCGCCGCGGGTCAGACGGAGAGCGAGCACGCGGCCCGGCCTTCCGTCTCGGCGACGGGGGGCAGGTGCACTGTGTTCACGCACCGGCCGTCCAGCAGCGACACCGTGCGGTCGGCGAGGGCCGCGGTCTCCGCGTCGTGGGTGGCCAGCACCACGGTGATGCCGTGCGAGCGGGCCGCCGTGGTGAGGGTGCGCAGGACATGCGCGCGGTCCGCGCGATGAAGGGGCGCTGTCGGCTCGTCGGCGAACAGGATCGAGGGGGCGGGAGCGAGGGCCCGGGCGATGCAGACGCGCTGGCGCTCGGCCTGGTGCAGTTGGTGCGGGCGTTTGCGGGTGCTGTTGCCGATGTCGAGGCGCTCCAGCCACTCCAGCGCGGCCGTCTTGGCCCGGCGCCGGCTCGTGCCGCGCAGCATCAGGGGGAGGGCCGCGTTCTCCCAGACGTTGAGTTCGGGGACGAGCACGGGGGCCGGGTCGATCCAGCCGAAGCGGTCGCGGCGCAGCCGTTCACGGGTGAGCGTGCCCATCGTGTGCACGGGCACGCTGTTGAACCAGACCTCGCCGCGCTGCGCCGGCGTCAGGCCGGACAGGCACTGCAGCAGGGTGGTCTTGCCGCTGCCCCGGGGCCCGCTGACAGCGAGGATCTCGCCCTCCCGGACACCGAGCGAGACGCCGCTGAGCGCGGGGGAGCCGTCGTTGTGCTGGAAGTGCAGGGCTCGTGCCCAGAGCACGTCGTTGTCGGGCGGGGCCACCATGGGCGTCACCTCGGTTCGGATCAGATATGCCGTGCGCGAATTGCGAAATCCCCCGTGCGGGGGAACGAAGGCAGGGCCGATCGGTCACTCGGCACGCTAGGCAGTCCGCGAGGGGACGCCGGACAGCACGCGGCCCCGAGCCGCCCTTTCTCACTCGAATGGGCGGCACCGGGGCCGGAACTGATCACAGCGTCAGCTGATCACAGCTTCGTCCACGCCTCCGTCAGCGTCGCGCGCAGGATCTGCTCGATCTCGTCGAACGTCCCCTGATCGGAGATCAGCGGCGGGGCGAGCTGGACGACCGGGTCGCCGCGGTCGTCGGCACGGCAGTACAGGCCGTTCTCGAAGAGGGCCTTGGAGAGGAAGCCGTACAGGACGCGCTCGGTCTCCTCGTCGTCGAACGACTCCTTCGTCGCCTTGTCCTTGACAAGCTCGATGCCGTAGAAGAAGCCGTTGCCGCGCACGTCGCCGACGATCGGCAGGTCGTGCAGCTTCTCCAGGGTCGAGCGGAAGGCGCCCTCGTTGTCGAGCACGTGCTGGTTGAGGTTCTCGCGCTCGAACAGGTCGAGGTTGGCGAGGCCGACCGCGGCCGACACGGGGTGGCCGCCGAAGGTGTAGCCGTGCAGGAAGGTGTTGTCGCCCTTGTAGAACGGCTCGGCGAGGCGGTCGGAGATGATGCACGCGCCGATGGGGGAGTAGCCCGAGGTCATGCCCTTGGCGCAGGTGATCATGTCCGGGACGTAGTCGAACTTGTCGCAGGCGAACATCGTGCCCAGGCGGCCGAAGGCGCAGATGACCTCGTCCGAGACCAGCAGGACGTCGTACTTGTCGCAGATCTCGCGGACCCGCCGGAAGTAGCCGGGCGGCGGCGGGAAGCAGCCGCCGGCGTTCTGCACCGGCTCCAGGAAGACCGCGGCGACGGTGTCCGGTCCCTCGAAGAGGATCTGCTGCTCGATCTGGTCGGCGGCCCAGCGGCCGAAGGCCTCGGGGTCGTCGCCGAAGATCGGGGCACGGTAGATGTTGGTGTTCGGGACCTTGTGCGCGCCCGGCACCAGCGGCTCGAAGGGGGCCTTCAGGCCCGGCAGGCCGGTGATGGACAGGGCGCCCTGCGGGGTGCCGTGGTAGGCGACCGCGCGGGAGATGACCTTGTACTTGGTGGGCTTGCCGGTCAGCTTGAAGTACTGCTTGGCGAGCTTCCAGGCGGTCTCGACGGCCTCGCCGCCGCCGGTCGTGAAGAAGACCTTGTTCAGGTCGCCCGGCGCGTGGTCCGCGAGACGCTCCGCCAGCTCGACGGCCTTCGGGTGGGCGTAGGACCACACCGGGAAGAACGCCAGCTCCTGCGCCTGCTTGAAGGCGGTCTCGGCGAGCTCCGTGCGGCCGTGACCGGCCTGGACCACGAACAGACCCGCGAGACCGTCGAGGTAGCGCTTGCCCTTGTCGTCGTAGATGTAGGTGCCCTCACCCCGGACGATGGTCGGGACGGGGGAGTTCTCGTACGAGGACATGCGGGTGAAGTGCATCCACAGGTGGTCGTACGCGGTCTTGCTGAGGTCCTTGCTGCTCACGGCTATCGGGTTCCCCACATATAGGTCTGCTTCTTGAGCTTGAGGTAGACGAAGCTCTCGGTGGAGCGCACTCCGGGGATGGCCCGGATGCGTTTGTTGATGACGTCCAGGAGGTGGTCGTCGTCCTCGCAGACGATCTCCACCATCAGGTCGAAGGAGCCTGCGGTCATCACCACGTACTCGCATTCGGACATCGTGGTCAGCGCGTCGGCCACGGACTCCACGTCGCCCTCGACGTGTATGCCGACCATCGCCTGCCGGCGGAAGCCCACGGTGAGCGGGTCCGTGACGGCGACGATCTGCATCACGCCCTGGTCGAGCAGCTTCTGGACGCGCTGACGCACGGCCGCCTCGGACAGGCCGACGGCCTTGCCGATCGCGGCGTACGGCCGGCGGCCGTCCTCCTGGAGCTGCTCGATGATGGCGAGGGAGACGGCATCCAGCTGGGGAGTGCCGTTCCTGGACTCGCGGGAGTCCCTGGGGTCTGCGCTTCGACTGGCCACGGGGTCACTGTGCACGACGTCTTGACCGTTCCGCAAGGCCGCAGCGATGAAATCCGTTGTTTACGTGTCTGAGACCTACGGATTTCGCAGCCGTGTGGCGATCAGGGGTGTTGAAAACGTGGGCGCGGCGATTAGGGTGGGTGTCTCAGTGACTGGACAGTTCGAACCTGACAGGAGGCCGGCAGTGAGCACCGAGCTGCGTCGTCTGCGCAACTACATCGAGGGCGAGTTCCGGGACGCCGCCGACGGACGGACCACCGAGGTGGTCAACCCCGTGACGGGTGAGGCGTACGCGACCGCCCCGCTGTCCGGGCCGGCGGACGTGGACGCCGCCATGGCGGCCGCCGCCGCTGCCTTCCCCGGCTGGCGTGACACCACCCCTGCCGAGCGTCAGAAGGCTCTCCTGAAGATCGCGGACGCCTTCGAGGAGCGCGCCGAGGAACTCATCGCGGCCGAGGTGGAGAACACGGGCAAGCCGATCGGGCTGACCCGCTCCGAGGAGATCCCGCCGATGGTGGACCAGATCCGCTTCTTCGCGGGCGCGGCCCGGATGCTGGAGGGGCGGAGCGCCGGCGAGTACATGGAGGGGCTGACCTCCATCGTCCGCCGCGAGCCGGTCGGTGTCTGCGCGCAGGTCGCGCCCTGGAACTACCCGATGATGATGGCCGTATGGAAGTTCGCCCCGGCGATCGCGGCCGGCAACACGGTGGTGCTGAAGCCCTCGGACACCACGCCGGCCTCCACGGTCCTGATCGCGGAGATCGTCGGCTCGATCCTCCCCAAGGGCGTCTTCAACGTCATCACCGGCGACCGTGACACGGGCCGCCTGATGGTCGAGCACCCGACCCCGGCGATGGCCTCCATCACCGGCTCGGTCCGCGCGGGCATGTCGGTCGCCGAGTCCGCGTCCAAGGATGTCAAGCGCGTCCACCTGGAACTGGGCGGCAAGGCGCCGGTCGTCGTCTTCGACGACACCGACATCGCCAAGGCCGTCGAGGACATCTCGGTGGCGGGCTTCTTCAACGCCGGCCAGGACTGTACGGCCGCCACCCGTGTCCTCGTCCAGGAGGCCATCCACGACGAGTTCGTCGCCGCGCTGGCCAAGGCCGCCGCCGACACGAAGACCGGGCAGCCGGACGACGAGGACGTCCTGTACGGGCCGCTCAACAACCCCAACCAGCTCAAGCAGGTCTCCGGCTTCATCGAGCGCCTGCCGGCCCACGCCAAGGTCGAGGCGGGCGGCCACCAGGTCGGCGACAAGGGCTACTTCTACGCGCCGACCGTCGTCTCCGGCCTCAAGCAGGGCGACGAGATCATCCAGAAGGAGGTCTTCGGCCCGGTCATCACCGTCCAGTCCTTCTCGGACGAGGAGCAGGCCGTGGAGTGGGCCAACGGCGTCGAGTACGCCCTCGCCTCCTCGGTGTGGACAAAGGACCACGGCCGCGCGATGCGGATGTCCAAGAAGCTCGACTTCGGCTGCGTGTGGATCAACACCCATATCCCGCTGGTCGCCGAGATGCCGCACGGCGGCTTCAAGAAGTCCGGCTACGGCAAGGACCTGTCGGCGTACGGCTTCGACGACTACACCCGCATCAAGCATGTGATGACGTCGCTCGACTGATCGGCTCAGGCGCGTGGCCCCGGACGGCGGTTGACCGTCCGGGGCCGTGGTGTTTCTCCGCGTGGTGGTGATCGACGAGGTGTCGAGCCCGTGCGGGCCTGCTCGACGTGACACCGATCGTGCCACTGCCGGCACCGAGCCGTGGCCGGACTCGCTGATGATCCCGAACCGGGCCCGCGACAAGGCGAACGCCGGCGCCTGATCGACCACTACTACTACTACTTACGAGCCTCTCGTCCACGCCGGGCCGTCGCCCCTCATCCGCCCCATGAGCCGTCGCTTGCCTCTCACACTCCCGGGCAAGGGCCGGATAGACCTCGGCGATGGCCGCGCAGATCCGGCGCCGCAGCAGGGCGGCCGCTCCGCCCGGCCCGGATCGCGCTCGTCTCCCGGCAGTTCGTCCAGCAGCCGGTCGTATTCGCCGTCGAGGCGATGACGCAGGTAGCCGACCTTCCAAGGATCGAGTGAGTCGCGTCCGCCCCCGGCGCCGGACGGGGCGGCCGCGGAGCCGGCCGCCTGGGTGAAGAACTCCGTCTGCCTGGTGCCGGCCTCCCAGGACGTCCTCGCGGCCTCCGAGGGCGAGGAGACGGCGGCTCCCCTGGCCGAGAACCCGCCGATCTTCCCGGACGACGGATGCGGCGGCACCTCGCCGTCGCGCGGGACGTCACGTCCAGGGAACGGCCGGAGTTCGCCGAGCGGTGGAACAAGATCGTGGCGCTGCAGCAAGCCCGTTGACGGCTTCGCCATCTCCGCAACCCGGCCCGCCCCCGCGGTGCCGGCAGGGCCGTCGGGGATCGCACGCTGACGAGGCCCCGGGTTTTGAACGTGTTCAATTCCAGGCGTACGCTGCCTTCATGAGCGACAGAGCCGCCCTTCTGAAGGGCATCCGCGCATGGCTGGCCCTCTTCGTCGTCTGTCTGGTGCTCAGCGGCGCCACCGCCTTCCCTCTGGTGCACGAACTGCGCTGGACCGAGGACCTGCTCCGGACCCTGTCCGTCCCGGAGTACCTCCCCGCGCTCATGGACTGGATCGAGCACGTCGGGCGCGGCCTCGACGCCACCGACGCCGCATACCCCTTCGTGCTCTACGGCACCGACTGGCTGGCCTTCGCACACCTCGTCATCGCCGTCGCCTTCTACGGCCCCTACCGCGACCCCGTCCGCAACATCTGGGTCGTCGAGTTCGGGATGATCGCCTGCGCCGGGATCATCCCGCTCGCGCTGATCTGCGGGCCGATCCGCGAGATCCCCTTCTGGTGGAGCGTCATCGACATGTCGTTCGGGGTGTTCGGAGTGATCCCGCTGTACGTCGTCCGCAGGAAGATCAAGCGGCTGGAGGCGCTCACCCCGAACCCCGCGCCCGCTGTGGCTACTTGACGCACAACGGGGGCCGGCCGCCGTCGCGCAGCGCGCACAGGGCGTCGATGCGGTTCGTCGTGATCGAGTCGACGCCCATGCCGAGGAGGCGGCGCATGGAGCGGCGGGTGTCGGGGGTCCAGGCGGAGAGCAGGTAGCCGTCGCGGTGGACGCGGGCTGCGAGGTCGCGGTCCACCAGGCCGAAGCGGTAGTTGAGCCACCGCGGGCGCACCGCGTCCAGCAGCGCGGGCCGCGGCGGCGCCGGCGTCGTCCAGGTCAGCGCGATCTCGGCGCCCGGGGCGGCGGCACGCACGGCGAGCATGGCCGGGGCGCCCGCGCAGTAGTACGCGCGGTCCTCGGCCCCGCACTCTCGCACGACGTCCACCACCCGCCGCACCGCCCGCGCGTCCGGCGTACCCGGAAGGTCGAGCATCACCCGGCTTTCGCCGGTCGCGGCCAGCGCCTCCGCCAGCGTCGGCACCCCGCCCTCCGTCAGCCCGCGCAGCTCGTCCGCGGACAGCGCGAGCAGCGGCCGGTCCAGTTCCCACAGCCGCTTCAGCGTCTCGTCGTGCAGCAGCACCGGCACGCCGTCCCGGGTGAGCCGTACGTCGATCTCGACCGCGTCCGCCCCCTGCCGGAGAGCGGACCGCAGCGAGTCGAGCGTGTTCTCGCGGATGCGGTAGGGGTCGCCGCGGTGGGCCACGGCGGTCACGTTCTGCTCGGGGTACATCGTCATGGCCGTCAGGGGGCGAGCCAGGCCGAGGTGTACGCGTCGATCTCGTCCTTGATTCGGGCCTTGCCGGCCTCGTCGAGGAAGGACGCCTCGACGGCGTTCTTGGCCAGGTCGGCCAGGCCCCGCTCGTCGAGGTCGAGGAGCCGGGCGGCCACCGCGTACTCGTTGTCGAGATCGGTGCCGAACATCGGCGGGTCGTCGGAGTTGACGGTCACCAGGACCCCGGCCCGCACGAACTCCTTGATCGGGTGCTCGGCGAGGGTGCGGACCGCGCGCGTGGCGATGTTGGAGGTCGGGCAGACCTCCAGCGCGATACGGTGCTCGGCGAGGTGCGCAAGCAGTTTGGGGTCCTGTGCGGAACTGGTGCCGTGCCCGATGCGCTCGGCGCGCAGGTCGGTGAGCGCGTCCCACACCGTCTCCGGCCCGGTCGTCTCGCCCGCGTGCGGCACCGACCGCAGTCCGGCGGCGATCGCCCGGTCGAAGTACGGCTTGAACTGCGGCCGCGGTACGCCGATCTCCGGTCCGCCGAGCCCGAACGAGACCAGCCCCTCGGGACGCAGCCGGTCGTCGGTTGCCAGCCGCACGGTCTCCTCGGCCGACTCCAGACCGGCCTCGCCGGGGATGTCGAAGCACCAGCGCAGCACTGTCCCGAACTCGGCCTCGGCCGCCTTGCGGGCGTCCTCGATCGCGTCCATGAAGGCACGCTCGTCGATGCCGCGCCGGGTCGAGGAGAACGGCGTGATGGTCAGCTCGGCGTACCGCACCTGCTGCCGGGCCATGTCCCGGGCCACCTCGTACGTCAGCAGCCGGACGTCCTCCGGCGTGCGGATCAGGTCGACGACGGACAGGTACACCTCGATGAAGTGGGCGAAGTCCGTGAAGGTGAAGTAGTCGACCAGGGCCTCGGGGTCGGTGGGCACCTTGGAGTCGGGGTGGCGGGCGGCCAGTTCGGAGACGATCCGAGGGGAGGCGGAGCCGACATGGTGCACGTGCAGTTCGGCCTTGGGCAGTGACCTGATGAAGGCGTGCAGGTCGCGCGGTACGCGCGCGTCGACGAGGTGGTCGGTCAAGGTTCCTCCCCGGGAACGGCGTCCCGGGCCGGCATGCGGCGGGGCGCGGGTGATCGGCTGATCGGTGACTCGGGGATCATCGTAGGCCGAGGCCGCACCGGAACGGCCCGGGCCGTAGCATGACCGGACGCACAAAAGAGGGGACCTCGCGCATGTCCGACGACGCGCAGACGCCGCCCAAGGTGACGCTGAGCAAGCCGGACCAGCCCGCCGCCGCGGCCGCGCCGGCGCCGAACGCCTGGGCGCCGCCGGTGAACGACGGCTCCGCGGGCCCCGGGGCGACCATCGCCGACACGGCTTCACTGACCCCGCCACCCCCCTCGGTGCACGACCAGCAGACGGTCACCTCACTGCCCGGCCTGGAGGGCCCGCCCCCGGCCGACGCCGCGCCGGCTCCACAGCCCTGGGCCTCCCCGTTCGCCCCGCCGGCTCCGTCGGCACCGGCGAACGGCGCGGGCGGCAATCCCTTCGCGCCGCCGGCCCCCTCCGCACCGGCGCCCGGCTCGGGCGGCAACCCGTTCGCCCCGCCGACCCCCTTCGCACCCTCCGTCGGCCCGCCCTACGCCCATGGCGAGCCGGTTCCCCCGCCGCCGATCGCCCCCGACGGCCCCGGCCAGGTCCCCTACGGCTACCCGGGTGGCTACGGCTACGGCTACCCGCCCCAGCCCGCCTACGGCGGCCACGGCGGGGGAGCCCACAGCCCGCACTCCCATGGCGCCGGGATGTACTACGGCTGGCCCGGTATGACACCCCCGCCGAGCAACGGGCTGGGCACGGCCGGACTCGTGATCGGCATCGTCTCGGCCGCCGTCTTCTGCCTGTGGCCCATCGCCATTCTCCTGGGCGTCCTGGCCCTGGTCTTCGGTGTGATCGGCCGCGGCAAGGCCGCCCGTGGCGAGGCGACGAACCCGGGGCAGGCCCTCGCGGGGATGATCTGTGGTGCGGCGGGCATCGTCCTCGGCCTGGTGATGGTCGCGTTCGTGATAGCGACCTGACGCGGCGGCGCCGCCCCGTCAGGCGGCCCCGCCTCGCAGTCTCGCCCGCGCCTCCATCAGCGCGAACCCGAGCAGATTCGGCCCGCGCCACCGCTCCGGGGCCGTCGCCGCCTCGTCGTCCGCGGCCAGACCGATGCCCCACACCCGGTCCACGGGGCTCGCCTCCACCAGCACCCGCTCACCCGTGGCGAGCAGGAACTCCCGCAGGGCGGGATCGGAGGCGAACTTCCGCACGCTGCCCTCGACCACGATGCCGAACCGCTCGCGCTCCCATATCGCCTCGTCGAAGCCCCGCACGAGCCGCCCGGCCTTCTTCGCCTCGGCGGGATGTCCCGCGGCCAGCACCCGCCGCTCAGCCTCCGCGTCTTCAAAGAGCCGCGCCTTGCCCGCCATCATCCAGTGCTCGGCGGTCGCGTAGGTGACTTCGTCGACCGCGAACGGTGACGGCCACCACTGGCTCAGACAGCTCGCGCCGACACTGCCGTCCGGCCGCGGCCGGTGCCCCCAGAAGAACAGGTATTTGACCCTCGCCCCCGCGCGGACCTCCCTGACCAGGGCATCCAGTGAATCGATCTTCCCCGTGATCCTTTCCATACACGCGAGTCTGGCAGGGACCACTGACAATCCGTCCCCCCTTTTCGCCTTCGACTCGACATCTGGTCGACAGATTCCGTCGCGTAACCAAAAGGCAACAACGGAATCCCTTGTTGGACGGCCTTTACTCTGCCAGGATCGGCACTCAAATCGA
This sequence comes from Streptomyces sp. NPDC040410, assembly GCF_055595715.1. Lineage (NCBI taxonomy): Bacteria > Bacillati > Actinomycetota > Actinomycetes > Kitasatosporales > Streptomycetaceae > Streptomyces > Streptomyces sp. NPDC040410. Next base: position 78,780 of record NZ_JBVIVK010000019.1, read on the forward strand.
GCTGGAGCTACGCCATCCGCCTCCGGTAACGCGGGGCGACGGCGGAGGAGAGCGACATGCAGAACCCGGACCGATTTCCGGCCCAGGACCGATTCGCGGACGGCGCGCAGTACATCGCGGGGCGCTTGACCAAAGGCACCTCCGGCCGCACCCACACGGTCGTCGACCCGGCGACCGGCGAGGACGTCCTCACCTACGAGCTGGCCGGTCCCGACGACGTGGACGCGGCCGTCGCCGCAGCGCGCGAGGCCTTCCCCGGCTGGGCCGCCACCACCCCCGGCGAGCGCTCCGACGCCCTCCACCGCTTCGCCGCCGTGCTCGCCGACCGCGCCGAGGACTTCGCCCGCGCCGAGTCCCTCCAGTGCGGCAAGCCGCTTAAGCTGACCCGCGAGTTCGACGTGCCCGGCACCGTCGACAACACCGCCTTCTTCGCCGGTGCCGCCCGGCACCTGCAGGGACAGTCGGCGGGTGAGTACTCCGGCGACCACACCTCGTACGTCCGCCGCGAGCCGATCGGCGTCGTCGGTTCCATCGCGCCCTGGAACTACCCGCTCCAGATGGCCGCCTGGAAGATCCTCCCGGCGATCGCCGCGGGCAACACCGTCGTGCTCAAGCCGGCCGAGCTCACCCCGCTGACCTCGCTGCTGTTCGCCCAGGCCGCGACGGACGCCGGTATCCCGGACGGTGTGATCAACATCGTCACCGGCACCGGCAGGGAGGCCGGTGAGCACCTCGTCGGGCACCCCGACGTGGTCATGACCTCGTTCACCGGCTCGACCGCCGTCGGCAAGCGCGTTGCCGAGATCGCCACCGCCACCGTCAAACGGCTCCACCTGGAGCTGGGCGGCAAGGCGCCCTTCGTGGTCTTCGACGACGCCGACCTCGAGGCCGCCGTCAACGGCGCGGTCGCGGGCGCGCTCATCAACACCGGCCAGGACTGCACGGCCGCCACGCGCGCGTACGTGCAAAGGCCCCTCTACGAGGCGTTCGTCGAGAAGACGGCCGCCCTCATGGGAACCGTCCGGCTCGGCGACCCGTTCGCTTCCGGCACCGACCTCGGTCCGCTGATCTCCCACGTCCAGCGTGACCGCGTGGCCGGTTTCGTCGACCGGGCGCGTGCCTACGCGCGCGTGGTCACGGGTGGTGAGACGCCTCAGGGAGATCTCAAGAACGGCGCCTACTACCGGCCCACCCTGATCGCGGACGCCGCCCAGGACAGCGAGATCGTTCAGTCGGAGATCTTCGGACCGGTACTGGTCGTGCTGCCGTTCGACGGTGATGATGAAGGTATCCGTCTGGCCAACGACACCCCTTACGGGCTCGCCGCATCCGCCTGGAGCCGTGACGTCTACCGGGCGAACCGGGCCACCCGCGAGATCAAGGCGGGCTGCGTGTGGGTCAACGACCACATTCCGATCATCAGCGAAATGCCCCATGGCGGGTACAAGGCGTCCGGCTTCGGCAAGGACATGTCCGCGTACTCGTTCGAGGAATACACCCAGATCAAACACGTGATGTTGGACAACACCGCGGTGGCCGAGAAGGACTGGCACCGCACCGTCTTCGGGGACCGGCCGTAGTCGTTGCCCGGCGGCAGCCGGATATCCAATGCAGCCGGCTACGGCGGGTGGCACACGCCGCCTGACCCGCGGCCAACTCATCCCTCCCGAAAGGGCACCAAGCGCATGGAGCAGTACGAGCCCGACCGCCTGTCCCCGGCCCAGGTGGCCGCCATGCGGCGCAGCTTCCGCAACGGCAGGGCTTCCCTCACCCGTCGTTCGCTGCTGCGCGCCTCCGCGGGCGGTGCGCTCGCGGTCGGCGGACTCGGGGCGCTGAGCGCCTGCGGCATCCCCGCGGCGGGCAACACCGAGGGCGGCGTCTCCGCAGACGACCGCTCGGCGCAGGAGAAGACAGTCAACTTCTCCAACTGGACCGAGTACATGGACGTGGACGAGAGCGAGAAGCACCACCCCACGCTCGACGCCTTCACCAAGCGGACCGGAATCAAGGTCAAGTACACCGAGGACATCAACGACAACGTCGAGTTCTTCGGCAAGATCAAGCCGCAGCTCGCGGCGGGCCAGGACACCGGCCGCGACATCATCGTCCTCACCGACTGGCTCGCGGCCCGCCTGATCCGGCTGGGCTGGGTGCAGAAGCTGGACGCGTCCAACCTGCCGAACGCCTACGCCAACCTGTCCTCGCAGTTCCGCGACCCCGACTGGGACCCGGGCCGCGCCTACTCGTACGTCTGGCAGGGCATCTCGACGGTCATCGCCTACAACAAGAAGGCGCTCGACGGCGTCGAGGTGAGGTCGGTGTCCGACCTCCTCGACAACCCCAGGCTCAAGGGGCGCGTCGGCTTCCTGTCGGAGATGCGGGACAGCATCGGCATGACGCTGCTCGACATGGGCAAGGACCCGGCGAACTTCACCGCCGACGACTACGACGCGGCGATCGCCCGTCTGCAGAAGGCCGTCGACGGGGGCCAGATCCGCCGCTTCACGGGCAACGACTACACCTCCGACCTGACCAGCGGCGACTTCGCCGCCTGCATAGCCTGGGCCGGTGACGTCGTACAGCTCAAGGCGGACAGCCCGGACATCGACTTCCTGATCCCGGACAGCGGGTACATGACGTCGACCGACAACATGCTGATCCCCAACAAGGCCCGTCACAAGACGAACGCCGAACGGCTCATCGACTACTACTACGAGCCGCAGCCGGCCGCCGAGCTCGCCGCCTACATCAACTACGTGTGTCCGGTCGACGGTGTGAAGCCCGAGCTGGAGAAGATCGACAAGGATGCGGCGAACAACCCGCTGATCATCCCCGACAAGGCCATGGCCGAGAAGTCCCACGCCTTCCGCTCACTGAGCTCGAAGGACGAGACGGCCTTTGAATTGAAGTTCGCGAAGCTGACTGGGGCGTGATCACCGTGACGAACAAGACCGACCACAGCGGCGACGTCCGCCTCTCGGGCATCAGCAAGACGTACGGCTCCTTCACCGCCGTACACCCGCTGCACCTGACCGTGCCGCAGGGCTCCTTCTTCGCGCTGCTCGGCGCCTCGGGCTGCGGCAAGACCACCACCCTGCGCATGATCGCGGGCCTGGAGGAACCTTCCTCCGGCACCGTCTTCCTCGGCGACCAGGAGGTGACGAACCTGCCGCCCTACAAGCGGCCGGTGAACACCGTCTTCCAGTCGTACGCCCTCTTCCCGCACCTCGACATCTTCGAGAACGTCGCCTTCGGCCTGCGCCGGCGCGGCATCAAGTCGGTGAAGAAGCAGGTCGAGGAGATGCTCGACCTGGTGCAGCTCGGCGAGCAGACCCGCAAGAAACCCCACCAGCTCTCCGGCGGCCAGCAACAGCGTGTGGCGGTGGCCCGCGCCCTGATCAACCACCCCAAGGTGCTCCTCCTCGACGAGCCCCTCGGCGCCCTCGACCTCAAACTGCGCCGCCAGATGCAGCTGGAGCTCAAGCGCATCCAGACCGAGGTCGGCATCACCTTCGTCCACGTCACGCACGACCAGGAGGAGGCCATGACGATGGCCGACACGGTCGCCGTGATGAACGCGGGACGCGTCGAACAGCTCGGCTCCCCGGCCGACCTCTACGAGAACCCGCAGACCACGTTCGTCGCCAACTTCCTCGGCACCTCGAACCTGATCGAGGCCGAGGTCGACTCCAAGAGCAACGGCGACATCGTCCTCAAGGCGGGCGGCGGCAAGCTCGTGCTGCCCGAGGCGCGCTGTTCCGCGCCGACGACTCCCGGCGGCAAGGTGCTGGTCGGCGTCCGCCCGGAGAAGATCTCCCTCACCCACGCCGACGAGGCGGGCGAGATCCCCGAGGGCCGCAACCGGATCACCGGCAAGATCGCCGACTCCAGCTTCATCGGCGTCTCCACGCAGTACGTCATCGACAGCCCGGTCTGCCCCGAGTTCGAGGTCTATGCCCAGAACATCGACCGCGACGGCCGGCTCGTACCCGGTGCCGAGGTCGTCCTGCACTGGAACCCGGCCCACACCTTCGGTCTCGACGCGGCGCAGTCCCTGCTTGCCGGGACGACGGGCTCCGCCGGCATCGATGAAGGGGCGGCGGTCTGATGGCGACCCTCACCGAGGCGCCGCCGCCTCTCTCCCCGACGGCCCCCGAGAAGAAGCCGCCGCGCAGACGAGGCCGCCTCGTCCCGTACTGGCTGCTGCTGCCCGGCATCCTGTGGCTGCTGGTCTTCTTCGCGCTGCCGATGATCTACCAGGCCTCCACGTCCGTGCAGACGGGCTCCCTGGAGGAGGGCTACAAGGTCACCTGGCACCTCGCCACCTACTGGGACGCCCTGGCCGAGTACTGGCCGCAGTTCCTGCGCTCGGTGCTCTACGCGGGCTCGGCGACGGTCCTGTGCCTGATACTCGGCTACCCGCTGGCGTACCTGATCGCGTTCCGCGCGGGCCGCTGGCGCAACCTGATCATGATCCTGGTGATCGCGCCGTTCTTCACCAGCTTCCTGATCCGCACGCTCGCCTGGAAGACGATCCTCGCGGACGGCGGCCCGGTCGTCGGCGCCCTCAACACGCTGCACGTCCTGGACGTCACCAGCTGGCTCGGCATGACCTCCGGCGACCGCGTCCTGGCCACGCCGCTGGCCGTGATCTGCGGTCTGACGTACAACTTCCTGCCGTTCATGGTCCTGCCGCTCTACACCTCGCTGGAGCGCATCGACGGACGGCTCCACGAGGCGGCGGGCGACCTGTACGCCAAGCCGGTCACGACGTTCCGCAAGGTCACCTTCCCGCTCTCGATGCCGGGCGTTGTCTCCGGCACGCTGCTGACCTTCATCCCGGCGGCCGGTGACTACGTCAACGCGGACCTGCTCGGCTCCACCGACACGCGCATGGTCGGCAACGTCATCCAGTCGCAGTTCCTGCGGATTCTGGACTACCCGACGGCCGCGGCCCTCTCCTTCATCCTGATGGCCGCGATCCTCGTCATGGTCACGGTCTACATCCGCAAGTCCGGCACGGAGGATCTGGTTTAAATGGCCTTCGTCAACTGGCTCAAGCGCAATCTCGTCGTCATCGCGGGACTGCTGACGCTCGGATTTCTCATCCTGCCGAACGTCGTCGTGACGGTGTTCTCCTTCAACAAACCGAAGGGGCGCTTCAACTACGAATGGCAGCAGTTCTCCACGGACGCCTGGAAGGACCCGTGCGGCGTCGCCGACATGTGCGGCTCGCTGTCGGTCAGCCTGCAGATCGCCCTCTGGGCGACGGTCGGCGCCACCGTCCTCGGCACGATGATCGCCTTCGCGCTGGTCCGCTACCGCTTCCGCGCACGCGGCGCCGTGAACTCGCTGATCTTCATGCCTATGGCGATGCCCGAGGTCGTGATGGCGGCCTCGCTGCTCACCCTGTTCCTCAACCTGGGTGCTCAGCTCGGCTTCTGGACGATCCTCATCGCCCACATCATGTTCTGCCTCAGCTTCGTCGTGACCGCCGTCAAGGCGCGCGTCATGTCGATGGACCCGAGGCTGGAGCAGGCCGCCCAGGACCTGTACGCCGGCCCCTTCCAGACCTTCGTCCGCGTCACCCTGCCGATCGCGGCACCGGGAATCGCCGCGGGCGCGCTGCTCGCCTTCGCGCTCTCCTTCGACGATTTCATCATCACCAACTTCAACGCGGGTTCGACGGTCACCTTCCCCATGTTCGTCTGGGGATCGGCACAGCGCGGGACGCCCGTTCAGATCAACGTCATCGGTACGGCCATGTTCCTCGTCGCCGTGCTGCTCGTCCTGGCCTCGATGGTCGTCGGCAATCGCCGTAACCGGCAAAAGGCATAACCGCAAGAATCCTGTGGGGAGTTGACATCATGGCCCCAAGCGCCATGAACCGTTGGACGAAATCTCTTTCCGAAGCCCAGCCGGTCCCGTACTGGCTGGATGACCCGGGCAAGCCCCGTCCCGAGCCCGCCCTCACCGGCGCCGAGACCTGCGACCTGCTGGTCGTAGGCGGCGGCTACAGCGGACTGTGGACCGCGCTGAACGCCAAGGAGCGCGACCCGCAGCGGGATGTGGTTCTGCTCGAAGGCCGCGAGGCGGGCTGGGCCGCCTCGGGCCGCAACGGCGGCTTCTGCGCCGCCTCCCTCACCCACGGCCTGCCCAACGGCCTCACCCGCTGGCCCGACGAGATCCACAGGCTTGAGGAGCTGGGCGCCCGCAACCTCGACGAGATCGAGAAGGCGGTCGCCCGGCACTCCCTGGACTGCGACTTCGAGCGCACCGGCGAGATCGACGTAGCGACCGAACCCCATCAGGCCGAGGAACTGCGCGACTGGTACGCCGAGATGGAGCGCCACGGCCTCGCCGACGGCACCGAGTTCCTCGACGCCGACGCGGTCCGGGAGCAGGTCGACTCGCCGACCTTCCTGGCCGGCCTCCACGACCGCCGGGGCGTGGCCATGCTCAACCCCGCCAAACTCGCCTGGGGCCTCAAGCGCGCCTGCCTCAGCCTCGGCGTCCGGATCTACGAGCACACCCCCGCCCTCACCCTGAAGCCGTACGGTGCCGGTATGGCCGTGGGCACCCCGTACGGCCAGGTCCGCGCCCGCAGGGTGGCGCTCGGCACGAACATCTTCCCGAACCTGGTCCGGCGGGTCCGCGCCTACACGGTCCCGGTCTACGACTACGCGCTGATGACGGAGCCGCTGACCGCCGACCAGCTGGCGTCGGTCGGCTGGAAGAACCGCCAGGGCCTCGGGGACTCGGCGAACCAGTTCCACTACTTCCGGCTCTCCGCCGACAACCGCGTCCTCTGGGGCGGCTACGACGCCATCTACCCGTACGGCGGCCGGGTGCGCGCCGAGTACGACAACCGGCCGGAGACGTACGCCAAGCTCGCCGGGCACTTCTTCACCTGCTTCCCGCAGCTGGAGGGCATCCGCTTCACCCACGCATGGGGCGGCGCGATCGACACCTGCTCGCGCTTCTCGGCGTTCTTCGGCACCGCGCACCACGGCAGGGTGGCGTACGCGGCCGGCTACACGGGCCTGGGCGTGGGCGCCACCCGGTTCGGCGCCGACGTGATGCTGGACCTGCTGGCGGGGGAGCGAACGGAGCGCACCGAGCTGGAGATGGTCCGCAGGAAGCCCCTGCCCTTCCCGCCGGAGCCCTTCGCCTGGACCGGCATCGCCCTCACCAAGTGGTCGCTGGCCCGTGCCGACGCGCACGGCGGCCGGCGCAACCTGTGGCTGCGGACGATGGACAGACTGGGGCTCGGCTTCGACAGCTGAGCGTGTGCCGGTTCACTCCAACGGGTTGCCGGAACCCGCGTAATGCCCGGCAGGAGACCTCCCTCTCTCGTGACGCGACACGCGTCCACGACGGAACACGGGGGGTCTCATGATGGCTGGGGCGAAAACGGCGGTCGAGTGGCTGGTGTCCGTCGCGCCGGACCCCGAGGCCTGCCGCCGGGAGTGGGAGCGCGACCCCCGGGGAATCGCGCTGCTGCCCGCCGGCAGGGCCTGGGACGTGCTGATCCTGCCCGGCGAGCTCGGCCGTGCCACGCTCGACGTCCTCACCCGCATCCTCGGCCGACCGGGCCCGGTGCTGGTCGACCTGGGCGACGCGCGGACGGGATTCCTCGTGCCGCCGGGCACCGCGGCGCACTGGGTCGGCACCGGCATCCGTACGGCCGGGCGCGGCACCCGGATCGCCGTGCCGCACCCGGGACGCTCGTCCGGCGGGGTCCGCTGGCTGGTCCCGCCGGACGGCTCCGGCACCCTCACCGATCCGGCACTGCTCGAACTCGCCATGCACGAGGCCGCGGCGGATCTGGCGACGGATGACGGCAGGTAGCGGTCGGAGGTATTGGCGACCGGAGTACTGCGGGACCGGCAAGTGGGGCGGCCAGGACCCGCGCGCGGGAGTGTATGCAGATGGCGGTCGCCATGCCGGCCTCCACGAACGCGGGCAACGGCTACGTCGCCCCGTCCGAGGTCACCAAGACCCCGGACCGTCTGACGAAGACGACGAACTGCGGCTCGTACGCCACTCACGGCACCTGGCCCGCCCTGCGCCGCTGATGACGTGGTCGGTCAGCTGGGACCGTTACGGGGAGCCGGGAGCTCCGGCGGAGGTTCGGCGGCTGCTTCGGCTGAGGAACATCGCCAGCCCGGTCAGCAGCACCGCACACAGGCACCAACTCGCCACGACGTCGAGGGGCCAGTGGTAGCCGCGCCGGATCAGGCCGAAGCCGACGCCCGCGTTCACGGCGACGCAGGCGGCGAGGAGCGCGAGGCGGGCGGACGCGGCACGCAGCCAGGGCAGGAGGAGCAGGGTCGCGGCTCCGTAGGCCACGGCGGCGGTCGCAGTGTGACCGGAGGGGTAGAAGCGGGTGCTGCCGGGAGGGTTGACCGGGGGTCCCGGGCGGTCGGTCAGTTCCTTGAGGGGGATGACCCAGGCAGGGACGAGGGCCATGAGAACGGCCGCCGCCAGGGCCGGCAACCACCAGCGGTTCGTCCCACTGCGAAGGGCCCGCCAGGTCACGTACGCCAGCACGACCGCGAGGACCGGCACCGCGACATGGACACTGCCGAGATCGGCGAGGAGTCCGGAGGGGCGGTCCGGGTGGACCAGCGCGCGGCTGAGGCGCTCGTCCGCGCGCATGAGGGGGCCGTCGGCGACGACCTGCCAGGTGATCAGCGCGAAGAGGAGGGCCGGAAGGCCGAGAAGGAGGAAGGAGGTCGGCCGCCCCGGAACAGGGGGGGTGATTCCGGGGCGGCCGTCCTGATCGGATGGCCGGCCGCCCCGGGGGGTTTGGGGCGGGCGACTGTCCGATCGGTGAGGAGATCCGGAGCCAGAGGCTCCGTCTGTGTGCGCGAGGGCACGACCAGACCGGAGCTGGGGAGGCCCCGACCTGTTGTCGCCCGCAGTCCCCTGCGGGCGGGGTGTATCTCTCATCTGGTAAGAACCTACGGCAGGGGGTGGGGGTAAGACAGGCCGAATCGCGTCCCGCCATGCACCTCGCACACGTTCTTCACACCCTCCGACGCCAGACCCGTTCAGACGCGCGGGCCACCGGCTCAGATGCGCGTGAACGCCTGCTCGATGATGTCGAGGCCCTCGTTCAGCAGGTCCTCGCCGATCACCAGCGGCGGCAGGAAGCGCAGCACGTTGCCATAGGTGCCACAGGTCAGGACCAGCAGGCCCTCCTGGTGGCAGGCCTTCGCCAGCGCGGCGGTCGCCTCCGGGTTCGGTTCCTTGGTGGCGCGGTCCTTGACAAGCTCGATGGCGATCATCGCGCCCCGGCCCCGGACGTCGCCGATGATGTCGAACTTCTCGGCCATGGCCCCGAGGCGGGCCTTCATGATCGCCTCGATGTTCCTGGCCCTGGCGTTGAGGTCGAGTTCCTTCATGGTCTCGATCGAGCCGAGCGCGCCGGCACAGGCGACCGGGTTGCCTCCGTAGGTGCCGCCCAGGCCGCCCGCGTGCGCGGCGTCCATGATCTCGGCGCGGCCGGTGACGGCGGCGAGCGGGAGACCGCCCGCGATGCCCTTCGCGGTCGTGATCAGGTCGGGGACGATGCCCTCGTCCTCGCAGGCGAACCACTGGCCGGTACGGCAGAAGCCGGACTGGATCTCGTCCGCGACGAAGACGATGCCGTTGTCGGCGGCGAACTTGCGGATCGCCGGCAGGAAGCCCTTGGCCGGCTCGATGAAGCCGCCCTCGCCGAGCACCGGCTCGATGATGATCGCGGCCACGTTGTCCGGGCCGACCTGCTTGGTGATCTGGTCGATGGCCTGCGCGGCGGCCTCGGGGCCCGCGTTCTCCGGGCCGGTCGGCCAGCGGTAGCCGTAGGCCACCGGCACCCGGTAGACCTCGGGTGCGAACGGGCCGAAGCCGTGCTTGTACGGCATGTTCTTCGCGGTCAGCGCCATCGTGAGGTTCGTACGGCCGTGGTAGCCGTGGTCGAAGACGACGACCGCCTGGCGCTTGGTGTAGGAGCGGGCGATCTTGACCGCGTTCTCGACGGCCTCGGCGCCGGAGTTGAACAGGGCGCTCTTCTTGGCGTGGTCGCCCGGCGTCAGCTCGGCGAGCGCCTCGGCGACCTCGACGTACCCCTCGTACGGCGTGACCATGAAACAGGTGTGGGTGAAGTCGGCGAGCTGCGCCGAAGCCCGGCGTACGACGGCCTCGGCGGAGGCGCCCACGGAGGTCACCGCGATGCCGGAGCCGAAGTCGATGAGGCGGTTGCCGTCGACGTCCTCGACGATGCCGCCGCCCGCGCGCGCGGTGAACACGGGCAGCACGGAACCCACGCCCTGCGCGACCGCGGCGACGCGGCGGGCCTGCAGCTCCTGCGACTTCGGGCCGGGAATGGCGGTGACGACGCGGCGCTCCTGCGGAAGTGCGGTCATGAGGGGCTCCTGGGGGTCTTACGGACTCTTGTCTTCTTTTCTCGCAGGCTAGGACGGCAAGGGAGGGGTGGGCATGCTCCATGTGGGCGTTTTCGGCGCGCCCGGTTGTCCGCCATGGACATAGAGGAGTACGGGCCGGTCACCTCGGGCCCGGCCGCGTAAGCGGTGAACTCCCCCCGGGAGCGCGTTAGATTGACTCGCTGATGGTGGACGGAACTGCTGCTCAGGGGGCAAGGGCGATGGACAGCGACGGGTCGCGGGACACACGGGGTACGCATGCGAATCCTGTACCGCGTCCGGCGGGGCCTCCGGAGGTGCCGGCGATGCCCCCGCGGCCTGCCGCGGCACCGGCCGTGCCGCCGCCGGACGGGTCGGCGTTCCTGACCTGGCTCCGCACCCCCCGGCCGGACGCGGCGCCGGGCGTGTGGCGGCTCGGGCACACGCCCCGGCCGGCGGAGGAGCCCGAACTGATCCCGGCACGGCAGCTGCTCAGCGGGGCCGTCATCGCCTTCCTCGTGGGCTGGCTGATCTGGTCACTGCTGTGGAACGGCTACCTCGGCGGCTGGTGGATCCTGCCCCTCGAACTCTTCACGCCGGACTCCTGGCGCCACAACAACGACCGCGTCGGCAACGCCATCCTCTGGTACGGCTACTACACCCTGATCGCCCTCGGCATCATGCTCGCCGTCGGCCGCCTCGGCCGCTGGGGCGAGGTCTGGCGCCGCTACGGCCCGCCCGCCTGGCGTCAGGCCGTACCCACCGCCGAGCGGCCCCTCACCCCCGAACAGGACCCCGCCGAGTGGCCCGAGCTGCGCGCCGCCGGCGCCGCCGACGCCGCCGAGCGGCTCGCCGCCGAGGCCCGCGCAGGGCTGATGCGGGACGTCGACCACGCGCGGATCGCCCGCGCCTGGCAGGGCGTGCGCAGCGGCCGGCACAGCTTCGCCGCCTTCACCGGCGCGGTCCTCAAGGAGGGATCCGCCGCCTGTCTGCACCCCTCCCGGGAGCGCGACCTGCCGGCCCGCCTCGCCCGGCACGACCTGGTGACCGGCCAGGTGCGCCTCGGCACCACGGCCGACGACGCCCGCAACCCGTACGCCTACCGCGGCGCCGGCCTCGGCCTCGGACCCGACCTGCTCGGCACCTCCCTGCTCGCCGTCGGACCGGCCGGCTCCGGCAAGACCGGCACCGTGGTGCGGCCGCTCGCCGAGTCGCTGTGCCTGCACGCGCTCGCCGGGCGGGCCGCCGTGGTCGTGGTGGGCGCGGCGGGCGCGGGGCTCGGCCCGGCCGACGCCTACGACGTCGTCGTACGGATCGGGAACCAGGACTCCGTGTACGACCTCGACCTGTACGGCGGGACCACCGACCCGGACGAGGCGGCGGCCGTGCTCGCCGAAGCCCTCGTCGGGGACCTCGCCGAACCCCACCAGGGCGGCGACACCCGCCGGTCCACCACGGTCCTCGCCCAGCTGCTCGGGCCGTTCCGGGCGGTTCACGGGCGCTTCCCCTCCGTACCGGAGCTGCGGCAGCTGCTCGACGGCGCGCCCGGGGCGCTCGGCACTCTGCGGCAGGCGCTGGAGGGCTCCGGGCAGGAGTCGCTGCTGCGGGAACTGGACGCCCGGGAACGGCAGACGGGACAGCCGGGGGATGTGGGAGGCGTGCTCGCGGATCGTGTCGCGCTGCTCGACCGGCCGGCCTTCGCCGGGTTCTTCGACACCTCCGGACAGTCACGGCCCTTCTCGCTCAAAGCCCTCGACCATCCGGTGCGGGTGCGCGTCGACCTGCCCGAGCGCGGGCACGCCGACGCCTCGCGGATGCTGGCGCGGCTGGTGCTCGCGCAGTTCACGGCGAGCGTCGCGGTGCGGGAGGACCGGTCGTTGTTCGCCTGCCTGGTCCTCGACGACGCGACGGGCGTCGTGACGCCCGAGGCCGTACGGGGGATCCAGCGGCTGCGGTCCGGCAACGCCGGGGTCGTCCTGACCCTGCGCACCCTGGACGACGTACCGCGTCCGCTGCGCGGGCCGCTGCTCGGGGCCACCGGATGCCGGATGGCACTGTCCGGGCTCACGCCCTGGGACGGGCAGGACTTCGCCGAGGTGTGGGGCAAGGAGTGGATCGAGGCCAGGGACGTCACCGACCGGCAGATCATCGCCGAGACCCCGGCCGGCAAGGCCGTGCACATGCTGCGGCGGGTGATCACCGGAAAGGCGCCGACCGCGCGGGCGGTGACCGTGCGGCAGGTCGAGCGGGAGCGGTGGTCCGCGTCCGAGCTGGCGCACGGGGTGCCGCCGGGGCACGCGGTGCTGTCGCTGACCAACGTGAAGGGCGAGCACGCGCCGCCGCTGCTGGTGGATCTGCGCGGCTGAGCAGGATCTATGGGCATGAGGTCACCCGGTGACCGTACGGTGAGGCAGAATCGGCACAGGCCGCTCATACAACGCGGCCAAAAGATCACAAAGATCGCACAGACCTGAAGCAGACCTGAAGGCCTCATGCCCCCCACGCTCGCGTCGCTCGTCCACCACTCCGCGCTGAAGCTGACCGTGCGGGCGGGCGAGGACCGCCTGGACGCGCCTGTCCGCTGGGCGCACGCCAGCGAGCTCGCCGACCCCGTGCCGTACATGGAGGGCGGGGAACTGCTGCTGATCACCGCGCTGAAGCTGGACGCGGAGGACCCGGACGCCATGCGCCGCTATGTGAAGCGGCTGGCCGGGGCCGGGGTCGTCGGGCTGGGCTTCGCCGTCGGGGTCAATTACGACGAGATCCCGAAGGCGCTCGTCGACGCGGCGCAGCAGGAAGGGCTGCCGCTCCTCGAGGTGCCGCGCCGCACGCCCTTCCTCGCCATCAGCAAGGCGGTGTCCGCGGAGATCGCGGCCGACCAGTACCGGGCGGTCACCGCCGGGTTCGCCGCCCAGCGCGAACTGACCAGGCAGGCGCTGACGGACGGCCCCGAAGGGCTGCTCGCCGCGCTCGCCTCGCAGGTCGACGGATGGGCGGCCCTCTACGACGCGTCCGGCGCCGTGGTCGCCACGGCACCCGAGTGGGCGGGGCGGCGTGCCGCCCGGCTCACCGCAGACGTGGAGCGCCTGCGGGAGCGGCCCGCGCCCGCCTCGTCGGTGGTGGGCGGACCCGACGACCCCGACAACGCGGACCGTGTCGAGCTGCACTCCCTCGGCACGGGCAGACGGCCGAAGGCGGCGCTCGCGGTGGGTACGGCCGCGGCCCTCGGCACCGCCGAGCGGTATGCCGTCCACTCGGCCATCGCCCTGTTGACGCTGACCACGGAACGGTCCCGGTCCCTGCACGCGGCCGAGCAGCGGATCGGCGCGGCGGTGCTCCGCATGCTGCTCGCCGGGGAGCCGGACCACGCGCGTGCCGTGGCCGGGGACCTGTACGGGGGTCTGCTGGACGCACCCTTCCGGATGATCGTCGCCGAGTACGCCTCGGCGTCCGCCGCCCGGGTCCAGGCCGACGCCCACGCGGGCCTGCCGCCCGCCAAGCCCTCCGCCGCCGTGCTGGCACTGACCGAGGCCGAGGCCGGTGACGATCCGCTCGGCGCCCTCGCCGAGGTCGTGGAGTCCGCCGCCGCCCGGGCCGGGGAGGCACTGCTGGTGGTGCCCGAGGGAGAGGGAGAACGGCTCGTGGTGCTGGCCGCGGACGGTGGCGCCGCCGTCGCCGCGTGCGGGGAGTACGCGGCGGCGCTGGAGGCGGCGCGGACCTGCGGCACGGTACGCGAGCCGGCGACCCCGGGAAGCGAGGACGAACTGGTCGTGGGCCTGTCCGCGCCGGTCGGCCCGGTCGCGGCCGCCGCCGCGTACAAGCAGGCCGACCAGGCGCTGTCGGTGGCGCGGCGACGAGGGCGGGTGTTCGTCGAGCACGAGCGGCTCGCGGCCGGATCGGTGCTGCCGCTGCTCGCGGACGACGCGGTGAAGGCGTTCGCGGACGGGCTGCTGCGGGCGCTGCACGAACACGACGCGACCGGGCGCGGCGACCTGGTGGCCTCCCTGCGGGCCTGGCTGTCCCGCCACGGACAGTGGGACGCGGCCGCCGCCGACCTGGGCGTCCACCGGCACACGCTGCGCTACCGGATGCGGCGGGTGGAGGAGATCCTCGGGCGGTCACTGGACGATCCGGACGTACGGATGGAGCTGTGGCTGGCACTGAAGGCGACGACGGCGGAGTAGGTCCGAGGCGCCGGCAGGCACCGTGCGCTGGTGCGGGCCTCGCTGGGGGCTCCGCCGGCGTTTTCAGCCCGTCCGGCGTTCGAGGACGAGGCCGTTCAGGCCGAAGCGGGGCTCTGGGGGCGGAGCCCCCGGTGATGGGACAAAGGGGCGGGCGGGGGCGGCGGTGGCGAAATCCTGGGGCGCGCACCCCCACCACCCGGCCAATTCGGCGCACCCCCGCCTCCTATCACTACGACTCGGACAATCACCCCTCCGCCACCCCACCCCTACCGTGGACCCCGAAACCCGAGAACACCCCAACGCGGAAGGGCCGGATTCCCTCATGACTTCCACCCACGCCTTCTGGCTCGCTGGCCGCCAGGCCATCGGCGAGGCCACCTTCGACGTCACCTCCCCGTGGGACGGCCGCCTCGTCGGCAGGGCCGCCGTGCCGACGGACGCTCAGATCGAGGAGGCGGTCGCCGCCGCGTACGCCGTCCGCGAGGACTTCGCCGCCACCCCGGCCCACGTCCGTGCCGCCGCTCTCGACCACGTCAGCAAGCGCCTGGCCGAGCGCACCGAGGAGATCGCGCAGCTCATCTCCGCCGAGAACGGCAAGCCGGTCAAGTGGGCCCGCGGTGAGGTCGGCCGGGCCGTCTCCGTCTTCCGGTTCGCCGCCGAGGAGGCCCGCCGGTTCAACGGCGGTGAGGCCCAGCGCCTCGACACCGACCTCGGCGGTCAGGGGCGGCTCGCGCTCACCCGCCGGTTCCCGAAGGGTGTCGTCCTCGGTATCGCGCCCTTCAACTTCCCGCTCAACCTGTGCGCCCACAAGGTCGCCCCGGCGATCGCCGCCGGCGCGCCGATCATCCTGAAGCCGGCGCCCGCCACCCCGCTCTCCGGCCTGATCATCGGCGACCTGCTCGCCGAGACCGACCTGCCGGCCGGCTCCTGGAGCATCCTCCCGGTCCCCAACGACAGCATGGCCGCCCTCGTTCGGGACGAGCGCCTGCCGGTCATCTCCTTCACCGGTTCCGAGAAGGTCGGTTACGCGATCATGGACTCGGTGCCGCGCAAGCACTGCACCCTGGAGCTGGGCGGCAACGGCGCGGCCGTCGTGCTCGGCGACTACGCGAGCGACGAGGACCTCGACTGGGCCGCCACCCGCATCGCCACCTTCTCCAACTACCTGGGCGGCCAGTCCTGCATCTCCGTGCAGCGCGTGATCGCCGACGCCTCCGTGTACGACCGTCTGCTGCCGCGCGTCGTCGCCGCCGTCGAAGCCCAGGTCACCGGTGACCCCTCGGACGACACCACAGACGTCGGCCCGCTGGTCAGCGAGGACGCCGCCAAGCGCGTCGAGGCGTGGGTCGAGGAAGCAGTCGAGGCCGGGGCCCGTCTTCTCACCGGCGGCAAGCGGGACGGCGCCTCGTACGCGCCGACCGTCCTCACCGACGTACCGGCGACCGCCACGATCTCCTGCGAGGAGGTCTTCGGGCCGGTCCTCACCGTGCAGAAGGTGGACGGCGAGGCCGAGGCCTTCGCGGCCGTCAACGACTCCAAGTACGGCCTTCAGGCGGGCGTGTTCACGCACGACGTCCAGGTCGCCTTCCGCGCCCACCGCGCCCTCGAGGTCGGCGGCGTCGTCATCGGCGACGTGCCCTCCTACCGCGCCGACCAGATGCCCTACGGCGGCGTCAAGCAGTCCGGTGTGGGCCGCGAGGGCGTGAAGTTCGCGATGGACGACTACACCTATGAGCGCGTCCTCGTCCTCACCGGACTCGCCCTCTAGGTCCTGTCGTCACATTCCCGTCGTCCGGTCTGGACGTTCTTGTGTGCGCCGCGGCGGATCATCTGGTCAGGGAGGAAGCCGAACCACCGCTCGACCTGGTTGATCCAGGAGGAGCTGGTGGGGGTGAAGTTCAACCACTGGCGCAGGACACTAGGGGACCGGTCGGCCCTCCAGGACATGGGTGCCAGGGGCGCAGCTGTCTCGCAGCTCGGCGAGTTCGGCGGCGGGCAGGCTCCGGGCGGAGCCTCGTCGGCTGTGGTCGAGCAGGCCGGACGCGGCGTGCAGCCACCCTGGCAGGGGGTCCACGCCGATGAACTCCGCCAGGCGGGTCAGCTCTTCGGCAGGGTGGTCCAGGAGGTTCTCGTAAGCGAGTGTGGTGCGCCGGCCGGCGGGGAGCCGGGTGAGGAACTCCGTTCCCTCGATGACGAGTTCGGACCACAGGGTGCCGAAGGTCCGCAGGGGGATGTGACGGTCGCGTACGAGGGCGGGGTCGAAGCGTTCGTCCAGCAGGGGTGCCAGGTCCGGGGGCAGCGCGCGGACGTGGTCGGGGGTCAGGTCGGCGAAGCTGTCGATGCCGGAGCGGGTCTTGATCTCGCGGAGCAGGGAAATCGTGCGGTATCCGGGATGGCGGCTCATGGACAAGGCGCAGTCCGGGCCGTCGCGGAACATGTGCACGAACTTCGCGTCCGGGAAGGCGTCCCGAAGTCCCGGTGCCCAGCCGGTCGAGTAGCCGGAGCGCTCCACGACGGCGGTACGTCCGAACCGGGCGCAGAGCAGGCCGAACAGGGCCCGGTGGTGCTCGGCGGCGGTGCGCTCCGGCCACCGGACCACCGCCGCGCCGAGTTCGTCGAGGAGTCCGTCCGGGTCGTCGGTGAGGTGGGGCAGCACCATCAGGGAGAGAGCGGGAATGCCGGTGGTCCGCACCGAGTACCTGCCGGGGTGGCGGGTGTAGAGGAACTCCGGCAGTGGCAGCCCGCTGCGGATCATCCGCTCGAAATGCGGCGCGGGCCGGAAGAGCGTCTGCCGGAACTCCTCGCCGTCCACCTTTCCTTCCGGGAAGGCCGCGTCGCCCACCGAGGCCATGAACTCGTTCAGGCTCAGCACGTCCGGTTGGGCGTTGAGGATATGTGACAGCGCCGTCGAGCCGCTGCGCCCCGTACCGAAGACGAAGGTCAGAGAAGGCATGATCCCCTTTCGCATGGTGGACTCGTGCGACCGGTGCCGTCCTTGGAGGCGCTCACGGTGCGTGCTCTCCGGGGCGCCCGGGCCGCCGATCGGCGAGGGTCGCCCGGACGAGGTCCTCGTCACAGGAGCCGACCATGGCCCGGAAGCGGGCCTCCTCGACAATGAACGCCGATATGTGCTGTTCGGCCACTGTCTCTCCACCTCGTGATCGTGCTCTCGACGGTCACTTACCCGTCGAGGTGGTCGGTACGGGGTGCCTGAAGAGCGGTTCGCCGGCGTGCAGCCGGGTGCGGACCTGCTCATAGCCCGGGCGGCGCAACTCCGGTTGCTCCTCTTCGCAAGCCCAGTCCTCGTCGTCGTACACCTCGGGGACGAGGATCTTGTGGGCCGTCCGGAGCTGCTCGGGCGCGGGCTCGTAGGGAGCGATCTCCGCCTCGATGCTGCCTCTGCGGTAGTCGCTGAACTTGTCCTCAAGAATCAGGGCCCGGGCATGCACCGCGCCGCGCACCTCAAAGGTGAAGTCGTTGTAGTAGCCGTAGACCAGGCCCTGCGCGCGCAGGTCGCCCTGTACATAGAGCGCACCCCAGGACACGAGATCCCGCACCACCAGGTCACCGAGGACGACGAGCATGCCGAGGTGGGACATGTGGTCGTCGAGGAAGCCGTGCACCACCAGGTCGCCGTCGACGACCAGGGCGATGTCCAGATCGGTGTCCTCCGGCAGGATCAGGTCGCCGTCGTGGCGGTACCAGCCGTGGTCGTGTTCGAGGAAGTCGGCGATCTGGCCGCCGGTCCGCCGGGCGATGTCGGACGTGTCGTGCAGCCGGTCGAAGCGGGTCCGCCAGGTGGACAGGGTCAGCATGTGGTCCCTCCCTGCGCGCTGCCCCGGCCCGGCTCGGGGCACGGTCCGGCGTACACCCGCGCGAATTCGAAGGGGTACTCCACGCAGTCCTCCCTCTCTATGACGATGAGGTCTATGACGATGAGGGGAAGGCTAGTACTACAGCCGTTGGTTTCACGGTCAGTGAGCACGTGCGGCCCGGGCACGGTAGTGGCTTAGTCCGGCCCGGACTTGGTGGCGGGTGCGCCAGCGGTGCCAGTGCATCGCCAGCGAGGTCCGTGCGGTGCGGACGGGGGCGAGGGGTCCGGCCCGCGGTCTGGCCCGCGCCGCCGCCACCACCGAAAACGGCCACTGGGACGGTGTCCTGCCCGAGGTGACGCTGCCGGTCGAACGGCCCGAGGACGCCCGAGAACCCACCGGCTACCGGCTCACCAGCCCCCCGCCGGCCGAACTGGTCCGCCTGGCCAAGATCCGCTGGCGCGTCGGGCACGACTACCGGGAACTCAAGCACGGCCTCCCACGATGCCACCCTCGACCTCGACGACTTCACGCAGGCACTCGTACGGCGCAAGCTGTTCAGTAATGACAAGTACGTCTCCGGCATCGAGTCCGGCACCGGGGTTTTCAGGGGTTCGGGCCGTCCGGACACCAGGGCGCACCCGGTGGACATCGGCTGAACGGCGACGCGAGGGGTGGTGACCACGCCCGGGATCGGGTACATACGATCGGGTAGCACCCGTCGGTAACCAATACGGTCCAAGATCCCTATTCGCGGCGAGGTGAGCCTCATGTCCGCTCCACCCACCCCCTCTTCCCGACCCACCGTCACCGAACGTGAGGCCCGCCAGGTGGCGGAGGCAGCCCGCGAACAGGACTGGCGCAAGCCCAGCTTCGCCAAGGAACTGTTCCTCGGCCGCTTCCGGCTCGACCTGGTCCACCCGCACCCCACCCCCGCCACCGAGGCCGTACAGCGCGGGGAGGAGTTCCTGGCCAAACTCCGCGACTTCTGCGAGACGAAGGTGGACGCGGCCCTCATCGAGCGCGAGGCCAGGATCCCCGACGAGGTCATCAACGGGCTCAAGGAGCTCGGCGCCCTCGGCATGAAGATCGACACCAGGTACGGCGGTCTCGGCCTCACCCAGGTGTACTACAACAAGGCGCTCGCTTTGGCTGGCTCTGCCTGCCCGGCGATCGGCGTCCTGCTGTCGGCTCACCAGTCGATCGGCGTACCGCAGCCGCTCAAGCTGTTCGGCACGCCCGAGCAGAAGGAGGCGTTCCTGCCCCGGTGCGCCCGCACCGACATCAGCGCCTTCCTCCTCACCGAGCCCGACGTCGGTTCGGACCCGGCACGCCTCGCCACCTCGGCCGTGCCCGACGGGGACGACTACGTCCTCGACGGGGTGAAGCTGTGGACGACCAACGGCGTGGTCGCCGACCTGCTGGTCGTGATGGCCCGGGTGCCGAAGAGCGAGGGCCACAAGGGCGGTATCACGGCCTTCGTCGTGGAGACCAACTCGCCCGGCGTGACGGTCGAGAACCGCAACGCCTTCATGGGCCTGCGCGGCATCGAGAACGGCGTCACCCGCTTCCACCAGGTCCGGGTTCCGGCCGCCAACCGCATCGGCCCCGAGGGGGCCGGCCTCAAGATCGCGCTGACCACCCTCAACACGGGGCGGCTCTCCCTCCCGGCGTCCTGTGTGGCCGCCGGCAAGTGGTGCCTGAAGATCGCCCGCGAGTGGTCGGCGGCCCGCGAGCAGTGGGGCAAGCCGATCGCCCAGCACGAGGCGGTGGGGGCGAAGATCTCCTTCATCGCGGCCACCACCTTCGCCCTGGAGGCGGTACTCGACCTGTCCTCGCAGATGGCCGACGAGGACCGCAACGACATCCGCATCGAGGGCGCGCTGGCCAAGCTCTTCGCCTCCGAGATGGGCTGGCGCATCGCCGACGAGCTGGTCCAGATCCGGGGCGGCCGCGGCTTCGAGACGGCGGCGTCCCTGGCCGCCCGCGGCGAACGCGCGGTCCCCGCCGAACAGGTTTTGCGCGACCTGCGGATCAACCGCATCTTCGAGGGATCAACCGAGATCATGCATCTGCTGATCGCGCGCGAGGCGGTCGATGCCCATCTGTCGGTGGCGGGTGACCTGATCGACCCCGACAAGTCGCTGTCGGACAAGGCGAAGGCGGGTGCGAACGCAGGCGTCTTCTACGCCAAGTGGCTGCCGAAGCTGGTCGCGGGACCGGGACAACTTCCGCGCTCCTACGGCGAGTTCAGGCATGGAGTGGACCTCTCCGGACACCTGCGCTACGTCGAGCGCACGGCCCGCAAGCTCGCCCGCTCCACCTTCTACGCCATGTCCCGCTGGCAGGGCCGGATGGAGACCAAGCAGGGCTTCCTGGGCCGGATCGTCGACATCGGTGCCGAGCTGTTCGCGATGAGCGCGGCCTGCGTACGCGCCGAACTCCTGCGCAGCCAGGGCGACCACGGCCGTGAGGCCTACCAGCTGGCCGACGCGTTCTGCCGCCAGTCCCGCATCCGCGTCGAGGAACTCTTCGGCCGCCTGTGGAACAACACCGACGACGTCGACCGCAAGGTCGTCAAGGGCGTCATGTCGGGCACCTTCGAATGGCTGGAGCAGGGCATCGTCGACCCGTCGGGCGAGGGCCCGTGGATCGCCGACGCCACCCCGGGCCCCTCCCAGCGGGAGAACGCCCACCGCCCCATCAGGTGAGTCACCCGCGGGGCGGCGGAGCGCACGTACCTCAGCAGTACTTGTAGCCGCTGCCCCGCGAGGACCACGAGCACGAGTCGACCCTGGTGCCGCTCGCCTTGTAGAGCTTCGCGGTGTCACCGGCGTTGTTCCAGACGTACCAGGAGCGGCCCCAGTACTTGTGGGCGCCGGTGTTCGTGCCCTCGCCGGTGTGCACCGTCTTGGAGGCGCCGGCGCCGATCCGCACATCGCCGAAGGTGTACGTGTAGCCCGTCTCGTCCTTGATCTTCCAGCCCTTGAGGGAGACCGTCGAGGAGGTCGAGTTCTTGATCCTGACCCACTCGCCGTTGAGGCTCGTGTTGGAACCGCTGTCCGGGGAGCCCGGGCTGTCGTAGTACACCTCGTGGATGTGAACGGATCCGGCGGCCTGGGCCGGAGAGCCGAGCACGGTGCCGGTGAGCAGAGCGGCGCCCGCGAGCGCGGGCAGGGCGGCGCGTATACGCATGGAGATATCCCCCCGGATGTCGTCCTGTGGCCGGTCGTCCGCCGACCAGGACTGAAGTGTTATCACATGATCTTCACCTTGGCTTCACAAGGCGGATTCTGTTTCATTCGGTGGCGAGAGCAGACAAGACACCCGCCCGAGGGACGTGCTGTCCTCCGGGAGGCCCGTTGCGGCAACAATGGAGGGATGAGCGACAGTCCAGCCCCCTCAGGGCGCGGGTCGGAAGCCCTCGCCCTCGCCGACCCGCACCTCGTCTACGACCCCGTGGCGGGCGACGGCCCGAAGGACGTGGTGATCCTCGGCTCCACCGGCTCGATCGGCACCCAGGCCATCGACCTCGTGCTGCGCAACCCCGGCCGCTTCCGGGTCACCGCGCTCTCCGCCAACGGCGGACGGGTCGCCCTCCTCGCCGAGCAGGCGCACCGGCTGCGAGTGCGGACCGTGGGCGTCGCCCGCGAGGACGCCGTACCGGCCCTGCGCGAGGCGCTCGCCGCGCAGTACGGCGCGGGGGAGCCGCTCCCCGAGATCCTCGCCGGACCGGAGGCCGCCACCCGGCTCGCCGCATCCGACTGCCACACCGTCCTCAACGGCATCACCGGATCCATCGGCCTCGCCCCGACGCTCGCCGCCCTGGAGGCGGGACGCACCCTCGCGCTGGCCAACAAGGAGTCGCTCATCGTGGGCGGCCCGCTGGTCAGGGCCCTCGCCAAGCCCGGGCAGATCATCCCGGTCGACTCCGAGCACGCCGCCCTCTTCCAGGCACTGGCGGCCGGCACCAGGGCGGACGTACGCAAACTCGTCGTCACGGCGTCCGGCGGCCCTTTCCGCGGCCGCACGAAGGAGCAGTTGGCGCACGTCACCGTCGAGGACGCCCTCGCCCACCCGACCTGGGCCATGGGACCGGTCATCACGATCAACTCCGCGACCCTCGTCAACAAGGGCCTGGAGGTCATCGAGGCACACCTGCTGTACGACATTCCCTTCGATCGCATTGAGGTCGTCGTGCACCCGCAGTCGTATGTCCACTCGATGGTTGAGTTCACGGACGGATCGACACTGGCCCAGGCGACGCCTCCCGACATGCGCGGGCCAATCGCCATCGGTCTCGGCTGGCCCGAGCGCGTCCCCGACGCGGCCCCGGCCTTCGACTGGAGCACGGCGTCGACGTGGGAGTTCTTCCCGCTCGACAACGACGCGTTCCCGTCGGTCGACCTCGCCCGGCACGTGGGACAGCTCGCGGGCACCGCACCGGCGGTGTTCAATGCGGCCAACGAGGAGTGCGTGGAGGCCTTCCGGGCCGGCGCGCTGCCGTTCAACGGGATCATCGATACGGTGACACGCGTGGTGGAGGAGCACGGCACCCCGCGCGCGGGAACCTCGCTCACCGTCGCGGACGTCCTCGAAGCGGAGACCTGGGCCCGCACCCGGGCCCGGGAACTGACGGCACAGACGGCGGAGGCCCGTGCATGACGACCCTGATGATGATCCTCGGCATAGTCGTCTTCGCGTTCGGCCTGCTGGTCTCGATCGCTTGGCACGAGCTGGGGCATCTGTCCACGGCCAAGCTCTTCGGCATCCGCGTGCCGCAGTACATGGTCGGCTTCGGCCCCACCATCTGGTCGCGCAACAAGGGCGAGACCGAGTACGGGATCAAGGCCATCCCGTTCGGCGGCTACATCCGCATGATCGGCATGTTCCCGCCGGGACCCGACGGCCGCATGGAGGCACGCTCCACCTCCCCCTGGCGCGGCATGATCGAGGACGCCCGCTCGGCCGCCTTCGAGGAACTCAAGCCGGGTGACGAGACCCGCCTCTTCTACACGCGCGCGCCCTGGAAGCGCGTCATCGTCATGTTCGCGGGCCCGTTCATGAACCTCATCCTGGCCGTGGCCCTGTTCTTCGCCGTCCTCATGGGCTTCGGCGTCGCCCAGCAGACCACCACGGTCAGCTCGGTCTCCAAGTGCGTCATCGCACAGAGCGAGAACCGCGACACGTGCAAGAAGTCCGACCCCGCAGCGCCGGCCGCCGCCGCGGGCCTCAAGCCGGGCGACAAGATCGTCTCCTTCAACGGCGTGCGGACCGACGACTGGAACAAGCTCTCCGACCTCATCCGCGCCAACCCCGGCAAGGACGTGCCGATCGTCGTCGAACGCAAGGGTCAGGACGTCACCCTGCACGCGAAGATCGCCACCAACCAGGTCGCGAAGAAGGACGCCGGCGGACAGATCGTCCAGGGGCAGTACGTCAACGCCGGCTTCCTCGGCTTCAGCGCGGCCACCGGCATCGTGAAGCAGGACTTCGGCGACTCCGTGACCTGGATGGGCGACCGGGTCGGCGACGCCGTCGACTCCATCGCCGACCTCCCCGCCAAGATCCCGGGCCTGTGGGACGCGGCCTTCGGCGACGGCAAGCGCGCCGACGACTCGCCGATGGGCGTCGTCGGCGCGGCCCGCGTCGGCGGCGAGATCTTCACCCTCGACATCCCGGCCACCCAGCAGCTCGCCATGTTCGTGATGCTGGTCGCGGGCTTCAACCTCTCGCTGTTCCTCTTCAACATGCTCCCGCTGCTGCCGCTGGACGGCGGTCACATCGCGGGCGCGCTGTGGGAGTCGCTGCGCCGCAACACGGCGAAGGTGCTGCGCCGCCCGGACCCGGGCCCGTTCGACGTGGCGAAGCTGATGCCGGTCGCCTACGTGGTGGCCGGGATCTTCGTCTGCTTCACCATCCTGGTTCTGATCGCCGACGTGGTTAACCCGGTGCGCATCTCGTAGCCACGCGGAGTTCGAGGCGGCCCGGAATGCTCGTTTCCGGGCCGCCTCCCAATGGGTGGGATCGCGGGCGGGATGTGCTCCGGCCACGGGACGTGCCGTAATCTCGAAGCCTGGAGCCCGCTGCTGACGGGACCGGACCTTGATCCACGACTTGGGGTTGCACAGCAGATGACTGCGATTTCTCTCGGCATGCCGTCCGTTCCGACCAAGCTCGCCGAGCGCCGCAAGAGCCGGCAGATCCAGGTCGGATCCGTGGCGGTGGGCGGCGACGCGCCCGTGTCGGTGCAGTCCATGACAACGACCCGCACGTCCGACATCGGCGCCACGCTCCAGCAGATCGCCGAACTGACCGCGTCCGGCTGCCAGATCGTCCGTGTGGCCTGCCCCACCCAGGACGACGCCGACGCCCTGGCGACCATCGCGCGCAAGTCCCAGATCCCCGTCATCGCGGACATCCATTTCCAGCCGAAGTACGTCTTCGCGGCCATCGAGGCCGGCTGCGCCGCGGTACGCGTCAACCCCGGCAACATCAAGCAGTTCGACGACAAGGTCAGGGAGATCGCCAAGGCGGCGAACGAGCACGGCACCCCGATCCGCATCGGCGTGAACGCGGGCTCGCTGGACCGGCGCCTGCTCCAGAAGTACGGCAAGGCGACCCCCGAGGCGCTCGTCGAGTCCGCCCTCTGGGAGGCGTCCCTCTTCGAGGAGCACGACTTCCGGGACATCAAGATCTCCGTCAAGCACAACGACCCGGTCGTGATGATCGAGGCGTACCGCCAGCTGGCCGCCCAGTGCGACTACCCGCTGCACCTGGGGGTCACGGAGGCGGGCCCGGCCTTCCAGGGCACGATCAAGTCTGCGGTGGCCTTCGGGGCGCTGCTGTCGCAGGGCATCGGCGACACCATCCGCGTCTCCCTCTCCGCGCCGCCCGCCGAGGAGGTCAAGGTCGGCCTGCAGATCCTGGAGTCGCTGAACCTCAAGCAGCGCGGCCTGGAGATCGTCTCCTGCCCGTCCTGCGGCCGTGCCCAGGTCGACGTCTACAAGCTGGCCGAAGAGGTGACAGCCGGCCTGACCGGCATGGAGGTCCCGCTCCGTGTCGCCGTCATGGGCTGCGTCGTCAACGGCCCCGGCGAGGCCCGCGAGGCCGACCTCGGCGTCGCCTCCGGCAACGGCAAGGGCCAGATCTTCGTCAAGGGCGAGGTCATCAAGACCGTCCCCGAGTCCAAGATCGTGGAGACCCTCATCGAGGAGGCCATGAAGCTGGCCGAGCAGATGGAGGCGGACGGGGTGGCCTCCGGCGAACCGGAGATCTCGGTCGCGGGCTGACCTCGCGGGCAGGAGCGGCGGCGTGCCGCCTGCGTCCCGGCCGCCCCTTCGATCGCCGGCGCGTCCGCCCGCCGCCGGCACACAGTCCTCGGCCGCCGGCATGAGGTCCAGCTCGGGGGGACCACTCCCGGCCTCCGCACTCCTTCACCACCCGGTCGGCCGCGACGAACTCCGGGAAGCTCTCGCCGCACAGCTCCGCCAGGCCCTGTCGCCGGATTCCCGCCCGCCCCGCGACGCCGTGCACGCTCCCCCACTGCCTGAAGGGCGTGGGAGGTGCCCCCACTCGCCGCAGGGCCCGCCCTCCGGGCGGACGACGGGAATCTGACGACAGGACCCAGGTGTTCAGCGGGCCATGTGCGAGCGTCGGTTCGCTGCGTCCCGATGACCATGGACCGCCGTATCACGCGGACGCGGGGGGCGGCGCGGCACATTTTCGGCAGGTACAGTGCGGAAATCAGCAGACCTTAGGTGAGGCGCCGTACGTGTTGACCCAGACCACCTCCCGGGTTCTCGAACCGAGCGACCTGGACGCCGCGCTCGCCGTCCTCGACCGCGAGCCGGTCACGAACGCCTTCGTGACATCCCGGGTGCAGGTCGCGGGCCTGGACCCATGGCGGCTCGGCGGCGAGATGTGGGGCTGGTACGAGGACGGAATGCTGACGTCCCTGTGCTACGCGGGCGCCAACCTCGTTCCGATCTGCGCCACCCCGCGCGCCGTACGCGCCTTCGCCGACCGCGCCCGCCGGGCCGGCCGCCGCTGCTCCTCCATCGTCGGCCCCGCCGACACCACCGCCGCGCTGTGGCGCCTGCTCGAACCCAGCTGGGGCCCGGCCCGCGAGGTCCGAGGCCGCCAGCCGCTCATGATCACCGACCGCATGCCCGCCCACATCGCCCCGGATCCGTACGTCCGCCGCATCCGCAAGGACGAGATGGAGACGATCATGCCGGCGTGCGTGGCCATGTTCACCGAAGAGGTCGGCGTCTCCCCGCTCGCGGGAGACGGCGGGCTGCTGTACCAGGCCCGGGTCGCCGAACTCGTCGGCTCCGGCCGCTCCTTCGCCCGCCTGGACACCGACGGCAAGGTCGTCTTCAAGGCCGAGATCGGCGCCGCGACCGCCCGTGCCTGCCAGATCCAGGGCGTGTGGGTGGCCCCCGAGTACCGGGGGAGGGGAGTGGCGGCGCCGGGCATGGCGGCGGTGCTCCGCTACGCGCTGGCGGACGTGGCCCCCGTGGTGAGCCTGTACGTCAACGACTTCAACACCCCTGCGAGGAGGACGTACCGGCGAGTGGGCTTCCAGGAGGTCGGCGCGTTCATGAGTGTCCTGTTCTGAGCGGGCCCGGAGGCGCGGAGATCTGCGCCATCAGCCCCGCAGCCGGCACCCGAACGACAACCGCCGTCCCCTGTACTCTCCCCACATGCGATTTCCCGGTCACGGCCACCCCCACCCCGAAGACATCGTGATCGGCCCTCTCGACCTCTCCGCCCGCGTCGACGAGGCCCTCGCAGTCCAGGCGGTGGCCTTCGGCCTCGGCTCCGACGAGATCGCCGTACGCCGCCAGATCGTCCTGCGCCACATGACCTACCCGGGAGCCCGCGCCCTCGGTGCCACCACCGCCGGACGGCTGGTGGGCTTCGTCTACGGCATGCCCAACGACCGCACCCACTGGTGGTCCACCGTGGTGGAGCCCTACCTGCGTGCCCGGGGCCACGACGACTGGCTCGACAACTCCTTCGTGATCACCGAACTGCACGTCCACCCGAGCCACCAGAACCGGGGTGTGGGCAGAGGCCTGATCACCGCGATCACGGACACCGCCGCCGAACCCCGCTCGATCCTCTCCGCGATCGACACGGACAGCCCCGCCCGCGGCCTCTACCACTCCCTCGGCTACCAGGACCTGGCCCGCCAGGTCCTCTTCCCCAGTGCCCCGAAGCCCTACGCCGTGATGGGCGCCCCCTTGCCCCTCCGGCGCCGCTAGGCCCTGTCGTCGGATTCCCGCCTGCCCCGCGAGGCCATGCACGCTCCCCACTGCCTCAAGGGCGTGGGAGGTGCCCCCACTCGCCGCACCGTGCCCTGGCCCGCGTACAGCCAAGCCAGTACGAGGGCCAGGGCCCCCGGGACGCCGGGAGCACGCACACGAGGGCCAGGGCCCCCGGGACGCCGGGAGCACGCACACGAGGGCCAGGGCCCCCGGGACGCCGGGAGCACGCACACGAGGGCCAGGGCCCGGCACGCCGGGAGCACGCACCTGGCGCCGCGGAGCCCGCCCTCCGGGCGTACGACGGGCAGGTGACGGCGGGACCTGGGGCCTCCCGGCGGATCCATCAGCCGCCGCTGCTTCCCCCGGCGTGATCCGCCGGGCAGGCCCTAACCGATTTCCACCGTCCCGTGCCGCCCCGCTAACCTCCTGGCATCACCCTCACGCAGCAGGAGTACGAGAACCATGGCGAACGCACCGGTCCAGCGCATGTCCCAGTTGATGGCGAAGACGCTGCGCGACGACCCGGCGGACGCCGAGGTCCTCAGCCACAAGCTGCTCGTCCGCGCCGGCTACGTCCGCCGTACCGCCGCCGGCATCTGGAGTTGGCTGCCGCTCGGCAAGAAGGTGCTCGCCAACGTGGAGCGGATCGTCCGTGAGGAGATGGACGCGATCGGCGCCCAGGAGGTGCTGCTCCCCGCCCTGCTGCCGCGGGAGCCGTACGAGGCGACCGGCCGCTGGAACGAGTACGGCGCCGAGCTGTTCCGCCTCAACGACCGCAAGGGCGGCGACTACCTCCTCGGCCCCACCCACGAGGAGATCTTCACCCTGCTGGTGAAGGACCAGGCGTCCTCGTACAAGGACCTGCCGGTGATCCTCTACCAGATCCAGCACAAGTACCGGGACGAGGCCCGCCCCCGCGCCGGCATCCTGCGCGGCCGGGAGTTCCTCATGAAGGACTCCTACTCCTTCGACCTGGACGACGAGGGCCTCGCCCGGTCCTACGCCCTGCACCGTCAGGCGTACCAGAAGGTCTTCGAGCGCCTCGGCCTCGACCACCGCATCTGCGCCGCCACCGCGGGCGCGATGGGAGGCTCCAAGTCGGAGGAGTTCCTCGCCCCGGCCGGAGCCGGCGAGGACACCTTCGCGGACTGCCCGAACTGCGACTTCGCGGCCAACACCGAGGCGATCACGTACGAGCTGAAGCCGGTGGACGCCGCCGGCGTGCCCGTGGCCGAGGAGATCCCGACGCCGGACACCCCGACCATCGAGACCCTCGCCGCCCACCTCGGCGTCCCGGCCTCCGCCACCCTGAAGAACCTCCTCGTCAAGGTCGACGGCGAGATCGTCGCCGTGGGCGTCCCGGGTGACCGCGAGGTCGACATGGGCAAGGTCGAGGCACACTTCGCCCCGGCCGCTGTCGAACTGGTCACCGCCGACGACTTCGTGGGCCGCCCGGACCTGGTCCGCGGCTACGTCGGCCCGCAGGGCCGGGACAAGCTCAGGTACATCGCCGACCCCCGCGTGGCGCCGGGCACGGTGTGGATCACGGGCGCCAACAAGGAGCACACCCACGCGAAGAACGTGGTCGCGGGCCGTGACTTCGAGGTCGACGAGTACGTCGACGTCGTGGTGGTGCAGGAGGGCGATCCGTGCCCCAACTGCGGCACCGGGCTCAAGCTCGACCGGGCCATCGAGATCGGCCACATCTTCCAGCTGGGCCGCAAGTACGCCGACGCCCTCAAGCTCGATGTCCTCGGCCAGAACGGCAAGCCGGTCCGCGTCACCATGGGCTCGTACGGCATCGGTGTCTCCCGCGCGGTCGCGGCACTCGCCGAACAGACCGCCGACGACAAGGGCCTGTGCTGGCCGAAGGAGGTCGCCCCGGCCGACGTGCACGTCGTCGCCGCGGGCAAGGCCCTGCAGACCGAACTGGCGCTCGACGTCTCCGAGAAGCTGCGGGCGGCCGGGCTCCGCGTCCTGGTCGACGACCGGGCCGGGGTGTCCCCGGGCGTGAAGTTCACGGACTCCGAGCTGATCGGCGTACCGCAGATCCTGGTGGCCGGGCGGCGCGCCGCCGAGGGCGTGCTGGAGCTGAAGGACCGCAGGACCGGCGAGCGCGAGGAGCTGACGGTCGAGGAGGCCGTCGCACGCCTGTCGGCATGATGTGAACGCGTCTCTCAGAGACTTCTGCCGAGGCGTATGGGCGCCGCAGAAGACTTCTCGCAGGCCGTTTTTCAACCGTAGGGCGTGACACAGGGGCACTACGGTCGGGGAACGGTCATGCCGGCGAGGGAACGAGGCGCCGCGGCAGCGGTCCGCAGAAGGGTTCCGCAGAAGGGCTCCGAAGGGCACAGAGCCGATCCGGCCGGGAATGTGACACGGGCTCTCAGAGCCAGCCCGCGAACTCCAGCAGCAGCTCCGCGTCCTGCGGCCGTCCCACCCGCAGGGCCCGCACCCCCGACTCCACGGCCCGGAACAAGGCCCAGCCCCGCAGCCGCTCCTGGTCCACCTCCAGCGACTCCGCGAGCCGCTTCACCCGCCGGCGGGTGGTCGTGGCGCCCGACGGCGAGGCGATCAGGTCCTCCACCCGGTCGCGCACCAGCCGCGCCAGATCGAAGGCACACTCGCCGACCACGGGATCGGGACCCACGGCCAGCCACGGCATCCGCTCGGCGGCGAGCACCTTGCTCTGCCGGAAGGTCCCGTGCAGCAGCCGGCGCTCGGGCGGCGCGGCCAGCAGTTCCTCGCGTGCCGCGAGCGCCGCGGCGACCAGGGGTGCCACCTCGGCATCGGCGTCGGCGCTCGCCCGCATCGCCTCGGCCTGCCGACCGGTCCGCTCGGCCACGCTCTCGAAGGCACGGGCGTCCTCGTCGCCCGGTGGCTCGACCCACAGCCGCCGCAGCGTCCCGGCCGCCTCCAGCAGTGCCTTCGCCTCCGGCAACGACCGCACCGACACATCCGGGTGCAGCCGCTCCAACAGCAGTACACCGGGGGCCGCGAACGGTTCCAGGAGTTGTACGGCACCCATGCCGGCCCAGTGCGCGAGCGCGGCCCGCTCGCTCTCCGGCCGGGCCCGGCGCGGGGCGAGCTTCAGCACCGCGGGCGTCCCGTCCGGCCGCCGCACCAGCACGACCAGACTGCTGCGCCCGCCCGGCTCCTGCACCCGCTCCACGGTCAACTCGCCCAGCGCGACGGCCTGTCGCATCGCCTCGGGCAGCTTGTCCAACCAGTCGTCACCGTCCGGGGCGCTCTCACCGAGCGCCCTCACCAGACGCTGCGGCGGTTCGAAAGCCATGCGCGAGTTGTTCCCTTCCCGTACGTGCCGAGCGGTGCCGTTACGCCGTCGGCGTCGCCGATGCCGTGACCGTGCCGGCCCGCTCGGCGAGACCAGGGAAGGCTACGCTCTCGCCGCGCCAGCGCACCGCCCGCACCGCCGCCTCCCGCAGCGCCTCGGCGGCCGTGCGCCGCGTCTCGCCCTCGGCTGCCCGCACCAGGTCGGAGTACACCCCGGCCACCCGGTCCTCCAGCTCGACGGCGAGCCTGACCGCCGCGGCCGAGTCGGGGACGGGGAAGGGCAGCGCGTACGCCGCGGCCGCGGCCACCGGCTTGCCGCCGAGGTCCCGTACCGCTCGCGACAGTGCGTCGCGTCGCGCCCGGTGGGCGTCGTACGCGGCCCGGGCCTCGGTCCGCCGGCCCTCGCGGATGCGCCCGCCGACCACCCCGTAGCCGTACACCGCCGCGTGCTCGGCGGCCAGCGCGGCCTGCAGCGCCTCCAGCTCCGCTTCCTTCGCCGCGCTCACCCGGCCCCCTCCGTCAGCAGATACGCGTGCGCCGCTCCGGCCGCCGCGACCGAGGCCAGCAGCCGGGCCAGCTCGCCCGGCACGTCGAGCAGCGCCTTGGCACGCCGGTCGGCGAGCGCGCGCTCCGCGGCGGCGAGCTGGGCGACGGCGTCCTTCTCGTTCGCCGGCACGGCAGCCGGTCCGTTCTGCGGCGCGGCGGGCGACGGATCGGCCGACGGGTCGGTGGAGGTCGGGGCCGCGGACACCGTCTGGGACGCCTCCCGGTTCTTCCCGGACGCTCCGGTCCCCCCGAACGCCTTCACATGCCGCGTCACTTCCGCCCGCAGCGGCCCCAGCCGCTCCGCCAGCGCCGGATGCACGGCGAGCACCGCGTCGTACGACTCCACCAGCCCCCCGCTGTCGCGCGCCGCACGCGCGCGTGCCCGCTGGGCGGCCGACGGGCTGCCGCTCGTGCCGGCGGAGTCCTCGGACGCGTCGGAGCAACCGACCAGGAGGGCGGCGCCCGCGGCCGAGGCGAGCAGGGTTCTTCGGCGCGGCCCGGAGCGGGGCCGCGAGGGCGGGGGGAGCGGCACGGCAGACGTCCTCGGGGGAGCTCGTAGGAAGAAAACACCACAGCAGGGCGGCACGCCCGTGATCACGGTACCCGTGCACCCGCCCGCCATCACTCAGCGGCACCGCCCGCGCCCCGCAGCACGCCGGACGCGGGCCCGGCGCGGGCCCGGCGGAGTCCCGACCGCAGGCCCGACGAAGGCTTGGCGGACGCCCGGTGGACGGCAACACTCCCCGGGACCGGATACCCTTTGACCAGACACGCGACCTTCCCACAACAGCACACGCGGCCGAGGAGTCACCCGGATGAGCACCACCCAGAGCGAGAGGCTGCGAGAGCTCCTGGAACCGCTCGTCAGCTCCCAGGGCCTGGATCTCGAAGAGATCGCGGTGGACTCGGTCGGCCGTAAGCGTGTGCTGCGTGTCGTCGTCGACTCCGACACGGGCGCCGATCTGGACCAGATCGCCGATGTGAGCCGCGCGCTCTCGGCAAAGCTCGACGAGACCGACGCGATGGGCCAGGGCGAGTACACCCTCGAGGTCGGCACCCCGGGCGCGGAGCGCGCTCTCACCGAGCACCGCCACTACGTGCGCGCCACCGACCGGCTGGTCAAGTTCCAGCTCCACGAGGGGGGCGAACTCGTCGCCCGCATCCTCCAGGCGGACGAAGAAGGTCTCGACGTCGAGGTTCCCGGTGTGAAGGGCCGCAAGGCAACCACCCGCAGACTCGCGTTCCCGGACATCGTCAAGGCGCGCGTCCAGGTCGAGTTCAGCCGCAAGGACAAGAAGGACATGAAGGAAGAGGAGGAGGCGTAGCCGTGGACATCGACATGAGTGCCCTGCGGGGCTTGGTGCGGGAGAAGGAGATCTCCTTCGACCTGCTGGTCGAGGCGATCGAGTCGGCCCTCCTCATCGCCTACCACCGCACCGAGGGAAGCCGCCGTCACGCGCGCGTGGAGCTCAACCGGGAGACCGGGCATGTGACCGTGTGGGCGAAGGAGGATCCCGAGGACCTCGAAGAGGGCCAGGAGCCCCGCGAGTTCGACGACACCCCGTCCGGCTTCGGCCGTATCGCCGCCACCACCGCCAAGCAGGTCATCCTGCAGCGGCTGCGCGACGCCGAGGACGACGCGACGCTCGGCGAGTACGCCGGCCGCGAGGGCGACATCGTCACCGGTGTGGTCCAGCAGGGGCGTGACCCCAAGAACGTGCTCGTCGACATCGGCAAGCTGGAGGCCATCCTCCCGGTGCAGGAGCAGGTGCCGGGCGAGACGTACCCGCACGGCATGCGTCTTCGCTCGTACGTCGTCCGGGTGGCGAAGGGTGTCCGCGGCCCGTCCGTGACGCTGTCCCGTACGCACCCCAATCTGGTGAAGAAGCTCTTCGCCCTGGAGGTGCCGGAGATCGCCGACGGCTCCGTCGAGATCGCCGCCATCGCACGCGAGGCCGGTCACCGCACGAAGATCGCGGTACGGTCCACCCGTTCGGGTCTGAACGCCAAGGGCGCCTGTATCGGCCCCATGGGCGGCCGGGTGCGCAGCGTCATGGGCGAGCTGAACGGCGAGAAGATCGACATCGTCGACTGGTCGGACGACCCGGCCGAGATGGTGGCGAACGCGCTGTCCCCGGCCCGCGTCTCCAAGGTGGAGGTCGTGGACATGGCGGCCCGGTCCGCCCGGGTGACCGTGCCGGACTACCAGCTGTCGCTGGCGATCGGCAAGGAAGGGCAGAATGCCCGGCTCGCGGCACGGCTGACCGGCTGGCGGATCGACATCCGTCCGGACACCGAACAGCCGGGGGAATAGATCTCGGCCTGTAGTGGGTCGGATCACGTCAGTTATATGCGCGGCAAGTGTTCGATTCCTGCCCCAAAGGGGTGAGGTCGCCGCGGGGAGGTAGACTT
This sequence comes from Streptomyces sp. NPDC040410, assembly GCF_055595715.1. Classification (NCBI taxonomy): domain Bacteria; kingdom Bacillati; phylum Actinomycetota; class Actinomycetes; order Kitasatosporales; family Streptomycetaceae; genus Streptomyces; species Streptomyces sp. NPDC040410. Next base: position 112,712 of record NZ_JBVIVK010000019.1, read on the forward strand.
AACAGTGTCTGGCCGGACGCACGCCCGAGTATGCCCTGAACGCACCTGTGTGGGGTGCCGGGAGCGAGCGGCCAAGACCGATCTGCTGCGCATCGTGGCGATCAAGGACGCATGCGTCCCCGATCCTCGCGGTACGCTGCCCGGCCGGGGTGCGTATGTACACCCCGCCCTGGTCTGTCTCGACCAGGCGGTACGCCGCCGGGCGTTCACGCGGGCGCTGCGCGCCCCGGGAGCGCTCGACACAAAGGCGTTGCGCCAGTACGTCGAGCAGACAGACAGTTGCTGAGCAGGCAACACCGTAAGACGCGTCGCGCGGAACCCCGTGCGGCCCTGGTACCCCGCGAGTTGGAAGTAGGTCGAGATTGCGATGAGCACTCGATGAGCACGCGATGAGTACGCCCATGAAGTAGCGACGGTCCGGACCCAACCCGGACCTAAAAGGAGCGAAGTGGCTAAGGTCCGGGTATACGAACTCGCCAAGGAGTTCGGTGTGGAGAGCAAGGTCGTCATGGCCAAGCTCCAGGAACTCGGTGAATTCGTCCGTTCGGCGTCTTCGACCATCGAAGCGCCTGTTGTCCGCAAACTGACGGACGCCCTCCAGCAGGGCAACGGAGGCGGCAAGGCCGCCCCCGCTCGCAAGGCTGCCCCGGCGAAGCCGGCAGCCCCCTCTCCGGCGCAGGCTGCCCGTCCGGCCGCCCCGCGCCCGCCGGCCCCCAAGCCGGCCGCAGCCGAGAGGCCCGCGGCTCCGGCCGCCCCGGCCACTCCCGGCTCGCGGCCCACCCCGGGCCCGAAGCCCGCGCCGCGGCCCGCCCCGGCGTCTCCGGCGCCCACCACCCCCGAGTTCACGGCACCCCCGTCGGCTCCCGCGGCTCCGGCCGCCTCCTCCGGCTCCGGCCCCCGTCCGGGCGCCCCGCGTCCGGCCGGCCAGGCTCCGCGTCCGGGCGCCCGCCCGGCCGGTCCCGGCCAGGGCCGTGGCGACCGTGGCGACCGTGGCGACCGTCCGGGCGCCCCGCGTCAGGGTGGCCAGGCTCCGCGTCCCGGTGCCCGTCCGGCCGGTCCCCGTCCGGGCAACAACCCGTTCACCTCCGGCGGCTCCACCGGCATGGCGCGTCCGCAGGCGCCCCGTCCCGGCGGCGCCCCGCGTCCCGGCGGCCCCGGTGCCCCCGGCGGCGCTCCGCGTCCCCAGGGCGCGGGTCAGGGCGGTCCCCGTCCCCAGGGCGCGGCGGGCGGTCCCCGCCCGCAGGCTCCGGGCGGCGCGCGTCCCACCCCGGGCGGTATGCCCCGTCCGCAGGGCGGCGGCCCGCGTCCCGGCGGCGGCCCCGGCGGTCCGCGTCCCAATCCCGGCATGATGCCGCAGCGTCCGGCTGCCGGCCCGCGTCCCGGTGGCGGTGGCCCCGGCGGCCGCGGTCCCGGCGGCGGTGGCGGTCGACCCGGTGGCGGCGGCGGTCGTCCGGGCGGCGGCGGCTTCGCCGGCCGTCCCGGTGGCGGCGGTGGTGGCGGCGGCTTCGCCGGCCGTCCCGGCGGTCCCGGTGGCGGCGGTGGCGGCGGCTTCGCCGGCCGTCCCGGCGGTCCCGCGGGTGGCGGCGGTGGCCGTCCCGGCTTCGGCGGTCGTCCCGGTGGGCCGGGCGGTCGCGGTGGCACGCAGGGCGCCTTCGGCCGTCCCGGCGGTCCCGCGCGTCGCGGTCGCAAGTCGAAGCGGCAGAGGCGCCAGGAGTACGAGGCCATGCAGGCCCCGTCGGTCGGCGGCGTGATGCTGCCTCGCGGCAACGGCGAGACCATTCGCCTGTCGCGCGGTGCCTCCCTCACCGACTTCGCGGAGAAGATCAACGCCAACCCGGCGTCGCTCGTCGCGGTCATGATGAACCTGGGCGAGATGGTCACGGCCACGCAGTCCGTCTCCGACGAGACGCTGCAGCTCCTCGCGGGCGAGATGAACTACGCGGTTCAGATCGTCAGCCCCGAGGAGGAGGACCGCGAGCTGCTCGAGTCCTTCGACATCGAGTTCGGCGAGGACGAGGGCGGCGAGGAGGACCTGGTCGTCCGCCCGCCGGTCGTCACCGTCATGGGTCACGTCGACCACGGCAAGACCCGACTGCTCGACGCCATCCGCAAGACGAACGTCATCGCGGGCGAGGCCGGCGGCATCACCCAGCACATCGGTGCCTACCAGGTCGCGACCGAGGTCAACGACGAAGAGCGCAAGATCACCTTCATCGACACCCCGGGTCACGAGGCGTTCACCGCCATGCGTGCCCGTGGTGCGAAGTCGACCGACATCGCGATCCTGGTCGTCGCGGCCAACGACGGCGTCATGCCGCAGACGGTCGAGGCGCTCAACCACGCCAAGGCGGCCGACGTCCCCATCGTCGTCGCGGTCAACAAGATCGACGTCGAGGGCGCCGACCCGACCAAGGTGCGCGGTCAGCTGACCGAGTACGGCCTGGTGGCCGAGGAGTACGGCGGCGACACGATGTTCGTCGACATCTCCGCGAAGCAGGGTCTGCACATCGACTCCCTGCTGGAGGCCGTGGTCCTCACCGCCGACGCCTCGCTCGACCTGCGCGCCAACCCGAACCAGGACGCGCAGGGCATCTCGATCGAGTCCCGCCTCGACCGCGGTCGCGGTGCCGTGTCGACGGTCCTCGTCCAGCGAGGCACGCTGCGGGTCGGCGACACGATGGTGGTCGGCGACGCGTACGGCCGAGTCCGGGCGATGCTCGACGACAACGGCAACAACGTCGCCGAGGCCGGCCCGTCGACGCCGGTCCAGGTCCTGGGCCTGACCAACGTCCCGGGTGCGGGCGACAACTTCCTGGTGGTAGACGAGGACCGTACGGCCCGTCAGATCGCCGAGAAGCGCGCCGCCCGTGAGCGCAACGCCGCGTTCGCCAAGCGCACGCGCCGCGTCTCCCTCGAGGACCTGGACAAGGTGCTCAAGGCCGGCGAGGTCCAGCAGCTCAACCTCATCATCAAGGGTGACGCTTCTGGTTCCGTCGAGGCGCTCGAGTCGTCCCTGCTCCAGCTGGACGTCGGCGAAGAGGTCGACATCCGCGTCCTGCACCGCGGCGTCGGTGCGGTCACGGAGTCGGACATCGACCTGGCGATGGGCTCGGACGCCATCGTGATCGGCTTCAACGTGCGCGCCGCCGGGCGTGCCGCGCAGATGGCCGAGCGCGAGGGCGTGGACGTCCGCTACTACTCGGTCATCTACCAGGCGATCGAGGAGATCGAGGCGGCCCTCAAGGGCATGCTCAAGCCGGAGTTCGAGGAGGTCGAGCTCGGCACGGCGGAGATCCGCGAGGTCTTCAAGTCGTCCAAGCTGGGCAACATCGCGGGTGTGCTCATCCGCTCCGGCGAGGTCCGCCGCAACACCAAGGCGCGCCTCATCCGCGACGGCAAGGTGGTCGCGGAGAACCTCAACATCGAGGGTCTGCGTCGCTTCAAGGACGACGTCACCGAGATCCGCGAAGGCTTCGAGGGCGGTATCAACCTCGGAAACTTCAACGACATCAAGGTCGACGACGTCATCGCGACGTACGAGATGCGCGAGAAGCCGCGCGCGTAAGCGCTCGGGCTTCCGAGACGGTCCGGTCCGGGGCCGGTCGACGGAGAGGAATTTCCGTCGATCGGCCCCGGCCGTTCGTTGTACGGTTCTGATGTCCCTGCCACACGGATGGCGGGGCCATCGATCCCGTACCGGCGGGTGAACCGGCTACACACATGTATGTGGGGACTCTGTCCTTCGACCTTCTCCTCGGCGACGTACGGTCGCTGAAGGAGAAACGCTCCGTCGTCCGCCCGATCGTCGCCGAGCTCCAGCGGAAGTACGCGGTGAGCGCGGCCGAGGTGGATCACACGGACCTTCACCGCAGGGCCGGCATCGGCCTCGCGATGGTGTCCGGCGACGCCGGGCACCTGAGCGAGGTGCTGGACCGGTGCGAACGGCTGGTCGCCGGCCGCCCCGAGGTGGAACTGCTGTCCGTCAGGCGGCGCTTCCACGGCGAAGACGACTGACGACCCGAGAACGAGACAGGAAAGAACGGGAGACGGACCAGTGGCCGACAACGCGCGGGCTAAAAGGCTGGCGGACCTCATCCGAGAGGTGGTGGCCCAGAAGCTGCAGCGCGGGATCAAGGACCCGCGGCTCGGCTCACACGTCACCATCACGGACACCCGGGTCACGGGTGATCTGCGGGAGGCGACCGTCTTCTACACGGTGTACGGGGACGACGAGGAGCGGGCGGCGGCCGCCGCCGGTCTGGAGAGCGCCAAGGGCGTGCTCCGCTCCGCGGTCGGTGCGGCTGCGGGCGTGAAGTTCACGCCGACGCTGACGTTCGTGGCGGACGCCCTGCCCGACACCGCCCGGACGATCGAGGACCTGCTCGACAGGGCGCGCCAGTCCGACGAGAAGGTGCGCGAGGTCTCGGCCGGCGCCACCTACGCCGGCGACGCCGACCCGTACAAGAAGCCGGGCGAAGACGAGGACGACGCCGCCGAATGACCCAGAAGCGCACCACGCCCGACGGCCTTGTCATCGTCGACAAGCCGTCGGGCTTCACTTCGCACGACGTGGTCGCCAAGATGCGCGGGATCGCCAGGACCCGCCGCGTCGGACACGCCGGCACCCTCGACCCCATGGCGACGGGGGTGCTCGTCCTGGGCGTCGAGAAGGCGACCAAGCTCCTCGGGCACCTCGCGCTGACCGAGAAGGAGTACCTCGGGACGATCCGCCTCGGGCAGACGACCCTCACCGACGACGCCGAGGGCGAGATCACGGGGTCGGCAGACGCCTCGAAGGTCACCCGCGACGCCGTCGACGCCGGCATCGCCAAGCTGACCGGCGACATCATGCAGGTGCCGTCCAAGGTCAGCGCCATCAAGATCGATGGAGTCCGGTCCTACAAGCGGGCGCGGGAGGGCGAGGACTTCGAGATCCCCGCCCGCCCCGTCACCGTCTCGTCGTTCAGCGTGTACGACGTCCGGAACGCCGTCGCCGAGGACGGCACCCCCGTGCTCGACCTCGTGGTCTCGGTGGTCTGCACCTCCGGCACCTACATCCGGGCGCTGGCCCGGGACCTGGGCGCCGACCTGGGCGTCGGCGGTCACCTCACCGACCTGCGCCGCACGCGCGTGGGGCCGTACAAGCTGGACTCCGCCAAGACGCTGGACCAGCTCCAGCAGGAGCTGACCGTGATGCCGATCGCGGAGGCGGCCACGGCCGCGTTCCCGCGCTGGGACGTCGACGCCAGGCGCGCCCGGCTGCTCACCAACGGTGTACGGCTCGAGATGCCCGACGAATACGCGGGCGGCGGTGCCGTGGCCGTGTTCGACCCCGAGGGCCGTTTTCTCGCGCTCGTCGAGGAACACAAGGGCAAGGCGAAGAGCCTGGCCGTCTTCGGCTGAGGGACGCTGTTCGTCCACCGGGTGTCCTGCCCGTGGAGCGGCGGCCACGGGTGTTCCACTGCCGCCGCTCCACGGTCCCCCCTCGGTTCCCCCACCCCTAGGGTGTATCCACCAACCCCCGCCATTTCACCCGTCCGGGCAGGCGCTCGGAGTGAACCGAGGGAGTGGAAGGGGGCGCTTTCGCCGCGCGATCTTTCCCGCTGATCACCTCGCGCCTACCGTCGAAGACAGGCACGGTGCACGGCGGGGAGGTTCGACCATGGCGGGACGGGGCCACGACCATCGGTCCCGGAGCGATGACGGGTCCCGGCGGGACGACCGGTCCCGCCACATCCGCCACGACGTCGTCGTACGCATCCACGACCTGGCCGGCCGCCGGCGCGGCACCGGCTTCATGGCCGGCCACGACGGCACGGTGATCACCAGCCACGAGGCCGTCGAGGGTCTGCCCCGGCTCGTGCTGTACTCCGCGGGCGACCGCAGCTGCGTCGTGACCGCCGACGCGGTGACCCCGTTGCCCGACCTGGACCTGGCCCTCGTACGCACCGACGGCCTCGGCCTGGACCCGCTCCCCGTCACCGCGCGGGACCGGATCGAGACCGGCACGTATGTCCGCATCGCCGCCGGCTGCTGGCGTGAGGCCCGTGTGCTGGGTACGGCCGACGTGACGTACACGACCACGGACCGCCGCCATCTCCTCGACGACGCCCTGGAGTTGGCGATCGGCACGGCGGGCCGGGACGCGCTGCGGCCGGGCGGCGGAGCCGCCGGGGGACCAGTGCTCGACGCCGGGACCGGCGCCGTGCTCGGCGTGCTCGGCACCGCGCTGCGGTGCGGCGACCGTGACACCGGATTCGCGGTGCCCCTGCGCTCCTCCTCCGCGGCCCGTGGCCGGTCCCGGCCGCCGGTGACCGACGGCCCGCTCGCCGACCTGCTCGCCCGCAACGCGGCAACCGTCCCCGCGTACGGCGCCGATCTCAACCTGGCCGGGGTACTGGAACTGACGGCCACCTCGGTGGGGCAGGACGGTCGCCCCAGGGTGTCGGCCGGTCACGCCGACCGTGCGGGCGCCGGGGGACCGGGGGCGGTCGAGCACGTCGAACGGGTCGCCGCGGCAGCGGAGTTCAGCGCGTTCGTGCACGGCCCCGCCGCCGTCCTCGCTCTCGTCGGGGAGCCCGGCAGCGGTCGTACGACGGAACTCGCGGCCCTTGCCGCACGGCGTGACCGGGGTGCCGAACCGGCCCCCACGCTGTGGCTCCGCGGCGCCGACCTGAAGGACGACGACGGCTCGGTGGCGGACGCGGCGCGCCGTGCGCTGGACCTGGCCGCCCGGATCGTCGCGGTGTCGCGGTCCGCGCTCCCCGCCGACCTCGGCGACCTCACCCCGGACCGGCTGGCCCGGCTCGCCCACACCGCCGGCCGCCCCCTGCTGCTCCTGCTCGACGGGCCCGAGGACATGCCCTCCGCCCTGGCCCACCGCCTGCCGGACTGGACGGCGCGGACGGCCGGTTGGCTGCGGGAGACGGGGGCACGGCTGGTGGTGGGGTGCCGGCCGGAGTTCTGGGAAGAGGCAGGGGCCGGATTTCCGGCGGAGCTGCTGCACGGCGTCCCGGCGGGCTCGGCGGGCGGTGGCCTGCCGCCCTGCGTGCACCTCGGCGACCTGCACGATGACGAAGCCCGCCGGGCCCGGGCCCGCTACGGCATCCCCGAAGGCGCCCTGGCCGAAGCCGACGCCCGCCACCCCCTCACCCTGCGCCTGTACTCCGAGATCCACGCGGCCCTCCAGGACGCCCCTGACGCCCGCGTCGACCGTGACCAGGTCTTCTCGGCCCACCTGGACCTGATGTGCCTGCGCGTCGCCGTACGGCTCGCCACGGAGAACGGCCTGCGCGGCACCGCCGTACGCCGCCTCGCCGCGAGGGTCGCCGGACAGGTGCACGAGGCCGCCCGGCGCAGCCTGGGCTCCGGGCAGGGCGAGCTGGACCGCGCGTCGTTCAAGTCGCTGTTCCCATGGGGCACCGCGCCGGCCCGGCTGGGCGGCGGCACCGGGTGGTCGTCCGCCGTCCTCACCGAGGGCCTGTTCGTCCCCGCGGGCGGCGGCTACCGCTTCGCCCACGAGGAACTCGCCGACTGGTTGCACGGCATGCACCTCGACCTGGACGAGGCACTGCGCGCCCTGGTCCACCGCCCTCACCCCCAGCCGCCGGTCCCGCACCACCGCATCGGACCTGTCGTGCAGGCCCTGCTGTTCCTCGGCCGTCAGCAGGGCCCGCCCCAACTTGCCCTCCGGCTAGAGGAGTTGGTGTACGCCCTGGATGCCGCCCCGTCTTCCTGGTGGGCCGCGCGGCTCCTCGCCGAGACCCTGCTGCGCGTACCCGACGCGACGCCGTACACGCACGTACTGCGGCTGCTGGCCGAAGGAATCGCGGGCCGCCGGCAACACGAAGGCCCCCTCCCCGCAGAGTTCGGCCCCGCCTTCTGGACCGCCCTCTCCCTCCCGACGGCCCCCCGCCTCGACCTGCTCCGCCACCTTGTCCTCGCGGACGGCCCACCCGCACTCCGCGACACGGCACCGGGGCGTCCCGCCGAGGCGGCACCAGGTAGGCCCGGCGATACGGCACGGGTCCGGCTTTCCGATGGCGCGCCGGCCCGGTCTGCCGAAACCGTGCCGCCGCGGCCCGCCGACGTGGCCTCTTCCTGGCCTGCCGAGACGACGCTGGTCCGGCCTGCGGATGCGCCAGGCCAGTCCTCGCCAGCCGACATGTCTTCGTCCTCGCCCTCCGAGGCGGCATATTGCCGGCCTGCAGAGAGGGCACTGGTCCGGCCTGCTGATGTGCCAGGCCTGTCGTCGCCCGCCGCCATGGCTTTGCCTGCCGAGACGCCACCGCCCCGCCCGGGCGGCACCGCTTCACCCCCACCGGGCGACACTGCTCCACCCCCGCCGGGCGACTCCGCGCCACCTCGTTTCCTCGATGTCGTCGCCGCGCTTCTCGCCGCTGACCCCGTCGCCGTACAACCGCACCTCGTCCGGTGGTTCGACGACGAACGGCCGTTGCCCGCCACGCCGCACGCCACCGTGGCGGAGGCCGCACAGGCGCTGCTGCACACACACCGGCACCGGGCCCTGGACGAACTGACGGAGGTGCTGGTCGGCAGCGACCACCGGCGGGCCGAAGAGCTGCTCACCGTACTGACAGAGGACGAGCCGTCCGCCCTTTGCCGCGCCGTGGACCGGTGGGTGCGCGACGAGCGGCCCGCGCGGCGGGGTGCGGCGGTGACGTACGGCCTGCGCACGGCGCCCCACGCCCGCACCGACGCCGACCGCGAGCTGCTCCGCCACACCGCCATGGCCCTGCTCGCCCGCCCCGCCGACTCCACCTTGCACGGCGCCGCGCTCGCCCTCCTCGTGCGGGATCCGCAGACCCGGCCCCGGCATCTCCCGCAGGCGCTCGCACACTTCGCGGCCGGCGACCCCCGGTTCCCGCCGAGCGCGCTGGTCGCCGCTCTGCCGACCCACCCCGAACCGGTCCTCGACGCCTTCCGCACGAGGCTCGGCCTGCCGGACGCCGGCGAGGCGCTGCGTACGCTCGCCGACGTCACCACACCCGCGCTGGCCCGCCGGGTCGCCGTCCTGGTACGAGAGGCCGTGGACCAGCGCCCAGAAACGGCCGTCCACGTCGCCGCGTACGTCGACCGGCGCCTCGACCAGGGCCCCACCGCCCGCGCCGTGCTCCTCCCGCTGGTCACCGGCCTGCTCGACGCCGGCCCGGAACCGGCGCGGGCCGAGCTCGCCGCCGTACTCGCCGCCCCCGGCACCCCCGCCTCCCGCTCCCTGCGCCGGGAACTCCTCGAATTCCTCCTGGCCCACGAACACGACCCCGCCGTCCTTGAAGTCCTGCTGCGCACGGCGGTGGAGCGGGGCGCCCCCGGCATCCGCGACCTCGTCCACCGGGTCGGCCTCCTCCTCGTCCGCACCCCGGACGGCGCGACCCGCTTCGACCGCCTCCTGGTCGACCTCGGCCGCCAGGTTCCCGGCTTCGCCGCCCTGGCTGCGGGCTGGCTGTCCGACACCCCGGGGGAGTGGGCGGCGGTCGTGGGCCCCAGCACCCACCGGATGATCGAGAACCTGGCGGGCGTACGCGTCCCCGCGTGACCGCGCGCGTGCGCGTGCGACCCGTCACAGCCCCCATGCCGATGCTGGGCGCGGCCACGCGGCATGGCACCCTTAGACCTGCGTAAGAGGCAGACACGGACACGGGTTCGACGAGGATGCGACGAGGAGCGGTCACAGTGCAGCGCTGGCGTGGCTTGGAGGACATCCCCCAGGACTGGGGGCGCAGCATCGTCACCATCGGCTCCTACGACGGTGTCCACCGCGGACACCAGCTGATCATCCGGCACGCCGTGGACCGCGCCCGTGAGCTGGGCGTTCCCTCCGTCGTCGTCACCTTCGACCCGCACCCCAGCGAGGTCGTGCGCCCCGGCAGCCACCCGCCGCTGCTCGCGCCGCACCACCGCCGCGCCGAGCTCATGGCCGGGCTGGGCGTGGACGCGGTTCTGATCCTGCCCTTCACGACCGAGTTCTCGAAGCTGTCGCCCGCCGACTTCGTCGTCAAGGTCCTCGTGGACAAGCTGCACGCGAAGGCGGTCGTCGAGGGCCCCAACTTCCGTTTCGGCCACAGGGCCGCGGGCGACGTGCAGTACCTCGCCGAACAGGGCAAGACCTACGACTTCGAGGTCGAGGTCGTCGACCTGTACGTCCGCGGCGAGGCGGGCGGCGGAGAGCCCTTCTCCTCGACCCTGACCCGCCGCCTGGTCGTCGAGGGCGACATCGAGGGCGCCGCCGAGATCCTCGGCCGCCCGCACCGGGTGGAGGGCGTCGTCGTCCGCGGCGCCCAGCGCGGCCGTGAGCTGGGCTTCCCCACGGCGAACGTCGAGACCCTCCCGCACACCGCGATCCCGGCCGACGGCGTCTACGCGGGATGGCTGCACGTGAACGGCGAGGCGATGCCGTCCGCGATCTCCGTCGGTACGAACCCGCAGTTCGACGGCACGGAGCGCACGGTGGAGGCGTACGCCATCGACCGGGTGGGCCTGGACCTGTACGGCCTGCACGTCGCCGTCGACTTCCTGGCCTTCGTGCGTGGCCAGGCGAAGTTCGACTCCATCGAGGCGCTGCTCGAGCAGATGGCGGCCGACGTGAAGCGATGCCGGGAACTGGTCGCGGCGGCGGAGTCCGCCGAGGCCGTGGGGTCCTCCGAGTAGTCGTCCGTACGACGCCGAAGGGCGGCCGGTGCCTGTGGGCGCCGGCCGCCCTTCGGCGTTCACGCCGTCACGGGCGGCTACTGCTGAGGGGGCTGGGGCGGGGGCGAACTCTGCGGGTAGCCCGCCGGGGGCTGGCCGGGCTGGCCGGGTTGCGGGTACTGCTGTCCCGGTTGCTGTGGGTGGGGCTGCCCGGCCTCCGGGTACGGCTGCCCGGTCGGCGGGTACTGCTGTGCCGGCTGCTGCGGGTCGGGCTGGCCGGGTTGCGGGTACTGCTGTCCCGGTTGCTGTGGGTGGGGCTGCCCGGCCTCCGGGTACGGCTGCCCGGTCGGCGGGTACTGCTGTG
>NZ_JBVIVK010000019.1:123820-140419 GCF_055595715.1 Streptomyces sp. NPDC040410
TGCCGGCTGCTGCGAGTAGGGCTGGCCGGGCTGCGAGTAGGGCTGGCCCGGCTGGGTGTACGGCTGACCAGGCTGGGGCTGCTGCGGGTACGGGCCTGGCTGGCCGGGCACCTGCTGCCCGGGGGTCGGCTGGGCCGGGATCTGCTGTCCGGGGACCGGCTGGCCCGGAATTGGCTGGCCGGGCATCGGCGGCGCGGCCACCGGGGGCGGGTTGCCGTCACTCGTCCACAGGCCGTGCGACTGCTGGTGGCGGACGAAGTCCTCCGCGACCATCGCCGCGAGGTTGAAGTACGACTCCCGCACCTTCGGCCGCATCATGTCGAGATCGACCTCGGCGCCCGCGGCCAGGTGCTCGTCGAACGGCACGACCACCACGCCGCGGCAGCGCGTCTCGAAGTGGCTGACGATGTCATCCACCTTGATCATCTTTCCGGTCTCGCGCACACCGGAGATGACGGTGATCGACCGCGACACGAGGTCGGCGTACCCGTGCGCGGACAGCCAGTCCAGCGTCGTGCTGGCGCTGCTCGCACCGTCCACGGACGGCGTCGAGATGATGATGAGCTGGTCGGCGAGGTCGAGTACGCCACGCATGGCGCTGTAGAGCAGACCGGTACCCGAGTCGGTGAGAATGATCGGGTACTGCTGGCCGAGCACACCGATGGCCCGCCGGTAGTCCTCGTCGTTGAAGGTCGTGGACACGGCCGGGTCGACGTCGTTGGCGATGATCTCGAGGCCCGACGGCGCCTGGGAGGTGAACCGCCGGATGTCCATGTACGAGTTGAGGTACGGGATCGCCTGAACGAGGTCGCGGATGGTGGCGCCGGTCTCGCGGCGCACGCGGCGGCCGAGCGTACCGGCGTCCGGGTTGGCGTCGATCGCGAGGATCTTGTCCTGCCGCTCCGTGGCGAGCGTGGAGCCGAGAGCCGTGGTCGTGGTCGTCTTGCCCACACCGCCCTTGAGACTGATGACGGCGATGCGGTAGCAGGACAGCACCGGCGTCCGGATCAGATCGAGCTTCCGCTGCCGCTCGGCCTCCTCCTTCTTCCCGCCGATCTTGAACCGCGAGGGCGCGGCAGCCGGCCGCCCGCTCTTCGCCTTCTGCTTCTTGTTGTTGAGCAGCCGGTCGGAGGACAGCTCGACGGCGGCGGTGTAACCGAGAGGCGCGGCACCGGGATTGGTCATCTGCCGCTGGTCGTGCTGGATGGGCTGCGGCCAGGCGGCACCGGCCCGGGGGTCAACGGGTGGCTGGGGCTGAGCCTCCGGCTGTGCCCCCGCAGGCTGCTGTGCATGCCCTTGCGGGAAGCCGTAGCCGCCGGGCTGGGCTGTCGCGGCAGCGCCGGGCTGGGGGAAGCCGTAGCCGCCCGGTGCGCCGGTGTCGGCCGGCGGGTGGGGGGCCGAAGGGGCGGGCGCTGCTTGGGCGTTCGGGGAGGCGGTGGGCGCGGCATTGGGTGCGCCGGGCTGGGGGAAGCCGTAACCGCCGGGCTGGGCTGTCGCGGCAGCGCCGGGCTGGGGGAAGCCGTAGCCGCCCTGAGCGTTGGGCCCGGGGGTGGGTGCGCCGCCCGGGTGCGGGAAGCCGTAGCCGTCCTGCGGGTTGGGCGCCGGAGCGGGCGTCCCGCCCGGCTGCTGGGCCGGAGGCTGCTGCGCTGTGCCGGGCTGCGGGAAACCGGGGCCTGGCTGCGGCGCGGCCGGGGCGGGTGCCGGGGCCGACGGGGTGGGCGCGGCCGGCGGGTTCCAGGCGGCGGGCGCGGGCTGTGGCGCCTGGGGCTGGAAGGCAGGCTGCTGCGGCGGCACGGGCGGCTGCCCCTGAGCTGCTGTCGGCTGCGCCTGAGGAGGCGTCGCCGGTTCGGCATGCTGCGGCTGCGCGGGCCACTCGGCCGCCGATGCGGGCGCGGCGGGCTGGTACGACGGCGGCAACGGCGGCAGCCCGCCCTGCGGTGCCGGCGGGTGGGCCCATGCGGCGGCCCCGCCCTGCGGTGCCGGCGGGTGGGCCCAGGCGGCGGGCGGCGTGTCCTGAGGCGTGTCGGCCGTAGGCGGTACGGCGTCCTGGGAAGCGATGCTGTCCTCGGGGCCGGCGTCCGCGGGTTCGGCGTCCGCGGGAACAGCGGCCTCGGGCTCGGTGATTGCCGGTACCGCGTCCGCAGGCTCGTGGACCGTGTGAACGGCGTCCTGAGGCGCGGCCCAGTCGGACTCGGCTTCGTCGGCCTCCGCCTCAGGGTCGGCCTCGGACTGCGCGTCCGCCTCCACCGAGTCGACCTCCACCGAGTCGTCATCCGAGTCGACCTCCACCGAGTCGACCTCATCCGAGTCGAACGGATACGAGTCGGCCTGGTCCGAGTCGACCTGCCGGACGTCACTCGATCCGGACCCGGCCTGCTCCGAGACGGCCAGGTACGAATCGACCTCGTCCACACCGGACTTGTCCGAGTCGGCCTCGCCCGAGTCGGTCTCGTCAGAACCGAGCGCGTCTGAACCGGCCTCGTCCGAGTCGTCCGGTTCCGATGCGGCCTCCCCGACTTCGGTCACCGAAGGCTCTGCGGCGTCGGCGTCGGCGTCCGCGTCGGGCTCTGGGCCGGCAACCGCAACGTCGTCGTCCGTCCCGGAGGAAACGTCGTCGTCAACGCCATCGGACGAATCGGCAGGGACGATCTCCGCGTCCGCCTCCGGCGCAGCAACATCCCCGTTGCCGTCGGCGTCGCCATCGCTCTCACCGTCACCGCGCTGAGACTCAACGGTCGCTGCCCGCTCCGCGATCTCCCGCTTCAGTGCCGCGGCGGAGAACCGCATGGTGGCGCCGCTCTCCAGGTCACCGTTCCCGCCTTCCGGTTCCTCGGTAGCCGGAGAAGCCGGTGCAACCGTCGGGGCCGGGGCGTTCCACTGCCGCTGGAGACCGTCAACAGGCATGTTCGGTACGGCCGTAGGCGACGCCGGATTCGCGGTGGGTGCCTCGACCCGCTCCTCCGGCCGCTGCCCCTGGGGCTCGAACCCGCTCCCCACCGGAAGCCTGGGCACGGCGACCGGACCACCGGCCGGAGGGCCAGGCGGAGCGAACGGAGCCCCCGGCGCCGGCGGGGCAGGCGGCGTGAAAGGCGCCCCAGGAGCCGGTGCCGGAATGGACGCCGGTCCTGTGGAGGGAAGCGAGTGGACCGGCGGAGCCAGTCCGGGCAACGGCGGAGCCGGCACCTCCGACGAAGACGGAGAATCCGGCGTGAAGGACGGAGAACCCGATGCGAAAGAAGGGGAACCGGGCGTGAAAGAGGCAGGCCCCACGGCCCCGTTGCCCCCCGCCCCACTCACTCCTTGACCCGAAGCCCCTGCCCCGGCCCCGGAAACCCCCAAGCCCGAGCCCGAGTCCGAACCCCAACTCGAAGTGCCTGCCCCCGACCCCGAAGTCCCCGCTCCCGACCCCGAAGTCCCCGCTCCCGACCCCGAAGTCCCCGCTCCCGACCCCGAAGTCCCCGCTCCCGATCCGGAAGCCCCTGCTCCCGATCCGGAAGCCCCTGCCCCCGATCCGGAAGCCCCTGCCCCCGATCCGGAAGCCCCTGCCCCCGAACCCGGCCCCGAATCCGACGCCGAAGCCCCCGAACCCCCCGACGCGTTCTGCGTGTACCAGGCAGGCGGCGCGTAGTCGATGGTGAACTCGCCCGTCGTCTCGACGGCGGACTCCGCGTCGGTCTGGTCATCGCCGGGTGTGGCCCAGCCCCCGCGGTTCCCGTCCCGATCGCTGCTCACAGTTCCTCCTGGTGTGGTCGAGCACCCTCATGCCGTGCTGGGGCGACCATTTGCTTGTCGTCCGTAGTCGTCCGTAGTCGTTCGAGGTCGTCCGATCCGCCGGCCCTCCCCCTGGGGGCTCCGGCACCCGGTCCACGGGTCCGGCGTCGCGCCCGGTCCCAGCCTAATCACCACAAGCCCCACCTCGGCAGGCCCGCCCACCCCTCAGCGTCCGTCCACTGCGTCACAACCTGCCCAGAAGGGGCGTACACAGCTCTCTCATCAGTGAACAAACAGGTCGGAAGCCGAAACAGGCCAACCACAAGCACCCTGGAAGCCCCTCTCTTCCAAGGGCGTTGAGAGAGCACCCCATCCACGCTGAGCCGCGGCCCGACGGGCATAGTTGGGGACCGATTCGAACACCCGGTTTTCGAACGCCCCACCCAGAAAGGCTCATTCGCGTGAGCTTCGGCCCACCTCCGTCGATCTACACACAATCGGCACTCTCCGCGGACCAGGCACGCAGACGACGCCGTACGAGACTGCTCGGCGCCACGGCCGTGATCGTGGCCGCAGCACTGGGCGTAGGCGGCTGGCTCATGTCGTCCGCGGGGGACGACAGTGCGCCGGCCGGCGTCAAGGCGTCCGCCCCGCAGAGCCCGGACGAGGTCCGGGAGACGGTCGAGAAGATCCCCGGTTCGCCCGAGGGCAGGCTGATGGTCGAACACGACGAGGAGAACCTCTCCAAGACCACCGACGCCAACCCCCGCTACGCGCCCGGCACCTGGGCCACCGACAAGGTCCTGGTCAAGGGCGTCGCCAACCGTCTCGAGGGCTACAACATCGCCCTCGACGCCGACGAGACGGCCTGGACCCTCAAGCTGGACGGCCACATCTGCGCGACCAGCAGGCACGTCACCGCGGACGGCCGTACCGCCGTAGTCCTGCAGACTCCGCAGCCGAAGGGATCGGAGAAGGAGGCCGCCTGCGACCAGGTGGTGTTCTTCGACCTCGACACCGGCAAGAAGCTGTGGCAGGAGAAGATGCCCGCGGCGGACTTCGCCTACGTCACGAACACCAACCTCACTCTGACGAAGGGCGTCGTCGCCGTGGCCTGGGGGCACGGCTCCGTGGCGTACGACATGAAGACCGGCAAGAAGCTCTGGCACACCACGCTGGAATCCGAGTGCCAGGACAAGGCCCTCGCCGGCGGACGCGCGCTGCTGGCGGTGCTCGGCTGTGGAGCGCTGCCCGACACCACCTACCGGGTACAGAAGCTCGATCCACGCACGGGCAAGCCCCAGTGGACGTACAAGGTCGCCAGGGGAGTCCAGACCGTGTACCTGCCCTCGTCGGATCCGCCGGTGCTCGCCGTCGCGGCGGGGGACAGCACGGTGACCGATCTGATCTCGCTCGACGGCGAGGGCAAGCACCTCACCACCATTTCCCTGAACGGCTACGACGCCAAGTGCGGCGACCGCTACTTCGGCCTGTCGTTCTTCGGCGAGTTCGAGAACTGCGACGGAGTGGTCGTGGGGCGGACCCAGGTCTTCGTCATGAGCAAGGAGAACATCGCGAGCAACGGCCAACCCGTGGACTGGATCGTGGGGTTCGACCTGGAGACGGGCAAGACGACGGGCAAGTTCGACGGACGTGAGCTGCAGAGGGTCTTTCCGCTGCGGATGAGCGGCGACGACCTGCTGATCTACCGGCGGGGAGCGGGAAGCGTCGCACCGGCGGCCGTGGTGAGCTGGAACCCGCGGACGGACAAGGAGACCCCGCTCCTCCTCTTCACGCTCCCGGAGGACGACGACGCCGTGCTCAGCGATCCGGAGCAGTCGGACATCATCGTCGAAAAGGGCCGGGTCTTCTTCTCGAAGAGGGAACTGGTCCACGGCGACAAATACCCGACCGACCCGGTGTTGATGGCCGTGGGCGTCGGGAGCGCCGGGCTGAAGCATTGACAGAACACGAGGGGGCGGTACGCGCGTACCGCCCCTCACTTGCACCATGCGCTCACTTTGAGGAGACGCCCCCGTTGTGCGGCGCCGGCTCCAGGTCGAACTCCCCGTCCCGCGCACCGAGCACGAAGGCCCGCCACTCCGCCTCCGTGTACCGCAGCACGGTGTCCGGGTCGAGCGAGGACCGCATGGCCACGGCGCCGGCCGGAAGGTAGGCGATCTCGACCCGCTCCTCGTGCTCTTCGGTGCCCGGGGCGCTCTGCCACTCGACGCCGGAGATGTCGAGCGCGTACAGCTCGTCCCTCTCCCGCTCCTTGCGCGCCTTGATCTCCTCTTCCGTCTCCGCCATGCCGCAGCGACACCCCTTCCCGACGTTCCAGACGTACGAAACGATCCGAGCGCTCACCCTAGTGGCCCTCCCCGGCTCCTCCGGGTGGTTCTGATACCGAGGTGAGAGTGCCCCTCACCTCCTGGTACCCTGTGTGACGGCCGTTTGTGTACGCACCCCCGGAGCCCACCGCTCTGGAGGCCGCGCCCAGCGGATCCCCGCCTCCCGAGTAACGGAAGCTCCCCCGAGACAAAGACCGGGGGCACTCGGTGGCCACACAAGACTACGAGGAGTACGCGTGCCGCTCGACGCCGCGACGAAGAAGCAGATCATCACCGAGTTCGGCCAGAAGGAGGGCGACACCGGCTCCCCCGAGGTCCAGGTCGCCATGCTCTCGCGCCGGATCTCGGACCTGACCGAGCACCTCAAGACCCACAAGCACGACCACCACTCCCGCCGTGGTCTGCTGATCCTGGTCGGTCAGCGCCGCCGCCTGCTGCAGTACCTTGCCAAGAAGGACATCCAGCGCTTCCGTGCGCTGGTCGACCGCCTCGGCATCCGCCGCGGTGCCGCGGGCGCCAAGTAAGACGCCGTGAAGGGAGCGGTTCCCGATCGAAGGGGGCCGCTCCCTTTGCTGTACGTGCGGACTGTTGCCACCCCTTTGTACTGTGGTAGCACAACGCAATACGCACGACACAGCGTGATGGCGCGTACCCGCACGGGTAGGGCGACATCACAAGACGAACGAGGAGAAGCGCACCTCGCCGCCGCCGGTCCTCGGTAGTGGCCCCCGGGGGAAGCAAGCCCCGGGTGCTTCGATCGAAGACCGGCCCGCACCAGACGGAGCGCTTCTCCGCAACCGTCCCCCCGCCACACGGGCGAGGCGGGACGAAGACGAGGAGAAAACGCTAGTGGAGAACGAGACCCACTACGCCGAGGCCGTCATCGACAACGGCTCCTTCGGCACCCGCACCATCCGCTTCGAGACGGGCCGCCTGGCCAAGCAGGCCGCCGGCTCCGCCGTGGCGTACCTGGACGACGACACCATGGTGCTGTCGGCCACCACCGCCTCCAAGAACCCCAAGGACCAGCTCGACTTCTTCCCGCTGACGGTGGACGTCGAGGAGCGGATGTACGCCGCCGGCAAGATCCCCGGCAGCTTCTTCCGCCGTGAGGGCCGTCCCTCCGAGGACGCCATCCTCACCTGCCGACTGATCGACCGCCCGCTGCGCCCGTCCTTCAAGAAGGGCCTGCGCAACGAGATCCAGGTCGTCGCCACGATCATGGCGCTCAACCCGGACCACCTGTACGACGTCGTGGCGATCAACGCCGCCTCCGCGTCCACGCAGCTGGCCGGTCTGCCCTTCTCCGGCCCGATCGGCGGCGTCCGCGTCGCGCTGATCAACGGCCAGTGGGTGGCGTTCCCGACGCACACCGAGCTCGAGGACGCCGTTTTCGACATGGTCGTCGCCGGTCGCGTCCTGGAGGACGGCGACGTCGCGATCATGATGGTCGAGGCCGAGGCCACCGAGAAGACCATCCAGCTGGTCAAGGGCGGCGCCGAGGCGCCGACCGAGGAGGTCGTCGCCGCCGGTCTGGACGCCGCGAAGCCCTTCATCAAGGTGCTCTGCAAGGCCCAGGCCGACCTCGCCGCGAAGGCCGCCAAGCCGACCGGCGAGTTCCCGGTCTTCCTCGACTACCAGGACGACGTCCTGGAGGCGCTCACGGCCGCCGTCCGCCCCGAGCTCGCCCAGGCGCTCACCATCGCCGGCAAGCAGGAGCGCGAGTCCGAGCTGGACCGCGTCAAGGCGCTTGCCGCCGAGAAGCTCCTGCCGGAGTTCGAGGGCCGCGAGAAGGAGATCTCCGCCGCGTACCGCTCGCTCACCAAGCAGCTGGTCCGTGAGCGCGTGATCAAGGAGAAGACGCGCATCGACGGCCGTGGGGTGACGGACATCCGTACCCTCGCCGCCGAGGTCGAGGCCATCCCGCGGGTTCACGGTTCGGCGCTGTTCGAGCGTGGCGAGACCCAGATCCTGGGCGTCACCACCCTGAACATGCTCCGCATGGAGCAGCAGCTGGACACCCTCTCCCCGGTGACCCGCAAGCGCTACATGCACAACTACAACTTCCCGCCGTACTCCGTCGGCGAGACCGGCCGCGTCGGCTCCCCGAAGCGCCGTGAGATCGGCCATGGCGCCCTCGCCGAGCGCGCCATCGTGCCGGTCCTGCCGACGCGCGAGGAGTTCCCGTACGCGATCCGCCAGGTGTCCGAGGCCCTCGGCTCCAACGGCTCCACGTCCATGGGCTCGGTCTGCGCCTCCACCATGTCGCTGCTGAACGCCGGTGTGCCCCTGAAGGCCCCGGTCGCCGGTATCGCCATGGGCCTGATCTCCCAGGAGATCAACGGCGAGACGCACTACGTCGCCCTCACCGACATCCTCGGTGCGGAGGACGCCTTCGGCGACATGGACTTCAAGGTCGCCGGCACCAAGGAGTTCGTGACCGCCCTCCAGCTCGACACCAAGCTGGACGGCATCCCGGCCTCCGTCCTGGCCGCCGCCCTCAAGCAGGCCCGTGACGCCCGCCTCCACATCCTCGACGTGATGATGGAAGCGATCGACACGCCGGACGAGATGTCTCCGAACGCGCCGCGGATCATCACTGTGAAGATCCCGGTCGACAAGATCGGTGAGGTCATCGGCCCCAAGGGCAAGATGATCAACCAGATCCAGGAGGACACCGGCGCCGAGATCACGATCGAGGACGACGGCACCATCTACATCGGTGCCGCCGACGGCCCGGCCGCAGAGGCCGCCCGCGCCACGATCAACGGCATCGCCAACCCGACCATGCCGGAGGTCGGCGAGCGCTACCTCGGTACGGTCGTGAAGACGACCACCTTCGGTGCGTTCGTCTCCCTGCTCCCGGGCAAGGACGGTCTGCTGCACATCTCGCAGATCCGCAAGCTGGCCGGCGGCAAGCGCGTGGAGAACGTCGAGGACGTGGTCGGCGTGGGCGCCAAGGTCCAGGTCGAGATCGCCGAGATCGACTCCCGCGGCAAGCTCTCCCTCATCCCCGTGATCGAGGGCGAAGGCGACACCGAGAAGAAGGACGACACCGACAAGTGACGTCGAGTAGCTCGACGGCGACGGCCCGCACCTCCTCGGAGGCGCGGGCCGTCGCCCGTACCCAAACCCTCATCAAGGGCATGAACGGCATCGGCACGGTCCGCAAGACGACCCTCCCGGGCGGCCTGCGCATCGTCACCGAGACCCTGCCCTCGGTCCGCTCGGCGACCTTCGGCATCTGGGCGCACGTGGGCTCCCGTGACGAGACGCCGTCCCTGAACGGCGCCACGCACTACCTCGAGCACCTGCTCTTCAAGGGCACGACGCGCAGGTCCGCCCTCGACATCTCCTCCGCGATCGACGCGGTCGGCGGCGAGATGAACGCGTTCACGGCGAAGGAGTACACGTGCTATTACGCGCGCGTGCTCGACACCGACCTGCCGCTGGCCATCGACGTCGTCTGCGACATGCTGACGGGCTCCCTCATCCTCGAGGAGGACGTCGACGTCGAGCGCGGCGCGATCCTCGAAGAGATCGCCATGACGGAGGACGACCCGGGCGACTGCGTGCACGACCTGTTCGCGCACACCATGTTCGGTGACAACCCCCTCGGCCGCCCCGTCCTCGGCACGGTCGACACCGTCAACGCCCTCACCGCGGACCGCATCCGCCGCTTCTACAAGAAGCACTACGACCCGACCCACCTCGTGGTCGCGGCCGCCGGCAACATCGACCACCACAAGGTCGTACGACAGGTCCGTGGCGCCTTCGAGAAGGCCGGCGCCTTCAAGAACCCCGGCGCCACGCCGATCGCCCCCCGCGACGGCCGCCGCGCCCTGCGCACCGCCGGCCGGGTCGAACTGGTCGGCCGCAAGACCGAGCAGGCGCATGTCGTCCTCGGCATGCCGGGCCTGGCCCGCACGGACGAGCGCCGCTGGGCCCTCGGTGTCCTCAACACGGCCCTCGGCGGCGGGATGTCGTCCCGGCTGTTCCAGGAGGTCCGCGAGAAGCGCGGCCTGGCCTACAGCGTGTACTCCTACACCTCCGGCTTCGCCGACTGCGGCCTGTTCGGCGTCTACGCCGGCTGCCGCCCGAGCCAGGTCCACGACGTGCTGAAGATCTGCCGCGACGAACTCGACCACGTAGCCGAGCACGGCCTGTCCGACGACGAGATAGAACGCGCCATCGGTCAGGTCCAGGGCTCCACGGTCCTCGGTCTTGAGGACACCGGCGCGCTGATGAACCGTATCGGCAAGAGCGAACTGTGCTGGGGCGAGCAGATGTCCGTCGACGACATGCTGGCCCGGATAGCCTCGGTCACCCCGGACGACATCCGCTCCGTCGCCCGCGACATCCTGGGCCGGCGGCCGTCGCTGTCGGTCATCGGCCCCCTCAAGGACAAGCAGGCGTCCCGTCTGCACGACGCCGTCGCCTAACAACCGTCCGTCTTCGGTAAGGAAGCAACAGAGATGAGCAAGCTGCGCGTGGCGGTCCTCGGTGCGAAGGGCCGTATCGGGTCGGAGGCCGTACGGGCCGTCGAGGCCGCCGAGGACATGGAGCTGGTGGCCGCCCTGAGCCGGGGCGACACGCTGGAGACCCTGGCCGAGACGGGCGCTCAGGTGGCCGTCGAGCTGACGACCCCCGCCTCGGTCATGGACAACCTCGACTTCTGCGTCCGCCACGGCATCCACGCGGTCGTCGGTACGACCGGCTGGACCGACGAGCGCCTCGCACAGCTGAAGAGCCGGCTCGCCCAGTCCCCTCAGACGGGCGTGCTCATCGCGCCCAACTTCTCCATCGGGGCCGTGCTGACCATGAAGTTCGCGCAGATCGCCGCGCCGTACTTCGAGTCGGTCGAGATCGTCGAACTGCACCACCCGAACAAGGTGGACGCCCCTAGCGGCACAGCGACGCGCACCGCCCAGCTCATCGCCGAAGCGCGGGCGAAGGCGGGCTCCGCCCCGGCACCGGACGCCACGGTCACCGCCCTGGACGGCGCCCGCGGCGCGAACGTCGACGGCGTCCCGGTGCACGCGGTCCGCCTGCGCGGCCTGCTCGCCCACCAGGAGGTCCTGCTCGGCGGCGAGGGCGAGACCCTGACCGTCCGCCACGACTCCCTGCACCACAGCAGCTTCATGCCGGGCATCCTGCTCGGCGTCCGCCGTGTGGTGAGCACTCCGGGCCTGACCCTCGGCCTGGAACACTTCCTCGACCTGAACTGAGCCCTGACGTCATGCGCGCGAAGCTCTCCTACGCCGTCACGGCCGCCGTCCTCGTCGTCTACTTCGTCCTGGTCGGCAGCCGCGGCGTCATGCTCATACAGTCCGGCACGCTTGTGACCGTCACCTTCGGGATCGCTGTCCTGATCCTCCCGGTGATCGGCCTGTGGTTCCTCTGGAAGAACACCCAGTTCGTCCGCAGGGCCAACGCCCTCGCCGCCGAACTCGACGCCGAGGGCGGCCTGCCCGTCGACGAGCTGAAGCGGACCCCGGGCGGCCGCATCGACCGCGACTCGGCCGACGAGGTCTTCGCCAGGCGCAAGGCCGAGACGGAGGCGGCACCCGAGGACTGGCGCAGCTGGTTCCGTCTCGCCGTCGCCTACCACGACGCCCGCGACACCCCGCGCGCCCGCAAGGCGATGCAACGGGCGATCGCCCTGCACCAAACCCCTCGGTAAGGACGTCTGGGTAGCGCTTCCTCTTCATGTGATGGGGCCAGGTCCGCGCACGTGGACCGGGCCCCATCACACGAAGGTCAGCCCCGCCGGTACTCCTCGGCCCACGCCTCGACCGAGTCCGCCGCCCGGTCGAAGGCCTCGCCGCGCGCCAGGAAGTCCGCGTTGTGCGTGGTCAGCAGCGGCGCCACGTCCTCCGCCGCACCATCCGTGCGCACGAGGAGCAGCGCCTGCCCCTGAACCGTGCGCGGCAGTCCCATCCAGCGCACCGGCTGCTGCACCGTGCGTACGGCGGCGACCCGCTCCCAGGGCACCGTGCGCGTGGCGAAGAAGCCCACGTGACGCACCCCATGGGCACTCACCCACACGCCCGCGCGCAGCAGCCGCAGGGCACCGGCGATGACGAGCAGCGCCGTGCCGAGCACAATGCCGGCCTCCGTCACCGAGCCGGTCAGCGCGATGATGACCGCCGCGCACAGCACGTACGAGGCGAGCAGCAGCAGGAGCGCGGCCACGCCCACCCGCCACGGACCGACCCGGTAGGGGCGCCGCCAGCGGTCGCGGTCGTCGAAAGGCAGCGCGGCGTCGTCCGCAACGTCGAAAGCACGGTCGGCCGTCAGGAAAGGCAGGGGCACGGCTGGTCCTCACTCAATCCACGCATGGGCTGTGCCCGGTGAGGTTATCGACCTGTGTCCCTGCTCACCACCCTTGAGGGTCCGGATGGGGTCAGCCCCCCCGGCTCAGTGCCCCTCGGACGCCTGTGAGTGCCCCAAAAGGTGCCCGGTTTCGCCAACTTCACTCGGTCACGGCAGTGAAGGTCCCGTTCGGCGGGCCGTAGAGTGGGCGCCGCCCGAGAGAAGTAATGGGAAGGACCCTCCGAGCCGTGACCGACAACCCCGCCGACGACCCCAAGCCCAGCTTCCGCAGCGACGTCACCGTCGAGCTGGTCAAGCACACCGCGTCCGACGCCGACGTGCTCTTCGCCGCCCGCGTCTCGACCGTCGGCGAGCAGTCCCTGGACGAACTGGGCAAGGACCCCGAGCGCTCCAAGGGCCTGATCAACTTCCTCATGCGCGACCGGCACGGAAGCCCGTTCGAGCACAACTCGATGACGTTCTTCATCAGCGCCCCGATCTTCGTCTTCCGCGAGTTCATGCGGCACCGCGTGGGCTGGTCGTACAACGAGGAGTCGGGCCGGTACCGGGAGCTGGAGCCGGTCTTCTACGTTCCCGACGAGTCCCGCAAGCTCGTTCAGGAGGGCCGCCCGGGCAAGTACGTCTTCGTGGAGGGCACCCGGGCCCAGCAGGAGCTGGTCGGCCGTGTCATGGAGGACTCGTACCGGCACGCGTACGAGGCCTACCGGGAGATGCTCGCCGCCGGCGTCGCCCGTGAGGTCGCCCGCGCGGTCCTCCCCGTCGGCCTGTTCTCCTCGATGTACGCCACCTGCAACGCCCGCTCGCTGATGCACTTCCTCGGCCTGCGCACCCAGCACGAAATGGCCAAGGTGCCGTCCTTCCCGCAGCGCGAGATCGAGATGGTCGGCGAGAAGATGGAGGCCGAGTGGGCCAGGCTCATGCCGCTCACCTACGCCGCCTTCAACGCGAACGGCCGTGTGGCGCCGTAACGCACGGCTGCCCGTCGGGCACTGATGTACGGGTCAGCCGTGCGAAGTGTCCGTATTGCGGCATTTAGAGAAGTTCATCTAGCCTGATCAAACGGACCCGGCACTGCTTGAACCCCCGAGCAGGCAGTGCCGGGTTCCACCTTTGTCGCGACTTGTCGCCTGCCCCGAGGGAAGACCACGCCTTGAGCAGCGAGTAGCGTGTTACCCATGGCTCCGACCTCCACTCCGCAGACCCCCTTCGGGCGGGTCCTCACCGCCATGGTCACGCCCTTCACGGCGGACGGCGCACTCGACCTCGACGGCGCACAGCGGCTCGCAACCCATCTGGTGGACGCAGGCAACGACGGCCTGATCATCAACGGCACCACCGGCGAGTCCCCCACCACCAGCGACGCGGAGAAATCGGATCTCGTACGAGCCGTCCTGGAAGCCGTCGGCGACCGTGCCCACGTCGTCGCAGGCGTCGGCACCAACGACACCCACCACAGCATCGAGCTCGCCCGCGCGGCGGAGCAGGTGGGCGCGCACGGCCTCCTGGTCGTCACCCCGTACTACAACAAGCCCCCGCAGGAAGGCCTGTACCGGCACTTCACGGCCGTCGCCGACGCCGCCGAGCTGCCGGTCATGCTGTACGACATCCCCGGCCGCAGCGGCGTCCCGATCAACACCGAGACGCTCGTCCGCCTCGCCGAGCACCCGCGCATCCTCGCCAACAAGGACGCCAAGGGCGACCTCGGCCGCGCCAGCTGGGCCATCGCCCGCTCCGGCCTCGCCTGGTACTCCGGCGACGACATGCTGAACCTGCCCCTGCTCTCCGTGGGCGCGGTCGGCTTCGTCTCGGTCGTCGGCCACGTGGTCACCCCCGAGCTGCGAGCCCTGGTCGAGGCGTACGTCGCCGGTGACGTCCAGAAGGCGACCGAGATCCACCAGCAGCTGCTCCCGGTCTACACCGGCATGTTCCGCACCCAGGGCGTCATGACCACCAAGGCGGCGCTCGCCCTCCAGGGCCTGCCCGCCGGGCCGCTGCGCGCGCCCATGGTGGAGCTCGCGCCCGAAGAGATCGAGCAGCTCAAGATCGATCTTGCCGCCGGCGGGGTACAGCTCTGACACCAGACTTCGCGCGGCCGGTCGCGCAACCAGGCTTCACAACTGAATAAGCAGGCCACCGGTGCCTGCGCAGACAACGACAACTGCTTCTGCACGAACGTCACGCGCGCCACGTGCCCTACCGGTACGTGGCGTGCGTGGTGAGGAGAGTCTTTTGAGTCATCCGCATCCTGAACTGGCCCCGCCCCCGCCGCTCCCCGAAGGCGGCCTCCGGGTCACCCCGCTCGGCGGCCTCGGTGAGATCGGCCGAAACATGACGGTCTTCGAGTACGGCGGCCGTCTCCTGATCGTCGACTGCGGCGTGCTCTTCCCCGAGGAGGAGCAGCCCGGAATCGACCTGATCCTGCCCGACTTCTCGTCCATCAGGGACCGCCTCGACGACATCGAGGGCATCGTCCTCACCCATGGCCACGAGGACCACATCGGCGGCGTCCCCTTCCTGCTCCGCGAGAAGCCGGACATCCCGCTGATCGGCTCCAAGCTGACCCTCGCGCTCATCGAGGCCAAGCTCCAGGAGCACCGCATCCGCCCGTACACCCTCGAGGTGGCGGAGGGGAACCGCGAGCGCGTCGGCCCCTTCGACTGCGAGTTCATCGCGGTCAACCACTCCATCCCCGACGCCCTGGCGGTGGCCATCCGCACGCCCGCCGGCATGGTGGTGCACACGGGCGACTTCAAGATGGACCAGCTCCCGATGGACGGTCGCCTCACGGATCTACACGCGTTCGCACGGCTGAGCGAGGAAGGCATCGACCTGCTCCTCGCCGACTCGACGAACGCCGAGGTTCCGGGCTTCGTCCCGCCCGAGCGCGACATCTCGAACGTGCTGCGGCAGGTCTTCGCCGGCGCCAGCAAGCGAATCATCGTGGCGAGCTTCGCCAGCCACGTCCACCGCATCCAGCAGATCCTCGACGCGGCGCACGAGTACGGCCGCCGGGTCGCCTTCGTCGGCCGCTCGATGGTCCGGAACATGGGCATCGCACGCGACCTGGGCTACCTGAAGGTCCCGCCGGGCCTGGTCGTGGACGTCAAGACACTCGACGACCTGCAGGACCACGAGGTGGTCCTGGTCTGCACGGGCTCCCAGGGCGAACCGATGGCGGCCCTGTCCCGGATGGCCAACAGGGACCATCAGATCCGCATCGTCGAGGGCGACACGGTGATCCTGGCGTCGTCCCTGATCCCCGGCAACGAGAACGCGGTCTACCGCGTGATCAACGGCCTGACCCGCTGGGGCGCGAACGTCATCCACAAGGGCAACGCCAAGGTCCACGTCTCGGGCCACGCGTCCGCGGGCGAGCTGCTGTACTTCTACAACATCTGCCGCCCGAAGAACCTGATGCCGGTCCACGGCGAATGGCGCCACCTGCGCGCCAACGCCGAGCTGGGCGCCATGACCGGAGTCCCGCACGACCGCATCGTCATCGCCGAGGACGGCGTGGTCGTCGACCTCGTCGAGGGCAAGGCCAAGATCTCGGGCAAGGTCCAGGCGGGTTACGTGTACGTCGACGGCCTCTCGGTCGGTGACGTGGGCGAGCCGGCGCTGAAGGACCGCAAGATCCTGGGCGACGAGGGCATCATCTCGGTCTTCGTGGTCATCGATGCGTCGAACGGCAAGATCACAGGCGGCCCGCACGTCCAGGCCCGCGGCTCCGGCATCGAGGACTCGGCCTTCGCCGATGTCATCCCGAAGATCACCGAGGTGCTGGAGCGTACGGCCCAGGACGGCATCGTGGAGCCCCACCAGCTGCAGCAACTCGTCCGCCGCACGCTGGGCAAGTGGGTCTCGGACACGTACCGCCGCAGGCCGATGATCCTCCCGGTGGTGGTCGAGGTCTGACCTGTGTACGACTCCTCGTACGCGTGAACTCGGAGCGGGGCCCGTCGATTTGCATCGGGGAGCCCCGCTCCAGTACGTTTACGGCTCCGCCTGACGGGTACCCGGTTACTCCGGAGCACCGGATCCAGTCCCCGAGGGGGCGGGAATTCCGGCTCAGAACCTCTGATAAAGTCGGAACCGCCGGAAAGGGGAACGCGAGAGCGGGAACCTGGAAAGCGCCGAGGAAATCGGGTCGGAAAGATCTGGTAGAGTCGGAAACGCAAGACCGAAGGGAAGCGCCCGGAGG